>CAVQKV010000005.1:0-42519 GCA_963713185.1 uncultured Actinomycetes bacterium
ACCTTGAGCAGCTCGAGCCGGAGCATCTTCGCGTGGGTGATGAGCGGATCGGAGCGGCCGTGCCCGACCTCGATCGCCGGACGCTCGGGAGCCGAAACCGATCCTCGATGTCCGCCGTATTGCCGGACCCCGGGGGCGGTCGCGCGGTTCGGCGAGATCCACTGCGCCCGCCGCTCCCGAGCGCGCGCGGGCAGACAGCAGTTGAAGCCCGGAATGACCCGCAGTGGCTCCTGGAGCAGGCCTGGCTGCAGGTCGGCCGTTGTGAGCTCGCTGCCGCCGGGCCGTTCGGGATGGCTTCTCAGGACCGACCGGCCCTAGCGGCGGATTCGTGTCTGGGGCAGGGTAGGAGGCGGAGGCAGGCTGCGTGGCCCGTAGCCCGATCGGCTGAAACCGTCCGGGTCTTCGGCCTCGCGTGGAAGTGAAAGGAGAGAACGATGGGTGCCAGCCAAGCTGACCGTGATGGTCGGTTCCTCGTGGCCGTCCTCGTCGCCATGAACGCCCTGGGCATCGCAGCCGTGTTTGAACTCGGTGGCGTGCTGAGGGTCTTCGCGCTCCTCAGTCTGTTGGCGGTGTTGGTCACGGGGATCGGGTTGTGGACGGCGCGAACGGTGGACAGAGGGCCTGGAAGGCTCAACGAAGCTATGTGAGTGGAGGAGGCGTTCTGGCACCAGGCGAATTCGTTCTGGGAGTACCCTCTCTCGATCTTCCAGGGGATCTTCTGGCTGCCTTGATGGTCTACGAGGTGTTTGAAACCCTCGCCGACTGAACGGGGCGGGGAAGGGTCTCGATGCGTGATCACGTGTCCGGGATCGAGGTACCGGCGCCGGTCGGCCGGTACGTCGAGACGGCGTACGCGGACGGCGTCCCCGGGGTAGGCACCGCCGCGATGGAGGGCTCCGGCCGCTTCCGGCAACGCCCGCTCCCCTGGCTCCCCTTCACGAACACCATCTGGCTCCCGGCCCGGCATGGACCGCGTCTCGGATATGTTCGTCGGCCTCGGACCGATCACGGTGATGAAGGCGCTCGACGCATTCGTCGGCGGTCGCGGCATCACGAAGTTCCCGAACAGCGCGGATACGGGCCCGCGGGTCGACCAGGGGGGTGGCGACGGTTCGGAGTGGTCACGATCCCCGAGCGCATCTTGGTCCGCTGGGCCGACGAGCCCCTGACGCGCCCGCACCGCGATCTCGGCTGCGAGCGGGTAGTCGGCGAAGCCGACCCTAGCGTTGCGACGCTGGGAGGTGCGAGGGTGCGAATTCGCCGGCGCAGATCGCGGCGATCCGCTTCGCCATCGCGATGATCGTCAGGATCGGCGGGTTGCCGAGCGACCTCGGGAAGAGCGTGGCGTCGGCGACGTAGAGCGTTCTCGGGCAGTCGGTCGTCGTGCATCGTTGGCGCGGACGCCTCGGTGAGCGGGAGCATGCCGCCCGGGTGACCCGCGTGCACCGTGCCGAGGAACACCGCGTGCGGATCGGCGCCGAACCCGGCGAGGATCTCGGTGGCGACGTCAACGCGCCTCGTCCAGCCGCGAGCGATCCGCGGGGGTGAGGAGCTTGTGGACCTTCCCGCCCGATACGGATCCGACGCTCTCGTCCGCGAGCTTGATCATGATGCCCACGATGTCCTGGAGGCGGTGACGCCACGCGGGGTGGAACAGGCTGCTGATCCAGTCGAAGTACGGGGACGAGGATGTAGCCCTCGCGCTGCACGACGAACGGCATCTCGATCTCGTTGCACTGCCACGCGTTCGGGACGCGGGCCGCGACCGTGAGGACGGGGTCGACGAAGAGCGTCGGCTCGCACCCGATGCCCGAGCGTTCGAGGATCGCGGGGGTCCCGAACCCTCCGGCGGCCAGCACCACGAGGTCGGCGGGGACGAACCGGTGGAGCGCCTTCGTCCGCGTCACCACGCCGGTCGCCCGGCCGCCTCGATCACGACCTCGGTCACCGCGCTCCCGGTCACCAGCCGGGCGCCACGCCGAACGGCTTCGTCGAGGTACGCACGGCTGTCCCACTTCCGTCCGTACGGGCAGCCGAGCATGCAGCGGCCGCAGTGCCGGCACCGTTCGGCGTCGCCCATCTTCGGCAGGACGACCGGGCCGAGGCCGAGATCCTCGAAAGCTCGGAACAGGCGTCTCGTCGTCGGGTGCCAGCGGCCTCGGTGAGCGGTCGTGATCGGGATCTCGCGCGCGATCTCGTCGAACTCACGATCGAGATCGAGCCCGAGCGCCCGCAGGTCCTCGTCCATGCGGATCCCGTTCCCGGTCGCCATCGTGGTCGTCCCGCCCGTCCCGATCCCATTGACGAGGAGCATGTCCGGCGTCCGGCGGAACCGGATCGGCGGGTAGACAAGGCGCACCAACCGGGGGTCCACGAGCAGCCGGCTCCGGCGCAACCGTTCGATCGATCTCCGTTCCAGCGTGGCGCGTTGGAACTCCCGGCCGGCCTCTACCACGGTCACGTCGAACGCGCCCTGGAGCTCCCGGGCGACCGTGGCACCGCCGGCGCCGCTGCCCACGACGATCGCCCGCTTCCTCACGTCGACGCCCCCTCCCACGAGATCCGGGCGAGGCACCGCGGTCGCCCCTCGGTGATCCGCTCCGAGAACGCGAGCCGGCCTCCGTCCGTGAGACCCGCGATCAGGCCGGCATCGAGCGCGGACATCAGCCGGCATACCTCCGGCGAGTACCGCTCTGCGAACGCGCATCGGTCGACCGTCACATCGCCGTGCCGGTCCGCCCGCAGATCGATCCCGATCATCCGGTAGGCGATCCGTGCGGCGCGCAGCGCCTCGGCCCGGGTTCGGACGCCGAGCCGGCGGCGGAGCGACGCGCCCAGGGCGTATGCGTGCGCCCACATGCGGCGGGAGACGGTGTCGAGATCCGTGTGGCCGACGAGCGCCCGCTCCGCGCACCGGCTCGTGAACGACGCGTACCGCTCGAGGAGCGCGCGGCGATCCAACCCGCTCACGTCCTCGGGCTCGCGGCCGAACGCGGACGCCGTCGCGTCGAAGAGCCGGCGCAGCGCCGAACGCGCCACGACGTCGGGCACGTGGAGCTCGAGCGCCCGCAGACGGAGGCTCATGGCCGCGCTCCCGCACCCACCGCGTTCCGGATCAGAGCCGTCGGATGCTCCTCGTACAGCCGCTCGATCTCGCCGTGGAACCTCGCCTCCACCTCGTGTCGCCTGAGCTTGAGGTTCGCGGTGAGCTCCCCGCCCTCGATCGAGAGGTCGTTCGGGAGCACGGTCCACCGCTTCACCTGCTCGGGATGCGACAGCAGCCGGTTCATCTCGGTCACGGCCGCGTCGACGGCGGTCGCGCCGTCGACCCCCTCCACCCAGAGCAGCGCGGCGCAGAACGGCCTCCCCTCCCCCACGACCATCGCCTCCGCGACGCCGGGGATCCGACGGAGCATGGCCTCGATCCTCGAGGGCTGGAGGTACTTCCCGTACGCGGTCTTCAGCAGCTCCTTCTTGCGCCCGTCGATGACGAGTCGGCCGTCGGCGGTGACGTGGCCGAGATCGCCCGTCCGGAGCCAGCCGTCGCGGAACGGCTGCTCGTCCTCGTCGACGTAGCCGGCCATCACCTGCGGTCCCCGGACCTCGAGCTCGCCGTCGTCGGCGACCCGGACCTGTGTCTCGGGCAGCAGCTCGCCGGCAGGACCCGATGCGGTTCCGGCCCAGGCGGTTCAGCGCCACGAGCGGGGCCTCGGTGAGCCCGTACGCCTCGTGGATCTCGACGCCGAGCTCGTGGAAGGACCTCAGCAGTTGTTCGTCGACGGCTGCCGAGCCGACGAGCAGCTGCGCGCAGCGATCCAGGCCCGCTCGGCGGAGCATCGCGCGGCGAACCAGCGGTCGGAGGAGTCCTCGGAGCGATCCCTCGCGCATCCGCTGGTACCGGGCTCCGATCGCGGCTTCGTTCGAGCCCCTCCCAGACCTTCTGGTACAGGCGGGGCACGGAGAAGAAGACGGTCGGACGAACGGCCGGCAAGCGTCGCGGCCACCCGCCGGAAGTCCTCCAGGAACGTGACCTCGACGGGCGCGGGCAGGTCGTACGGGCTGTAGGTGCCGAGGATGCCCTCCACCACATGGCTCATCGGCAGGAACGACAGGTACCGATTCGGCCGCGTCCGGATGCCCCACGGGACGAGCGAGGCCATCGTCTCGGCCATCCACCGGAGCTGCGCGTGGGTGAACGCGACACCCTTCGGCGGTCCCGTCGTGCCCGACGTGTACCGGATCGTGGCGAGATCGTCCGGACCGACCGGCGCGAACGTTGGGGCCTCGGCGTCGCCGTTCGCCAGGCCGGTCTCGAGGAAGGATCTCCACGGGATCACCTCGCGGTCGACAGTCGGATCGACTCGGCAGAACGAGACGATCGGCACCCTCGTCGCGAGCTCGTCGAGACGTTCCATCACGGCCGGGGCTCCCACGAACAGGAGTTCCGAACGGCTCCGGCGCATCACGTCGTCGAGGTCCTCGGGAGGCGTCGTCGCGTACAGCGGAACGCTGACACCGCCGACGAGGCCGACGGCGACGTCCACGACGAGATAGCGCGTGCCGTTCGAGCCGACGATCGCGACCCGGGTCCCGGCCCCGACGCCCATCGCGCGGAGCGCCACCGCGGCGGCTTCGATCTCGCGCCGAACCTCGGTCGCCGATCGAGGCGTCCGGCCACCGTTCGCGTCGACGTCCACGAAGCGGACGGGCAGACGCCGACTCGCCAGTCGGAACAGGACCTGCTCGTGGACGGTGCGATCGGAACGATGCAGGAAGCCGTGGGAGGTCGCGTGTTCCAGCAGGGTCGGCAGGTAGTCGCACCAGCCGGGAACCGTCGGACCGAGCAATTCGTCGGCGTGGTCGCGCCGGAAGCGACGACGCTCCCGGAAGTACGGCTTGAGGAGCCGGACGGTGCGTCCCCCGAGCCGGAGCCCGATCGGGAGGAAGACCGGCGACCGCAGCCGGACGCCGAGGTGCTCTCGCGCCCACCCACGAGCGAACGCGAGGACGTCGCCTGCGGTGGGAAGCTCATCGGTGGGTGTCGTGAGGTGGAACGTCATCCCCACGGCGCGCGGGTCGAACGTCAGGCTGACGATCGCGTCCGCGACGTAGTCGACCGGCACGATGTTGACGCGAAGGTCGCGTCTGGCTGGAACGATCCGGAGCTTGCCCGACAGGAACAGCCGCAGCGGCGCGTAGAACGTGTTGAACGTCTTGATGTCGCCCGTTCTCGAGTCGCCGACGATCATCGAGGGCCGGACGACCGTGACCGGGAGCTCCGACGCGGCGTCACGGACGAGACGTTCGGCCTCGTACTTCGTCTGCTCGTACGGGCTCCCGAAGCCGAAGGCGTCGGTCAGGTCGTCCTCGCTCACGGTGCCCTTCCGACCCCCGGCCACGTACGCGGTCGACACGTGGACGAGACGCGCGAGCCTGTGCGGCCGACCGCGCGAAGCTCGAGGATGTTCGCCGCACCGGTCGACGTTCGTGACGCGCAGCTCCTCGACGGTCGCATCGACCCGCAGGTCGGCCGCGGAGTGGACGATGTGGGTCACCCGATCGCAGAGATCCGCGTACGTGCCCGGGTCGAGACCCAGCGTTGGCTTGGCGACGTCCCCGGCGATGGCGTGGATGCGGGCTCCGAGCTCGGCGACGCAGGTCCGGCCGGAACCACCAGGCCCGGTCCGAGGCGCGAGCGGCCTCGGCATCGGTGTCCGCGAGCACGAGCGACACGATCTCGAGATCGGCGCGCTCGAGCAGGCGGGCCGCCACCTCGGTGCCGAGGAACCCGGTCCCCCCGGTAAGCAGCACTACGTCGCCCATGCCGGCACCCCCCACCCGTGCTGACCGGCGAAGCTCCGCAGGAGCTCACGGTTCCGTCGAGCCGCGGCGAGATGCGCGTCGTGACCGACGCGGAGGCGCTCCCGCACCTCGACCGGATCGAGCAGGAGCTCGTCGACCGCGTCGGTCATCCGGTCGACCACGTCCGGCTCGTCGGGTGTGAGGAAGTACCGGTCCTCGATCCCCAGTTCCGAATAGAGCGTGCGGAGCCGGAGATCGTGTCCGACGGCGAGCTGGGGCACCGCGGCCGCGAGAGACAGCACCGACGCGTGGTACCGCGAGGTCACGAGCACGCCGAGGCGCCGCAGGAGCGCCGTCATGCGCGACGCATCGTGCTCTCGCGACGAGAACACCCGAGCCCGATCCTCGTGCATCATCTCGTCGTGGATCGCGCGGGCGATCGGCTCGTCGAGCTCCTCCATGCAGATGAGCGCGACGGATCGGTCGTGCTCCTCGACCACGCGATCCGCGAGGCGCGCGTACCGGCGGGCGAGCTCCGTGCTGGCGCGCCTGCGCTCCGGGGACGTGGAGAAGTAGTACGGCCAGCGGTAACGGTCCTGCGACCGGCCCCACGGCCGGATCACGACCGGCCAGCGGTAGAAGTCGACGGCCGCGATGCCGACGGACGGTCGCTGGTCCTCGGGCCAGAGCGTGGCCCACTCCTGGTCGCGGAGTCGCGGCTCGAAGTTGAACGCATTGTCCGCGGTCCACTCGACCGGCGCGGTCACACCCCAGCCGCGCAGGCGCTCGGCCGCCGCCTCGGACCGAGTGACGACCAGGTTCGTGCTGCTCGCGTACCGGCGGACCAGCCGCTGATTGCGAGGTCGAAGCTCACCCGCGTCAACGGCGTACGCGAGGCAGGGCTTGCCCTCCTGGGCCGCACACCGGGTCGCCCACAGGAAGTACCACAAGGAGCGCCGACGTCCACGTGTCCATGTACGCGCTGCCCTCGACCAGCACGACGAGGTCGTGCTCACGGACGAGGCGCCGGACGGCACCGAAGAAGACGGAGGGGATCGAAACGATCCGCAGCGTGGGTCCTTCGCGCAGGTAGCGGCGCAGGTTCGCGGCGTCCTTGACGGCCGGAACGGTGAGCACGGCGTCCTCGCCGAACACGACGCGAAAGTCCTGGATGTCGGCCTGCAGCAGCGCTTCGGCGCCGGTGTTGTTCGCGCCGTTGTACCCGATCAGCAGCACCTTTGGCGGTGTCATCGCTGAACCTCGCTTCGACCGGCGCCTCCATCCACAGCCTGCACCCGATCGAGGGATGGTCCACGGGGCGACAGTCCTGAAGCCGACGGGCCCATCGGGCCTCTCCTCGTGGCCCCTGGACGCCCCCACCGAAGCGCAACCCTCGCGTCTGTGGTCTTCGCGATCCGGTCAAGCGCTTGATGGGTTAGGAGATGGCCCGCGAAGCGGCGCCCCAGCAACACGCATCTGGTTCACCCGAACGGCGTTCCTGCGCCAACGTCCGGCCCAACCGTGAGCCGAGAGAGCCCAAAGACGCGCTCGAGGGCGCAGGCCGACTCAGGCTGCCTGCTCCGACCGAACGAGGTCCATCGTCACGGTCGGCGGCCGCACCAGCGAGTTGTGGACCGTGCAGTGTTCGATCACCCGAGCGAATGGCTCGCGGCGGGTTTCGGGAAGACCCGGAGCCGTCACCGCGATCCGGATCTCGCGCACCCTCGCCGGAGGGTCCTCGCTGAAGTCGTAGTCGCACTCGATGACGAGGCCGGTCGGATCGAGATCGTGCCTGCGCAGGTAGCGCTCGGCATAGAACCCGACGCACGTCGCCAACCCGCTCAGGAACAGTTCCGTCGGCGTCGGGGCCAGGTCCTCGCCACCGTCCGCGGCGGGCTGGTCCACCGTCACTTCGTGCCCGCGGACTTCCGCCATGAGCCGGTCACCTTGCAGGTACCGCACCACGATGTTCGACATGTCAACCCTCCTCAGATGAACAGCGTGATGGCGTCCTGCGCCTCCAGCAGCATCGTCGTCGCGCCCACGGGCTCGCCGAGGCCCTCGATCATGTCCTCACGCGTGAGCCCGAGCAGGTCCATCGTCATCTGGCAGGGGACCAGCCGAACGCCGAGATCCTGGGCCATCTCGAGCAACTCGCCGGGGCTCGCGACCTTGTGCTCCTTGGCCAGGTGCTTCATCATCTTCGGCCCGGCGCCCGCGAAGTTCATCTTGCCGAGCTTCAGGTGCTCCATCCCGGGCCGGTCCATCATCGAAACCATCTTCTGCATCCAGTTGTCGCCGGTGATGTGGACCCCGTCCTTGACCAGCGAGAACAGGCCCCAGAACGTGAAGAAGATCGTGGTCTGCATCCCCATCGCGGCGCCGGTCGTCGCGAGGATCATCTGCGGCCAGACCTTGTCCAGGTCGCCGCTCCACGCGATGATCACCAGCTTCTGGTGCTTGTGCTGATCCTCGTGCGCGTGAGCCGGGACCTCGAGCTCTGCCTCTCGAACCGCCATCGTTCTCACCTCACTTCTTCCTGATCACGAACCGGAACACGTCGTCCGTCTCGCTCTTGCTCCACGAGCTCGTTGCCGGTCGCCGTGCACCACGCCCCGAAGTCGGCGACCGATCCCGGGTCGGTGGCGAGTGCCTCGATGAGGTCGCCGGACCCGAGCTCCCTGATCGCCTGCGCCGTCTTGACGATCGGCAACGGACACTGACAGGCCCTTCAGATCAAGCGTTCGAGCGATCTGCACGCTCATGGTTGTCTCCTTTGCGATGCCGTCGCGGTGCCTCGGGGATACGACCTTGCGGCACCGTCTCCCAGTACACCCTGTTGAACATCCACTTCGCCGCGTGCCAGACCGTGCTGGGCCTCGGCGGCGTCGGGCGGGTGTTCGTAATCGAATCGCAGGGCCGTCGCCTTGCGGTTCCCCGTCTCCAGGAAGCACATGACGCGACCGCCGTAGTTGGTCTTCGGAGCGCTCCCGCGTACCAGGGACGCGATCCTGCTCGCGACGACCGGCGCCTCGAAGTGCGCGGTCGAACCGCTCTTGCTGATCGGCAGGTCGGTCGCGTCGCCCATCGCGAAGATGCGGTCCCGGTCCTTGACCTGCAGGGTCAGGCGGTCCGTCGGCAGCCAGCCGCTCCGGATCACCGAGGTCCGAGTCGATCACGACCTACTGCCCCTGATGCGGCGGCACGAGCACGAGGAGGTCGTACTCGGCCTTCTCGCCCTCGATCGACGTCACCGTGTGGGCCGCCGGGATCCACCTGCTCGACGTTGAAGAACGTGGTCAGCTCGATGCCGCGCTCCTCGAGGATCGGCTGGATCACCTTGCTCGCCGACTCGATCGTGAAGGCCCGATTGAGCGGCGACAGCAGGGTCACGCTGCTCCGGTCGCGGACGCCGCGCTTGCGCAGGTACTCCTCGAGCATGAACACGAACTCGACGGGCGCCGGCGGGCACTTGTAGGGGATGCCGCCGATGCCGACGAGGATCCGGCCCCCGCGGAACCGCGCGAAGCTCCTCGCGAAGGCGCTGGGCATCGTCCAGCGAATAGAAGCCGTACGCTCCCTCGACGAGCCCCGGGATGCGATCGTGCATCAGCCGCGCGCCGGTCGCGATGACCAGGTAGTCCCAGTCGACGCTCGCGCCGCGTTCGAGCTGCACCGTGCCGGCGTCCGGATGGATCCGGATGGCTCGGTCGATGATCAGGTCGACGCCCGGCGAAGCAGCGGATCGCTCGTCGCGAATCAGCCATCGCCCGTTCGCCTGGCCGAGCGCGACGTACAGGTAGCCCGGCTGGTAGTGGTGCATCCCGGTCGGGTCGATCACGGAGACCCGTGCGTCGCGCCCGAGCGCCTTGTCGAGCAGGTTGGCGACGAGCGTTCCGCCGACACCTCCGCCGAGTACCGCGACCCGCGCGGGCATCGCTATCGCGCCTTCCGAACCGCGAAACGGGTGAAGCCGTCCTCCTCGACGACCTCGACCAGCTCGTGCCCCGCCTTCGCGAGCCACGCAGGGATGTCGGTCCTCGAGCCCGCGTCCGAGGACAGGACCTCGATCACGTCGCCGACCTGTCCCTCGCGGATCGCGCCGATCAGGCTCATCAGCGGCCCCGGACACGGCATGCCGCGAGCGTCGATCGAACGGGTGATGTCGACCGTCGTCATGGTTCCCACACCTCCTAGATGAAGCGTCACGGGGCCGTCGGCGTGCAGGAAGAACCCCGCGACCCCCTCCTGGCCGTCGACCAGCGGATCGAGGTCGCCGACCCGAGCCCGAACATCTCCATCGACAGCGAGCAGGCGTGGATCTCGACCTCGCCGATGTCCTTGGCCTGGCGAAGGATCTCGCTCCAGTGCAGGCCGCCGTGACGCTGGAAGAGCGCCGCGCCCTCCGGACCGGCCTCCGGCGCGACGCCGTGGTCCTTGAGGATCCGATCGGCGCGGAACGCGTCGAGCGCCCAGTACTGGAGGAAGACGTGGACCTTGCGGCCCATCGCCGCGGCGCCGGCCATGAGCACGGCGGCCGCGTTGAGCTTGTCATCGGTTCCCGAGAACAGGACCAGTGAGAGCGAGTCGCCCATGCCGTCCTCCTTCCTTCGTCGACGCCAGCGTGTCACCTCGGATCCTGCGTTCTGAGGGCCGGTGGACCCGGCAGGACAGGGCCGAAGGGCCCTATGCCCTGGGGGGTACCGCATCCGAGGATGCCTCCTGAGCAGGCGAAACAGGAGGCACCGGCGATGAAGTTCGAGAGCGAGGTCGTTCCGGAGGCGCTGGACCGGCTACGCCGGGTCAATGGGCAGCTCGGCGGGATCATCCGGATGATCGAGCAGGGCCGCGATTGCCAGGACGTCGTCCAGCAGCTCGCCGCCGTGGGCAGGGCCGTGGACCGGGTGGGGCTCAAGCTCCTTGCCGGCCAGCTCCGGCAGTGCCTGACCGACGAGGAAGCAGCTCTCGATGAGGGCTACGAGGAAGGCAAGTTCGAGCGCCTCTTCCTGATGCTCACCTGAACCAAACGCCGATCGTGCAACGAGCGCTTACAAGCGACCGAGGGTGAGACGTTCCCCGCCGGCAACGATCGCCGACATCGCATCTCTGTGGGATCGCGAGAGAGTTATCGATCCCTTAGCGCGATACTCCCTCCGCTCTTACCACCCGCTCCTATCGTGGTTCCCCGACAAGGAGGTGGGTGCGATGAAGAAGCGCTTCGCTCTGATCGTCGCCGGGGGCCTGGTCGCTGTGTTGATCGCGGCATCGGCCGCGCTCTCGCTCGGGCTCCTGGGAGCGTCCTCGGCGGCGGGCGGCGATCGAACGGCCCCTCGGGTCCGGACGATCAACCGCACGGTCACGGTCCACAGGAAGGCCAAGCCCGCCGGTCACACGGTCGTCGTCGCCGCGGGCTCCGGCAGCGTTGCACCCTTGGCGGGCGGTGAATCGGAATCCGAGTTCGAAGGCGATGACGGTTCGAGCGGCGAGGGCCACGAGTCCGAGGTCTTCGATGACTGAAGACGTTCGCCGACCACGCGCTTCCAAGCGCGAGCTACGGGCCTGGGCGTGGGTGGCGGGGGCACTCGCCTTCCTCGCCCCGGCCGCGGTCTTCGGTGCGGCTCCCAAGCCGCCGCAGGACACGGCGCAGGCGACCGACCGACCCGACCTCGTGATCCGAAGGATCACGCGGCGCATCGTGATCACGCGACCGGCCGTCTCCTCGCCTGTTCGATACGTGGCCGGTGGATCCACGTCGGGGTCGAGCAGTGTCAGTTCGGCGCCGGCCACGACCTCGACAGGTGGCTCGTGATGCCCACAGCGTGTTCCGCCTTTCGGGCGATGGGCACCGACGTTCGCTGCATCGCGCCCCCATGCCCCGCGTTCTATCGGGCCAATCGCGACGTCCGGGCGATCTTCGAGCGAGAGGAGCGTCGATTCTCTCGGTTCCGAGGCGACAGCGAGCTCGCGCGAGTGAACGCCGCCGCTGGTACGTGGATCGACGTGTCTGCGCCGTTTGCGGAGGTCGTCGCGTTCGCTTTGTCGGCGTGGCGGCGGACGGAGGGCCGTTTCGACCCCACACTGCTCGGAGCGATGATCGCCGCCGGATACGACCGGGACTTCGACGAGATCCTCGCCGGAGCGCGCGACGCACTCCGGCCGGTCGGCCCCGCCGGCCGGGCCGACGAGGTAGAACTCGATGGGCGGCGACTCCGGCTGCCGAAGGGAGTCGGCTTCGACCTCGGCGGGATCGTCAAAGGCTGGACGGTCGACCGATCCGTCGACGCCGCCCTGTCTGCGGGGGTGCCGTGGGTCCTGGTCGAAGCGGGAGGCGATCTGCGGGTGGGGGGCGAACCCCCGGCCGGCGGTCTCGAGATCGCCGTCGAGGACCCCGAGGCTCCGGACACCGAGATCGGTCGGGTGACGATCTCCCATGGCGCGCTCGCGACGTCGTGCGTCACGAAACGGGCGTGGGGACCGCATTCCCACCACCTGATCGATCCGTCCACCGGATCTCCGGTGGTGGGACCGTTGCTCCAGGCCACGGTGTGGGCACCGACGTGTGTCGAGGCCGAGATCCGATCGAAGGACGCCCTCCTCCAGGGCGAGGACTACCTGCAGCGAGCGCCGGCACTCCTGGTTCTGCGCGAGGGGCCGGTCCTGACGAACTTCCACACCTGCGAGCGCGCGGCATGAGGACCTGGGTCATCCTGCGTTCGGCCGGGATCGGCGCCTACCTGATGTTGTTCCTGTCGATCGCATGGGGGCTCGTCGCGACATCGGGGGCGCTCGGCCGACGGGTCTCGAAGGCTTCGGCCGTGTCGATCCATCAGTTCTTCTCCACGTGCGGCCTGCTCCTGCTCGGCATCCACGTCGGCGGACTGCTCGTCGATCCGTTCATGCCGTTCGGCGCCGCGGAGATCCTCATTCCGGGAGCTGCCTCGTACCGCCCGGCCGCGACCGCGTTCGGCGTGATCGCGATGTACGCGACCGTCGTCGTGCTGGTGACCTCATGGATCCGAAAGCGGATCGGCACGACCTGGTGGAGACGCATGCACCTGCTGGCCGTACCGGCGTTCGTCCTGTCGCTGGCGCATGGAGTCTTCTCCGGAACCGACAGCGCGCGACCGTGGATGTGGTGGATGTACGTCGTGACGGGAAGCGCGGTCGTGTTCCTCGTCGTCCTTCGGGGACTTACCGCCGGGTACCGGCCTGAACGAGCGGTGCGCCATGTCGTGACTCGGCAGGTGGCACCCCGGTCCGCGGCGAAGTCAGCGTCAAGACAGATGGCGTCGGAATCGCAGTAGAGCGAGCTGATCACGACACCGGCCGGCGTCGGCCCATGAGATTGCCTGTCGATCCAGGCCACGAGTCCCCCCCATCGGGGGCCAAGAGAACCCCTCCGCCAGATCCCGCCGGCATGACCATGGATGGCGGAGGCGCGATGCCGACGCGCCCCGGCACGAGGAGGTGTCGTCATGTCCGGCACGGATCCTGGATCGACGTGGCAGGAGGGGCTCGCGGCGTTCGGCGTCATCGCCGTCGTGGCGTTCCTCGTCACATGGGTGCTGACCGACGTGTTGAAGGTTCCGCGCACCCCGTACATCGCGATGCTGTTCGTGGTGGCCATCGGTCTCGGCGCGGGGTACTGCGCCTGGTCCGGCACCTCCGCGAACGAGTTGTTCACCTCGGGAGTCGGGTGGGCGCTCGTCGCGGGCCTCGTCGCCGCCGCGGTCGCGGTCCCGCTCGTTCGCAAGTTGCCGGCGCATCCGCACGCGAACGGGAGCGATCTCGTGGGACTCATGCTGTGGGAGGGACTGGTCTACGGCATCGCCGAGGCCGTGCTGCTGGCCACGCTGCCCGTACTCGCCGTCTGGCAGACCTGCGACGCACTCGGCTGGACGGACGGCGGTTGGGCGAGGGTCGGCTCCGGCGCCCTGGCGATCGTGGGGTCGCTGGTCGTGATCCTGGTGCACCACCTCGGGTACCGGCAGTTCCGGACCCGGGCAGGCCGGCCGGCCCTGTTCGGAGCCCTGGCGGTCTGCGGCGTGCAGGCGGTCGCGTTCCTGGCGAGCGGAAACGCGTTGGCGCCGGTGGTGGCCCACGTCGTGCTCCACGGCCAGTTGCTGATCCGGGGCGAAGAGCTTCCGCCGAGGGTGTCTCGCGAGGCGGTGTTCCAGACATAGGTCCATTCGGTCGCGTCGCAACGGGACGGATGACCCCGATCAGCCCGTCAAGAGCGGCGATTCAGTTGGTGGCGGATCGCTTCCCAAGGCCCCGAGGGATGCAGGGTCGAACGACCTTTCGGACGGCATACGTGCCGTCGCACTCTTGCTGATCTTCTCGCTCGCATACGCGGGCTGGAGGGCATGGCGGCTGCGGCGGCCGGAGACGCGGAGGAAATCTTCGGGTCTACTCCGGCCGCGCTTGCTCGTGGTCCTCGGTGCAGCGATCGCCATCGCCACGTTCACGACCCGACTGTGGTTCCCCTTCGACTCACTGCAATTTCACGAACACGCACGTCTGGCAGTGGCCCGATGCATCGGCCTGTTCGGCCTCGGGATCGTGAGCGCACGGCGCGGATGGCTCCGGCCGGTGCCCGAGCGGATCCGGCGCGGCTGCGGCTGGGTGGCGATGATCGCCACCGCGGCCCTCATCTTGGCCTTCGCGTCGACCCAGGACCCCGATCGGTCCGTGGACGCGTTCGGCGGCGGATGGCGCTGGGAGGCGCTCGCGCTCGCGGCGATCGGAGGCGCGATGTCGGTCGCGGCGTCGATCTGGGTGCCGCGTTGGTCCAACGGCGATGGGACCAGGCAGGTCGAACCGCTCGAGCGATGGCCCGGTCGGCGTACGCCGCGTTCATGCTCCAGGGGATCCCGCTGATCCTGCTCGCCCTGGCCCTGCGGGCGTTCGACGTGCCGCTCGAGATCAAGGCGCTGGTCGTGGCCGTCGGCGGGATCGCGGGCTCGTTCGGTCTCGGCTGGCTCCTCGTCAGCCGGACGCGCCTCGGCAAGATCGTCTGACGAGACATGGGTCGTATCAGCCACCGAGCCCGGCGAGCGGCTTCGTGGGCGGCGGTTCCTCGACCCTCACCCGGGCATCGACGATCACCGCGCCGGATGGCAGGACCTTCACGGGATTGCAGTCCATCTCGGCGACCGACGGATGATGTTCGGCGAGCGCGCCGATCCGAAGGATGACCTCCTCCAGCGCGGCCACGTCGGCCTTTGGCGCGCCTCGAAAGCCATCCAGGAGCGGGAACGTGCCGAGCGATCGAACCATCTCCTTCGCGTCCAGATCGCTGATCGGGGTGATGCGGACGGAGACGTCCTTGAGCAGCTCCACGATGGTTCCGCCGGCGCCCACGGCAACCACCGGCCCGAACAACGGGTCGTGGGCCACGCCCACCAGCATCTCGACGCCACCTTCCACCATCTCCTGGACGAGGAACCCCTCGACGGAGATGCCGGCGGCTGCATCCGATCCGCGATCTCCCGAGCCGCATGGGCGACCTCATCGGCCCCGGACAGTCCGAGCGCGACACCCCCGATCTCGGTCTTGTGCACGATTCCGGCCCGAACGCCTTGACGGCGACCCTGCCGCCGACCCGGCCGCCGCCTCCCCCGCTTCCTCGGGCGTCGACGCTCGTTCCGAACGCGCGGTCCTCAGCCCGTAACACTGGAGGAGGCGTTCCACCTCGTCCGGGCTCAGCCATCCGTCGTCTCGGCGGCCGAGCGCTGTCGCGAGGATCGCGTACGCCTCGTCCGGCCTGGCATCGTCGAACGTGTGCACGGATCCCACCGGCCTCTCGCGCCATCGGCCGTACGCCGCCGCGCGGGCCATCGCGATCGCTGCCTGCTCCGGGAACGCGAACGAAGGGATGCGGGTCCCGGTCTTCTGAAGCTGCGCCGGGAGCCCCTTCGTGGACATCCAGGCCGTGGCCACGGGGATCCGCCCCTCGAGCGCGTCGACCCCCGGCCGATCGCCTCGCCGATCTCTTCGGCCCTCGTCGTCTGCTGGTGGGATGTAGATCACGATCATCGCGTCGACTCCTGGGTCCGCCGCCACGATCTCGATCGTGCGCTCGATAGTCCGAGGCCGTCGCGGAGGCGATCATGTCCACGGGATTCCCCACGCTGGCCTCGGCGGACAGGAACGATCGCAGGGCCGCCGTGCTCTGCTCCGAGAGCGCGGCGACATGCAGCCCGTGGGCCTCGCACGCGTCGGCGCACAGGATCCCGAGCCCTCCCGCATTGGTGACGATCGCCACGCCTTCGCCCTTCGGCGGTGGTTGATTCGCCGAGGATCGTCGCGACGTCGAACATCTCCTCGAGCGTGTCCGTCCGGATCACGCCCGCCTGCCGGAACAGTGCGTCGACGGTGACGTCGGAGGTTGCAAGGAGCGCGCCGGTGTGGGAGGCCGCGGCTCGTTGGCCGGCGGCGCTGCGCCCGGACTTCACGGCGATGATCGGCTTGCTCCTTCCGATCTCGCGGGCGAGCCGCGCGAACCTCCTCGGGTTCCCGAAGGATTCGAGGTAGAGCAAGAATCACGTCCGTACGCTCGTCGACCGACCAGTACGCGACGAGGTCGTTCCCGGAGATGTCGGCCTTGTTGCCCACGGAGACGAACGAGGACAGACCCAGCCCGAGCTCGGCGGCGTACTGCATGACCGCCAGCCCGAGCGCCCCGGACTGCGACGAGAAGCCGACGCGTCCAGCCGGCGGGTACACGTTCGCGAAGGTTCCGTTCAGCCTCACGTCCTCGGCCGTGTTCACGATCCCCATGCAGTTCGGACCGATCAGGCGCATGCCGTACGAGCGGCAGGTCTCCAAGAGTCTCGCCTGCCTCTGGAACGCCCTCGTCGCCGACCTCCGCGAATCCGGCCGAGATGACGACCAGCCCCCGCACGCCCTTGCGGCCGCACTGCTGGGCGATCTCCTCGAGGTGGATCGCGGGAACCGCGACGAACGCGACGTCGACATCGCCGGGGATCGCCTCGACGTTCGGGTACGCGACGACACCGTGGACCACGTTCGCCTTCGGATTCACCGGGAAGACCGAGCCGGAGAACTCGGTCATCAGGAGGTTGTGGAACAACCGGCCTCCGATCGCCGAGGAGTCGCGCGAGGCTCCGACCACGGCGATCGAACGTGGCGCCAGGAACGTCCGCATCGCGCTGATCGCCGCCTGCGTCTCACGATCCTCGAAGTGCTGGATCGCCGTGTCCGTCAGGCCGATCGGGAACTCCACCTCGATCGCTCCTGGAGTCGCTCGGATCGAGAGATCGAAGCCGCTCGAACGGAAGACGTTGATCATCGAGTGGTTCTCGGGGAGGACGTCGGCCGAGAACGTGGCGATGTCATGAGCCGCCGCAGCCTCGGCCAGCTGGCCGAGCAGGATCGACCCGATCCCTCGACCTTGGAACTCGTCGGTCACCGAGAGGCTGATCTCGGCGCGCCCGCGGTGTGTCCGGATGTACTGGGCGCCGCCGATCATCCGTCCCTCATCCCCCCCATGGAGGGCGAGCAAGGTCAGATGGTTGTCGAGATCGACGTCGACGATCTTGCGGGCGAGCCCTCGGACGTCGATCGCCTGAGCCCAGAAGCGCAGGCGGCGCGTCTCGGGTGAGAGCCCGATCAGGTAGTCCTCGACGCGGGTCTCGTCGCTGGATCGGGCGGGCCGGATCCGAACCGTCGATCCGTCCCGCAGGACGACGTCCGATTCGAGCGGTTGGAACGCCTCGGTCGTCATCGCATCCATCGTAGTGAAGCCTGGCAGGCGGGCGCGGTGCCCACCTTGGCCGAAGGGCCGGGCGCGACTCCGGCATGGAGGCGGCAGTGTGCCTGGCGCGCAGCCTGTGACGAACGTCCTCCGGGAAGCGGGTCCACCGGCCCACGCTGGTCCGTTCGTCGGTCATTAGCGTCGGACCGAGATGAGCATCACGATCGGGCTCCCGAGGATGCACAAGGAGGTCGAGGAGCGCCGCGACTTCCGCCAGCCCTCGTTCATCACCTCATCCGCCTCGGCGCGACGCAGGTGGTGATCGAGGAAGGCTATGGCGCCGGGATGCAGATACCGATCGACCGGTACCTCGAGTTGTCGAGTCGTGTCCGGGTCGGCCGCCACGACGAATGCCTCGGACAAGCCGCGGTCCCCTGCGCTGCCCCGACGGCGAAGACTTCCCACGGCCCCGCCCCGATGCCCTCCTGCTCACGATGCTCCATCCCCGAACTCGCCCCGAGCGGGTCGAGGCGCTCGAGAGCCAGGGCGTGCGCGGCGTGAGCCTCGACGCCGTCACCGACGACGCGGGTGGCAGGCTCATCGAGAACCTCGAAGCGGTCGGCTGGATCGGCGTCCGCGAAGGTTGGCAGTCCGCCGCAACCACCCACACTTCGAGCACCCGGCCGGCGGCCGCTCCATGCGCGTGCCTGGGATCGGGAGCGGTCGGCAGTCACGCCGTCCGAGCGGCGACCAGGTACGGCGACCCCGACATTCGAGAGGCCTTGGTTGCCAAGGACGTGCCGGGCGTGGAGGTGACCGTCGTCGACTTCGACCTCACCCGGCATGAGGACTATATGTTCGGCAGGCTCGGATCGACCGATCTCCTCATCGACGCGACGCAACGACGGGACGCGAGCTGCCCCGTGATCCCCAACCGTTGGCTCTCGGCACTTGGCGCCCGATGCGGTCCTGCTCGACCTGGCGGTGCCGACCCGGACGTCCGGGATAAACTCCCCCGCTCGTGAAGGGGATCGAGGGGATCCCCAACGGCACACTCGCGAAGTACGTGTTCCCGGTGGACGACCCAGCGTGGAACGAGCTCGACGCTCGGATCGACGCGACGCATCGGCGGCTCACGCTCTCCTGCTACTCGTGGCCTGGGCTCGATCCGCTTTCGAGCATGCAGCGGTACGGGCGACAGCTCGAGCCTCTCCTGGACGTGATCTTCGACAAGCCCGTGGACGCGATGGGATCCGGAAAGCGATTCGTCGTTCGAACGAGCCATGGCGAGGGCGGAGGTGACGAGATGGAACGGACATCGCACACGCTGACGTTCGGCTTCCCCAGGATGCACAAGGAGGTGGGAGAGCGCCGAGACTTCCTGCCGCCGTTGATCCACGCGATCGCCGGCCTCGGTTGCCCCGTCCTCGTCGAGACGGGGATCGGATCCGGCATGGGGTACGTCGACGAGGATTACGTTCGAGATCGCCGGCGTCGATGTCGTGGCATGAGCGCACGGCCTACGAGCAAGACGTCGTCGTCGTGCTCCGCGCTCCCGTCGAAAGGTTCGAGTATCTGCGTCCGGGAGCCACGTTGCTGTCGATGCTGCACTTCCCCACGCGTCCGGCCCGGGTCGCACATCTGGAGCGAATGAGCCTTCGAGCGATCAGCCTCGACTGCGATCGTGGACGACGAGGGCCAAAGGATGGTGGTGGACGAGCAAGGCCGTCGCGTGGAACGGTCTCGATGCCGCGTTCGCTGCGACTCGAGCGGACCTGGAGCCCGATGTCTCGCGCGGGCGCGTCGGCCCGCTCTCGGCGTCACGGTCATGGGCGCCGGGGACATCGGCAAGCACGCGGTCGAGGCCGCCACGAAGTACGGGAGACCTCGAACGCAACGCAGGCGCTACGGGGCCGCGCGGCGACGCTGGGTGTCGAGGTCGTCACGATCGGCCGCAACCTCACGTCGCACGCGCGGGTATCATGGACGAGCGGCTCTCGGCACACCGACGTGCTCGTGGACGCAACTCAGCGAGACCGATCCGTCACGCGCCGATCGTCCCGAACGACTGAGATCGCGCCGGTTGCCCGCGCATGCCGGTCGATCTGCGACCTGCGTCGTCGACCCGTACCTGCTGGAGGCCGATCCACCGACCGTCCGAGGCATCGAAGGGCATCCCCCAAGGAAACCTCGACCAGTACGTGTTCGACGTCGGCGATCCGGCATGGGAGTGCCTTCCGTGCCGGCCAGTCCCGCACGACCAACCGGAGGACGGTCGTCTCCTGTTACTCGTGGCCGGGGGTCCATCCTGCAGCTTGCATGGAGCAATACGGCCTTCAACTCGAGCCGCTCCTGGAAGCGCTCATCGCCCGAGGGGGGTTCGAGGGTGTCCGTCCAGACGGAGCCTTCCACGAGCGCGCACTGTGGCGCGGAAGCCTCGCACATTGGAAGACACGCGAGCCGATCCGCGTGCCTTCGCTTGTGTAGGGACGCCGCCACACCCGGCCAATCCGCGCGATCTGCGGCAGCGGGTCAGCGCACCACGAGAACAGGGCAGTCAGCGTGGTGGATGACCTTGTGAGCGATGCTTCCGACCAGCAGGCCCGAGAAGTCGGACAGACCCCGGGTTCCCATCACGATCAGGTCACAGCCGAACGAACGAGCCGCGTCGATGATGGTGGGAGCGACCGAGCCGGCCCGAGCCGACACCGCCTGTCCGGACACCTCGACGCCGTCGGCTTCGAGCTGCTTGATCGCCCGGTCCACGACACCCTGGGCTTCCGTGTTCGTCTCCACGGGCAGGACCAAACCTGCCTCGTGGACGTGCAACACGTGGACCGTGCCTGCGGACTTCGTCGCGATCTCGGAGGCCGCGGCCGTCGCCTGGTCGGAGTGCTTCGAGCCATCCACAGCCAAGAGGATCTTCTCGAACATCTCCTCCTCCTTTCCTCACCCCGGGGACCGAATGTCGGCCCACCGGTGCAGCCGATCTATGTGTCTCACCCCAGGGAGCAGACGTGAGGAGACGAAGGTCCCGAGATCGCCGGGACCGATGTCTGTCGGTTCAGCTCCAGGCGCCTCTCAGGACCAGATGCCCCGTAGCCTTCGGGGACGCCGCCCACCACACGGCCGTCAGCAACATGTCCGTGTCCGGGTGGCGCCGCAGCTCCAGGATGCGCGCGTCGGCTCTGGCGATCGGCCGAGCGCTGAGCGTGACGACGGGGTGCTGGGCCTGGAGGTAGAAGTCGAGCAGCTCCTCGGCCGACGTTCCCGAAACGGCGGCGTCGCCGTCCTGATCCATGTCGATCACGACGACGCACCCGTCCGTGGCCAGCGGACACCTGCCGACCCTCGCTCCGACGCACGTGTAATCGGGTGCCGTGGGCCCGGGGCACAGCACGACCTCGAAGCCGTTCCCCTCGAGCGCCGCGCCGAGGCGTTCCCGCTCCGCGGGATCGGGCTCGACGAGGAGCACGTTCCTCACGTATCGGTCCATGCCGCCTCCTCGATTCCGCGTACCGTTCCCGGAAGCGTCCCCCGCCGGCTCACACATGCCGAGGGTCGACGGGCCCGTCCTCGACGGGCCGTCCGACCGGAGTCGGCGCTAGGCCGCGTGCCCTGCGGCTCGGTCGGCTTCTCCGGGCGCAGGACGGCGATCGTCAGCACCAGGAACCCGATCCCCGTCAGCAGCAGCGCCACGCCCATCACGATGGAGAACAGCGCGATCCGCTCCGCCAGGAACGCCGTATTGAGCGCCGTGGTGAGCGAGGTCGCGGTGACCCAGAGGTCGCGAGTGGTGTTCGGCACGGGATTGCCCTGCGCGTCCGTGGCGGCCTCGGCCTCGTCGCTGGTCTCCTCGCCCGAGGGCGTGAGGAACCGTCCCATCTCCGCGTACGTGCGGCCGCCCGTGATCTCGAGCACGTGGGCCCGGATGATCTTGGCGAACTCCTTGGCCTCGGCCCCCGTGTCGATCACCTGGCCGGGGTCGAGGTTCGCCCCCTGCTCCCTGGCATCGGGGGTGGCCGTGATGTTCTCCTGGGCGATGGTGTCCCTGACCTGGGAGAAACCGAGCGCAGCCCACCACGATCGTGCCGGCCCCGAACGACGATCAGGATGCCGCTTGCGAAGTACCCACCGAACTTGAACAGACGCGGCATGATCCCCCTCCTTGGAGTCGATGAAACATGCAGTATCGACGATTCGGCTGGGATGAACATCCGGGCCGAGGGTGCCCAGGTTCCCGCCTGGGTCGAATGACTCTGCCGGGCTCCGCACCCGCCTGCGAGCCTGAGTCCGGAGGTGATGGTGATGAGCGTCGGTACGACGATTCGGTCTGTCCGATCCGAGCTGGTGGACATCCTCGGCACCGTCGAGGGACGATAACGAAGTCCGTCGTGTCCGTATCCCGCGAGATGCCGGCGAGCGAGGCCCTCGCATACCTGCTTCGCCACGGCGTCGGCGGGGCGCCCGTTGTCGAGGAGGATCGCGTCGTTGGGGTCGTCACGACCTCCGACCTCGCGGCCCCGCACCCGTACGCACGGGAGACCGGGCCCTTCCTCCGACCACGGAACGGGGGGTCCGAGTGGCTGGTCAGGGATCTGATGACGGAGAGCCCCGTCACGGCGTCACGCGACGAACCACTCATCGACGCCGTGGTCCGGATGGCGAGGGCACGGATTCGACCGCCTTCCGGTCGTGGACCGGGACGGACGGCCCATCGGCATCGTGACTGGGGACAACGTCGTCCGCATACTCGCTCGGGCTGCGGCGCACGAGGAAGGACACCTCGATGCACGGCGGCCTATCGCTCGTGTCCCACTGACGAGAGAGGCCAGGTCCTTCTCGGCTCGAGCACCTTGCGGGCCTCGGCGTTCGCCTTCCGGTCCTTCTCGGACACCTCGGCGAGACAGCCCGAGGCCGAGGATCGATGATCTCCTCGGGAGATCGAGGACTGGGCTGGACAGGTCTCCATGGGCGGGGACCAACGAGCCCCCGGCGGCGGCGAACTGACGGTCGATAGATGACCTGACCCGTTCGCGGCTCCCGCTCAGGTCCACTGCCCCGCTGGTCACCGCCGTACAACCGCGAACTCCCAGCCGGGTCTGGGGGGGTTTCCAAACGGGCGAACGACCCTGCCTGGACAGGTCGAACGGCCGCGGCCATCCTCTCGGTAGACACGCATCCTGCGCGAGGAGGTGCAATGGTCACCGGCACGAACGTCGTCGCGGTCGACGGCAACGAGGCGGCGGCCGCGATCGCCCACCGGCTCTAGCGAGGTGATCGCGATCTACCCGATCACGCCCGCGTCGCCGATGGGCGAGCTGGCCGACGCGTGGTCGGCCGCCGGCGCGCCCGAACCTCTGGGGCACCGTCCCCGAGGTGATCGAGATGCAGAGCGAGGCGGGCGCCGCCGGCGCGGTCCACGGCGCGCTGCAGGCGGGCGCGCTCGCGCACGACGTTCACCGCCTCGCAGGGCCTGCTGCTGATGATCCCGAACATGTTCAAGATCGCCGGCGAGCTGACGCCCGACGGTGATCCACGTCGCCGCGCGCACGGTCGCCACGCACGCGCTCTCGATCTTCGGCGACCACAGCGACGTGATGGCGGCGCGCACGCACCGGCTTCGCGATGCTCGTGCTCGTCGTCGGTGCAGGAGGCGCAGGACCTCGCGCTGGTCGCCCACGCCGCCACGCTGCGCAGCGCGCGTGCCGTTCCTGCACTTCTTCGACGGCTTCCGCACCTCGCACGAGGTCGAACAAGATCGAGCCGCTCGACGACGACGACCTGCGGGCGCTGATCGACGACGAGCTCGTCGCGGCGCACCGCGAGCGCGGCGCTCTCGCCCGGACCGCCCGGTGCTGCGCGGCACGCGCCCAGAACCCCGACGTGTTCTTCCAGGCGCGCGAGGCGGCAACCCGTTCCACGCGGCGCGTGCCCGGCGATCGTGCAGCGAGGCGATGGACGCGCTTCGCCGAGCGCACCGGCCGGCGCTACCGGCTGTTCGACTACGTCGGCGCACCCGACGCCGAGCGCGTCGATCGTGCTGATGGGCTCCGGCGGCGGGTGCGGCCGAGGAGGCGGTCGAGCGCGCTGGCCGCGACGCGGGCGAGAGGGTCGGCCTGGTCAAGGTGCGGCTGTTCCGGCCCGTTCGCCGCCGACGGCCTTCGTCGCCGCGCTGCCCGCCGACGCGTGCGCGCGATCGCGGTCCTCGACCGCACCAAGGAGCCCGGCGCGCTCGGCGAGCCGCTCTACCAGGACGTCGTGACCGCGCTCGCGCGAGGCGAGCCGGCGACCGGTCGAGCCGGCATGCCGCGCGTCATCGGCGGGCGCTACGGCCTGTCGTCGAAGGAGTTCACGCCGGCGATGGCGAAGGCCGTGTTCGACGAGCTCGCGACGCGACGAGCCGCGAACGCACTTCACGGTCGGCATCGTCGACGACGTCACCGCACTCTCGCCTCGACGTCGACCCGTCTTCGCGACCGAGCCGCGACGACGTCGTCCGCGCCGTCTTCTACGGGCTGGGCAGCGACGGCACGGTCGGCGCGAACAAGAACTCGGTCAAGATCATCGGCGAGAACACCGACCTGTACGCGCAGGGCTACTTCGTCTACGACTCGAAGAAGTCGGGTGCGATGACGGTCTCGCACCTGCGCTTCGGCCCGCGCCGATCCGCTCGACGTACCTGATCCAGCGAGGCGGACTTCGTCGCGTGCCACCAGTTCGAGCTTCCTCGAGCGGATCGACGTGCTCGACGTCGCGGCGCGACGGGCGCGACGTTCCTGCTGAACAGCCCGTACGGCCCGGACGAGGTCTGGGACCACCTGCCCGCGAGGTGCAGCAGCACGATCATCGAGAAGCGGCTCCGCTTCTACGTGGTCGACGCCGACCGCGGTCGCGCCGCGAGGCCGGGCTCGGCGGCCGCATCAACACGGTCATGCAGACCTGCTTCTTCGCGCTCGCCGGCGTCCTGCCGCGCGACGAGGCGATCGCCGCGATCAAGGACGGCGATCGAGAAGACCTACGGCAAGCGCGGCGAGCGGTCGTCGAGCGCAACTTCGCCGCGGTCGACGCCGCGCTCGCGGCGCTGCACGAGGTCGAGGTCCCGCCGAGCGCGCCGGCGACCGTGCGCCGCCGGCCGCCGCGTCCCCGCCGAGCGCGCCCGACTTCGTGCAGCGGGTGACCGCGCGCGATGCTCGCCGGCGAGGGCGACCTGCTGCCGGTGAGCGCGCTGCCGGTCGACGGCACGTTCCCGACCGGCACCGCGCGGTGGGAGAAGCGCGCCATCGCCGAGCGAGATCCCGATCTGGGATCCGACGATCTGCATCGACTGCGCGCAAGTGCGCGCTGGTCTGCCCGCACGCGGCGATCCGCATGAAGGTGTATCGCGCCCGAGGCGCTCGACGGCGCGCCCGAGGGCGTTCCTGCTCGAAGGAGTGGCACGACCGCGACGCTCCCGGGCATGCTGCTGACGATCCAGGTCGCGCCCGACGACTGCACCGGCTGCGGCGTCTGCGTCGACGTCTGCCCGGCCGCAGCCAAGGAGGAGGTCAAGCACAAGGCGATCGACATGGAGCCGAAGCTCGAGCACCTCGACGCGAGCGCGCGAACTTCGACTTCTTCCTCGACATCCCCGAGACTCGACCGGACGCTCGGCGGCCGGCGACGGTCAAGGGCTCGCAGTGCTGCGAGCCGCTGTTCGAGTTCTCCGGCGCCTGCGCCGGCTGCGGCGAGACGCCCGTACCTCAAGCTGCTGACCCAGCTCTTCGGCGACCGGATGCTCGTCGCCAACGCGACCGGCTGCTCGTCGATCTACGGCGGCAACCTGCCGACGACGCCGTGGTCGACGCGACGCGCGACGGCCGCGGACCGGCGTGGTCGAACTCGCTGTTCGAGGACAACGCCGAGTTCGGGCTCGGGATGCGCCTCGGCGCTCGACGCGCAGGCGCGCACGCGCGGACGCTGCTGGACGGCTCGCCGCGACGGTCGGCGCGGACCTCGCGCCGACGCGCATCCTCGACGCGCGCCAGCGACGACGAGGCCGGGATCGCCGCGCAGCGCGAGCGCGTCGCCGAGCTGAAGGCGCGCTGCTCGAGCGGCCGGCGACGACCCGACGGCGCGCGCGAACCTCGAGGCCGTCGCCGACGACGCTCGTCCGCAAGAGCGTCTGGATCGTCGGCGGCGACGGCTGGGCCTACGACATCGGCTTCGGCGGGCTCGACCACGTGCTGGCCTCGGCCGCGACGTCAACGTGCTGGTGCTCGACACCGAGGTCTACTCGAACACCGGCGGCCAGGCCTCGAAGGCCACGCCGCGCGGCGCGGTGGCGAAGTTCGCCGCCGGCGGCAAGCCGACGCGGCAAGAAGGACCTCGGGCATGATCGCCATGCGCCTACGGCAACGTGTACGTCGCCGCAGATCGCGATCGGCGCCGACGACGCCGCAGACCGTCAAGGCGTTCGCGGAGGCCGAGGCGTGGCCGGGCCCGTCGCTGATCATCGCCTACAGCCACGTGCATCGCGCACGGCATCGACATGGCGACGTCGATGGCGCACCAGAAGGACGCCGTGCGACAGCGGCTACTGGCCGCTGTACCGCTTCGACCCCGGCACGCCGCGACGGCGAGCACCCGTTCCAGCTCGACAGCGCGGCGCCGACGATCCCGCTCGCCGAGTTCGCCAAGAAGGAGGCACGGTTCGCGATGCTCGCGCGGTCGCGACCCGGACGACGCCGAGCAGCTGCGGCGGCTCGCGCAGGCGGACGTCGACGAGCGCTGGCACCTGTACGAGCAGCTCGCGGGCGGATCGAGCGCGCCACCTTCCCGGGCTGCGGAGCGTCCCGAGCGACGGACCGCGAGGCGAGGAGTGACCGCATGAGCCGACCTGCGCACGACCTACCTCGGCCTGCGAGCTCGCGCAACCCGCTCGTCGCCGTCGGCGTCCCCGCTGCCGGCGCGATCGACGACGCTGAAGCGCGCTCGAGGACGCCGGCGCCGCCGCGGTCGTGCTGCCGTCGCTGTTCGAGGAGCAGATCGCGCACGAGGCGCTCGCACGCTCCACCGGGCTGCTCGAGGCCGGCGCCGAGAGCTTCCCCGAGGCGCTGACGCTACTTCCCGGAGCTCGACGACTACAACACCGGGCCCGACCAGTACCTCGAGCCCTCGCGGCCGCCAAGGACGCGCTCGACGATCCCGGTGATCGCGAGCCTCAACGGCAGTCACGCCCGGCGGCTGGGTCCGGTACGCGCGACGCTATCCAGGAGGCCGGCGCCGACGCGCTCGAGCTGAACGTCTACTTCGTCGCGGCCGACCCGGCGCAGACCGCCGACGCAGGTCGAGACGCGCTACCTCGACGCTCGTCGCGGCGGTCCGCGAGCGAGCGTGCACGATCCCGCTCGCCGTCAAGGTCGGGCCGTTCTTCACCTCGCTCGCGCACATCGCGTCGCCTCGTCGAGGCCGGCGCGGACGGGCTGGTGCTGTTCAACCGCTTCTTCCAGCCGGACATCGACCTCGAGACGCTGCGAGGTCGTCCCACGCTGCACTCTCGTCGACTCCGACGAGCTGCGCCTGCCGCTGCGCTGGATCGCGCATCCTGCACGGCCGCGTCCGTGCGTCGCTCGCCGCGACGACGGGCGTGCACAACGTCGGAGGACGCGCTGCAAGGTGCTGCTGGCGGGCGCGGACGTCGCGATGATGGCGTCGCGCGCTGCTCCGCGCACGGCCCCGAGCACCTGCGCGACGTGCTCGAGGGCGCTCGCGACGTGGCTGGAGGAGCGCGAGTACGAGTCGGTGGCGCAGCTCCGCGGCAGCATGAGCCAGGCGCCGTCGCCGACCCCGCCGCGTTCGAGCGCGGTCGAACTACATGCGGATCCTGACGAGCTACTCCACCCGGGCGAGGCGTGAGACCTCCGGGGTCAGCAGAGCGCCCCCTCCAGCACCACCTTCCGCGTGCAAGTCGGGGAGTCGCACAGACGGCGCGCGGAAGTCGAACAGACGGCCCACATAGACGGCCTGGGCCGGATCGACACTGGAGCCTCGCGAACTCGATCTCGCAGCGGATCGACCGTGCCTCGCCACATCCTCTGGCCGGGGCCGCCATCGGGGCGCCTCCATCGCCACCGGCCTCAGGCTTCCGCCACGAGTTGCCGTCGGCTCTCTCGCCATCGAATGTCTCCTCCGGAAGCCACGCCCGTACGGCTGCGCGCTACCCGGGGCTGCCGAGTCGAAGGGCCCCCCTGGGCGCGAGGCAAGGGCCCCCTCGCATCGCGTCCTCTGAACGAGGCCGGGCCGGATCGGCCATAGGCTGTGGCGGGCGCCCGGAGCCGTGGGCGCCGGGCGTAACGGGGGTGCGATGACAGCGGGCGAGGCGACAGATGGCGCCGGATCGCCGGGAACGCAGCACGCTCCTGGAGGCGGAGCCGCCCTCCGCGGCGACCGTCGGGGTGGTTCGGGAAGGGTGCTCCGGGCGAGCGCCGGGTCGCCGCCGTACCCGGCACCATCGCGGCGTTGACCACCCTCGGCCTGTCGGTCCTCGTGGAGACGGGCGCCGGCGCGAGCGCCGGCTTTCGGGACGAACAGTACGCCGCCCGCGGCGCGGTCCTCTCGGACCGGGCGACGGTCCTCGGCGCGGACGTCCTGCTCGGCGTCCGCGCGCCGGGGACCGAGCGACGCCCCGACCCGGCCACGCTGGCGGCGCTGCGCCCCGGTCAGATCGTCGTCGGAACGGCCGGCCCCTCGACGAACCGGAGTGCGCCGCCCGGGGTCGCGGAGCGCGGGGTCACGCTGTTCGCGCTCGAGCTGCTGCCGCGGATCACGCGCGCCCAGGCGATGGACGTGCTGTCCTCGCAGGCGACCGTGGCCGGCTACAAGGCCGTGCTGGTCGGCGGCCGACGCGCTGCCGAAGATGTTCCCGCTGCTCACCACCGCGGCGGGAACCGTCACCCCCGCCCGGGTCCTCGTGGTCGGCGCCGGCGTGGCCGGCCTGCAGGCGATCGCCACGGCCGCCGGCTCGGCGCGGTGGTCGAAGGCGTACGACGTGCGCCCGGCGGCGCGGAGCAGATCGGGAGCCTCGGGGCGCGAGTCGTCGGAGCTGGCCCTGACACCGAGGCCGCCGAGGGCGCTGGCGGCTACGCACGGAGCTACGGACGAGGCCTTCTACGGGCGCCAGCGGGAGCTGCTGGCGCAGAGTCGTCGCCGCGCGGCGACGTGGTCATCACCACCGCGATGGTCCCCGGCGCGGCCGCGCCCGTGCTGATCACGGCCGAAGGCGGTCGAGGCGCATGAAGCCGGGTTCGGTCATCGTCGACCTGCGGCCGAGCACGGCGGCAACTGCGAGCTCGACCCGTCCGGACGAGACGGTACGTCACCAGGAACGGCGTGACGTCCTCGGACCGCACGAACCTGCCGTCGACCGTTCCCGTTCGACGCCAGCCTGATGTTCGCCAAGAACGTCGACGGCATTCCTCGCCCTGATACGAAGGACGGGCGGTTCGTCCTCGACGACGCAGGACGAGATCGTCCGCAGAAACGCTCGTGACCGCACGACGGGCGAGATCGTCATCACGACGCGGACCTCCGACGGCGCTCGCAGGAGGGGCGAGGATGTCTGACGACGCTCGAGGTCGGCCTGTTCATCTTCGTCCTCGCGTCGTTCCTCGGGTTCGAGGTCATCCGCCGGGTGCTCGCGGCTGCTGCACACGCCGCTGATGTCGCTCACGAACGCGATCTCGGCCATCGCGTGGTCGGCTCGCTCATCCTCGCCGGCGCCGGCGAGACGACGTTCGCGACGGTCCTGGGCGCCATCGCGGTGTTCGCGTCGACGACCAACATCGTGGGCGGGTTCCTGATCACCGATCGCATGCTGAGGATGTTCAAGCGGCGCGAGCCGCGCGCAGGCCACGGGATCCGAGGCCGAAGGGGGCGTCGGCATGAGCGGTTCATGAACGACACGCTCCTGCCCCTCGCTTACCTGTTCGCGGCGGCCTGTTCGTCCTTGCCCTGAGGTGGCTGTCGCACCCGACGACGGCCCGGCGGGGCGTCCTGGCCGGCGAGATCGGGATGCTCGTGGCGGTCGTCGCGACACTGTTCGAGTCCGAGATCGTCGACTACCGCTGGATCGCGATCGCGATGGTGGCCGGGATCGCGCTGTCGGCGTCCCGCTCGGGCTGTTGGTGCCGATGACCGCGGTGCCGCAGCGGACCGCGCTGTCGCACGCGTTCGGCGCGCTCGCGGCGGCCTCGTGGGCACAGCCGAGTTCTACCTCCGGCGCCCGGCGATCGACACGTTCACCATGGTCGCCCTCGGCCTCGAGGTCGTGCTCGGCTTCTTGACGTTCACCGGATCCTCATGGCGGCCGGCAAGCTCCAGGAGCATCCTCCGCGAGCGGCCGATGGACCTACACGAGGCCAGAACCTCGTGAACCTGTCGATCCTCGGGTCGGCTCTCGTGCTGATCGTGGCTGCTCGTGCGCGATCCCGGCGCCCCGCTCCTGTTCCCGGTCGCGTCGCGCTCGCGCTGGTGTTCGGCGTGATGCTCGTGATCCCGATCGGCGGGGCGGACATGCCGACCGTGATCTCGCTGCTGAACTCCTACGCCGGCCTGTCGGCCGTCCGATGGGCTTCGTGCTCGGACAACAAGCTGCTGATCGTCGCCGGCGCGCTCGACGGGTCGACCGGCCTGATCCTGTCGATCATCATGTGCAAGGCGATGAACCGCTCGTTCGCCAACGTGCTGTTCGGCGGCGTTCGGAGCCAGGATCGACCGCCGGAGCGACGACCGAGCGGCGGCCCGTGCGAAGCGGCGACCCCGAGGAGACGGCGTTCCTGCTCGACGCCGCCCGAAGTGTCGTGATCGTGCCGGGCTACGGGATGGCGGTGGCGCAGGCGCAGCACAGGGTCCGCGAGCTGAGCGACGTGCTGCTGAAGCGCGGGCGTCGACGTCGGGTTCGCGATCCACCCCGTGGCCGGGCGCATGCCCGGGCACATGAACGTGCTGCTGGCCGAGGCCGACATGTCCCGTACGACCAGCCTGTTCGACATGGACGAGATCAACCCCGAGCTGCCGCAGACCGACGTCGTGTCTGGTCGTCGGCGCCAACGACGTCGTGAACCCGGCGGCGCGCACCGACACAGCGAGCCCGATCTACGGGATGCCGATCCTCGATGTCGACTCCGCCGCGTCGATCATCGTCGTCAAGCGCACGATGAGCTCCGGTTTCGCGGGCATCGACAACGAGCTCTTCTACCTGGACAAGACGCAGATGCTGTTCGGCGACGCGAAGGACGTCGTCGGACGTGTGATCGAGGAGCTCTCGAAGCTCCCGGCGCGGGAAGGGGCGGCGGCATGAACACGATGATCGAGGATACGCGAACGACGGAGCACGAATGGGTGCACGCGGTCCGCACCAGGAGAGGTCCCGTCCCGGTTCGGCTGCGTGGACACGATCTGCTCGAGCAACCGCTGCTGAACAAGGACACCGCGTTCACCCAGGCGGAACGCCGTGCGTTCGGGCTGCGTGGGCTCCTGCCGCCGAGGGTTCGTTCCCTGGAGGAACAGGTCGCGCTGGAGATCGCCAAGAACCGTCGCAAGGGTGATGAGCTCGAACGATACATCGGGCTCGCTGCACTCCAGGATCGCAACGAGACGCTGTTCTACGCCTGCTGCTCGAGCACATCGAGGAACTGATGCCGATCGTCTACACGCCGGTGGTCGGTCGCGCGTGCCAGGAGTACAGCCACATCATGCGCCGCCCGCGCGGCCTGTGGCTGACGCCGGACGACATCGACCGGATCCCCGAACTGCTCTCCAACGCGCGGCACGAGGACGTTCGGCTGATCGTCGCGACCGACAACGAGCGGATCCTCGGGCTCGGCGACCAGGGCGCGGGCGGGATGGGGATCCCGGTCGGCAAGCTCGCCCTGTACACGGCCGGCGCCGGGATCCATCCGGCGCTCACCCTCCCCGTCTCGCTCGACGTGGGGACCGACAACAAGGAGCTGCTCGAGGACGCCGACTACGTCGGATACGCGCACCCCCGCCTGCGTGGCGCGGCCTACGACGCGTTCATCGAGGCGTTCGTCGAGGGCGTGATCGAGGTCTTCCCGCACGCGGTCCTTCAGTGGGAGGACTTCAAGCAGCACAACGCGATCCGCCTGCTCGACCGCTACCGCCACCGCATCACGACTTCAACGACGATATCCAGGGCACGGCGGCGGTGGTGCTGGCCGGGATCACCGCAGCCCTTCGGGTGCTCGACGAGCCGCTCGCCGCGCAGCGGTTCGCGTTCGTCGGCGCCGGCGCGGCCGGGACCGGGATCGCGCGTCTCCTGCGGGCCCAGCTGCTCCGCCAGGGCGCGAGCGATGAGGTCAACGCCTCGGCGATCGTGCAGCTCGACTCGCTGGGTCTCACGTACCTCGGCCGTGAGCCGCTGGACGCCGACAAGGAGGCGTTCGCGCTGGGAGCCGACGCGATGGGAGCCTACGGGTTCGAGCCGGCGGGCGATACGGCCTGGATGAGGTCGTGCGGCGGGTTCGCCCGACCTTCCTGATCGGCACCAGCGGCACCCCCGGCGCGTTCGACGAGACCTCGATCCGAGAGATGGCGGCACACGCGAGGACCCCGGTGGTCCTCCCGCTCTCGAACCCGACCGCCAAGACCGAGGCGCCGCCCGAGGCCGTGCTCGAGTGGACGGACGGCCGTGCCCTGGTGGCGACGGGCAGCCCGTTCCCGCCGGTGATCCGCGACGGCAGGACGCATCTGATCGGCCAGGCGAACAACGCGTTCTGTTTCCCCGGTATCGGCATGGGTGCCGTGGTCGCCGAGGCGCGAGAGATCACGGACGAGATGTTCCTGGTGGCGAGCGGGGCGCTGGCCGATGCCACACCCGAGGAGAGGATCCGACAGGGGTCGCTGTACCCGTGCCAATCGGATCTTCGCGCGGTGTCGAGAGCGGTCGCGATCGCCGTCGCCCGGTCGGCCAGGGACGGCGGCGTGGGCCGCCACCTGCGAGACCAGGAGCTCGAGCGGGCCGTGGACGCGATGATGTGGCAGCCACGGTACCTCCCGTACGAGGCCGTCTGAGGGTGACGAGGGCCACCCGCGTCGGCCCATTGGTCCCGCCGGGAAGAGGTCGGTTGGCAAGCACCGGCGCACACGGCCGGCGGTACGTTCGACTCGAGACGTCGACAGGAGCCGACGATGAACGATGACCCGCAGCCATCATGTCGAGCGTGATCGCGCGGAACCCGCACGAGCCCGAGTTCCACACAGCCGTCGGGGAGGTGCTCGGATCGCTCGAGCCCGTGCTCGAACGCCATCTCGAGTACCGCCGGGGCCGGATCCTCGAACGCCTGGTGGAACCCGAGCGCGTGATCGCGTTCCGCGTCCCGTGGGTGGACGACCGGGACGAGATCCGCATCAACGTGCACGGGGCGAACATCGCCGGGTTCATCCGGGTCGCCGAGCGATGCTGGACCAGGGCCTCGTCTAGACCCACGGGCCGGTGCGGCGACGTCTCGGCGTCGAGGAGTAGTGTCGAGGAGGTCGTGGTGAGGTACCTGGACCGGCCGGCGTTCGACGGGTTCCTGCGGTCGCTCGTGGACGCGGGCTACGAGCTGATCGGCCCCACGGTCCGCGACGGGGCGATCGTGCTCGATCGGATCGACGGCGCAGGTGATCTTCCGGCCGGCGTCGGCGAGGAGCAGGGGCCCGGTACCTACCGCCTCACGCGCCGTGAGGACGAGCGCCTGTTCGGATGGGCGCACGGCCCGGACGCCGGCAAGCGCTACCTGTTCCCTCCGCGAGAGGTGCTCTCGAGCATCTCTCGGGACGGCGCGATGCATGCCGATGCCGAGACCCGGGACGACGGCCCGTTCGCGTTCGTCGGGCTCCGATCGTGCGACCTGCACGCCATCTCGGTCCAGGACCGCGTCTTCATGGACGTCGATCCGGCCTATCGCCGACGCCGCGAGGAGGCGGTGTTCATCGGCGTGAACTGCGAGCGAGCCCGGCGCGACGTGCTTCTGCGTCTCGATGGACACGGGGCCCCGCTGCACGATCGGGTTCGACATCGCGCTCACCGAGCTCGACGACGGGTTCGTCGTCGAGGTCGGGACGGAGCGCGGTGAGCGGCTGCTTGCCGCGGTGCAGACGCGCGAGGCCACACCGGAGGAGGCGCGAGAGCCCGAGCGCGTCACGTCCGAGGCCGCCGGCCGCATGGGGCGGCAGCTCGACACGTCCGACCTGCCCCACCTCCTGTACCGGAACGCGACGCATCCCAGGTGGGAAGAGGTGGCCGACCGATGCCTCGCGTGCACGAACTGCACGATGGTCTGCCCCACCTGCTTCTGTCACGACGTCGTCGACGGGGTGTCGCTCTCGGGCGACGTCGCGACACGGACGCGCGAATGGGCGAGCTGCTTCAGTCAGGAGCACAGCTGGGCCGCGGGCGAGGCCGTACGGACCACGCGCGCCTCGCGCTATCGCCAGTGGTTGACGCACAAGTTCGCATCGTGGATCGACCAGTACGGCACGTCCGGGTGCGTGGGCTGCGGGCGGTGCATCACGTGGTGCCCGGTGGGCATCGACGTCACCGAGGAGATCGCGGCGATCCGCATCACCGACGGCGAGGTGGAGGTGACGACCTCGTGAGCGCCGGGTCGGCGTCCGCCCGACCCCGAAGGGCTTCCGACGCGGATCGCCGTGATCGCAGCGGATCGTGCCCGAGACGCCCGAGTCCTCGACGTTCTGGTCCACGTGGCGAGACGGCGACGGCGAGGGCTACGCGTTCGAACCCGGGCAGTTCAACATGCTGTACCTGTTCGGCGTCGGCGAGATCCCGATCTCGATCAGCTCAGATCCGGCGCACCCGCAGCGGCTCGGTCACACGATCCGCTTCGTCGGGCGCGTGACCGAGGCGTTCAGGGCGCTCCGACCCGGGGACGAGCTCGGCGTGCGGGGCCCGTTCGGCAGGCCCGTGGCCGCTGCACGAGGCCGAAGGAGGCGACCTCCTCGTCGTTGCCGGTGGCCTCGGCGTCTGCCCCGTACGGCCGGCGATCGAGTGGGCGATGCGGCATCGCGATCGCTTCCGCCGGCTGATCCTGCTGGTGGGCGCGCGCACGCCGAGCCTGCTGCCCTACCAGCAGCAGCTCGACGAGTGGCTCGCCTCGATGGAGCGGCTCGGCGTGGAGCTCCACCTGACGGTCGATCAGGCCGAACCCGGCTGGCTCTACGGGGTCGGCGTGGTGACCACGCTCTTCGAGAAGGCCGGCATCGAGCCCGCCCGGACCACGGCGTTCATCTGCGGTCCCGAGATCATGATGCGGTTCAGCAGCGCAGGGGCTCTTCGATATGGGGGTACCGCCCGAGCGACTTTACCTGTCGATGGAACGGAACATGCAGTGCGCGATCCGGATCTGCGGGCACTGCCAGCTCGGGCCTACTTCGTCTGCACGGACGGGCCGGTCTTCCGCTACGACGAGGTCCGCGACCTCATGGAGGTGCCGGACCTGTGAGCACGAACGTCAAGCCTCGCGTCGCGGTGTTCAAGATGGCCTCGTGCGACGGGTGCCAGCTCCAGTTCCTCGATGCCGAGCGGGCGCTGCTCGAGCTCGCCGGCGCGATCGAGATCGTCAATTTCGCCGAGGCGTCGAGCCGCCTCGAACCCGGTCCCTACGACATCACGCTCGTCGAGGGATCGGTCTCGACGCCGGAGCAGGAGGACCAGATCCGGCAGATCCGGCGCGAGTCCAACGTCGTGATCACGATCGGCGCCTGCGCGACGAGCGGCGGGGTGCAGGCGCTCCGCAACGCGACGGGCAAGCACGACGAGTTCGTGCGCACCGTGTACCCGACGCCCGAGTACGTGCGCTCGCTCGAGGACTCCCATCCGATCTCGGACTACGTGACGGTCGACCTCCAGCTGACGGGCTGCCCGGTCGACCGCGGACAGCTCCTCGGCGCGGTCGGGTCGCTGCTGAGCGGCGCCATGCCACGCGTCTCGGATTCGCCGGTGTGCGTGGAATGCAAGCGGCGTGGCTTCGTCTGCGTCGTCGTGGCCAAGGGTGAGCCGTGCCTCGGCCCGGTCACGCGGACGGGCTGCGGGGCCCTGTGCCCGGGCTTCGGACGCGGGTGTTACGGCTGCTTCGGACCGGCCCAGCCGTCGAACAACACCGACGCGCTGGGGCGGCGGTTCATCGAGCTGGGGCTGACCGGGAAGGACGCCGCCGACCGGTTCCGCTTCATCACCGGCTGGGCGCCGCCGTTCCGCGAGGCTGCGGACGCCCTCGAGCGCGAGGAGGCGGCGCCGTGACGCATCGATCGGTCGAGGTTCCCGTCATCGCGCGTGTGGAGGGCGAGGGCGCGCTCCACGTCGCGGTCGACGACGGCGAGATCACGGATCTCCGCCTCGAGATCTACGAGCCGCCGAGGTTCTTCGAGGCGTTCCTGGCCGGCCGAGCCTTCCACGAGGTACCCGACATCGTGCCGAGGATCTGCGGGATCTGCCCGGTCGCCTACCAGATGAGCGCCGTGCACGGCCTCGAGCGGCTGTTCGGCGTGCAGGTCCCGGAGGGGACGCACGAGCTCCGGAGGCTCCTGTACTGCGGGGAGTGGATCGAGAGCCACGTGCTGCACATCTTCCTGCTCGCGGCGCCTGACTTCCTCGGCTTCGCGAACGCGATCGAGATGGCGACCGAGCACCCGGAGCTCGTCAAGCGAGCGCTCGAGATCAAGCGGATCGGCAACGACCTCATGGCCGCCATCGGAGGCCGGGAGATCCATCCCGTCTCCCCGCGCGTCGGCGGGTTCTCGAAGGCTCCCCGCAAGCGTGACCTCGAGCCGTTCCTGCCCCGCCTGGAATGGGCGCTCGGGGAGATGCCCGGCATCGCGGACTTCGTCGCGTCGCTTCCGGCGCCGTCGTTCGCGCGCCCGGCCGAGATGGTCTCGATGGTGAACGACTCGGAGTACCCGATCACCGTCGGCGACATGGCCTCGACGAACGGCCGGCGGTGGGACGCGACGACCTACGAGAGGGTGACGCACGAGGTGCACGTCGAGCACTCGAATGCTCTCCACTCGCTGATGACCGATACCGGAACGGCGTACTTCCTGGGCCCGCTGGCTCGGATCAACCTGAACGCGCCGCTGCTCACGCCGGTCGCGCGGGAGGTGGCCGAGCGGGCCGGGCTCCGGGTGCCGGAGGCCGACCCGTTCTTCTCGATGGCGGCCCGCGCCGCGGAGGTGACCCTCGCGATCGAGGAATCGATCCGGATCATCGAGGGCTACCGGCCGCCGGAGCCGCCGATGGTCGAGCCCGTGCCTCGCGCCGGCAGCGCGACGTGGACCACCGAGGCGCCGCGCGGGACGCTCTATCACCGTTACGAGGTCGACGAGGACGGCACGATCCTCGAGGCGAAGATCATCCCTCCCACGTCGCAGAACCTCCGGCACATGGAGGAGGATCTCCGTCGCATTCCTGCCGGACGTGCTCGACCGACCGGACGACGAGCTGACGCGACTGTGCGAGATGGTCGTTCGGAACTACGACCCGTGCATCAGCTGCGCGACGCACTTCCTCCGTCTCGAGATCGAGCGGACTTGAGCCCACGATGACGACCGTCCGGGTGATCGGATGCGGCAACCCGGATGCGGGCGACGACGCCGCGGGGATCGTCGCGGTCGAGCGAGCCCGCGAGGCGCTCGAAACCATCCCCGGCGTCGAGGTCCTTCCCCAGGTCTCGCCGCTCGACGTCGTGCATCATCTCGAGGGCGCAGACGCCGTCGTCGTGGTCGACGCGATCCGCACGCCCGGAGGGGCCCGACCGCCCGGAACGCTCGTGCGGGCCGTCGCGGGTCCCGACGGGCTGCAGGCCGAGATCGGCTCGTCGCTGTCCTCCCATGGGTTCGGCGTCGTGGAGGCGTTCGGCCTGGCGAGCGCGATCGGTCCGCTCCCCGAGGTCGTGGTGGTCGGCGTGGAGGCGGAGCAGACGGCCCCCGGGCGGCCGATGTCGGGGGCCGTTCGAGCGGCGCTGCCGCATCTCACCGAGTCGGTCGTCCGGGAGGCGCGGAGCCTTGCCGCGCAGGCCGAACGGACCCAACCGCGCGGGTCGACCGACCCACCACGCGGCGGCGAGCCGCTGGCACGATGAAGGCGTCAACGATCGTCGAGGGTTGGACATGAGCGCTCGCGCGATGTCGGGGCCGGTGACCGAACTCCCATCGGCGCGCGAGATCGAGGTGCGCGGCATCGTGCAGGGGGTGGGCTTCCGACCGTTCGTCTGGAGGCTCGCGAGCAACGCCGGGCTGGCGGGCCGGGTCCGGAACCGAAGCGGCGTCGTGGAGATCGTCGTCGAGGGAGCGGCTTCGGCCCTCGACGACTTCTGCTCGGCGCTCGAGACGCAGGCGCCCGCCCTCGCCCGCGTGGATTCGGTCACGTGGCGTGACGCCGCGCCGACCGGGTTCGAGACCTTCGATGTGGACGAGAGCGTCGTCGGGCCCGGCGGGGAACGCCTCGTTTCGGCGGACGCCGCCACCTGCGGGCACTGTCTGCGGGAGCTGTTCGACCCGCACGACCGCCGGTTCCGGTACCCGTTCATCAACTGCACCGATTGCGGACCGCGCTTCACGATCATCGAGGCGCTCCCCTACGACCGCGAGCGCACGAGCATGCGCGCGTTCCCGATGTGCGCCGACTGCGCCCGCGAGTACCACGACCCGGCCGACCGCCGGTTCCACGCGGAGCCGATCGCCTGCCCCGCGTGCGGACCGCGCCTGGACGCTGCCTCGACCGCCTGGGTGGGCCGATGGCCGGCGACCCGATCGAGCGGGCGGCGCGGCTCCTCGCCGACGGCTGGATCGTCGCGCTGAAGGGCCTCGGCGGGTTCCACCTCGCCTGCGACGCGACCGACGAGTCGGCGGTCACCGCCCTCCGCGAGCGGAAGCGTCGACCGGACAAGCCCTTCGCGGTGATGGTCGCGGACCTGGACGACGCGGCCGAGCGGTTCGTCCTGAACGCCCACGAGCGGACGGAGCTCGTCGTCCTCGCGAGCGCCGATCGTCCTGGTCCAGGACCGTGGCACGCTCGCGCCCGTCCGTGGCGCCGGCCATCGTCGGCAGGGCGCGATGCTGCCATCGACGCCGCTCCACCACCTGCTGCTCCGCGAGGCCGCGGCCGCCCGTTGGTGATGACGAGCGGGAACCGCAGCGACGAGCCGATCTGCATCGAGAACGCGGAGGCGCTCGAGCGGCTCGCCGGCGTCGCGGACGCGTTCCTCGTCCACGACCGCGAGATCGTCGCCCGCTACGACGACAGCGTGGAGCGCGTCTGGCGGGGACGCGGGCTCGTCGTGCGCCGGGCGCGGAGCCGTGCCCCGACCCCGCTCCCGCTCGCCGGCGAGGTCGTCCCGACGCTCGGCATCGGCGCCGAGCTGCACGGCGCGTTCTGCCTCGCGGCCGGGCGCAGGGCGTATCTCTCTCAGCACATCGGCGACCTGACGACCGAGGAGGCGATGGCCTCCTATCGGAGCGGCCCTCGAGCGGTACGAGCGCGTCTTCGGGCTCGAGCCCGAGCTCGTCGCGCACGACCTGCACCCCGACTTCCTCTCGACGCGGTTCGCCGCAGGAGCTCGCGCTGCCGACGGTCGCGGTGCAGCACCACCACGCCCACGTCGCCGTCGGTGATGGCCGAGCACGGGCTCGAGGGCCGCGTCATCGGGGTCGCGTTCGACGGCTTCGGCCTGGGGACGGACGGGACGGCGTGGGGCGGCGAGTTCCTCGTCTGCGACGCGGCCGCGCGCCGATCGCGCCGGCCACCTGCGGGCGGTCGCGATACCCGGCGGCGACGCCGCGGTGCGTCACCCGTGGCGGATGGCGCTCGCCCACGCGGACGATGCCGGCGTCGCCGACAAGGCGTTGCGCTCCTGCGGGGTCCCTGCGGACGCAAGCCGAGGTCGGTGCTGCGGCAGGTCCGCTCGCCGGCGCGGCGCACCACGACCTCCTCGGTGGGGCGGCTGTTCGACGCGGTGGCGGCGCTCGCCGGCCTCGCCGACGTCGCGACGTACGAGGGGCACCCGGCGATGCTGCTCGAGCAGGTCGCCGAGGGCAGCGCCACCCGTGAATACGGCTTCGACGTCGGCGTCGAGGACGGCGGCGCTCGATGCTGGACGCGCGCCCGATCGTCACGGCCGTGGTTCGGGACCTGCGTCGCGGCCGCCCGCGGGGCGAGGTCGCCGGCCGCTTCCACCGCACGATGGCCGCGGCCACGTTCGAGGTGTGCCGGGCGATCCGGGGCGTGACCGGCCTGGGGCGGGTGTGCCTGTCGGGTGGCGTGTTCAACAACGACCTGCTCACGTCGGATCTCGTCGCGCGGCTGGAGACGGCCGGGTTCGAGGTCTTCCTGCCCCGGCAGGCGCCGGTCGGGTGACGGCGGGATCGCCCTGGGCCAGGTGCTGGTCGCCAACGCCGAAAGGGGGTAGCCGAACATGTGCCTCGGTGTCCCGGGAAAGGTGGTCGAGATCATCGAGCAGGACGGCATCCGCATGGGGACGGTCGACTTCGGCGGGTTCACCCGGAGCGCCTGCCTCGCGTACGCGCCCGAGGTCGACGTCGGCTGCTACGTCGTCATCCACGTCGGCTTCGCGATCTCGGTCGTCGACGAGGAGGAGGCGGCGCGCTCGTACGCGCTGCTCGCCGAGATGGGGAACCTGGAGGACATCGACCTGCCCAAGACCGCCGACGGTGTTCCCGCGGAGCACTACCGGCCCGGAACCGGGGACGCGCGCGATGAAGTACCTCGACGAGTACCGGGACGACGCGGATCGCCCGCGCGCTCCTGGACGACATCGCTCGCACGGTCACGCGGCCCTGGACGCTCATGGAGGTCTGCGGCGGCCAGACCCACACGCTGATCCGCCAGGGCATCGACCAGCTCCTGCCGGCGGGGCTCGAGCTCGTCCACGGGCCGGGATGTCCGGTGTGCGTGACGCCGCTGGAGCTGATCGACGAGGCGATCGCGATCGCGAAGCGGCCGGACGAGCCATCGTCTGCTCGTTCGGCGACATGCTGCGCGTGCCCGGCTCGAGCGAGGACCTGTTCATGGCCCGCGCGGCCGGCGGCGACGTGCGCATCGTCTACTCGCCGCTCGACGCGCTCGAGGTCGCGCGCCGCAACCCCGACCGGACGGTCGTGTTCTTCGCGGTCGGCTTCGAGACCACCGCGCCCGCCAACGCGATGGCCGTTCGGCAGGCCAAGCAGCTCGGGATCGAGAACTTCGCGTGCTCGTCGCGCACGTGCTCGTGCCGCCGGCGATCGTGGCCATCCTCGTCTCGCCGGGGAACCGGGTCCAGGGGTTCCTGGCGCCGGGCCACGTCTGCGCGATCATGGGCTGGACCGAGTACGAGCCGATCGCCCGCGACTACCGCGTGCCGATCGTCGTCACGGGGTTCGAGCCGCTCGACCTGCTCGAGGGGATCCGGATGGTGGTGCCCAGCTCGAGGAGGGCCGGCACGAGGTCGAGAACCAGTACGTGCGCGCCGTCGTGCGCGAGGGCAACCGCCCGCGCTGCGACGTCGTCGCGAGGTCTTCGAGCGTGCGACCGCGCCTGGCGCGGCATCGGCGTGATCCCGAAGAGCGGGCTCCGCCTGCGCGCGGCCTACCGCTCGCCACGATGCCGAGGTCCGGTTCCCCGCGTCGGGGGCGTCCCGGCCTCCGAGTCCGAGATCTGCATCGCCGGCGAGGTCCTGATCGGCCGCGCGAAGCCGCACGACTGCCCCGCGTTCGGCACGCTCTGCACGCCCGAGCGCCCGCTCGGCGCGCCGATGGTCTCGACCGAGGGCGCCTGCGCCGCCTACTTCCTGGCCGGCCGGCGGCGGGAGGAGGTGACCGCGTGACCGACAACGTCGTCCGCGAGTTCGCGATGCGCTGCCCGGTCCCGCTCCCTCCCGGCGAGCGGGTCATGCTCGGCCACGGCAGTGGCGGGAAGCTCGCCGCCCAGCTGATCCGCGACCTGTTCGTCCCGGTCCTCGGCGATGCCACCCCGAGCTGCGCGGCTCGGCGACGCCGCGGTCGTCGAGGTCCGGGGCCCGGCTCGCGTTCTCGACCGACTCGTTCGTCGTGACGCCGAAGTTCTTCCCCGGGCTCGAACATCGGCGAGCTCGCGGTGAACGGCACGGTCAACGACCTCGCGATGATGGGCGCCCGGCCGCTGTTCCTGTCCGCCGCCCTCATCCTCGAGGAGGGGCTGCAGATGGAGATGCTCGGCGCCGTCGTCGCGTCGATGGCCGACGCCTGCCGAGCGCGCCGGGGTCGCGCTCGTGGCCGGCGACACCAAGGTCGTCGAGCAGGGCAGCGCGGACGGGCTGTTCGTGACGACCGCGGGCATCGGGCTCGTGCCGGACGGCGTCGAGGTCGGCCCGAGCGCGCCCGGCCGGGCGACCGCGTGATCGTCACGGGCCCGGTCGGCTCGCACGGCGTCGCGGTGATGTCCGGGCGCCAGGGCATCTCGTTCGAGGGCGACCTCGCGTCCGACAGCGCGCCGCTCGGCGGGCTCGTGCGAGGCGATGCTCGCGGCCGGCGACGTGCACGTGCCTGCGCGACCCGACGCGCGGCGGGCTCGCGAGCGTGCTGAACGAGATCGCCGAGGCGTCGGGCGTCGCGATCGTCCTCGACGAGGCCGCGATCCCCGTCCTCCCGCCCGTGCGGGCCGCCTGCGAGATGCTCGGTCTCGACCCGCTCTACGTGGCCAACGAGGGCGTGGCCGTCGCGATCGTGGCGCCCGAGGACGCCGAGCGCGTGCTCGAGGCCGCTGCGCGCACGAGCCCGGGGCGCCGCCGCCGCTCATCGGCGCGGTCGAGGAGGGCCGCGCCACGGGTCGCCCTGAAGACCGGACTCGGCGCCACGCGTCCGCTGATCATGCTGGCCGGCGACCAGCTCCCGCGCATCTGCTGACCGGGTCCGGAGGCCCGCCCGGAGGAGGCTATCCCGCCCTGCCCCCTTCTGCCCACGCGCGTCAA
>CAVQKV010000006.1:0-13585 GCA_963713185.1 uncultured Actinomycetes bacterium
AAGGTCCCGTTACGGCGCGGAGACGAGGCATCCGCGGGTCAGTCCCACGTCCTGATGTCGTTGCCAGAGTGGTACTCCTGCGGATAAGCCCTGCCCATTCCTGCTTGGGAGAGCGCGACTCGCTCTTGCTCAAGGCCTGGGTCTCTTTGCACACGCGGTGTGCGAGCCAGATATTGCCTTTAGTCTTCGATCCCCCTCCGCCTCACTGATGGCCAGTGTTCCTCCTTGCTGCCCGATCCTCGATGTTCCGGCGTCGGCGACACTGCGCACCGCCCGCACGATCCCGTCGTAGCCCGTGCACCGGCAGAGGTTCCCGGACGAGCGCGATGCGGATCTCGTCCTCGGTCGGGTCGGGGTTCGCGCGCAGCAGCGCGGTCGCCGAGATCAGCATCCCGGGCGTGCAGAAACCGCACTGCACGCCGCCCTGCTCGAGGAACGCGCGCTGGAGCGGCGCCGAGCCGTCCTCGTCGCCGCGAGACCCTCGACCGTCGTGACCTCGCGGCCCTCGGCCTGCAGGGCGAGGTACGAGCAGGAGTTCACCGGCTTGCCGTCGAGGAGCATCATGCAGGCGCCGCACTCGGAGTCGTCGCAGCCCTTCCTTCGAGCCGGTGAGGCCGATCTCCTCGCGCACGGCCCGCAGCAGGCTGAGGTGCGGGTCGAGCTCGACCGGGTAGTCGGTGCCGTTCACGCGTCAGGGTGGCAGCGACCTTCACGTGCTCGCTCGCTCGAGCCGCCGTGCAGCGCGGGGCTCGCGGGGATCGGGACGTGCTCGCCGCGCGCGCGGGCGAGCGCGCCGACGATCGCGCGACGCGCGATGACCTCGGCCATCGCCGGGCGGTAGTCGGCCGAGCCGCGCACGTCGCTGATCGGCGTCGATGCGGCGGCGGCGGCGCCGCGCCGCGGCTGCGACGCGCCGTCGCCGCCGTCGGTGCCGGTGAGCGCGGCCTCGGCCTCCGGCACGCGGCGGATCGTCGGCGCGAGCGCGGTGATCGCGACGCGGGCGTCGGTGACGGAGCCGCCGTCGACGCGTCACGACGGCGGTCGCCCCGACGACCGCGATCTCCATCTGCCGGCGGTACTCGAGGCGGACGTAGCCGAGCCGGTACCGGCCGCCGGCGCGGGCAGGTCGACCGCGACGAGCAGCTCGTCGGGCGGCGCGGCCGTGCTTCCCGGGCCCGGTCCAGAGCTCGTCGAGCGGGACGGTCCGCTCTCCCGCCGCCGAACGCAGCGTCACCGTCGCGCCGAAGCACAGCAGCGGCCCGCCGGTGTCCATCGCCGGCGAGGCGTTCATCACGTTGCCGCCGATCGTGCCGTGCGCGCGCGTGGCGTGGGAGCCGACGATCGCCGAGGCGTCGGCGAGCGCCGTGTACCGCTCCCGGATCACCTCGCTCGCCACGATCTCCTCGTGCGTGGCGAGCGCGCCGAGACGCAGGCCGCCGTCGACTCGTCGATCCCGCGGAGGGCCTCGATCCGGTCGATCGCGACGATCGCCTCGGGGAGCGGCGCCTTGCCCTGGCGCGCGCCGACCACGAGGTCGGTGCCGCCCGCCACGGGCCGCGCCCCCGATCGCCAGCGCGGCGAGCGCCTCCTCGAGCGTGGTCGCCGAGGTGAAGGACCTGGTCATGCCCCCTCCCCGGGCGGCGGCCCAGACCCGCTCGGGCGTCATCGGCAGCTGCCGGACGTGCGTCCCCAGCACCTTCGCGATCGCGTTCGCGATCGCGCCGGCGGTCGGCACCTGCGGGGGCTCGCCCACGCCCTTCGAGCCGCGCGGGCCCGCGCCCTGGTCGGGATCTCGATCCAGTCGACCTCGATCTCCGGCGCGTCGGCGCTCGTGACCAGCTTGTAGTCGAGCAGGTGCGGGTTGCGCTGGCGGCCCTCCTCGTCGAGCTGCGTGCCCTCGGTGAGCGCGAGGCCGACCCCCATCACGACGCCGCCGATGACCTGGCCGTCGGCGCCCGTGCGGTTGAGGATCACCCCCGAGTCGTGCGCCGCCGCGACCTTCAGCACGCGCACGACGCCGGTCTCGCGGTCCACCTTCACGTGCGCGGCCTGGGTGATGAGCTGCGGCGCCAGGAACGTCTCGTTGCCGAGCCGGCCGACGCATCCGCCGGTGTCGCCGGTCGGCGCCTCGGGCACCTCGCCCGAGCCCTTCCCGTGGATCGTGCCGGCCCCCGCGAGGTCGGCGATCGAGACCGACCGGTCGGGCGAGCCCTTCACGCGGACGTGGCCCTCGGCGAGCTCCAGGTCCTCGCGGTCGACCTCGAGCTCCTCGGCCGCGGCGTCCAGCAGCTGCTCGCGCACGTCGGCCGCCGCAGCCAGGATCGCGCGGCCGCTGTTGAACGTGGTCTGCGACCCGCACGAGCCCATGTCCCAGTTCGCGGCGGCCGTGTCCTGATACAGGAGCGTGAAGTCCTCGGGCTTCATGCCGAGCTCCTCCGCCACGAACATCGGCATCGCCATGACGGCGCCGCTGCCGTTCTCCTGGGCGCCGGTCACGATCGTGCCGCTGCCGTCGCCGTTCATGTGGATGTAGGCGCCCGACGGGGCCGGCATGCAGGGCCACCAGCCGACGGCGACGCCGATCGCCTCGTCGTCCGGGAGTTCGCGCCCGTAGCCGATCATCTCGACGGCGCGCTCGAGGGTCTGTTTGATCGCCGACCTCGTCGAAGACCTGCCGCGTCGGGCCCTCGGCGCCCTCCTCGATGAGCGTGCGCCGGCGGAGCTCGACGGGATCCAAGCCGAGCGCGCGGCGACCTCGTCCATGTGCTGCTCGAGACCCCAGCAGACCTGCGGCGCCGTCGGCGCGCGCACCGAGCCCGACGGCTGGTTGTTCGTGTAGTTGAGGTGCGACTCCACGAAGATGTGGTCGATCTGATACGGGCCGCACGCATGCATCGCCGCCATCTGCCCCAGGAACCCGCCCTCGCCGCAGTACGCGCCCTTGTCGAGGACCAGCCTCGCCTTGCGCGCCACGAGCCGGCCGTCTCGCGTCGCGCCGGTCTCGAACTCCATCACGATGCCCTCGCGGCGCTGCGCGATCGCGGTGAACTCCTCCTCGCGCGTGAACACGAGCTTCACCGGCCGCCGCGCCGCGCGGGCGAGCGCCGCGACCTGGGCCTCGAAGTGCAGGTCGCATTTCGCGCCGAAGCCGCCGCCGAGGAGCGGCACGACGATCCGGACGTTCGCCTCGGGGATCTGCAGGGTCTGCGCGACGCCGGCTCGCGCGGCATAGGGCACCTGCGTCGAGGACCAGATCGTGACCTCGTCGCCCTGCCACTCGGCGACCACCGCGCGCGGCTCGATCGGCACGCCCTGCGACGCGTCGGAGACGTAGCGGCCCTTCACCACGACGTCGGCCTCGGCCATCGCGGCGTCGGCATCGCCCTTCACGATCGTGTGGTAGGCCATGGTGTTGCCGCTCGGCGACGATGTTCTCGTCCCGCTCGTACGAGGCCCAGTCCGCGTGGACCAACGGGGCGTCGGGATCCATCGCCGCCACGAAGTCGGTGATCACCGGCAAGGGCTCGTACTCGACCTCGATCAGGCGCGCGGCCTCGGCGGCGATCTCCTGGGTGAGCGCGACCACTCCGGCGACGATCTCGCCCTCGAACCGGACGACGTCCTTGGCGAAGAGCGTGCGGTCCTGGACGAAGCCGCCGAACCGGACGTCGGGCAGGTCGTCCTGGGTGACCACCGCCACCACGCCCGGCAGCGCCCTCGCCCGCGTCGTGTCGATGCGCAGGATCCTCGCGTGGGGGTGGTCGGCGTAGCGGAACTTCGCGTATGCCATGCCGGTGAGCGTGAGGTCGGCCGTGTAGCGCCCCGCGCCGGTCACCTTCTCGTTGCCGTCGGGGCGGATGAAGGTGGCTGGAGCCGTAGCGGTCCCCGTCATCTGCCCTCCCATCCGGTGGGGCATAGCATGGTTGATCCCAGGGAGGGCGGCAAACGGCGTGAGTACGTGGACCGGCGCCCGGGAGTTGCGGCGCCTCACCCTCACCGGCAACCGCAACGATGGAGCCGGGCTGGCGCTGGTCCAGCGACGTCAAGCCGATCACCGGGACGGACTTGTGCATGGTCCACCACAAGGGCTACGCCGTCACCGGCCGGCTCCACGTCTTGATGGACGACGGGAGCGAGATCGAGGTCGGCCCTGGCGACGCGCACGACATCCCACCGAGCCACAACGCCTGGGTCGTCGGCGACGAGCCGTACGTCGGCATCGACCTTTCGGACGAGATGGCGGAGGACGCGAAGCCCTCGTAACAGCCAGTGGCGTGGACTGGCAACAGTCTGGTAATGCACTCAGCGGCACGTCGAGGATGACGCAGGACGGGCTGGGACCGGCAAGCACCGCGGAGCCGGTCGTGGTGATAGCACGCGGCATGCCGAGCCCCGATCCCCGGCCCTAAATCAGCTCTCCCCTGGCGATGAGGCAAGGGCGGAGGGAGGCGCAACTCCAAAGACCCCGACCTCACCACTGCCGCGGGCGACCTTTCACCGGTGCTGGTGCTCGGTACGCTCATATCGCTGTTGCCCGAAGGTGATGGCTGGAGGCGACTGCGCGCCGGGGTGGAGGCCGCCGAGGGAGGGTCGGCATCGATGACGCCGAGCGAGGAGGTCTTCGACAGCCCGAAAGGGTGGGTCGCCAAGCACATCCGCAACTACGTGGAGAGCGACGGGAAGAAGGGTCACCGCTGGAACGGCGTCGACACCCTCCTGCTCACGACCCGGGGCCGCCGCACCGGGAAACTCCGCCGAACCGCTCTGATCTACGGCCGGGACGGAGATCGATACGTCGTCATCGCGTCGGTGGGCGGCGCAAAGAACCACCCGTCGTGGTACCTCAATCTCCGCGAGGACCCGCAGGTGCGGGTGCAGGTGGGCGCAGAGATGTTCGAGGCTCGCGCGGCGACCGCCCGGCCGAAGGACCGGACGAGGCTCTGGCGGGAGATGGTGTCGATCTGGCCCGAGTACGAGCGATACCAGATGAAGTGCGCTCGCCAGATCCCCGTGATGATCCTGGAGCGAACGAACGGGGAGGGGTGACGGTCGTGGCATGGCTGGTGGTGCTGCGACGGCTGCCCAAGCCGGAGGACTGCACCGACGCAGTGCCACGGGAAACCCTGACGAAGCTCGAGCGGGAACTCGTCGGGAAGCTTGTCGTCGCGCCGCCCCTTGAACGAAGGCGAGCGCATCTTGTGCGTGCTCTTCGTGATCTCGAGATACTCGACCTCGCAGACGACCTGCGGCTCGACGAAGGTGGCGCCCTTCACCTTCGCGAGCTCGGGGTCGTTGCCCGGAGGCGTCGAACGCCTCAGCGGCTCGAGGAGCTCCAGCACCCGGCCGAGCGTCGCCCGCGTGAACCCCGTGCCCACCTGCCCGATCCAGAGCAGCTTGCCGTCGTCGTAGGTGCCGACAAGCAGCGCGCCGAACGTCCCGCTCCGCCCGCCCTGCCCTGGGGTCCACCCGAGGATCACGCAGTCCTGGGTGTTCGTGGTTCGGGTGCGAGGAAGGTATCCCAATCAGTCGGCTGCGACGATCCTGGCGATCATCGTCGGATGCCTATGAACGACTCTGAGGAGGGCCGTCGCTCCACTGGATGGTTACGACGCTCACGGGTTCAGACGTTCCGCGAAACCGAATCGTCGATCTAGAAGGGGTGGACTGCTCGTCCGTGGCTCAGGTGCTTGACACGCAGTTCGCTGCTCCGGGTGTTGTAGCGCAGGCCCGGGTAAAGGCCGGCTACGCGGGCGGCTGCGTGAGGTCGGTGCCGTACCACTTCTCGGACAGGTCCGAGAGCGTCCCGTCCGCATGCATCTGATCGATGATCTGGCTCACCCGCTGCACCAGGCTCGTGTTGTCGAGCGGCGCGTCCTTGACGACCGCCGCCGCGAGTTCCTCGGTGAAGAGGGGCCCGCCCACGATCTTGATACTCGCCGTGCCGTTATCGATCGCCTCCTGCAGCTCGGGCCGCGCGGAGATCACCGCGTCGAGATCGCCCGCCGAGAGCGCGTCGATCGCGTCGGCATCGGTCTCGTACGTGACGATCAACGGATCCTGGATCACGGACGGGATCGAACCTTGGTCGGGGAGCTCGAGCGTGCCCCGGAGGTAGGACTCGTACGTGGAGCCGTCGGTCACGCCGATCGTCTTGCCGGCCAGGTCCGTCTCGATGTTCGTGACGTCCGTGGTGTCCTGGTTCACGGCGACGGCGGCGGTGTCGAAGTAGTACGGGCTCGTGAAGTCGAGCCGTTCGGCCCGCTGGGGGGTGATCGTCATCGAGCCGACCGACAGGTCCCACTCGGGCTGCCAGTTCCCGGCCTGCACGTCCTCGAACACGCCCGAGTTGAACTGCACGTCGACCCCGAGCCTGCGCGCGATCTCGGTGGCGACGTCGACGTCGAACCCCCGCCACCGACCGATCAGCTGGTCGTAGAAGGACTGCGGGCGGAAGTTGGGGTCCGAGACGACCCGCAGCAGGCCCCGGTTCTGGACGGCGTCGAGCATGTTGGTCGCGTTCCCGGCGCTGCTGCACGCGGCGGCGAGCAGGGCGAGGACGGCGAGCACGGCCACGAGCGGCGCCCGCCGGCGTCCGCGCCGGGCGGCGGTCATCGGTCTTCGTCCCCTTCGCCGTCCCCGGAGGCGCCCTCTCCGGAGGCCGCGACACGATCGACGGCGAACGCGACCCTCGCCTCCCGCTTCCGGACGCCCTCGCCCATCTGATAGAAGACGAGCCCCAGCACCAGCACGACGACCAGCGGCACGATCTGGGTGAGCTCGAACAGGAGCCGCTGGTCCGCGAAGCCCAGGCCGGCCAGCACCTCGGCCGGGTCCCCAGCGGTCCCGAACCACCCGATGCCGAAGCCGGGCCACACGAGGGCGACCGTGGCGAGCAGCGCCCAGAACGTCGTGAGGATCGAGACGATCCACGCGCCGGCGAGGCCCCACGGCACGCGGTAGGGCCTCGCCACATCGGGGCGCGAGTACCGCAACTTCACCAGGGCGGGGAACACCGCGATGTAGGAGATCGTCGTCGTGGAGATCGCGAGCCCCAGCACGGCCGAGAAGTAGGCCTCCGCGCTCCCGCTCACCACGGTGCTCGCGAGGATCATGATGATCGTGGCGAAGATGCCGGTGACGATGTTCGTCACGATCGGGGTTCCGTCCTTCGAGAGCCTGCCCATGGCCTTCGGCGCCGAGCCGTCCAGCGCCGCGACCGCGTAGGCGCGGTTGGCCCCCATCAGCCAGGCCATCGCGCTCGTCAGCACGCCGATGATCACGACGCCCGCGGAGATCCAGCCGAGGAACAGCCCGAACCCGGACAGGCTCGGCGTGCCGCCCGGGCTGATCGCTCCCGCCCCAGACCGTGTAGACGGACTTGATCGCGTCGAGGAACCCGCCGAGGCTCGTGACCTGCGCCGCGGACAGGACGATCAGGATCGCGAGGATCGGCCCCCCGTACAGGAGCACGGACAGCACGAAGGCGCGGAAGGACGCGGCCGGCACGTCCTGCTGGGGGTTCTGGATCTCGCCGCCGGCGTTGCTCGGGATCTCGAACCCCGCGTAGTTGAAGAACAGGATCGGGACCAGGGCGATGAAGCCGACGTACGTCGGGATGAAGTCGTCCCCCCCGACCCCTCCCACGCCGTTCTTGATCGCGTAGATGAACACCGACAGGGTGAAGAAGCCGAGCACGAAGATCCGCACCAGCGCGCCGAGGGTCTGCAGCCACTTCCCCGAGCGCACGGCCACGGTCGCCGCGATGATCGTGACCCAGATGAACGCGAACTGGAACGCGTAGGCCCAGAAGCCCGTCAGCGGGCTGAAGAACGTGTTGAACGCGGCGAGCGCGACGAACGCGAGCGAGCCGCCGACCCAGATCGGGTTCGACGCCCAGTAGAAGAGGGTGTTGACCGCCGCCACGCGTCGGCCGAACGCGAGCTTGACCCACTCGTAGGCTCCTCCCTCCTCGGGGAAGCCCGAGCCGAGCTCGGACGTGAGCAGGGCGTAGGGCAGGAAGAAGAAGACCCCCAGGAAGATCAGCCAGGTGAACGCCTCGGCGCCCGAGGCCGCGGTCGCCCCGATCGTGTCGAACCCGACGATCGTGCAGAGCAGGAAGAACAGGACGTCCAGGCGTCCGAAGCTCTTCTTGAGCTTCTTCTTCTCCTCGACCGCGTACTCGGTCGTGATCTCGACCGCGTCGAACGGGACCGCCGCCCCCGCCATCGATGCCCCCCGGGCCGTCGCTCGCGCCGAGCGTAGCCCTACGCGGCGGCTACCACCAGCCCTGCCGTTTGGTCCAGCGCAGCATGAGCCCGATGACGACCCCCATCAGCAGGAGCACTGCCGCAACGTGGGGGAAGTCCGTCTGCTGGTTGACGATGACGTTCATGCCGTAGATGCCCGAGATCGCCGTGATCGGCAACAGGATGGCGGCGATCAGCGCCAGCCGCTGCATCGCGATGTTCATCGTGGTGACGGTCCTTGCTTGGAAGAAGTCCAGGACCTGGTCGAGGAAGGCCCGCTCCGCGTCACACGCGCTCTGCAGGTGCTCGTACTGGTCGATCAGATCCTCGATGATCGCGATCCGCTCCGGTGACGCGGACGTCCGGGCGACGGTCAGCCGTCCCGCGAAGGCCTCACGGGAGAGGCTGGCCATCGTGCCGATCGTGAGCAGCTCGTGCCGGAGGCGGTACAGCTGTTCGATGAATTCCTGGGGGTTGCGCTTCTCGGCCTCCACGACGACCCGCTCGAGCTTAGCCACCTGATCGGCGATCTCCGAAATGAGGTTCTCGAGCCGCAGGACGATCGCCGAGACGATGGCGGCGCCGAGTTCGGCGGGCGTCCTCGGCTGCAGTCCTCCAGTTTCCATCCGGCGCAGGGTCGACCCGGTCTGTCGGAGCATCGCCTCCGCCGGCACGGTGCTCCCCGGCCGCCCGTGCAGCGTGACCAGGTACCGCTCACCTACGAACTGGTCGAGCTCGAGCATGTGGCCCCGTCCCTCTGCTCCGAACTCGACGTCGTGGAGGATCACGAACACGTGGTCCGGGTACGTGTGGATCTTCGGGATGTGCCGCTTCTCCAGGCAGTCCTTGATCGCGTGTGGGTGGAAGTGGAACAGGTCCGATAGGAGTTGTGCCGAGCCCTCGTCGAAGGAAGGGATGTCGAGCCACAGGAACCCGTCGTCCCGCTCCAGGAGCACGGGTACCTCGGCCGGGTCCCGTGGCTCGACGCCCGTGGGCGAGATCCATCGGACGTCCACACCGTTCTCCCGTTCGGAAGCCTCCGAGCGGGCCGATTGTGGCACGAGCGCTCGCCCCACGAGCACCGCCATCGGGCAGACCGAGCTTCATCGTTCTTCGCACCCGATGCCGTTGTGGTCGCCGTCGAAGTTGTGGGGATCGGGCGGCAGGACCGCGAACTTCCGCTGGTCGATGTCGGAGCAGTCCAGGTCCGGAGGCGGCGGCGGGATGCACGCATCCGGGTAGGCCGGATCGCAGGCGCCCTCGTGGACGCATCGGCCCCACACGCCGCGCCCGGCCGAACGGGCCTCGCGCTGCGCGGCTCGGAACCGGTCGACGTACCGAACGTTCGGCGGGTAGGTGGTGACGAAGGCGTAGCCCTCCCGCACCAGGGTCTCGTTGAACAGCTCGTCCCCGAGCCAGACGTACGCGAGCGTGCGGCCGTACGGATCGATCCGCTCGACGTCGAACTGCAACCGGACGCGCGCGCCCTCCAATCGCTCGGTCGTGTACGAGGAGGCCTGTAGCGCGTAGCACTGGACCGGCTCGCCAGGCGCGACCGACTCGGGGGTGTCGATGCCGATCAGGCGCACCGTGAGCGTTCGGCCCCGGAAGTCGACCTCCACGGTGTCGCCGTCGACCACCCGCGTGACGAGTGCGTTCGAACGTGGAGATCCCCCGCTCGTCGAGGTGGCCCCCGCCGAGGTCGCGATCGGCGCGTCGGGCGTCGTCGGGCCCGCCGAGTTCCCGGTGCTGCAGGACCCGACGAGGAGGACGGCCACGAGGGTCGCGCCCGACAGAAGCCCTCGTCGCCTCATCACGCCAGATCCCAGCGCCGCACACCGGGGAGCCGCAGCAGCTCGAGCCCGGGGTCGCGGTCGAAGAGATCCAACCAACACACGGAGAAGCCGGGCCTCCGCGAGTACGCGTCACCGGGCTTGCACTTCGCGCCTCGGTTTGGCCGGCGACTCATAGAAGCCCAACATCTCCCCCCGTCCGCATCCCACGATCTGAGCGCGATCCCCCACCCGGTTACCGCACACGACACCGAAGGAGTAATCCCGTCGCACCACCGGATCCGTACGCTCGATGGTCGGTGCCGGGTCGAGGGCGTCGGGGAACGGCTGGTCGATCGCGATGGGAGCCTCTACCGCGACCTGACGCGGGATGTCGCCCGCACCGGTAGAGGGGAACAGCCCGAGCGCGCGGACGATCAGGAGCGCGGCGACGAGCGATACGAGCGCGGCCACGCCCGAGCGACTCCGGCGGAGCTGACGGAGCTCGGCTCGGGCGTTGGGGATCACGCCGGTGGGCGGTACGGGACCCGCCTGGAAACCGGCGCGATGCAGCGTCTCCAAAGGGAGCACATCGACCGCGTACGCCGACAACACCTCCTGCTCCAGCTCCGCCGGGGTCATGCCCTCCACACTCGAATGACCCTCGGTGGCGTGCGCGTCGCACACCGGACGACGCGTCCCTCGTCCGAGTGCTCGATGCGGGTCGGAACGCCGTCCCGACGGGCGACGAAGCATCGCCCACAGACCAGCCGGATGCGATCGGGATAGGCCAGTTGCCCGCGATACCCGGCGGTGTGCTCGACGACCCGGCCCCACATCGCCACGGACCCGACGGCGCCGATCGAGAAGCCCGAGGCGACGGCCACCGGCAGGCGTTGGAGGTGCGAAACCGCATAGAAACCCACCCGCACCCGAGGTTCGGGAGCTGCCGGCCGAAATGCGACCGGCAACGGGCGCGGTTCGGCTGCATCGGCTGCCAGTCGTAGACCTGCATCGGCGACGCCAGGTAGACGCCGTCGCCGTTCCACCCGATGCTCCACGTGCGCCACCCGATGACGGGCTCGATCGACAACGGGGCCCCGGAGGGCCCGAGGGGAAGGCTGGGCGGCCACGGCTACCGCTTGATCCTCGCGCGGGCTCCTCCACGGGCGCCGGCGCCTCCTCCGGCTCGGCCGGCACGGGCTCCTCGACCGGGACCTCCTCCGGGACCGGCACGGTCACGGGTTCGATCTCGATCGTCCGCTTCGGCTGGCCGATGTTCACGAGCCCACCTCCGCGATCGGGAAGCGCGCGAGGTTCGCGCCGTAGAACTCGACCCGCGCGCCCGAGCGTTCGAACCAGCTCGACCAGAAGTACCCGATGCCCTCGATCTGGGCCGGGGTGAGCTCGGTGGTCGTCGTCGCGCCCGCGCCCACGACGTACACGCGGACGCCGGTGAGGTCGATCGCCGGCGCGTCCTCGAGGAGCGCCGAGAGCTCGGCCGGCGACCACCTCTCCACCGAGCCGAGGCGGATGCCGTTCGCGAACTGGACCATGTCGGACAGCAGTACCACGGTGCGCTCGCCGGCCTCCGGGTACGCCTCGAAGAACTGCGAGGCCAGCGTGAGCGCGCCGAACACATCCGTGCCGACGCTCGCGTTCTCCAGGATCGCATCCGACGCGTCGAGCACCCGTCGCTCCTGCTCGTCCTGCGCCTTCCGGCAGTCGAGGGAGTTGTCCGTGATCGTGCAGGGCTCGAACGTCTCATTGATCGGGAGCGCTCCGTGCGCGAGCGGGTTCGCGTCCACGATGTCGGCCCCGAGCACGCCACCGTCGTCGCGCAGGTGTTCGAGCACCATCGCGAACGTCCGGTCGTAACGCGCGCGGACGGCCTCGGCGCGCGTGCTGTTCGAGACGTCGAAGAGCACGACGGTGGCCGAACCCGTCTCGTCGGCGGACGCCGTGCACGACGCGACCGCGAACGCCACCAGCGCGAGCACCACCAGGCGCCGCATCAGGCCGCGCTCGCGATCGGTTCGGCGAACCCCGCCGGCAGCTCGAGCGGTGGCACCGTCTCGAAGCACGCCGGCGTGACGTGGCCGTCGCGTGCCCGCACGTTCGCCGAGCAGTAGGCGAAGAACAGACGCTCGCGGTGCGCACGGATCGCGCGCAGCTCGGCGTCGGTCGAGTCCCTGAGCGCCCGTCGTTCGGCGGCCGCGGCCTGGGCCGCTCGCTGCGCCTCGCCGAAGGCGACGTGCGCCGCGTCGACCTGTGCCCGCAGCTCCGCGAGGCGCTGCAGCCGCTCGCGCGCGGCCTCGCGGATCACCCACATCGCGCCGCGATCTGTTCGCGGCGCAGACCGGCCTCGCCCCGGCGCGCCTCGAGGTCGGCCTGGTGGCGCTTGGTCCGCAGCTCGAGCTCGCGGCGGTGCTGTTCGTCGGACGCTCGCTGCTCGCGCTCCCGGCGCCGACGCTGCCGGTCCTCGTGACGGCGCTCGGTCCGGTGTGCGGTCGCGCTCGTCGGCCCGTGCGGAGGCCCGGCGGTTCACGAGCGTCCGCGGGTCGTGCCGCAGGAACGACAGGCCCGCCGCGGCGCCGAACACCAGCAGGTTGATCAGGCCGAACGCCACCGTGCCCAGCACCGGCCCGATGCCGACGTCGCCGCCCACGTCGACGAGGTAGTCGTACCGCACGAGCGAGATCACGGTGATCGCCGCGACCGGGAGCGCGACGAACACACCCACCAGGATGCGCTCGACGCGGTTGCGCTCGGGTCGCGACAGGAACAGGCCGAGCCCGTGCGCGAGCAGGACCAGGCCGACCGCCACGGTCACGGTCATCGCGTACGTGAGCACGTCGGGCTCGTGGAACAGGCGGAACGCGAACGCGTTCAGCGGGATCTTCGCCGATCACGATCAGCGCGATCAGCGGCCAGTACAGGACCGGCCGGATCCCGTGCCAGGAGGCGTCGGTGGATGCGAGTGACCCGTGACGCTCGAACGCCGTCGCGGTATGGACCGGCTCGGCTTCGGAAGGGGCGCCACCGGTGATCGGTGCGACCAGCGTGAGGGGCGCCTGCCGCTCGAGCTCGTCGGGCTCGATCGGGGCGGATCCGAGGCCGGGAGCTCCTCGAGCTGGGTCTGCAGGCGACCGAGACGTCGTCGTCGTCCACGGTGCGCCGCTCGTGGTCGGCCTGCGCGGCGTCGCGCTGCCGCTCGGCCTCGGCCAGACGAGCCTCGGCGTCGACCGCGCGCTGGGTCAGGTCGTCGAGCTCGGCCCCGAGCTGCTGGTCCCGATCGCGAGAACGCGCGACCACACGCTCGGTCTGCTCCTGCCCGCGAGCCAGGACCTCCCGCAGGTCGAACGGCAGCGCAACGTCGTTCGCACCGGGTACGCCGGCGCGACCGTCACGCCGGCCCTTGCGTCTCGCGTCCCGAAGCTCTCGTCTCCAACGGATCACCGGACCCTCCTCCCGGCGGAGGCGCTGCCTCCTCCCGCTGTCCGCGGGACGCCGAACCGAGGGTCGGTGGTCAAGGGAGGGGGCCGCGACCACACCGCTACATGGCCA
>CAVQKV010000007.1:0-383915 GCA_963713185.1 uncultured Actinomycetes bacterium
GTCGACGAGTCCGCGATCACCGGAGAGTCGGCCCCCGTGATCAGGGAATCCGGCGGCGACCGCTCGGCGGTCACGGCGGGCACGAAGGTCCTGTCCGACTGGATCAAGGTGCGCGTCACGGCGGAGCCGGGAGAGTCGTTCCTGGACCGGATGATCGACCTGGTCGAGGGCGCCGAGCGGCAGAAGACCCCCGAACGAGATCGCACTGTCGATCCTGCTGGCGAAGTTCACGATCATCTTCCTGATCGTCTGCGTCGCCCTGGAGCCGTTCGCGATCTACGCCGGCCAGCGCGTACGGACGCCGTGCTGATCGCCCTGTTCGTCTGCCTGATCCCGACCACGATCGGCGGTCTGCTCTCGGCGATCGGCATCGCGGGGATGGACCGGCTCGTGCAGCACAACGTGCTGGCGATGAGCGGGCGGGCGGTCGAGGCCGCGGGGGACGTCTCCACCCTGCTGCTCGACAAGACCGGGACGATCACCCTCGGCAACCGGCAGGCGGTCGCGTTCGTGGCGGCGCCCGGGCGTGGACGAGCGCAGAGCTGGCCGAGGTCGCGCAGTTCGCGTCGCTGGCCGACGAGACCCCCGAGGGCCGCTCGATCGTCGTCCTGGCGAAGGAGCGGTACGGGATCCGCGAGCGCGAGCTGGTGGAGACGCACGCGTCGTTCGTGCCGTTCACGGCGCAGACGAGGATGAGCGGCGTCGACCTCGACGGCAGCGAGATCCGCAAGGGCGCCGTCGACTCCGTGGTCGAGTGGGCCGGACACGACATGCCGCCCGAGCTCGCGGCCGAGGTCGAGCGGATCTCTCGCGCGGGCGGCACGCCGCTCGCGGTCGCGGGGGATCGCGCAGCTCCCTCGGCGTGATCGAGCTGAAGGACATCATCAAGCAGGGCCTCGTCGAGCGGTTCGATCAGCTGCGGAAGATGGGCATCCGCACGGTGATGATCACGGGGGACAACCCGCTGACCGCGGCCGCGATCGCGCAGGAGTCCGGGGTCGACGACTTCCTCGCGGAGGCCACGCCCGAGACCAAGATGGCGCTCATCAAGCACGAGCAGGAGGGCGGCGTCCTCGTCGCGATGACCGGCGACGGGACGAACGACGCGCCCGCGCTCGCGCAGGCCGACGTGGGCGTGGCGATGAACACGGGGACGACCGCGGCCAAGGAGGCCGGCAACATGGTCGACCTCGACTCGAACCCGACGAAGCTCATGGAGATCGTCGAGATCGGCAAGCAGCTGCTGATCACGCGCGGGTCGCTCACGACGTTCTCGATCGCGAACGACGTCGCGAAGTACTTCGCGATCATCCCGGCGATGTTCGCTGCGACCTATCCCGGCTGAAACAGCTGAACGTCATGAACCTCACGACGCCGGAGTCGGCGATCCTGTCGGCGGTCATCTTCAACGCCATCATCATCGTGCTGCTGGTGCCGCTGGCGCTGCGCGGCGTGCGCTACCGGCCGATCGGCGCGGACGGCCTGCTGCGCCGCAACCTGCTGATCTACGGACTCGGCGGCATCATCGCGCCGTTCATCGGCATCAAGCTCATCGACATGCTCCTCACGCTGGTGAAGTTCACGTGATGCAGACAGCGTCATTCGCGCGCTGATCGCCACCGTCGTGCTCGGCGTCATGACCGGCCTGGTCTACCCGCTCGTGATGACCGGCGATCGCGCACTGACGCATGCAGGACAACGCCGCCGGGTCGCTGGTCCAGCACGACGGCACGGACGTCGGCAGCAGCAGGATCGGGCAGGCCTGGGACGGCAAGCAGTGGTTCTACGGCCGGCCGTCCGCGATCGACTACGACGCGTCGACGTCGTCGGGCACGAACCTCGGGCCCGAACTCGAAGCCCCTGTCCGACGAGATCGCCGCGCAGGTCAGGCGATCTTGAAGCTCGAGGGGCCGTACAACCGGGGCTGACCTTCGCCGACATCCCGGTCGACCTCCTGACGGCCTCGGCCAGCGGCCTCGACCCGGACATCTCCGTGGCCGCCGCCGAGTTCCAGGCGCCCCGGATCGCCGCGGTGCGGGGCCTGTCGCTGGAGCAGGTCCGGCAGCTGATCGACGACAACACCGAGGGCCGGACGCTCGGCTTCCTCGGCGAGCAGCACGTCAACGTGCTGGAGCTCAACATCGCGCTCGACGCAGGCGGCATGAGCACGGTGACGCGACGACGCGGACGCTCGGTGGTCGTCGGAGCACGTCCAAGCAGGAGCGCGATCGACACGCTCGGCGACGTGCCGGCCGCGGGGGAGGACGGCTCGTCGCGGTCCTCGGCGCTGCGTCCGACCCCGCGATCGGCGGGCCTGACGGAGGCATCGCTCGAGCGCTCGCCGCGCGAGCGGCGGTTCGACGCTACGGCGGAGATGGTCGACACGCGCCTGGCGCGGCTCCACGGATCGGTTGCGCGAGGCGACGACGGTACGGCGACGCCGCGGCGCGCGGAGAGCGCCGCCGGTGGAAGCTCGCCCGGAGCGGGTGCGATCAGCGCTCCCGGCGCGCGATGACGTGGATGTCGATGTTCGTCGGCCTTCCGGATCAGCCGGTTGACGAACGAGCCCCGCAGTGAGCTCCTGCCACCGGGACCGAGGGCTCACCGACCACGATCTGCGTCACGTGTGCCGGTAGGCGTAGCCGAGGACCGCCGTCGACGGCGTCTCCGCATCGATGACGTCGAACGTCGCCCCCAGATCGCGGACCAGCGGGTCGATCTGCCGCCAGCCACTCGGCGTCGGTCGCGCCCTCGCCCTCCCGGACGTGCAGGACCAGGAGCTCGCCCCGCGCACGCTGCGCGATGCGCGCGCCCGCCGGATCAGGTTCTCCGAAGCTCGCCGGGCCGGGAGACGCACACGAGGACCCGTTCGCGCACGTCGGTCGCGGGACCGGTCCTTCGACCACCGATCGAGCAGGGTCGTCGTCGACCTGGTTCGCGACCTTCATCAGCGCGAGCTCGCGGAGCGCCGTCAGGTTCTCCATCGTGAAGAACCGCTGGAGCGCGAGCTCGGACTTGCGAGCGTCCGGGTAGACGTTCCCGTGCAGCATCCGTCGCCGGAGCGCGTGCGGCGACATGTCGACGAGCTCGACCTGATCGGCCAGGTCGAACAGCCAGTCGGGGATCGGTCTCCTGCTGGCGGATGCCGGTCACGTTGGCGATGACGTCGTTCAGGCTCTCGAGGTGCTGGATGTTCACGGTCGTGATGACCTCGATCCCGCCGCGAGGAGTGTCGATCACGTCCTCCCAGCGCTTCGCGTGCCCGCGCCGGGGATGTTCGTGTGCGCCAGCTCGTCGACAGAGCGACCTCCGGCTGGCGTTCGATGAGCGCCTCGACGTCCATCTCCTCGAAGCGGCGACCCCGGTACTCGAGGAACTGCATCGGGACGATCCCGAGGCCCTCGAGCATCTCGATCGTCTTCGGGCGGCCGTAGGTCCGACGAACCCGACCACGACGTCCGTCCCGCGGTCCAGCCGGCGGTGTCCCTCGGAGAGCATCGCGTACGTCTTGCCGACGCCCGGTGCCGAGCCCAGGTACATCCGCAGCGGGGCGGCCTTCCTGCGGTGAGCCTCCTCCTGCGTCCAGCCGGTCGCGGCCGTGGGCTCGACCACATCCCGGCCGGCCAGGGCCTCGATCGACTCGCTCTCGACCGCGAGGCCCCGCTGCTCCTCAGCCATACCGGAGATGATGCCTGACGCGACGCGCGGTGGCTCGGGTCTGGGTTTCAGTCGTGCCCGGAGGCCGGTCGGCTGCGTCCCTTTAGTTGCCCCGTTGCCGCCGGCGTCTGACGTCCTCCCGGCGGCCTATCCACGGAACTCGAAGCTCGGGTTCACCAGCCGCTTCTCGGACCGCTGCTCGGCGAGCAGGCCCTCCACGACGAGGCGGGTCCCCAGGCTGAGTCCGCGGATCGCGCGGCGTCCCATCCAGACGACGGTGACCTCACCCGTCCCGTCGGACAGGATCGCCTCGAGCGATTCGTGGCCCTCGAGCGGTCGAACCGTGATCCGCCGGACGACCCCGGCGAGCTTGACCTTCGAACGCGGGGGGGCCTCGGCGATCCGAACGCTGCCGGGCACGCTCGCGGCCCACGCCTGGATCTCTTCGGCATAGCGCTGCTCGTCGCTCTCCGCCATCCGGCGGAAGAAACGCCGGAACGGATCGAAGAGCCCCATCGCGACGCCCGAGGGCCTACGTGACCGACGTCGGCTCGCGGCTGGGAGCCGACGGTCCCGATGCCTCCACGATGAGCTCGGACTTCCGGGACTTCGACACCCAGATCGCTGCCACGACGATCGTCACGGCCACCGCGACGACCACGACGCGGACCACGTCGTTGTCGGCCTGCTCGACGATGACCGGAGCGAACAGCAGGGCGACCAGGTTCATCACCTTGATGAGCGGGTTCAGCGCGGGGCCGGCGGTGTCCTTGAACGGGTCCCCGACCGTGTCGCCGATCACAGCGGCCTTGTGGGCGTCGCTCCCCTTGCCGCCGTAATGCCCCGCCTCGATGTACTTCTTGGCGTTGTCCCACGCCCCACCGGAGTTCGAGAGCATCACGGCGAGCAGCTGGCCCGTCAGGATCGCGCCGGCGAGGAACGCGCCGAGCGCCTCGGCCTCGAGCGCGAACCCCACGATGATGGGTGACAGGACGGCGAGCAGGCCCGGCGTCATCAGTTCGCGGAGCGAGGTCTTTGTGCAGATGTCGACCACGCGCGCGTAGTCGGGCTTCTCCGAGTAGTCCATGATCCCCGGGTGGTCGCGGAACTGGTTCCGGACCTCCACGACGACCTGCGAGGCAGCTCGACCGACCGCCCGGATCGCGAGCGAGCAGAACAGGAACGCGACCGAGCCGCCGATCAGCAGCCCGACGAGCACGTTGGGCTCGTCGACCTTGATCCCGGTGAAGTCGAACCCCGCCAGTCGGAGGGCCTCCTCGAACGAACCGAAGAGCGACGTCGCCGCGATCACGGCGGTTGCGATCGCCATCCCCTTGGTGATCGCCTTCGTCGAGTTCCCGATGGCGTCGAGGCCGGTGAGCACCTCCGCCGGACGGCCCTCGAACTCCCCCGACATCTCCGCGATGCCCTGCGCGTTGTCCGAGACCGGCCCGTAGGTGTCCATCGACACGATGACGCCGACCGTCGTGAGCATCCCCATCCCGGTGAGCGAGATGAAGTAGAGCGCTTCGCGCGTGTTGTCACCGAGGACGAACGCGCCGCCGATCACCGCCGCGATGACGAGGAGCGACCAGACGGTCGACTCCATGCCGATCGAGAAGCCGGACAGGATCGTCGTCGCGGGGCCCGTCTGCGTGGACTCCGCGATCTCCTGCACCGGCTTGTACTTGGTGTCGGTGAAGTACTGCGTGAGGACCTGGATCACGCTCGCGAGGATCAGGCCGAACAGCACGGCGACCGCCGGGCGGAGGTCGTCCATGTACAGACCGCTGATCACGAACACCACCGCGGCCGAGATCGCGGCCGAGATGAAGAAGCCGCGGTTGATCGCGCGCATCCCGTGCTCGTCCTCGCTGCGCGGCGTCACGGCCAAGATCCCGATGATCGAGGTGATCACGCCCACCGCCCGGACGAACAGCGGGAACATCACGCCGGCGATCGCCCCCACCTCGGAGCCTGCGTACGCGGCGGCGCCGAGGATCAGCGACGCGACCAGCGTCACCTCGTACGACTCGAACAGGTCCGCCGCCATACCTGCGCAGTCGCCGACGTTGTCGCCCACGTTGTCGGCGATCGTGGCAGCGTTCCGAGGATCGTCCTCGGGGATCCCCTTCTCGACCTTGCCGACGAGGTCGGCCCCGACGTCGGCCGCCTTGGTGAAGATCCCGCCGCCCACCCGCATGAACATCGCGAGGAGCGCGCCGCCGAACCCGAACCCGATCAGCACGCTCGTCGCGTCCTGCTTGTAGATCAACAGGATCATCGTCGCCCCGAACAGCCCGAGCCCCACCGTGAACATGCCAGCGACGCCGCCGGCGCGGAACGCGATCCGGAGCGCGCGCCGCAGGCCCGACTCCTTGGCAGCGTTCGCCGTCCGGACGTTCGCACGGACGGCGAGCCACATCCCCGTGTAGCCCGTGATCGCGCTGAACGCGGCGCCGAGGATGAACGCGAGCGACCGGCCGAACCTGATCGAGAAGTCGCTGTGGCTCGCGAACTCTGGCACGGGGAGCGCGAAGAACAGGACGACCGTCAGGATCGCCATGAAGACGGCCACGGTGCGGAACTGTCGGTTCAGGTACGCCTTGGCGCCGATCTGGATCGAACGGGCGATGTCCCGCATCTTCTCGCTCCCCTCGGGAGCGGCGAGCACCTCGCGGACGAGGTAGTAGGCGAATGCGAGCGCCACGAGCGAGATGAGCAGGATCACCCACAGGGCGTTGTTCTCGAACGACCCGAAGACGGCGTTGATCGGACCGCTCTCCTGGGCGAGGACACCGTGCAACAACTTCGGACCTCCTCGGGTTCGGAACGATTCGGCCCGGCGAGGCCGGGGCCCGGCAAGTATAGGGAGTCGTCGGTCAGCTGACCTGCGACGGAACGGGCACGGTGCCCTGCGGTCGTCCGCCCACACGTCTGAGCAGGAGGAAGCCGAGGAGCCCCGCCACCGCGGCCGAGAGCAGGATCGCGACGACCGCGGGCTCGATGAGCCGCGGCGGGAGCGCGAGTTCGGCCACGAAGATCGAGACCGTGAAGGGGATCCCCGCGGCGAAGCCGGCCGCGGCGAGATGGCTCTTGCGCGTCCCGTCCGGCAGGGCGCCGATCCCCAGGCGGAGCGCGAGGAGCATGGCGAGGGCGATCCCGAGGGGCTTGCCCACGATCCTCGAGGCGAGGATGCCGATCCCCAGGCGGCTGGTGGCCGCCTCCGCGACGGCGTGACCAGACAGGAGGACCCCCGCGTTGGCCAACGCGAAGAGCGGAACGATCACGTAGCTCGACCAGGGCAACAGGAGGGCCTCGGCTCGGGCGAGCGGTGAGACCGTCTCCCGCGACAGGCGGGCGAGGTCCAGCCATTGCGCGGCATCGACGTCCGGCGGGTCCGGCTCGTCGACGGTCAGGTCGGCGACCCGGTGCGCCTCCACGCTCACGTGTCGGGGACGCTGGAACGCCACGGCAGGCGTGAGGAGGGCGATCACGACCCCGGCGAGCGTGGGCGAGACCCCCGCGGCATCGAGCGCCACCCAGGAAGCGACCCCGAGCGCCACATACACCACCACCGCTCGCACGCCGACCCGCCACAGGAGTCCGTATCCGGCGAAGATCAGCAGCGCGATGGCGAGCGACGTCCATCCGACGCCACCCGGATGGAGCGATGCGACGATCACGATGCTCCCCAGGTCATCCACGATGGCCAGGCTGAGCAGGAACGCCTTCAGTCCCGGGGATGCGGTCCCTGCCAGCGTCAGGATCGCGAGCACGAAGACGATGTCGGTCGGCATCGCGATCCCGAACCCGTCCGCCGCCCCGGTCCCCCACGTGAACACCAGGTAGACCGCCGCCGGCAGGAGCATGCCGCCGAGCGCGGCGACCACGGGCAGGGCGGCTCGCCGGCGCTGGCGGAGCTCGCCGGTCAGGAGCTCCCGCTTGATCTCCAGGCCGACGACCAGGAAGAACAGGGTCATCAGCCCGTCGGAGACCCAGCCCTGGAGGTCGTCGGTGAGCGCGCGCGCGCCCACCCGGATCGTGAGCTCGGTCCCCCAGAAACGCTGATAGGAGTCGCCGGGCATGTTCGCCCAGACCAGGGCGACGGCGGCCGCTACGAGGAGGAGGATCGCCGAGGACGTCTCGGTCTGCAGGAACGACTGCAACGGCTGCACGACCCTGCGAGGGAACCGCTGGCTCGAACGGGACCAGGTGGGGCGCAAGCCCTCCGAGGGCTGAGGAAGGTCGTCGCGTTCGGTTCGGTCGGTCATGGCTCATCCCGTGCCGACCAGTCTTCCCGGCGCACCTTCAGAACTTCTTCATCTTACTTGTGTTGCGACAGGCACCGGGCGCGGGTAGCCTTCACGCGCTTTGGCCACCAGCACCGAACCCCCATCCGTCACCCCGAGCCGGGTGCAGCGCGCCGCGGAGAAGAAGCGCCGCGGGTCGTTCGCGTTGCTCATCGTGCCCATCGTGTTGGTCGCGGTCGGCGTCGGGATCTTCCTGATGCTGCGCGGCGGCGACGTCCCGATCATCGGCGGGGACGAAGAGGTGACGCCGCCGTTCGACTTCATCGTCAAGGGCGCAACCGCAGTGGCGACCGTCAGCGACTCGGACAAGACCGCACTCGCGGCGAGCGCCGACCAGGTCGCCCAGGAGATAACGCCTACGATCGACGACCTGTTCACGAACGCCTACCTCGACCCGAGCAACTGGAAAGACGGCGACTACGAGGAGGTCTTCGCGACCTTCGCCCCCGACGCGGTCGGAACGGCGGAAGGGAGCGTCGAGACCCTCACGCTCGGAGCGGATGCGGGCGACGTCTTCGACACGGTCGACCCCGGCAAGGGAAAGAGCACGCTCCGCTACGAGGTGCTGTTCGACCCAGACGGGAACCCGGAGACCGCCGTCGTGACCGTGATCTTCCGAGCCACCGGCGAACGCAAGGACGGCACGTACCTCGCGATCGAGAGCGAGGGGGAGTTCTTCCTCCGCCAGATCGACGGATGGAAGATCACGGCGTTCGACGTGACCCGCGACGACCACGAGACCCAGCCGCCGTCTCCGTCGGCCTCGGTCTCCCCTTCCGGATGACCGCCTCTCACCCCCGCCGCCGAGCCGCGTTCCTGATGGCTGTCGTAGCCGCCTGGATCGCCGGGTCGGCCCTGGGCGCCGCGGGCCCCGCTCGCCACGCGGCCGCCGCCCCCCTGTTCCAACTCGAGCAGGCGCATGCGGAGTATGTCCCGGTGCTCGACGGGAGCCGACCCATCTTCGTGCTGGTGATCGGCTCGGACGCACGGCCGGACCAGGCCGTGGACAGCCAGCGGGCGGACTCGCTCCACATCCTGGCGATCAACCCGGCCGAACACCAGGCGACCATCGTCGGGATCCCACGCGACTCGTTCGTGGACATCCCCGGCCACGGGCAGAACAAGATCAACTCCGCGCTCTTCTACGGTGGCCCGGACCTCGTGGTGCAGACGGTCGAACAGCTCACCGGTCTGAAGATGGACTACTGGGCGATGACGGGCTTCGCGAGCTTCGAGGCCATGGTCGACCAGGTCGACGGTCTCGTCGTCGACGTGCCGTTCGCGATGAGCGACGAGGACTCCAAAGCGTTCTTCGAGCCGGGCGTGCAGCGGCTCGACGGGGACAATGCCCTCGCGTTCGCCAGGGACCGGCACGACCTGCCCGAGGGCGACCTTGGACGTTCCGAGAACCAAGGGCGTCTGATGGTCGCCGCGCTCGCCCAGCTGAAGAAGGAGTTCAACCAGGACCCGGCACGCATGCTCGCCTGGGTCTCGTCCTTCATGCGGAACGCGACGACCGAACTCTCCCTCGACGACGTGCTCGACCTCGCCTTCACCGGGACGACGATCAATGCGAACAAGGTCGTGAACGCCGTCTTCCCCGGCGGGGCCGGGATGGTCGGGGGCCTGTCGGTCGTGACACTCGACCAGGCGGCGCTCGACACGATCTCGAAGGATCTCGCCGACGACGGGCTCCTGAAGAAGGCGAACGTCCCGCCGTCGCCGAACGAGGCGCTGCTCGGCGGCTAACGGCTGACGATGTAGACCACGTACGCCGCGAAGAACCCCCCCTGCAGGAGCAGCAACGGCGCCGAGAACCGGCCCCGCAGCCTGATCGTCAACCATAGGACGCTGCCGGCCACGAGCGCGATCACCGCCGCGACCAGCGCCTCGTGCGCCAGGCGCCACGGCGTGAGGAGCAGCCCGATCGTGACCGGGAACGACGACTGGAAGACCATGGCCCCGGTCATGTTCCCGAGCGCGAGCGTGTCCTTGCCCCGCCGCACCCAGAGCACGCTGTTGAACTTCTCCGGGAGCTCGGTCGCCACCGGCGCGACCAGGAGCGCGAAGACCAGGTGGGAGACGCCCAGGTTCTCCGCCACGGTGTTCACGCCGGAGACGAACATCCTCGCGCCGCCGACGATCAGGACGAGCGAGAGCGCGGTCTGCACGAACATGGGCCAGTCCGGCGACGCCCTCGTCCACGCGCGGAGCGAGGGTCGCACGCGGCGGAGCCAACCCCAGAGGTGGAGCGGCTTGATCTCGCTCCCCGCCTCCTCCTCGAGCTCGCGCTCGCCGGGGGCTCGGAGATGGCGTCGGACGTAGAAGACGTACCCGACGACCAGGACCACCGCGAGCGCCCAGTGCAGGGCGCGGATGTGGACGAGCCCGGCCCCGGCCGCCAGCGCGTACATGCACAGGAAGTACCCGAGGTCCTGCCGCAGGACCCCCGGGTCGGCATCGAGGTCGGTCTCCCGGCGTCCGCCGCGCGCGTAGGTCAGGACGGCCGTCCCGACCACGAACATCGCGAGCGTGGTCAGCATGAAGGGCGCCCCGAGGATCGCCCCGATCCCGATCTCCTCGCCGCCGGCGTGGCCGGACGCGATCGCCACCAGGGGCAGGATCGTCTCGGGCAGCGCGGTGCCGACCGCCGCGAGCACGCTCCCCACCACACCTTCGGACAGCCCGAAGCCTTCGCCGATCCACTCCACGCCGTTCGTGAACAGCTCGGCGCCGCCGAGGATGACGAGCAGCGACGTGCCGAGCAGGGCCCACTCCATCGGGCGGTCATCGTGTCACACCCCCAGTCGCAGCCGGCTGTTACGCTTCGCCGGGAAGGGGAGTAGTCCACAAGCGGATCCCGCCGTCATGACGGTCGCGCGTCGCGGCCCGGCGGATCCCTCGCCTGGCGGGGACGAGACCTTCGGCCGGGAGGAAGGGCCGTGGGCTCGGACCCCAGATCCGCCGGGACCTCCGTCGCGCCCGACGGCGGGCCTGCGCGCGGCCGAAACCTCACCTCGCTCGCCATCGCGATCGGGGTCACGGTCCCGGCGGTCGCGCTGCGGGTGAGCGGGGCATCCCTCGACCACGGCGTCGAGGCGCTCCTGTTCGGGCTCGCGATCGTCGGGTCGGCGTTCATCCTGTCGTGGGCCGCCGAGGTGGCGCAGCTGGACATCTCGGCGGGGCTCGCGATCGCCGTCCTCGCCCTGATCGCCGTGCTCCCCGAGTACGCGGTCGACATGGTCTTCGCCTGGAAGGGCGGCCAGGCGTTCGAGCGGTTCGGGGCCGCCTGTCAGGCGCCCGGGTCGTCGGGGGAGTCCGCCTGCTCACTCGCGCTCGCGAACATGACCGGCGCGAACCGGCTCCTAATCGGCATCGGGTGGTCGATGGTGGTGTTCATCGCCGCGTACCGCTCCCGCCGCAAGCCCCCGGTCCTCCACGAGGTTCAGCTGGACCGTCCGCATTCGGTCGAGGTCGCGTTCCTCGGCCTCGCGACCGTCTACTCGCTCACGCTGCCGCTGAAGTCGCAGATCACGCTCGTGGACTCGCTGGTCCTGGTTTCGATCTTCGCGGCCTACACGTGGCGCATCTCGAAGGCGCCCGCCGAAGAACCTCACCTGGTGGGGCCCGCCCGGTGGGTCGGCACCTTCCGGACGCCCAACCGGCGGGCCGCCGTGATCACGATGTTCGCGTTCGCGGCCACGGTGATCCTGCTGTGCGCGGAGCACTTCGCCGAGGCGCTCGTAGCGACCGGCCAGGAATTCGGCGTGAGCGAGTTCCTGCTGGTCCAGTGGCTCGCACCCCTCGCCTCCGAGGCACCCGAGCTGCTCGTCGCCGGGCTGTACGCTTGGCGGCTCAACACCAACGCGGGTCTCGGGACGCTCGTGTCCTCGAAGGTGAACCAGTGGACCCTGCTGGTGGGGACCCTGCCGATCGTGTTCGCGATCGCCGCCGGTAGCCTCCACGGTCTCCCGGTCGACGCGCACCAGCGCCAGGAGCTGTTCCTCACGGCGGCGCAGTCGTTCTTCGCGCTCGCCGTGCTGGTCACGCTCTCGATCAGCGTGCGCGAGGCCTGGATGCTGTTCGGGCTGTTCTGGGCGCAGTTCCTCGTCGGCGCGCTGGTCCCCGAGTCGGCCGCGGGTGCCGAGCGCATCCTCGTGGCGACCGCGTACATGGTGCTCGGGACCGTCATCTTCGCTCGGCAACGGAGCCTGATCCGCCCGCTCGTCCGGGACGGGTTCCGGACCTCGTACCGAGACCTCAACCGGCGGGAGATCGTGGGCGAGCAACGGACCGAGTAGCGGCCCGCACGCCCGCTACCATCGCCGCGTGGACCCGCCGACGTTCCTCGAGTCCCTCGACGCCGAGGCCGAGCTCGTCCACGTGCGCGAGCTCCCGGCGCGCACGACCGAACCCGGTCCGTTCCCCGACGACATCCCCGAGCTGATCCGTCAGCGACTCGCCCTCATCGGGGTGACCGGACTGTACGAGCACCAGCGGCAGGCGCTCGACATCGCGCGCTCGGGCCGCAACGTGATCGTGGCGACGGGGACGGCGTCGGGTAAGACGCTCGTCTACAACCTCGCGTTCGCGAGCGAGGCCGTGCCCGACCCCAAGCGCACCGCGCTGTATCTGTTCCCCACAAAGGCGCTCGCGCGCGACCAGCTCCGCCAGGTGCGCGAGCTGAGGCTGCCGCAGCTCCGAGCCGGCGTGTACGACGGCGACACGGCGCGATCGGATCGCCCGCTGATCCGCAAGAACGCGAACCTGGTCATGACCAACCCGGACATGCTCCACGCGGGGATCCTGCCCGACCACCCTCGATGGGCCGACTTCTTCCTCCGCCTCTCCGTCGTGGTCGTGGACGAGACGCACGTGTTCCGTGGGGTGTTCGGGTCGCACGTCGCGCACGTGCTGCGACGGCTCCGACGCTTGGTCGCGCACTACGGGGGCCGCCCGCGGTTCGTCCTGGCCTCGGCGACCGTCGGAAACCCCTCCGAGCTCGCCGAACGGCTCACGGGCGAGCCGTTCGACGCGGTCACGGACGATCGATCCCCGAGCGGGGGCAAGACGTTCGCCCTGTGGAACCCGCCGATCGTGGACGAGGAGTCAGGCGCCCGCCGGAGCGCGCTCACCGATACCTCGTTCCTGATGGCCCGCCTGGCCGAGACGGGCGTGAAGTCGATCGGCTTCACCCGGTCGCGACGGGCCGCGGAGCTGCTCGCGGAGTTCACGCGACGCGAGCTCGACGCCGAGCTGCGACCTCGCGTGAAGGCGTACCGGGCGGGCTACCTGGCGGAGGACCGACGCGAGCTCGAACGGCAGCTCGCGAACGACGAGCTGATCGCCGTCGCGTCGACGAACGCGCTCGAGCTCGGGATCGACATCGGCTCGCTGGACGCCGCCTTGTTGGTCGGCTACCCGGGCACCCGCGCCTCGATGTGGCAGCAGGCCGGGCGGGCCGGGCGACGCTCGGGCGGCTCGATGGCCGTGCTCGTCGCGCAGGACGAACCCCTCGACCAGTACCTGGTAACCCACCCCGCCGACCTGTTCGACAAGCCGCCCGAGGCGGCGGTGATCGACCCCACGAACCCGTACGTCGTGATCCCCCACCTGCTGTGCGCGGCCCGCGAGCAACCGCTGTCCGACGAGGAGGTCGCGGCCTACTGGCCCGAGGCCTCGGACGCGGTCTCGGGCCTCGAGGCCAGCGGCGAGCTCCGCCGCCGCGGGTCCCTGCTCCATCACGCGGGACACGAGCCGCCCCACCGCACGGTCGACATCCGGAGCACCGGCGGACGGCGGTTCCAGATCGTGATCGCGGAGACCGGCGAGCTCCTCGGGACCGTCGACGGTTCCCGGGCGTACTGGCAGGTGCACCCGGGTGCCGTCTACCTGCACCAGGGCGAGCAGTTCGAGGTGCGCGAGCTCGACCTGGCGGGAGGCGTCGCGATCGTCACCCGTGCGGACCCCGACTACTACACACAGTCGCGCGATACGACCGACATCGAGGTCGTGGTCGAAGCCGAACGCGCTCGTCTGTCCGACCGCGTGGGGACCTCGTTCGGGACCGTGCGCGTCACCAATCATGTGGTCGCGTACGCCCGCAAGCATGTCGCGACGGGCGAGGTGCTGGAGATCGTCCCGCTCGAGCTCCCGCCGGTGCTGCTCGAGACGCGCGCGGTCTGGTGGGCCCCGTCCCAGGGCGTCCTGGACCGGGCGTCGATCGGATCGTCCGCCGTGCCCGGCGCGGCTCACGCGGCCGAGCACGCCGCGATCGGGCTGCTCCCGCTCGTGGCCACCTGCGACCGGTGGGACGTCGGTGGCGTCTCGACCTCGTACCATCCGGACACGGGTTCGTGCGCGATCTTCGTGTACGACGGGTACGAAGGGGGCGCGGGGATCGCCGAACGGGGGTTCGCCTCGGCGCGGCGATGGCTCGAGGCGACGCTCGAGACGGTCGCGAACTGCCCGTGCCCGCTCGGGTGCCCCTCGTGCGTGCAGTCGCCGAAATGCGGCAACGGGAACGAGCCGCTCGACAAGGCCGGGGCCGCATCGCTGCTGGCGGCGATGCTAGGCCCGGGATGACGGGAACGGGACACGAGGATGCGAGGACGGGCATGACGCGGGAGAAGTACATCGCTGTCGTAGGACCGTCGGCGGGAACGCCGGCCGAGCTCGCGATCGGTGAGGCGGTCGGACGCGGGGTCGCCGAGGCGGGCGGCGTGCTGGTCTGCGGCGGGATGGGGGGCGTGATGGAAGCGGCGGCGGGCGGCTGCGCCGATGCGGGCGGCCGGTCGGTCGGCATCTTGCCGAGCGATTCGCGCCTGGACGCCAACCCCTACCTGACGGTCGCCGTCGCCACAGGCATGGGCGAGGCGCGCAACGCGATCGTCGTCCGGACGGCCGACGTCGTGATCGCCGTGCACGGGGAGTTCGGCACGCTCTCGGAGATCGCGCTCGCGCTCAAGATGGGCAAGCCCGTGGTGGGCATCGGGACCTGGGAGCTCGGCAAGGACGGGGAGCCGGTGGATGCGATCGTGCGCGCGACCGACCCCCGAGACGCCGTCGCCCACGCCATCCGGCTCGCCGGTCGCTGACCCGGGTGGCGCCGGGGTCGCCGCCGGTCATGACCGACGGTTCCGTTGGAGTCGCCGGGGAGCACCTCTAGACTCCCTCGCGATCACGGCGGCCCGGTGCCGGATCGGCCTCGACGCACGCACCGTCCGGGCTCGCCATCGGAACAGGGGACGCATGGCCGACAACGACGATCACCCGGACGTCGCGCCCGCTCCCGCGTCGCACCCGCACTCCGAAGCCGAGCTGGACGCGATCGCCGAGATCGAGGCCGAGGGTCTACCGGTATCGACCGATGCCGCGCCCGGGAGGCCGGTCGCGCGCGGCCGGTTCAAGGATGCGATCGACGCCGTCCTGCCGCGTGGTCGGTTCGGCGACCAACGGGACATCCTCGGCGGCGCCGGGCAGAACGTGATCGGCCTGGCGGCCGGCGTGCTCACGACCTTCGCCACCCAGGTGATCATGACGCGGGGCCTCGGCCCCGCGCTGTTCGGCGTCGTGACCCTGACCACGCAGTTCGCGTTCATCGCGAGCACCGCGACCCGCTTCGGCATGGACGTGGCCAACGTCCGTCTCGTGGCGATCCTGATCGGTCAGGGGGAGCCGGGGCGGACGCGTCCCCTCGTCCGCACGAGCGCGATCATCGCCGGCGTCATCTCCGTCGCGGTGGGCATCGTGGTGCTCCTGCTCGCGGACCGGCTGTCCACCGCGTTCGTCTCGCCCGCGCTCCACCGCCAAGGCGTCATCGCATTCGACGCGGCGGCCGTCGCGATCCCGTTCGCGGCGCTCACATGGGTCTACCTGGGCGGCACGCGCGGTCTGAAGATCATGCGCCACACCCTGTACATCTTCTGGATCGGCCAACCGCTCGGGTGGATCGCGATCGCCGTGGCCGGGTGGTTCGTCGCGAAGACCGCCGGCGTGACCTCGTTCGCGTACGCCGCGTCCTGGGCGGTCGCCTGCGGGTTCGCGTGGTGGGCGTGGGAGCGCGAGTCCCGCGGGTTCACGGCCCGGACCGAAGGCGCCGGCATCCCGGAGGAGCGCACCGGTGCGCTGATGAAGTTCGGCATGCTCCGCGCCCCCGCGACCCTGTTCGCGCAGCTGCTGTTCTGGATCGACACGTTCGTCCTCGCCGCGTACCGGAGCTCCGCCGAGGTCGGCGTCTACGCCGCCACGGTGCGGACGGGGCAATCGCTCCTGCTGTTCCTTACCTCCCTCTCGCTCGTGTTCAGCCCCTTCGTCGCCGATCTGCACTACCGCGGCGAGAAGGAGAAGCTCGATGCCCTCTACAAGAACGTCACGCGCTGGGGTCTCGCCACCACCCTGCCGATCCTGCTCGCCCTCGCCATCTTGCCGGGGACCATCATGCGCGTGTACGGCGAACGCTTCGTCGTCGGCGCCTCGGCGTTGGAGATCCTGATCATCGGCCTGATCGTTCCCGTGATCGTCGGCACCGTCGGGTTCATCTTGATCATGGTCGGTCGGACCGGATGGGATCTCCTGGTCTACGTAGGGTCCTTCGTCGTCGCGGTCGGGATCGCGGTCGTGCTCGCTCCGAAGTACGGCATGCGGGGAGCGGCGATCGCCGAGGCCGTGACCCTGACCGTGTCCGCGTTCGCCCGCCTGCTGCTCGTGAAGCGGTTCGTCGACATCTGGCCGTTCGACCGCTGGTTCCTCCGTCTGATCCCGCCGGCGTTCGCGGGCGCCCTCGTCATGTGGTCCGTGCACGCGGTCCTCGCCGGGCCGAAGTGGCTGATCGACCTCGGTGGCTCGATCCTGGCCGGGACGCTCGCCTATGGCGTCGTACTGATCTGGATCGGGCTCAAACCGGGGGAGCGCGCGACGGCGCTGGCCCTGGTCCGCAAGCTCCTCGGCCGGCCGACGAACCCCCCGGTCACGACGGGCTGACCGGCGCGCGACCGTCTCCGAGCCGCTCGGTGCCGGATGACGGTAGCGTCGGTGGGTCGACGGACCGAGGAGGAACCATGACCGACGGAACCCGCCTCGAGCGGGGTCGAGACAAGCTCCGAGAGGTCCACGGGGACCGCGCGCTCGAGACGGTCGAGTCCCTGGGCGAGCTCGGCCGGCTGGTCGTCGAGGTCGCCTACGGCGACGTCTACTCCCGGCCGGGGCTCACGGTGCGGGAGCGCCAGATCGCCTCGGTCGCGGCGTTGGTCGCGACGGCCCGCTCCTCCCAGCTCCCGGTCCACCTGCGCTCCTCGCTGCGGGCCGGGCTCACGCCGCAGGAGCTGCAGGAGGTGATCCTCCAGACGGCCACGATCGCCGGGTTCCCGCCTGCCATGAACGCCTGGTCGACCCTGAAGACGATCGTCGGCGAGCCGGACGGGTAGGAAGGTACGCATGGACCACGCCATCGAGGCCGCAGGCCTGGTGAAGACCTACCCCGGCGACGTCCGCGCGCTCGACGGGCTCGGGTTCGAGGTCGAGACCGGCACGGTGTTCGGGATGCTCGGCCCGAACGGGGCGGGCAAGTCGACCACCGTGAAGATCCTGACCACGCTCTCGAGGCCGGATGCGGGGCGGGCGGCCGTCGCGGGCTTCGACGTCGCGGAACGGCCGAACGACGTCCGGCGCGCGATCGGGGTCGTTGCCCAGCGCTCGGGCGTGGACCGCGAGGCGACCGGCCGCGAGAACCTCCGATTGCAGGGACGGCTGTTCGGGATGGGCGGTCATCCCCTCGAGCTCCGCGTGTCCGAGCTGCTGGAACGACTCGGCCTGTCCGAGGCCGCCGAACGGATCGCGAAGACCTACTCCGGCGGGATGCAGCGCCGGCTCGACATCGCGCTCGGGCTCGTCCATCACCCGACCGTGCTCTTCCTGGACGAGCCCACGACCGGGCTCGACCCCGAGGTGCGAGCGGACCTGTGGGAGATGATCACCCGGCTCGCCACCGACGAGGGGCTCACGATCTTCCTCACCACGCATTACCTCGAGGAAGCGGACCGACTCGCGGGGCGCCTCGCGATCGTGGACCGGGGCAGGATCGTGGCGGAGGGCACCCCCGACGAGCTGAAGGGCGACCTGAAGGGTGACGCGATCGCCGTCGAGCTCACCGACCACCACGCGGATGGGCGCGTCGCCCGGGCCCTGGAGCCGTTGTTCGACGTGCGCGAGGTTCGAGTGGACGGGAAGACGCTGCACGCGCGTTCGGACGACGGCGCGCGCGCCGTTCCGGTGGTCCTGCAGGCGCTCGAAGCCGCCGGGGCACCGGTCGCGAGCGTCACGGTCTCGCGTCCGTCCCTCGACGACGTCTACCTGCGCCTGACGGGCCGCAGCTTCGAGGCCGCCGAGAGCGAGGCAGAGGCGGTTGCGACCCGGCGCAAGGAGCGAGAGGAGGCACGGCGATGACGACCGCCCTGCGTCACACCTGGTACATGACGCAGCGCCACCTGCGGGCCCTGTTCCGCCAGCCCGTGTGGATCGCGATCACGCTCCTCCAGCCCATCATCTGGATCCTGCTCTACGGAGCGTTGTTCAAGCGGATCGTCGACATCCCGGGGTTCGGCTCGGACAACTACATCGACTTCCTGACCCCGGGGATCGTCCTGATGACAGCCTTGTTCTCGGGCGGCTGGGCGGGGATGGCACTGATCGAGGACATCGATCGCGGCGTGACCGACCGGTTCCTCGTGACCCCCGTGAGTCGCGGCGCCCTGATCGCCGGACGGCTGCTCCAGCTCGGGATCGTCGCCGTGATCCAGTCGGCGATCCTGCTGACGATCGGGATCCTGCTCGGAGCCAGCTACTCGGCCAACCCGGGCGGGCTGTTCGTCCTGGTGTTCTGCTCGGTGTTGCTCGGAGCGGCGTTCGGCGCGCTGTCGACGGCGATGGCGGTCGTCGTCCGCAGGGAGGAGACCGTGATCGCCGCCGTGAACTTCATCATCCTACCGCTGACGTTCCTGTCCGGCGTCTTCATCACGCTCACCCTGGCGCCGGGGTGGATCCAGGCCGCCGCTCGATTCAACCCGGTCAACTGGGCCGTCCAGGCCGGACGCGGGGCGCTCGCGACGAACCCCGACTGGTCGATGGTCTCGGCTCGCGTCGGCCTGCTGATCCTGTTCGCGTTGGTGTGCACCTGGCTCGCCATCCGGGCGTTCCGCGCCTACCAGCGCTCGGTCTGAGTGGAGTTGGGATGCGCATCGTGGTGCTGGGCACCTCGGGTCCGGCAGTGGTCGCGTCACGGCGTGCCAGACGGGCAAGAGCCTCGCCCGCGTCCGAACCCGTATCTTCCAGCGGTGCGTCGATCGATCCTCGTCCTGCTGACGTCGCTCTCGACCCTTGCCGCCGCCTGCGGGTACCAACCCGAGATCCAACAGCCGGGCGCGGCCACCGGCGCGTCCACGCCGGCGCCGGCCGCCGCTGCCACGGGACCGATCTCGGCGGCGCCGACCTTCACGCCGGAGGGATGCCCGGTCGACGACCCGTCCTTCTGCGAGCAGGCGGCGTTCCTCGCCAACGCGCTCGTCCTGTCGGACGCGGATGCGGTGTTCGACCTCAGTCGTCGCGTCTCGCTGGACTGCACCCAGATCGCCCGGAACAAGTACCCCCAGTGCGAGGACGAGGAGCGGCTGGACGGGTACGTCGTCGGCACCCATCAGGGTGAGTTCTTCGTCGACCCTCCCGCCGACTACCGCGACATCCTCGCGTTCCTCGTCGAGGCAATCGACGAGGAATACTCGGACGAGTTCGGCGGACCGCAGATGCAGATCCTGGGCATCTCGACGTGCGGCAAGGGCGCCGACACCTCGTACCACGTCGTGTACCTGGTAGCGCTCAGCGATCCGGAGAGCACCCTGCCGGGCGACCGGTTCCTCGGGACGTACGAGCTCACCCGGCACGGGGGCGAGTGGGCGATCGGCACGGCGTACGTGGGTCTGTACACCGACTGGCAGCTGGTCCTGGACGATCCCCTGACCCAGATCGCGTGCGGCGACATCCAGCCGTGGGTCGGAGCCGCGCCGAACCTCAACCCCCCGCAGTCCGAGAGCCAGCCGACCCCGATCCCGGGCACCGGGACCACCTAGGGATATCGCCTCGAGTCACCGGCTCGAGCGAGACGTGCCATGCTTGAGGGCCGCGCCCATGCCGGCGCCCGTTCAAAGGAGGTTGCGGATGGCCGACTACGTGCTCCTGTACAGCGGCGGCTCGATGCCGGAGACCAAGGAAGAGCAGGACGCGGTGATGGCGGCCTGGGACTCCTGGTTCCACGAGCTGGGCGGCGCCCTGAAGGACGGCGGCAACCCGTTCACGCCCACGGCGAAGAGCATCGCACCCGACGGCTCGGTGAGCGACGGCTCGCGCGGCGGCATGGCGAGCGGCTACTCGATCCTCACGGCGGACTCGCTCGACGACGCGACCGAGAAGGCCAAGGGCTGCCCCGTGCTGAAGGGCGGCGCCTCCATCACGGTGTTCGAGACGTTCGCGGTGATGTAGCGGGTCGGCCCGTCAGGTCCGCATCCGGGTCCTTCCGAACACGGAGCTCTCGATCACCCAGAACAGCGCGAAAGCACCGTAGAGGATCACGCTCGCCGTGGGATCGACGAGCGCTACCAGGGCCATCGCGAGGTATCCAGGGAGCGGGCAGGTAGCTTCTGGTGATCCCTTTGACCGCCTTCGGATCGTGATCGGGACGGGGCAACCGACCGCCGACCGAGGCGTAGAACCAGACCGCGTTGAACATCAGGGCGGTCGCGGTGAGCGTGATCCCGTACGCGAGGGCCGCCGCGGTCGCTCCCTCGTGCTGGATGTGCTCGGCCACGAGCCGCTTCGGGAACGGGATGAAGGCGACGACCAGCAGGAAACCGACGTTCAGGAACAGGAAGACGCGATCAGCGCGTTCGACCTGCTCCATGATCGCGTGGTGGTTCACCCAGATGATCCCGATCGTGAGGAAGCTCACGGCGTAGGCGGCGTACGAGGGCCAGATCTCGAGGAGGCGGTTCCCCAGATCGGGCGCATGATCAGCTACTTGCGCATCCACGTTCACGATCAGGAGGGTCGCCGCGATCGCAAGCACGCCGTCGGCGAACGTCTCGAGCCGGTCCGTCCGCATCGCCACAGGCTATCCTCGCGGGCGTGCCCTCGGCCGTGACCGCTCGTGGCTGATGCGCCCTCGCCACCGTTCGATCGGCTCGACTTCGTATACACCCCCTCCGACGACGTCGCGCGGGATCTCGCGTACTTCACGCGGGTCCTGGGAGGCCGTGCGGTGTTCGCGATCGATGCGATGGGAACGCGCGTCGCCGCGGTGGAGCTCACCGACGGCCCGCCGCTCGTGCTGCTCACCGACCACGTCGAAGGTGAACGCGCGATCCTCCTGTATCGCGTCCCCAAGCTCGAGGCGGCGCTCACCGGGCTCGAGGCGCGTGGATGGGAGCGCGCGCACACGTTCGAGATCCCGCACGGTCCCTGCTGCTCGTTCGTGACGCCCGGCGGCCACCGGATCGCGCTGTACGAGCTCACCCGGCCCGAGGTGGCCGAGCATTTCGCGGGTCGTTTCGACTTCTGAGGGACCAGCCGGCCGGACGCGTGCCTGGGTCCGTCGGTCGCGTGAAGCCTCATGGGTCGGGTCCCAGGCATCGTCCAGCGGCCGCCCAGGAGGACCCGGCACCCTCTCGCTCGGTGGAGCTGCCGTCGACCGGGGCGCGATCGTCCTATGGCGGTGGCGGCGTCGTCAACGAGACGACCGATGACGCGGGAAGGTCGAGCGCTGGCCACCTGCTGACGCGTCGCGATCGATCCGGCATCCGCGGAGGTCCCCCCATGACCGTCCTGGGGGGACCTCCGTGGAGCCGTTCGCGGGCCGATCGATCGCGCGGGAGACGGGACACGTCGTTCAGGACCCCGAGGTGAACGCCACGAGTCGGGAGACCTCCTCGCCGCCGCGGATCAGCCGCTCGAGCACCACGCCGACCCCTGGCGCGTAGAACTTGTGCTCGAGCAGGTTCGGCTCGAGCAGCGTGGCGTCCTCGGTGACGAGGACCTGATCGAACGACCCGAGGGGGACGTCGACCGTGGCATCGAGGTGGATCACCGTGCCGACGTCCTCCGCCTCCCCCGCGTAGTACTCCTGACGGTAGGTCTCGCCCACCTGAGGATCGCCCAGCATCGCGATCCCCGGCTGCGCCCCGTCGACCCCGGCCTCCCACGATCCGGCGGTGCCGGACACCGTGCCGTTTTCGTACTCGGCCGTGTCCTCGCCGAAGTACCAGACGTTCCCGGACCGATCCTGCGCGTACCAGTCGAACGTGTCCTCGGCGAGCTCGCCGCCCGCGAACACCTGGTCGTGCACGACGGTCGTCGTCACACCGAGGATCACCTTCGTGCGGTCGGTGACCAGGACGACGTTCCGCTCGCGCTGTCCGTCCGAGACGCCCTCGTACACGCTCCTGGTCCCCGGGACGAGCGGCAGGTACGGGTTTTCGATCACCGCGACGAAATCCGCCGGAGGCGGAAGCTCCGGCCGGTACGGCTGCCCCTCCGTCACCGGGGCCGGGTTCACGTTGACGGGTTCGGACGACGTCGTCGTGGGCGTCGCGCTCTGGCTCTGGCTCTGGCTCGGGCTCTCGCTCTGGCTCGGGCTCTCGCTCTGGCTCGGGCTCTCGCTCTGGCTCGGACCCGAGCCGGAGCTCGCGCTCGTGCTCGCGCACGCGCTGACGAGGAGGGCCAGCACGATCAGCGTCGTTCGGATGGCTCTGGTCATCACACTCGTCCCCTTCGGCCGGGTATCCGTACCACCTTGTCGCGTCACCGATGAGAGGAACGTGAGTAGCGGATGATGCCGGCCGGTTATGCGGGCACCGACAGCACCACCACGGCGCCGCCGCCGGCGAGGTTGGCGGCCTCGACGGTGCCCCCGTGCGCCTGTGCGACGGTCGCGACGATCGCGAGCCCGAGGCCGGCGCCGCCCTCGTCCCGCGAACGCGAGGGGCCCGGCCGCGCGAACGCCTCGAACGCGACCGGCAGGAACCCGGGCGGGAACCCGGGACCCGTATCGCGAACTTCGAACACGACTGACCCGTCGCTGCGCTCGGCGGCGACGCTCACGCGTCCTCCCCACGGCACGTACCGCAGCCCGTTGTCCAAGAGGTTGCCGAGCGCCTGCCGCATCCGGAGCTCGTCCAGCTCGGCGCGCAGCTCGTCCTGGACACGGACGTCGATGCCGACGCCGCGTTCGGAGGCCCGGGCGGCGAACGAGTCGACGGTCCCACCCACCATCAGCGCGACGTCGACCTGCTCACGGCGGATCGGCAGCCGGCCCCGGTCGGCTCGAGCGAGGACCAGCAGGTCGTCGGCCAGGCGCGCGAGCCGATCCGTCTCCGCCGACGCGCTGCGGAGCGCCCGCTCCAGGTCGTCGGCCGTTCGCGAACGCCGCAGGGCCAGGTCGAGCTCGGCCTTCAGGTTCGCCAGCGGCGTCCGGAGCTCGTGGCTCGCGTCGTCCACGAACCGGCGCTCGCGCTCGATCGCGTCCTCGAGCCGCTGGAGCATCGCGTTGAGCGTCTCGGCCAGCAGGGCGAGCTCGTCGCGCGTATCGGGGACCGGCAGCCGGCGTGCGGCGTCGCTCGCCGAGATCGCGGCGGCCTCCCGACGCATCGACTCGACCGGGCGGAGCGTCCAGCCCACCAGGAGCCACGTGACGCCGGTGACCAGGATGAGCGCGAGCGGTCCCCCCACCGCGAGCGACGTGGCGAGCCGGCCGAGGGTCTGCCGCTGGTCGTCGAGCGACGCGCCGACGACGAGGACGCCCCCCTCCGGGAGCGGGACCGCGAGCATCCGGGCGGGGACGACCTCGCCCCCGATCGCGACCGCGCCACGTTCGGAGACGGTGGGGGCGACCACGTCGTCCCGAACGAGCGCAGGCGCCCCGGCGATGCCGCTCGAGGAGGCCACGAGCGCGCCGTCCGGTCCGATCAGCTGCGCGAACGCGTCATCGGGCTGATCGTGGGGGAGCGTACCGGACCGCTCGACGACCGCAAGCTCGGCGTCCGCCCTCGAACGCAGGGTCTCGTCGATCGCCTGCCGAAGCTCGGCCTGGAGACGCAGGTAGACGAACGCGCCGGTCGCCGCGAGCACGACCGCCATGAGGGCCGCCGCGACCAACGTCACCCTCGTCCGCAGCGGCATCAGCCGGTTTCCCGCCGGAGCCGGTACCCGGCGCCGCGCACCGTCTCGATCTGATCGCGCCCGAAGGGCCGGTCGACCTTGTTGCGCAGATAGCGGATGTAGACGTCGACGACGTTGGAGTCGCCGTCGTACGCGAAGTCCCACACGTGCTCGGTCAGCTGAGTCCGCGACAGGACCTCGCCGGGGTGGCGCATCAGGTACTCGAGGAGCGAGAACTCGCGCGCCGTCAGGGCGATCACGTGGCCGTCCCGGACCACGCGCCTCTCGGCGGGGTCGAGCTCGAGCCCTCCGACGCACACGACCGGTGGGCGCTCGACCGCGCCTCGTCGCATCAACGCGCGGAGCCGGGCGAGCACCTCGGCGATCGAGAACGGCTTGGTCAGGTAGTCGTCGGCACCGGCGTCCAGGCCGGCGACCCGATCGGCGACCGCGTCGCGCGCAGTGAGCATGAGCACGGGGCTCCACCGCCCCGCCTCCCGCAGCCGTCGGCTCACCTCCAGGCCGTCGAGATCGGGCAACATCAGGTCCAGCACGATCGCGTCGTACGGGTTCTCGGTCGCGAGCCAAAGGGCATCTTGTCCGCTGCCCACGACGTCGACGGCGTACCCCTCTTCCTCGAGCGCGCGCTTGAGCAGGCCGGCCATCTTGACCTCGTCCTCCACGACGAGCACCCGCATCCGCACAGCGTAGGCCCGAGCCATGAGAGCCGGATGAGAAGTCCCGACCGCTCCTACCGGCGGAGTCGGAAGATCTCCGTCCGCACGTGGTTCACGCGTCGAGCACCGAACGGACGAACGCGACCACCGCCGGCTCCCCCGGATCGATAAAGTGACCACCGCCCACGGTCTCGATCCTGGCCCCCGGGATCGCGGCCGCCATCCGCGCCGCGATCCGCGCGAACGCATCCGGCGAGTCCGTCCCCTGAACGATCAACGTCGGCTTCGAGATGCGCGCGAGGTCGGTCTCGGTCGCCTCGAGCCATGGACCCCGGAACTCGGCCAGGATCGCCGGCCCGTTCTCCGTGAACATCTGCCTGGTGCGTTGCGGGAACCCTTCCCAGGCTCCCTCGCCGAGCACCTCGCGGAGGAACGTCTCGGCCACCGAGGCGGGGTCGCGGGCCGCCGCCTCCTCCAGCGCGCGGCGGAGCGCATCCGCCCAGGCCATCGCATCCTCGTCGAGGGTGACGCTCGCGGCCTCGAGCAGCACCATCGCACGGACGAGCTCGGGATCGCGCAGGGCGAGCTCGATGGCGACCTCCCCTCCGTAGCTGCGCCCGATGACGATGGCCGGCGCGGCGTCGAGGGCTCGGATGAGCGCAGCGGCATCCTTCGCGTGTTGCACCACGCTGGTCGCGTACGGCTCCGGTCGTTCGCTCCGCGTGCAGCCACGGCGGTCGTACACGATCACCCGTCCGAGTGTCGCGAGCTCCGTGGTGGCGGCCCTGCGCCAGACCATCGCCGACGAGGACGTCCCGTGGATACACAGGATCGGGTCGCCCCGTCCGTGCTCCTCGTAGTACAGGCGGACACCGTTGACGTGGACGTCGGGCACCTTCGAACGCTTCACCACGGCGCGCGGCGTGTCAACCGTCGCTCGACCCGCCGGCGCTGGCCCCGCATACTCGACCGGGAACGCCGCAGGAGAACGAGATGGGCGTGGAAGAGAACCGATCGCTGGTGCTCCGGTTCTACGAACAGGTGTGGAACCAGGGGAACGTGAACGTCGCCGGGGAGATCTTCGCGGACGACTACGTTCGACACGACCTGCGGCCGACGCAGGCGCTCCCGGGTTGGGCGGGACAGGCGAAGATCGCGGCCGACTTCCGAGCGGCGCTCCCGGACCTCCACATGGTTGTGGATCTGATCGTCGCGGAGGGAGACCTCGTCGCGGCGAGGTGGACGACCGAAGGGACCAACACGGGTGCGTGGGGCGGCCGCCCTCCGACGGGCAGGCGTGCGACGTTCTCCGGCGTCAACGTCTTCCGGTTCGGTGACGGCAAGGTGGTCGAGCTCTGGAACCATCGGGACGACCTCGGCCTCGCGCAGCAGCTCGGCGCCGAGATCTTCGCGGGCGCCGCTCCCCCTGAGGAGGCTCCGCCTCGGGGAGGATGATCGGCGGGCACGGCGGCTCTAGTGGTTCTCGGACCTGGCCCCCGCGAAGAAGCGGTTCCACTCGTCGAGCTTGTCCGGCAGGAACCAGCAGCGCCTCCACCGGCCCTGCTCGTCGATCTCCGCGAACTGCGCGACGAGCACGTGCATCCGCTCACCGTGACCCTGTGCGGCGATGTCGAGGAAGATCGTCACGTAGCGGTCCCCGGCGAGCACGTCGTCCACCTCGACCTGGATCGATCCGCTCGACGCGGCGTCCAGCATCGCGAAGAAGCGCCGGATCCCGTTGCGACCCTTGAACGTGCCGCTCGCCGGGGTGTCACCCGGCGCGATCCATACGGCTTCCTCGGCGAACCCATCGAGCAGACGACCGAAGTCGCGCGCCATGAACGCGTCCACCGTCTCGCGCATCCGGGTCGCGTTCGCGTGCTCCATCCCTGACGCCCTACGACCAGAACGCGTCGACCGCGTCCCGATCGTCGGCGAGGGCCCAGTACTCCGTCCAGTGCCCGTCGGCGTCCAGGGTGAGCGCCTCGGCGATCAGGACGTCCATCCATCGCACCTCGCGGTAGGCCGAGACCCGCATGAAGATCGAGGCGTGCCGGTCGTTCGCGAGGATCTCGGCGGGCTCGACCTGCAACGTCCCTGCCGTCTCGTGGCGCACGCGGCGGAAGTAGTCGATCACCGCATCGACCCCGACGTAATCCCCGCTCATCTCGTGGTTGCCGCCCACGTGCCACAGGATGTCGGGGGCCAGGAACTCGCGCATCGCGTCGTGGTCGCCCGAGTTGTAGACCTCGAGCGCACGACGGAACATCGAGACGTTCCGGTGTTCGGACACCGTCCCCCCATGCCCGGTAGCCACGCACCGTACCCGCAGGTAACGCACGCTGCCCAGGGTCGCAGGGACTACAGGAAACGGCGCATGCTCGAGCCGACGGCACCGGATCGCCGCAGCGCGTGGACGCGATGGTGGCCGTGTGTTGGCAGCAAGACGCGTTCGAAGACCCCTTCCAAGTCTTGCCCTGGAGGAGTGAGAAGGGGCTGTCGAAACCACCCCTCCCCGTTCGTCGTAGGGATGACGGACGGACAGGCCGAGAGGCCGGAAGGAGGGGTTTCAGGTGGCGGACTTCGTGCTGCTCTACAGCGGCGGGAGCATGCCCGAGACCGACGCGGAGAAGGATCGCGTCATGAAGGCATGGGACGCCTGGTACGCGGAGCTCGGCGGATCGATCAAGGATGGGGGGAACCCGTTCGCGCCGGCGGCCAAGACCATCGCGAACGATGGCGCCGTGAGCGACGCCTCCGGGCCGCTGTTCACCGGCTACACGATCGTGCAGGCCGACTCGCTGGACGCGGCGGCCGTGATCGGGAAGGGCTCGCCGGTCCTGCAGGGCGGCGGCAGCGTGACCGTCTACGAGGCGTTCGACGTCATGTAGGTCGGTCCGAGGTGGTCGCGGGAGCACCTCTCCCGCGACCACCTCGCCGCATCGGTCAGTGCACCCACGGCACGAACCGCCACCGAATGCGGCGACGGTAGGCCTCGTACTCGGGGTAGCGTTCGGCGAGCATCGACTCCTCATGTCGCGACTTGAGCTCGAGTACGAGGACGAGCAGAGCGCTCGGGACGAGCGCGAGCGGCGACGTGGCGAAGGACCACCCCAGCGCGATGAGCAGCACGCCCCCGTACATCGGGTGACGGGCCCGCCGGTAGACGCCGCCGACCCGCAGCGCCGCGCCCTCGGACGGCCTGGGGAACGGCGTGAGCGCGCTACCGAGCCCGACGATCCCGGCCACGAACAGCACCAGCCCCGCAACCGCGATCGCGACGCCGGCGACGAGGAACGTGGTCCGAGCCGGGTCGCCCCAGGCAGGGCCGGCGATCCCCACCACGGCGATCACCACACCGAGCGCGAACTGCGCGACGACCCATCCCTCGCCTCGGGGGCCGAGCGCCGGGATCTTGGGTTCATCCACCGCCGAACGGTACCTGCGGCGGTGGGGCTGCGGACTATCGAGCGCGCATGCGGTTGTTCCGGGGGTTGTGCTCGAGCTCGGCGAGACCGAGCGCCTCCAGCAGCGGCGGCACGTACATCCCGAATCGCCCTCGAAGGCCCTTCTTCAAGCCATACCACCCGCCGACCGGATTGTCGGGTGAGCGGCCCCATGCCTCGACCGTGCCCTCGCCGGCCGGCCTCTGCTCGTCGGCGCTCCCGAGCGGCACCCAGTCGCCGTTCGCCTTCAACATCGCGTGCAGGTCCTCGATGCACCGGAGCTGGTAGCTCAGCTGGGTCTTGCCCACCTGGCACACGAGCGCGGGTGGATCGGCCTCCTCGTCGCGCCACATCTGGTACTCGGAGGTCCCCGGCGGGGTCTTCAACACCCAGGGATCATCCTTCGAACCCGAACCCCTCGACTCGGTCATGAGTACCTCCCCTGACGACCCAGTCCTCGTCCGGCTCATCCCGCGGGACGTAGCCGAGCGCGTCCCTCCAGAACGCGAACATCCGCTCGAAGTCGTTGCAGTCGATGACCACCGAGCCGACGCGGATCTTGATCGGATCCCTCAAAGCGTCGCCGCCTCGACCGGGTGTTCGCGCAACATCAAGACGCCGAGCGTGACCACGTAGGCGATGAACGCGATCGGGGCGACCGCATCCAAGGCCGCGGACCCGAGCGGGCTCACCACAGCCCTGACGAACACCATCAGCGAAACCGCGATACCGAACCACCGCACCCACACGGGCCGGCGGGGCACCGTCGCGAGCGCGAACAGACCCAGCGCGACGAACAGCGCGGCGTCGGTGAGATCGGCGGCGAACGTCCACGTGTGCGCCATCGACGGCGTCGGCGTTCCGAGCGCCAGCACGAGCGGCGGGACGGCGGTCGCGAGCTCGGTGAGGACGACCAGGGTCGTGGCACTGACGATCCTGGGAGCACGCGTCCTGGGAAGCGCACGCCGAGCGAGTGCGATGGCGAACATCACGAACGGCACCAGCGCCAGCACGCCGACCACCTGCGCCGCGATCACCACGGACCCGTGGTCCGAGTAGAAGGCGACGATCGTCGCTCCCGGGTCGTCGGCCGTGGGGATCGAGACCAAACCACCGGCCACGAGCAGCATCACCGCGAAGCCGATCCCCCACCAGCCTTGCCGCGGGTCGACCACGATCGCGACCCTACTCGAGTCAGCGGCACCCCGCGCCTAGCCGTCGCCCCACGGATCGTCGGGGTGGAACACCGCGACCAGCTCGCGCCCTCCGGCCTCGGGTTCGAGGCGCAGCTCCCTCGCCGTCGCGAGGTCGACCGGGAGGTTCCGCCCCCAGGCCGCGTGGCCCAGGCCGAGCTCGGCCCTCCCGACCGCGATGCGACGTCCGTCCGTGGTGACGAGCCACACGCGGTACCAGCCCGAGCCCCCCACCGGCGCTCGCAGCGAGACGAACATCCACGACGGGTCGCCTTGGTACCCCCACGCGGTCCCGACTTCGCTCACCCCGCTCCGAAGCGGAGCGGCGGCGAAGAACGAGCCCTGTCCCACGCCCAGCAGCGCTCGGTACTCGTCCGCGACGCGGCGATCCTTCGCCGTCGTCGCGAACATCGCACCGGCGCCGATCGCGATGGCGAGCACCAGGCTCGCCGCGGCCAGTCCCACCCGCCACGGCCGGCGCAAGGCGGCCCAGCGGCGGCCTGCCGGTCGGGCACGAACACGGGACCGGCGCCCCTCGCCCAGCTCGATCGCGTCGAGGACCCGCGACTCGAGGCCGGGCGGCGCCTCGTGCTCGGGTGCGAGCAGCAGCAGCTCGTCGGTGACCGACGACAGCTCGGAGACCAGCCGCCGGCACGCCTGACACCCGGCCAGATGGCGCAAGGCGCCTTCGCGCTCGTGCCCGTCGGCGACGCCGAGCGCGAGCTCGGGTGCGAGCTCGGTCACCTGTTCGCAGCTCATCTCACGACCCATCGCCAACCCCCAGCTCGGACCGCAGCTTCATCAACGCCGCCCGGATCCTGGTCTTCACGGTCCCGAGCGGCACGCCGTCCAGTTCGCTCATCTCACGGGCGGTGAAGCCGTAGAACACCGCAAGCACGAGCGCCCGACGCTGCGGCTCGGGGAGCCGGCGAACGGCCTCCCGGAGCGGCTCGGCGTCCGCCACCGCATCCGGCACGCCGGTCCCGATCCGTTCGCGCTCGAGCCGGCCCTCGGAAAGGCCGAGCAGGATCTCGGGGTCGACCGGATCCGCGCGACGCGACGGCAGCATGTTGATCGAGGTGTTGCGGGCGATCGTCAGCAGCCACGCCGCCACGCTCCCCCGCCGCGCATCGAACCCCGATGCGTGCCTCCACGCCCGGACGAACGTCTCCTGCGCCGCCTCCTCCGCCGCCCCGCGGTCCCGCAGGATCGACAGCGTCAGGCCGAAGATCCGCCGCTCGAAGCGCCGGACGAACTCGGCGGCGGCCGTCGCGTCGCCCGAACCCATGCCGGCCAGCAACGCCTCATCCGAGAGCATCGCGCCGGCGGCCGCTGCCGCGTCGAGGGATCCCCACGAGGTGTATTACCGGCCGGAGCCCCCGATGGTTTGCCGGTTCGAGCAGATTTCTTCCGACGGCGGCCCGATCCGGCCCGAACGGAATCCCGAACCGCGACCCCGCCGGTAGTACCTCGCGTCCACCGACTGGAAGGGGAAGACCATGCGAGGAACGAGCGGACGGGTGCGACTGGTCGGCGCGCTGTTCGCGCTCGGGCTGGTCGCGGCGGCGTGCTCGAGCGCGGGCGCCTCCACGGGCAGCGGCGGGATGTCGCTCTCGATCGCCTCACCCGGGGACGGCGCCTCGGTGTCGGAGCCGTTCACGGTGAAGCTGGATGCGAGCGTCCCGATCGGCGAGCCGACGACCGGCGAGCACCACGTGCACCTCTGCTTCGACGGCGGGAGCTGCGACGAGCTCTCGCAGTCCGTGATCGCGTACCAGGACTCGGTGCAGGTGACGGGGCTCTCGCCCGGGATGCACACGATCCACGCCTCGCTCCGCAATGCCGACCACTCCGACGCGGGCGTGAGCGCCGAGATCACGGTCACCGTGAGCGGCGGCGGGATGGGTTCGGGTGTGGGGTCGAGCACCGGGGCCACCGGAAGCCGAGGGTATGGCTACTGAGCCACGGACCGAGCGCGCCGCGGAGCCCGTGGCACTCACCCGCCATCCCCGGCGCGTCCGCTGGTTCCACGCGGCGATCTACCTGACCACGATCCCGCTCCTGTGGACCGGATGGTGGCTGCTGTCGGGCGAGGAAGGGAGTCCGAGCTTCCTCGCCCGCGTGTTCCACGTCGCCGACGTCCGGGTGCACGTGTGGGCGGGGCGGGTGCTCGCGCTGCTCGCGATCGCCGCGATCGCGTTCGGGCGCCGGGGGGTTCGGACGTTCGTGCGGGAGACGCTGCGCCGCGACCCCGGCGACGCGCGGTGGTGGGTGAGGTGGCCGGCCGCCGTACTGACCGGACGCTTCGCGCGCCACGAGGGCGCGTTCGACCCCGGCCAGCGCGTGGCGAACGTCGTGATCGTGGGTGGGTTAATCGTCCTCACGACGACCGGCATCGCGCTGACGCTGTTGCACGGCGGACCCGCTGTTCGCCTGGCTGGCGAAGGTCCACCTGTGGACCGCGGTCGATCGTGACCCCGGTGATCCTCGGTCACGTGCTCGTCGCGCTCGGCGTGCTGCCCGGCTACCGGGGGGTGTGGCGTTCGATGCACCTCGGCGGGCGGGTACCCGAGGAGACCGCCCGGCGCGTGTGGCCGGGATGGACCGAGCGGACGCTCTCGGACGCGAGACCGACGGACGACCGCGAGACGGGGACGGCATCACGCCATCCTCGGGGTGCTGGGGTCTAGTCGAACAGCGCGTCGAACGCCCGCAGCGTGTCGCCCAACCGGCCGGCCAGCGTCGTCGCGAGCCAGCGGTGCAGCGCCGCGGCGAGCTCGGGCTCCTCGGCCTCCATCCGCGCGATCGACTCCTGGGACAGCCGGAGGACCACGCTCGGGGTCTCGGCCACCACGTCCGCCGTGCGCGGGACCCCCGTGTACATCGCGACCTCCCCGACCACCACACCCGGGTGCATCGTCCGCAGGCGCATCCGCGTCCCCAGGGCCGTGAGGATCTCGACCCGCAGCCGGCCGGACTCGAGGACGAACACGTCGTCGGGCGACTCGTCCTGGTGGATCAGCACGGTCCCTTCCGGGACCGTCACACGCTCGAGGTAGGTCCGCAGGCCCCGCGGCATGCCGGCGAGCCCGGCCTCCGCGGACGGCACCGGCTCGGCACCGGCGTCCTCGAGCAGCCCCTCCTCGCAGCGCTGGAGTCCCCGATCCAGGTCCGGCTCGAACCGCAGGACCGCGGACGCGCCCGCCCCCCCACGCTCGAGCTGCCTGCGCACCGGGTCCGAGACCCCGGTGAACACGAGCTCGAACCCGTTCGCCTCCGCCAGGTGCGTGACCTTGAGGAAGGACACCACCGCCGAGGAGTCCACCCCGGTCACCCGTCGCAGGTCGATCACCAGGAACCTCGGCGGTGCCGCCTCCACGCGCTTTCGGATCCGCTCGAGCAGGCCGTTGGCCGACCCGAAGAACACGAACCCGTTCAGGCGCAGGATCTGGACGCGGTCGCCCATGGCCCGTAGCGCCGCTCGCTCGGTGGGCGGACGGTCCACGTTGCTGTGGTAGGTCTCCCCGAAGGAGACCTCGCGCACCAGCTCGATCCGGCCGTAGCTGACCGCGAACAGGACGACCGCGAGCACGAGCCCGAGCACGACCCCGGGCAGGAACCCCCGGGCGATGATCGCCGCCAGGATCACCAGGACGACCCCGTACTCCACCGGCGGCAGGGTCCGCCGCTTGTCCCAGACCCACTCGACCAGGAAGGCGAGGCCGAGGAACACGAGCACGCCGCCCACGATCATGCGCGGGATCAGCTCGATGACGGCGGCGCCGAACACGACCGCGGCGAGCGGGACCGCCGCGGCGATGAGCCCCGCGGCCCGCGCGTTCACCTTCATGCGCTCGGCGAGCGCGCTCAGGCTGAGCGCGTGGTAGCCGGGGATGCCGCCGAGCGCGCCGGAGATCACGTTCAGCACCCCGGCGTCGCGCAGCTCCTCGTTCGTTTCCAGGTCCCGGTGCAAGATGATCTCGGTCCCGCTGATGTTGAACAAGATCGCAAGCACGGCCACGAACACGGCGGTGGCGATGCCCGCCCACTGGCCGAGCACCGCCGACCAGTCGGCGCCGGTGAGGGCTCGAAGGGTCCACGGCTGCCACAGGCGAACCGACTCGAAGGGTCCGAGCAGCCACCGCCCATGCCGAGCGGCATCGAGCGACGAGCCCGTCACGAGCATGCCGATCGCGAACAGCACGAGCCCGATGCCGATCACGATCGGGATGACCAGCGGCTTCTTCAGCTGCCGGACGGCCACGAGCAGGATCACGCCGAAGGCGAACGCAGGCACCCAGTGCTTGAGCGTCACCGGGCTGCCCAGGAGGCCGATGGTGCGCAGGTGCACCTCCACACCGGAGGAGACGTAGATGCCGCCCTTCAGGAGCAGCCACCCCGTGCCGGCCAGGAAGCCGCCGACGACCGGGTACGGCACGAACCGGACCAGGTTGCCGAGCCGGAAGGTCCCGAGCGCCGAGAAGACGAGACCGCACAGGACCGTCACGACCAGCGTCGCGGCGACGACGGTCAGGAAGATGTCGGGCGTCTCGAACGCCCCGACGCCTGCGGTCTCGGCGACCCTCACGATGGCCGCGGCCTTCGAGGCCGTGCTCGCTGCCACGATCGCGAGCACGGCCGTCGCGGCGTCCTGCACGCTGCCGACGACACCTCGGGAGCCCGCCCTCCAGGCGAGGAACCCGAGCGTGAGCGCGGCCGCAACGAGGTACAGCCCGATGCCGTCCGCCAGATCACCCACGAGCACTCCGCCGAACACGAAGGCGGCGAACGCGACCGCGAGGACCACCTCGACGCCGCCGATGATCACCCCCGCGACCAGCGAGGCGAGCACGCCGGATCGTCGCTCCTCTGACGGCGACCCGCCTCCCCTGGAACCCAGGCGAGGCGACTCCATCTGCACATCCATCGGCTCTCCTAGTCGAGCAGGGCGTCGAACTCCCTCTGGGTGTCGCTCAATCGCTCCGAGAGGATCCTCGCGAGCCACCGATGCAGCGCCGCGGCCAGCTCGGGCTCCTCGGCCTCCATCCGCTCGATCGCCGCGCCGCTGAGCCGCAGGACCACGCTCGGCGTCTCGGCCACCACGTCCGCCGTTCGCGTCACGCCCGTGTACATCGCGACCTCGCCGACGACCACGCCGGGGTTCACCCTCCGCACGCGCATCTGGGTCCCGTCGGTCGTCACCATCTCCACGCTCAGTCGGCCCGATTCCACGACGAACAGATCGCCCGGCGGTTCGTCCTGTCGGATCAGCACCGTGCCCTCGGCCAACGGCATGCGCTCGAGGTAGCCGCGCACGCCGGGCGGCAGGTCGGCGAGCACGCCGCTCGACCCGTCCGAGGACGCCACCCGGTCGGCACCGATCTCGACCGCACGGCCGCCGACCCCGCCTTCGACCCCATCCCCGACGGGGCCGACCTGGAGCAGACGTTCCTCGCACCACTGCAAGCCCCGATCCAGGTCCGGCTCGAACCGCAGGACCGCGGACGCGCCCGCCCCCCCACGCTCGAGCTGCCTGCGCACCGGGTCCGAGACCCCGGTGAACACGAGCTCGAACCCGTTCGCCTCCGCCAGGTGCGTGACCTTGAGGAAGGACACCACCGCCGAGGAGTCCACCCCGGTCACCCGTCGCAGGTCGATCACCAGGAACCTCGGCGGTGCCGCCTCCACGCGCTTTCGGATCCGCTCGAGCAGGCCGTTGGCCGACCCGAAGAACACGAACCCGTTCAGGCGCAGGATCTGGACGCGGTCGCCCATGGCCCGTAGCGCCGCTCGCTCGGTGGGCGGACGGTCCACGTTGCTGTGGTAGGTCTCCCCGAAGGAGACCTCGCGCACCAGCTCGATCCGGCCGTAGCTGACCGCGAACAGGACGACCGCGAGCACGAGCCCGAGCACGACCCCGGGCAGGAACCCCCGGGCGATGATCGCCGCCAGGATCACCAGGACGACCCCGTACTCCACCGGCGGCAGGGTCCGCCGCTTGTCCCAGACCCACTCGACCAGGAAGGCGAGGCCGAGGAACACGAGCACGCCGCCCACGATCATGCGCGGGATCAGCTCGATGACGGCGGCGCCGAACACGACCGCGGCGAGCGGGACCGCCGCGGCGATGAGCCCCGCGGCCCGCGCGTTCACCTTCATGCGCTCGGCGAGCGCGCTCAAGCTGAGCGCGTGGTAGCCGGGGATGCCGCCGAGCGCGCCGGAGATCACGTTCAGCACCCCGGCGTCGCGCAGCTCCTCGTTCGTTTCCAGGTCCCGGTGCAAGATGATCTCGGTCCCGCTGATGTTGAACAAGATCGCAAGCACGGCCACGAACACGGCGGTGGCGATCCCCGCCCACTGGCCGAGCACCGCCGACCAGTCGGCGCCGGTGAGGGCTCGAAGGGTCCACGGCTGCCACGACTGGCGGTCGTCGAACGGACCGAACAGCAGCCAGTTGCCCGACCTCGCACCCTCGAGCGACGAGCCCGTCACGAGCATGCCGATCGCGAACGCCACGATCCCGATCCCGATCACGACCGGGATCACGAGTGGGTTCTTCACCACCCGCGTCGCGACGAGCAGGATCACGCCGAACGCTACCGCGGGAAGCCACAACTGCAGCACCCTCGACTCCGTCAGGTCGCCGATCGTGGCCAGCGATGCCGCCTCGCGCGAGGCGACGGCGATGCCGCCCTTCAGCAGCAGCCACCCCGTCCCCGCGACGAACCCCCCGACGACCGGGTAGGGGACGAACCTGATCAGGTTGGCGCGCTTGAGCGTCCCGAGCACCAGGAACACGACGCCGCACAGGACGGTCACGACGAGCGTCGCGGCGACGACCGTGAGGAAGGCTCGCTCGGGGCCCCCGAACGCGTCGAGGGCCGTGGTCGTCGCCACGATCGCGAGCACGGCGGCCACCGTCCCCTGCAGGCTGCCGACGACCCCGCGGAGACCCGCCCGCCACGCGAGGATCGCGAGCGTCAGCGCTGCCGCTCCGAGGTAGAGGGTGATCGCATCCGGGAGGGAATCCTCGAGATAGCCCCCGAACACGAAGGCGGCGAACGCGACCGCGAAGACCGTCTCGATGGCACCGATGACCACGCCGGCCGCGAGCACGGCGAGCATCCCCTCGGGTCGTCGCTGTCCGACCACGGTCCCTCCCCCTGAAAGCGGACTGTAGGCGCAAGCGCGGTCGAGCGCATGCGGTCGAGGGCCTGACCCACCCGAACGCCCAGACGCAGGGAGCCCCTCCGTCGCCATCGGCCTGATGACGCTCGAGACCTGCCTCCGTCGCCTGCCGGGAGGATCCCGAGGTCGCCGGGGCTACCTACCGGAACGTGTCGGGCTCATCGCGCGCGCCTCGCGGGCCAGTCGACGCGCGAGACGGATCGGCTCCGGCGTCCGGTACCGACCGGTGACGCCGCGTACCACGTCGAGCGCAACAGCCGCGTCCGTCCGCCACGCCGCGTGCACCATCACAGGTCGGGCGCCGCGGCGCGTTCGGAGGGCGGCTCCGACGATCTCACCACCCAGGACGAGCGGAGCCGACAACCCTCGGTCGGCTGCCGGCTCCACCGGCGCCGCGATCAGCGGTCGGACCGTCACGCCGACGGTCGGCACGTCGAGCACCGCGCCCAAGTGCAGCGCGATGCCGGCCCGGCGAGGATGATCCAGCCCCGTGCCGTTCACGAGCACGACGTCCGGCGTGAGCCTCAGTGTCCGGATGGCTCGCTCGAGCAGCGGCCCTTCGCGAAGGGCAAGGAGGCCCGGCACGTAGGGACCTCCGGCTCGTCCGTGAACGGCGGTCGAGCTGAGCGGCCCCGGTTCGCCGGCGACGAGCGCCACCGCGGCAACCCACAGCGGATCGCCGGCGCCGCCGATCCCGACGAGACCGACGGGCCCGGCCACGAAGGCGCCCGCCACGACGAGGCGCCGTTCGGGATCGGGCCTCCAGATCCGTGGTTCGAGGCGAGCGAGCCGCTGCTGGAGCGCCTCGAGCTCCCCGGGCGCCGTGGGCCAGCCGATAGGTGTCACCTGGCGCTCGACGATACCGACGGATCGGCAAGCGTGGCGGTCGAGATGCGCGTGTCTTCGGATCTGCTCTAGCCGGCGGTATGGCGCTCGAGGTGCGCGTCGATGCGAGACTCCATCGCGTCGAGCCTCGTATCCAAACGAGATCCCAAAGCGTCGATCCGGTTGCTCAGTCCATCGATCCGACTCCCGAGCCCATCGATCCGAGAGCCGAGATAGAACAGACTCCCCAGCGACGTGGCGGCGAGCAAGCCGATCGCGGTCCAGACGGCGGCATCCATCTCGATCGCGAGCGTAGCACCGCAGGGTGTCACGTTTCCCCCGTGGGACCGCTGCCGAGATCGAGACCGGCGGGTTCTCGAACGGCTCCCGCTACTCGATGTAGCCGAGACCGCGGAGGTGCTCCTCCATCTCGTCGGCCTCGGTGTCGCTGACCGCCGTGGCCTCGTCGCCGCTCGGCATGCCGGGGATCTGCACCGCCGGCTCGGCCTCGGCCTGCGCGACCTTCGCGTCCGAACCCACGACCTCGTGCAGCACCCGGCCGGTGTGCTCGATCGAGGCGGGCGCGTCGAGCGCCGCCAGGATCGTCGGCGCCATGTCGATCAGCAGCGGCGGCTGCTCGAACGGCTTCACGGACGGCCCGGCCGCCACGATCACGCCCTCGATGCCGGTGGTCGCCGCTGATCCAGTCGGCGTCCTCGATCGCGGACTTCGCGTGGGTGAGCGAGTACCGCTCGGCCGGCTCCATCAGGATGTCGGGCGCGGTGTCGGCGTGCTTGCCCTTGAAGATCTCCTCGCGCCGGTAGATCGCCTTCACGGGCTTGCGGCCGGTCTTCGGGTCGACGAAGCTCGACGAGCGCGTCCATCACCTGGTCGCGCACCTTCTCGAAGTCGGCCGGGTCGACGATGCCGTCGGGCTCGCGCCCGGCCAGGTTGATCGAGACGCCCTCACCGGTCGAGCGGATCGTCGTGAACGCCTTGGTCTTGGACCAGTTCACCGACTGCGGCAGCGAGACCTTCCCGTGCAGGCCGAGCATGTCGTAGACCTTGCGCGCGACCTTGCGCACCGGCCCCCACTGCATCGGCCCGAAGACCACGTTCGACGCGCTGAACTCGAGGAAGCCGAACTCTTCAGCAGGTGGTCCATGTGGATCGTGCGCGTGACCGACTGGAACCCGTGGTCGCGAGATGAACAGGACCAGGTCGTCGGGCTCGCGTGCGCGAGACGAACGAGCCGATCGCGTCGTCGAGCTGCGCGTAGATGTCTGCGCACCTTCCCGCCGATCGCGGTCTCGTGGTTCTTCGCGTAGTCGGGGTGGTCGGGCGCGACGTAGTTCGACAGCGCGTGCTGCGTGCGGTCGACCGAGACCCAGACCGAGGCCATCAGGTCCCAGTCGGAGTTGTCCATCAGCCACTCGGTCGCGCGGATCCGCTTGCCGGTGACCTCGAGCGCCTCGTCCAGGTACTGCGTCGGGCCGGTTGCGGTAGGTCGTCCAGGACATGCCGTTGATCGCCCACGGCACGCCGGCCTTCTCGAGCTGCTCGGCCAGGTCGGCGGGCTGCGTGTACGGTGCGCCCCTTCGGCAGCACGCCGCCGGCGAGCGATCTTCCCGTTGATCTCCGGCGGCGGGAACATGCAGCGGCACGTCGGCGTAGCACCCCGACCTTGCCGGCCGCCGAGAGGTCCTCGACGAACGTCCGCTCCTTGATCGACTTGTAGGTGACCGGGTACTGCTTGTGGGTGCCCGGCACGGTCTCGAGGATGTCGTAGACCCCGTGATCGGCCGGGTCGACCCCCGTCAGGAACGACGGCCACGCCGCCCACGAGTGGGTCGGCACCGTCGAGCGCAGGACGCCCTTCTGCCCCCGGTCGATCAGGGCCTGCAGGTTCGGCAGGGCGCCCCGCTCGAGCAGGGGTTCGAGGATGCGCCAGTCGGCGCCATCCCATCCGATGAGCAGCACTCGTGGCATTAGGCGTCAGCTCCATTCAGCGGTTGCTTAGAGTCTACAAATCGGGTGCTCGCGTCTTGCACGTGGTTTATGGGTACTTCGGCACAACACTTTATCCTCGGCTCAGATCAAGCCAGACATCAAGAACACGCTCCGACAAGCAAGCCTCAACTGGCAGATCGCTCGACCAACTATTCATTCCGCCGGGGACTAGAGACAACCCTTGGACGGGTCATTTTCTCTCAGGGATGGGAGGCGATGCGCTCCTGCTCAGCCGTGGAGCGTCAATCCGACACCGGGCGCCACGTCGGCTCGGTGACGTACGCGCCGATCGTGAACACCTCGCTCGCGTCGGCGCGCATCAGCAGGGCCAATGTTCCTGATGAGTCTGAGGCCGAAGCGCCAGCCATCACGATCCACCGTCCGTCCGGCGACCAGTCGAGGACGAGTTGGCCAATAGAGGGACTCCTGGGGAAGTCCTCCATGAACTCGCGGACGTCGGAGCCGTCGGGGCGCATCGACAGAATGGTTCTTCCCCCGCCGAGCTTGTGCCCCCAGAAGAGGATCCGTTCCCCATCTGGCGTCCACGAGAGGGGGAACCCGAAGTGGCCGGCTGGCTCCTCACCCACCTTGGTCACGTCACTGCCGCCCGCGCCCATCACATAGAGGTTGAAATGATCCCCATTGATGCCGGTGAACGCGATCCGGCGACCGTCCGGAGACCACGCTGGCCACCCAAAACCCTCGCTCTCACTCGTCACCAGCTCCGTCCATCCGCTGCCGTCGGCGTCCATGACGACGATGCTGCTTCGGACCGAGTCTGGTAAGTCCGGTTCCTCGAGGGCGAGCGCGACATGGCTCCCGTCCGGCGACCATGCGGGATCGATCACGTCACCCACCACATCGGTGAGTCGCACGAGCCCGGTACCGTCGGCATGCAAGGCGTACAGATCGGACCCGTCCGGACCGTGGCCGGTGAAGACGATTCTGGTTCCGTCGGGGGACCAGCCCGGAGATGCGCTACTGCGACTCTCGTCGGTCAGTTGCTCTACGTCGAAGCCGGCGGCGTCCATGAGAGCGATCTGCCCCTCGGTCGCGAAGGCGATCACCCCCGAGGGCGCCGGGGTCCACGCGAGCCGCTCGGAGACCTCGTTCGGTCCTGCGCACGTACCGCCGCTCTTGAACTCCCAATTCAGGGACTTTGCGGACCCCGAGACTCGGTACGACGCGGGTCCGCCCGTGAGCCCGGTCCCAACGCAGTCGCCGGTCAGGGGATCGAACACGACGAGGTCTGGCTTCGCGAGCAGGACGTTGCCGGATTCGATGACGGCGGCGTCCCGAGCTAACTCGTACGTCCCGTCCTCGATATGCATCCGATACGTGACCAAGGGCCGGCCGTTCGCATCACGCAGGTTCACCCCCGTTACGCGATCCGGCTCAGCAGCAGATACGAGGTAGGACCCATCGCGCAAGAGTGGAACCGTGGCAGCCGCCGGCCGATCCTTGGCGGTGACCGTCGCGTCCTCCGCCGAAGCAACCGGTCCCGAGGACGACAGCCACCACTCGTACAGCGTGAGATCTGCCTGGTCGTTCCTGATGGCGTGCGCGTAGATGGCCGAGTTCTCGTCCGTCCACTGGATGTGCGACGTCTCCGTGTCGCCGATCACCTGCGTGTAACAGAGGACACGGCCGGCCGGCTCGCCGCCGATCGAGTAGGGCGTCACCGCGAGGTGGTCGGTCGCGCACTCACCGTCGGGTGCCCGGTTGACGTTCGCACGGATCTGGAAGGCCTCGTCCATCTCGTCCCTGCTGGAGAACAGCTCGTAGAGAACCTCGACCTCGTCCTCCGTGCAGACCAGCGCCGAAAGTGGGCCATCGGCCGAGACCGCCCGGTCGAGTGGGAGGCAAGCCGCGCCGAGGTTCTCGGGGATGTAGCCGAGGAGCCGTTCGTCGTCCGAGGTGAGCGCCCGCTCGACCGTCTGGAAATGCGGTGCTGGGGACGGGCTGAGGGGGTCCTCACCCCTTTGGCCGGTTGGCGTCCCGTCCCGCGACACGGAGAACACGATCACCCCGGTCACGAGGGCCGCCGCCAAAGCACCGGCTACGGCACGCCACCTCAACGACCCCGACGACGCTCGCCCTGCCGAACCGGCGGGCGGACCCAGCGCATCACGAGCAGCGGTCGTGAACCTCCCGCAGCTGACGTATCGGCCGTCAGGCGACTTCGAGAGCGCCGTTGCGACGACCTCATCGATCGCGGCCGGGAGGTCGGGACGCGAGGCTGTCAGCCGGGGCGGCTTCTCGCCGAGGTGCGCGTAGAGCGCGGCCACCTGCGTCTCTCGTTCGTAGGGAACCTTGCCGGTGAGGCACTCGAACAGCACGCACGCGAGCGCGTAGACATCGGCGCGAGCATCGACACGCTTGCCCTCGATCTGCTCCGGAGCGACATAGTCAACCGTTCCGACGAACTGCCCGGTCCGGGTGAGGCCACCGGTCCCGCCTTCAAGGCGTTTGGTGAGACCGAAGTCCGATAGGTAAACGAGGTCGCGGCCCTCTGAGCCCTCCTCGGGGACGACCAGGATGTTCCCCGGCTTCACGTCGCGGTGGACGAGCCCGCGGGCATGGGCAGCGTCGAGCGCCGAAGCCGTCTCCCGTACGATCCACAGTGCCCGCTCCGGGTCGAGCGTCCCCTCGCGCCGGATCAGTGTGCCAAGGTCGGTCCCCGGCACGTATCGCATCGCGATGAAGAGAGAGTCTTCGGCCTCGCCCGCTTCGTAGATCGGCACGATGTTCGGATGCTCCATCCCTGCCGCGATGCGCGACTCGCGGACGAAGCGCTCTCGGAACCGGTCGTCGTCGGCGAGCTGCGGCGCTAGGAGCTTGAGCGCGACCTTGCGTCCGAGGGCGAGGTGCTCGGCGAGGTAGACGACGCTCATGCCGCCCCGGCCGAGCACCGCTTCGATCCGATACCCGGCGAACGAGGTCCCAAGCGCTAGATCTCCCCTCGAGGGACGCCCCGAAGGTGGCGGTGCCGATGTCTCGTCACCCAGCAGATCGGGGTCCCGCCTCAGGATCCGCTGGTTCAGGTCCAGGAGCTCGGCCGACGGATCGGCTCCGAGCTCGTCCTGCAGCACCTGTCGAGCCCGCTGAAACGCGTCGAGCGCCTCGGCCTGTCGGCCGGACCGATACATCGCGAGCATCAGGTGAGCCCATAGCCGCTCCCGCAACGGATATCGCGAGGTCAGCGCTTCGAGCTCGGACACCATGGTCGAATGCCGCCCCATCTCGAGCTCGGCCGCGATCCGATGCTCGGTCGCCCCGAGTCGGAGCTCTTCCATCCGTGCGATGGATCCGCGAAGCGAGGGTTCGTCGGCGAGGTCGGCGAACGCCGGTCCGCGCCACAGATCCAGAGCCTCCGCAAGGGTCGCCGCCGCGCCCGAAGGATCGGACCCCGACGATGCCTTGCCCCGCCTCACGAGCGACTCGAAACGCGAAGCATCGATCTCCTCGGGCGCAACGGAGAGCACGTATCCGCCCCCGCGCCCCTCGATCCTCCCGTCGCCGAGCACCTTGCGCAGCCGGGATACGTACGACTGCAGCGTGTTCCGTGCCGAATCGGGTGGGTCCTGGCCCCAGAGATCATCGATCAGCCGTTCGGCCGGCACGATCCGGTTGGCCTGAAGGATCAGGTGCGCCAAGACGGCGCGCTGCTTCGGCCCGCCGATCGGAAGCGGACGGCCATCATCTAGGACCTCCATGGGCCCGAGCACCCGGAACTCCACGCCGCGACCGTACGCCGACGCCGTGGAGAGCGAAAGCGACCCTATCCCGCTGAGGGACTCGTTCCATGCTTTCGGGAGGCCATCACGATGTCCTTCGTCACACCAGGCGATCGATCTGATCGGCAGACGAGGGGTCGCCCCCTGTTGTAGTGGGCCCGCGCGAGCCACCACCACCTCCGCATCTCGAACGCTCGAGCGGCTCGACCGCTGAGCGCGCCGTTCGAGAGGACGTGGCACCATGCCGCCATGTCAAGCTCGAACGAAGATCGCGCCGCGGCCGCGAGCTCGCCTCGCCTGCGGCTGCTCGCCCGCGTCATCTTCGGTCTGACGATCCTGGGTATCGCGTCCGGCGTCTGGTTCTCGTTCCTCGATGCCGGGAAGTTCGAACTCGACCTCGCCTTTCTGCTCAGCTTCTGCCTGTTCCCGATCATCGGCTACATCTTGGCGATCCGCCGGCCGGACAACGCGATCAGCTGGTTGATGCTGGGGATCGGCGCTGCCTTCGGCCTGAGCGCGTTGGAGGGGTCCTACGCGAGCTACGCGATCCACGGCGGCGTCGGCGGGTATCGCCTGGGGGCGATCGCCCTCGCGTTCGACCAGCCGATGTGGTTGCCGATCGTCGGTCTGCCGGCGACGTTCCTGATCCTGCTCTTCCCCGATGGGCACCTGCCGTCGCCACGCTGGCGGTGGTTCGCCTGGGTCCTGGGCGCCAGCATGGTGATCGTCTTCCTGGCGATCCTGTTCAGCCCGGGGCGGTTCGAGGACAGCGCGTTCCCGAACGTGGTGAACCCGCTCAGCTCGGAGGCTGTGCGGTCGGTAGTGGCGGTCGCCACCGTCTCGCTCGTCATCCTCCCGATCGGCGTGATCGGCTCGCTGGTGAGCCTCGTGCAGCGGTTCCGCCGGTCCACGGGGATCGAGCGGCTGCAGCTGCGGTGGCTCGTGACCGCCGCAGGTACGGTCGCCATCCTCTACGCCTCCGCCCTCGTCCTCTCGTTCAACGCAACCTGGGGGACCGACGCCACGCCCGGCTGGTTGGGGGTCCTCCAGGCACTCGCCATCGTGTCCTTCGGCCTGATCCCGATCGCGATCGGGATCTCCGTGCTCCGGTACCACCTCTTCGACATCGACCTCGTGATCAACCGGGCGCTGCTGCTCGCAGCAATGGTGGTCTTCATCACCCTCGTGTACATGGGGATCGTCGTCGGCGTCGGGGCACTCGTCGGGAGTCAGGCGAACGCCGTCCTGTCCGCGGTGGCCGCCGCGGTCGTCGCGCTGGCGTTCCAACCTGCGCGGAGACGTGCTCAGCGGTTCGCCGACCGCCTCGTCTACGGGAAGCGAGCGACGCCCTACGAAGTGCTCTCGCAGTTCTCCGATCGGCTCGGCAACGCGTACGCGAACGAGGAGCTGCTGCCGAGGATGGCCCGGGCGCTGGCCGAGGGCACCGGTGCGTCCCGCGCCGACGTGTGGGTCCGCGTCGGCGACGAGCTCCGAGGGGAGGCCGTGTGGCCGCAGGACGCCGATCGGCCCGACCCCCTCGTCGCCTCAGCGAACACCGAAGGGAGCCTCTCCTCGTCGTCGATGCGCGAGCCCGTCCGCCACTTGGATGAGCTCCTCGGAGCGCTGTCGATAACGAAGAAGCCGGGAGAGTCGATCACCGCGACCGAGGAGAAGCTCGTCCGCGATCTGGCCTCCCAGGCGGGTCTGGTGATGCGCAACGTCGCGCTCGCGGAGCAACTGATGGACACCATCGAGGAGCTCCGCGCGTCGCGCCAGCGCTTGGTGACCGCGCAGGACGAGCGCGCCAAGCAGCTCGAGCGGAACCTGCACGACGGCGCGCAGCAGCAGATCGTCGCGCTCACGGTGAAGCTGCGACTGCTCGGCCAGCTGATGGATCGTGACGTGGAGAAGGCCAAGTCGATGGCGTCGGATCTCCAGGCCGATGCGACGGACGCGTTGGAGCAGCTCCGAGACCTGGCTCGCGGCATCTACCCGCCGTTGCTGGCGGACCAGGGCCTCGTCGCGGCACTCGAGGCACAGGCGCGCAAGGCAACCGTCCCGACGGAGGTTCGATCCGACGGGATCGGCCGCTACCCGCAGGACATCGAGGCCGCCGTCTACTTCTGCGTCCTCGAGGCCCTGAACAACGTGGCCAAGTACGCCGAGGCGACGAGGGCAGAGGTGAGCCTGGCGCAGATCGATGGCCATCTCCGTTTCGCCGTCGTCGACGACGGGACGGGTTTCGACACGGCTGAGACGAGTTACGGAACGGGGGTCCAGGGGATGGCCGACCGCTTGGACGCGATCGGCGGTGCCCTCGAGGTGGTCTCCCGCAAAGGCGAAGGCACGACCATCGAAGGCCAGATCCCGACGCCCGCGAACCCCGACGCCTGAGAGAGACTGGGGGAACGACGAGTCGGGAGGTCGAGCGATGGAGACGGTCACATCCAAGGACGGCACGGAGCTCGCGTTCGATCGGCTCGGCCAGGGACCGCCGGTGGTGCTGGTGTGCGGCGGTTCGGTCGACCGCATGGCCGACGCGGCCATCGCGCAGGAACTCTCGTCCGACTTCACGGTCCTCAACTACGACCGCCGTGGGCGCGGAGACAGCGGGGACACGCCTCCGTACGCGATCGAGCGAGAGGTCGAGGACATCGAGGCGGTGATCGGCGCGGCCGGCGGATCGGCCAACCTGTGGGGATCCTCGTCGGGTGCGGTGCTCGCGATGATCGCCACGGCGAGCGGGGCCCCGGTCACCAAGCTGGCGCTCTGGGAACCGCCGTTCATCCTCGACGAGAACGCCCGCCCCCGCCGACCAGGTCGAGCAGTACGAGCGGATGATCGCGGAAGGCCGTCGCGGCGACGCGGCCGAGTACTTCATGTCGAAGGTCGTGGGGATGCCCCCGGAGTTCGTCGCCGACGCGCGGACGCAGCCCTGGTGGGCGGAGCAGGAGGCGATCGCCCACACGCTCGCGTACGACGCCCGCATCATGGGCGACTACTCGATCCCGACCCAGACCGCGGCGTCGGTCAAGCCCCCGACGCTCGTGCTCGCCGGCGGGGCCGACATGCCGTTCATGCGCGAGTCGGCACAAGCCCTGGCGGATGCGATCCCCGACGGGCAGGTCCGGTTCCTCGACGGTCAGGGGCACAACGTCGACCCCGCGGTCCTCGTGCCGGCGTTGAAGGAGTTCTTCTCCTAGGCGCGCTCGGTTCCTCGAGGCTCAGCGCACGAACCGGCGGTCCGGCACGAACCACAGCAGCGCGACGGCCACGTAGAGCGCGTACGAGATCCAGGGGCTCACGAACGCGAGCGGAACGGCCGCCGCGTAGATCACCAGGGAGATGTTCCCCTTGACGTCCGAGCCGATCGCACGGGCGACGGCCGAATCCCGTCCGTTCGCTCGGATCAGCGCACGGACGAGCAGGGAATACGCCAAGCCGGCCGCGAGCAGCACCAGCCCGTACGCCGCGGCGGGCAGTGGCTGCTCGTACTCGTCGCGCAGCCACTCCGTCAGCACGGGGACCAGCGAGAGCCAGAACAGGAGGAACAGGTTCGTCCACATCACGGCGCCACTGACTCGGTCTGCGGCGCGGAGGAGATGGTGGTGGTTGACCCAGTAGATCCCGACGAGCGTGAAGCTGAGCGCGTAGACGATCAGGCCCGGCAGGAGGTCGTCCCGCACGTCCGCCAGCGTGTGTCCCTGGGGCGCCCTCAGCTCGAGGGCCATGATCGTGATGATCACCGCGAACACGGCGTCGGAGAATGCCTCCACCCGCCCCGAGCCGAGCTCCGTCTTGTCGTTGCGTTCCGCCATCCCGCGATGATAGGAGCGGATCATCGGTACCATGCCCCGCGTGGCGGGGATCCCAATCCCGGAGGCAGCTCGCGAGCTCCTCGAGAGCGACGCCGTCGCTCACGTGGTCACGCTCGACGAGGACGGGGCGCCACACGTCTCGGCGGCGTGGATCGGGATCGACGATGGTGAGATCGTCCTGGCCACGATGCCCGACCAGCGGAAGCTCAGGAACATCCGCCGAGATCCTCGGGTCGCGCTCTCCGTGCCGTCGACGAACGTCAACGCGTGGGGCCTCCTCGAGTACCTCGTCGTCTACGGAACGGCGCGCGTCGTCGAGGGCGGCGCCCCCGGGATGCTCCAGCACCTTGCGCACACGTACCTCGGACCCGATGTCGTGTTCCCGAACATGCCCGACCCGCCGCCCGGGTTCATCACGCGGATCACGCCCGAGCGGTTCGGAGGCGTCGGGCCGTGGAACCCGTAACGCCGTTGGAGGCTCGTCCGGGATCGCGGCTCGCGCCGGGATCCTTTGAAGAGGGAAGCGAGCCCTTTGGACGGAGCCGCGGCCGGGTATACACGCTTCGACATCCCAGATGAAGGGGGCGGCCGTGAGTGACGACTCGGCACAAGAGCACGCCCGCGTCGCCGAAAAGGCGCGGCGGACGGCGGAGGAGCGGGCGGACGCTGAGCAGGAACGGGCGGAGCGGATGAAGGAAGAGATGCTCACCGGACCCATGAGCCAGGAAGTGCTCAGGCAGCAGGGACTCATCTACGGCGGCCTGATCCTCATCGGCGTGTACATGGTGGAGCCGTTCCTCACCGCTCCATCGCTCGACGCCTCCGCCACGATCTCCGTCGTCGCGTTCGCGGTGGCGATCCCGCTCCTGGCCGCGCTCGTGATGGTCAACCGGCAGGAGGCCTTCCGCGGCCGACGAACCCCGTCCGTCATGGTCACCGTCGCGCTGGCCGTCGGTCAGTCGGCGGCCTTCGTCGGGATCGTCGCGGGCTTCTGGCACATCACGTGGATCGCCGGGGTGACGTTCCTCGTCGCCGGGCTCGTCGCGGTGGGCATCCATTCGGCCGGCTTCTGGCGCCTCGAGGAGACGCAGCAGCCGACGTCGCGGGACCGCGGTTAGGCTGACGGGAGTCGGCCGACGATGCGAGAGGCTCCTCCTCGAAGGAGGTACCGGCCATGGGCATCGTGATCTACGACAAGAGCATGTCCCTCGACGGCTACATCGCCGGAGCGAACATGCGGGTCGAGGCGGGGCTCGGCGACGACGGGGAGCGGCTGCACGACTGGGCGTTCAAGGACCCCGGCATCGAGCTGATCCAGCGCGAGGTCGACAACCTCGGCGCGGTGATCTGCGGACGCCGCACGTACGACATGTCGATCCAGTACTGGGGCGACGGCGGTCCGACGGGGAGGCTCGCGTCCCACTGTTCGTGCTGTCGCACGGCGTGCCCGACGACGTCCCCGAGGGCGGCGTGTACACGTTCGTCGACGACCTCGAGACGGCGTTGGGGCGGGCTCGCGAGACCGCGGGCGACATGAACATCAGCGTGATGGGCGCCGACGTCGGACGCCAGCTCCTCGACGCCGGCGTGATCGACGAGATCTCGGTGCACGTCGTGCCGGTGCTGTTCGGGAGCGGTACGCCGATGTTCGGGCAGGGCGTCGATGAGCACGTCACGCTCGAGTTCGTCTGCGTGAGCGAGAGCCCGCACGCCACACACCTGCGCTACCGCGTCGTCCGCGAGGGCTGACCCTCCGCAGGGTTGGGCCGCAGCGGAGACGCGCTCCGTGAGCAACACCGAGCGAGGGAGCTCGTCATAGGCTTCGTCCATGGCGGAGGGGTTCTGCCTGCGATGCGACTGGGCAGGCGAGACGGAGGAGCCTGCTTGCCCTCGGTGCGCCGCTCCCCTGTACCGGATGGGCCGTTCGGAGCCGACGCCGGCTCCTCCGGACGTTCCCCCGGCCCGCCCCGATCCGCCGGCCGAAGTCCCGGGTACCCGCGGCGCGCCCCTCGAGGGTTCCGAACGCGAGGGCGATCAGGACGAGGCGGTCCTTCCATCAGTCGGCACGGCCGAGCGCGGCCGCTGGCGGGTCATCGCTCTCGCCCTCACGCTCACGGCGGTCGTCGCCTTCGCGCTGACGCGTGGTGGCGAGCTCGACCCCGGTGATCGGGACCAGGCTCGCGCGGACCTCGAGACACCAGCGGATCCTGCCTTTCCCAGCCTGCCGGTCAACCCGTCGCCGGGCCCACCACCTCAGTGCTCCGGTGATGCGACGCCGCCGGCCCGAGCTGAACCCGCCGACGCCGTGCCGGCCGCAACGGCCGACTACGTCTTCCAGAGCTCGCTCGAAAGCAGCCTGGGCACCGACCCCGATCCCGAACTCGTCGAGGTCGAGGGTGGCAGCAGCGTCTTCACCGTCGATGGAAGGACCGGGACCACGGTGCTCCGCTTCGCCGGTGGCAGGGGGTTGGCGCTGGCTCCGACGACCCGAGTCATCCCGAGCTCGGAGTACACGATCGAGCTCCTGTTCCGACTCGATCTCCTCACCGGGTACCGGAAGATCATCGACTTCAAGAACGGCACCGCCGATGACGGCCTGTACGTGCTGGACGGATGCCTGACCTTCTACCCGAAGCAGCAGCAAGCCCTCAACGCGATCCGAACGGATACGTACGTGCAGGTCGTCCTGACGCGGGACTCGACCGACCGGGTCGTGGGCTACGTCAACGGCATCAGGCAGTTCGCCTTCGCCGACCGCGGCGGCCTCGCGGAGGTGAACGGAAGGAAGACCCTTCGGTTCTTCGTCGACGACGTCACGACGACCGGGGAGCATTCGAGCGGTGCGGTATCGCAGATCCGGCTGTTCGATCAGGCCCTCACCGCGAACGAGGTCGCGGCGCTCGCGTGCACCGAGTTCCTCATCGCGGATGAGGCCTCCCCATGCCTCGAGATCCTGCAGTGACGCACGCCGTCCCGACTTCACACCACGATGCTCAGACGCCGAGCAGCGGAGCCACCCGCTCGCCGAAGAGCTCGAGCTGCTCGATCGGGTCGCCCACGGGCCACAGGAACATGCGCTGGACGCCCGCCTCGGCGTACTGGGTGAGACGTTCCGCGCACGCCTCCGCCGACGAGACCAGCAGCCGTTCGGCGAGTTCCTCGGGGGGTCGCCCGAGCGTGGGCCCCACCCACTCCTCCAGGATGCGGCGGGCGCTCGACGGGTCGTCCTCGACGCGGAACATCATGGTGGCGAGCGCGTTCGGGAACCTCTCGGGATCCTTGCCGTGCTGCGGCAACTGCCGGCGCAGCCGACCCCATGACTCCACGAACCCATCGGGGGTGGTGTTGTAGGCGGAGGCGATCCAACCGTCCCCGAGTCGGGCCACCCGCCGGAGGCCGGCGTCGGAGCCCCAGCTCCCGACCCAGATCGGCGGGCCGCCGTGCTGCGCAGGTAGAGGCTCGAGACGGACGCCACGGGTCGAGTAGAACGTGCCCTCGAACGGCTCGCCGTCCGGATGCCACAGCGCCCGGAGTGCACCGATCGCCTCCTCGAACCGCGGCCAGCGCTCGTCCCACGCCAGCCCCGCGGCCTCGTAGTCGGGCGCGTGCGAGCCCGGCCCGACGCCGACGACCAGGCGGCCGGCCGAGAGCAGGTCGATCGCGCCGAGCGACTTCGCCAGCGGGATGGGCCCACGGACCACGGCGAGCGCGATCGTCGTCGCGAGCGTCAGGTCCCCGGTCGCCGAGACCACCGACGCGAGCGCGGTCGGCGCGTCCAACCACGGGCGGCGGTGCTGGAGGTGATCGTTCACCGACACAGCCGTGAAGCCGAGCCGTCGGGCCGTTTCTACGTACGCGATCAGCGATGGGGTTTCGGGTTCGGACTCGCTCCACGTCAGGACCGGGAGATGCACCCCGAGATCCATCCCGCCTCCTCCCGCGCTCGGCCCGGTGTCGACCAAGCGTACGCGCGCCTACCGTCGGAGGTGTCCCAGATCATGACCGACCGGGGGATAACCCCACGTCGGCCACGACCCGTTCGGTCACCTGGATCTCCCCCGGAACACCATGGCTCTCCATCCGGCTGGCGGTGTTGACCGTGTCGCCCCACAGGTCGTACATGAACTTGCGCCGCCCGATGACGCCGGCGACCACCGGACCGGTGTCGATCCCGATCCGCAGGCCGAGGCCGTCCCTGACGATCCAGATCGGGCTGAGCAACGAGACGATCCCGGCAGCGAGCGTCAAAGCGCCCTTGCGGATGCGCTCGCCCTCTGTGTCGTCTGGCAGAGCCCCGATCGCTGCGAACCGTTCGAGGATGCCGATCATCGCCGATGCACCATCTCGGCCATGCCGCGAACCTCACCCAACGGCGTGGTGGTACCCGGCCGGGTCGATCTCGACCGTCGACCAGCCAAGCAGGTTGATCGCCACGAGCGCGTGAAGGAGCTGTGGATGGCGCTCGAGCCGTTCGACCTCCTTGGGCGCGACCTCGATGCTTGCACGATCGCCTTCGTGACGGACGCGGACGACATCGAACCCGAGCGCGCGGATCTCGCGCTCGGCGTCGTCGATCCTGCCGAGGAGATCGGGCGTGATACGCAGGCCGGTCTGCACCCGTGACGAGAGGCAAGCCAGGGCCGGCTTCTCAGCAACGCGCAGTCCGAGTTCGCGCGCGAGCTCCCGCACCGCGTCCTTGCCGACCCGCTCCTCGAGCAGCGGGTTGCGAACCCCCGCGCGCTCGCCCGCCCATAGGCCCGGCCGGAAGTCCTCGAGGTCGTCGGCGATCGCCCCGGCTAGCACGACGGCGCCGTCCGCGCTCGCGGCGATCGCGTTCAGCGTCGCGTACAGCTCGGCCTTGCAGTGATAGCAGCGCATCTCGTCGTTGCGCGCGTAGGCCTCGCGTTCGACCTCGCGCGTCCGGACGATGCGATGCGCGACGCCGACGTCCGCAGCGACGCGTCTCGCCTCCTCGAGCTCGCCCTCCGCGTAGCTCGGCGACAGGGCCGTCACCGCCGTGACCGAACCCGCCCGGAGCGCCCGCGCGGCCAGCGCGAGGACGAGCGACGAATCTACGCCGCCCGAGTGCGCCACAATCGCCCGGTCGCCGTAGGAGCGGATGCGCTCCTCGACCGCGTCCCGAACTTCGGTGGTGTTCCTCAGATCTCCTCCTCGAGGACCTGGTGCGCGAGCGCGGACGCGGACTCGTGCACCGCTCGGACCGGCCGGTCGAGCTTGCGCGCGGCCTCGACGACGTCGTCGTGCTCCGGCTTGGCGCTCACGGCTCGGCCATCGAGGTAGGCGACCTTCACCCGGACCACGGGACCGCCCTCGGCGAGCTCGATCTCGACGACGCGGCGTTCGAGCTCGGGACGGGAGACCCCATGGACACGGACGCCGAGCGTCGTGGTGTGCTCGAAGAACGCACGTCGAACCCCCGGCACGTCGTCCGCCTCGCAGAGCGCCGAGATCGTGAGGGCGGGGCGCCCGCGCTTCATGACGATCGGCGTGGACCAGGCGTCGAGCGCGCCGGCCCGCAGCAGGCCTTCGAGCGCGTCCGGCACGAGCTCGGGAGTGAGGTCGTCCACGTTGGCCTCGACCACGACGAGCCGTCGTTCGCCGCGGCCCACCGCCGGCGTACCGAGCAGGACGCGAACGACGTTGGCCACGCTCTTCGGATCGCGCGTGCCGGCACCGACGCCGACGGCCTCGAGCCGCATCTCGGGCACCTCCGACGAGGGCTCGCCGAGTGCGGCGAGGATCGCGGCGCCGGTCGGCGTGACGGGCTCACCCAGCTCGCCGGGGGCATCGGGAGGTCGGACGTCGAACCCGCGGAGGAGCTCGAGCGTCGCCCGCGCGCCCTTCGAGAGCGGGAGCGGTGCGACAGCGATCGACCGAACATCGATGGCGTCCAGAGCCGCAGCGACCCCGACCACGTCGACGAGCGTGTCGTCGGAGCCGAGCTCCTCGAGATGAACCTCGTCGAACGGGACGCCGTGCACCCGGGCCTCCGCCTCCCCGAGCCGCGTGAGTACGGTGACCGCGCGCTCGCGCACGCCGGCAGAAATGGTTGCGCGCTCGACGCGATCGACGAGATCCCGGGGACCGATCGGCTCGTCCGGCGCGCGTTCGAGGCCTTCGGGCAGGACGAGCTCGAGCGCTCTGAGACCGCGCCGTGTCCTGACGCGGGTTCCGATCTCGATCCGTCGGCCGAGGACGCTCGCGACGGCGTCGGCGATCGGCTCGGGCGGCGCTCCGGCATCGATGAGCGCGGCGAGCAGCATGTCGCCCGCGACGCCACCGACCGGTTCGACGAACAGCGTCCTCATGCGCCCGCTCTCGCCGAGGCGCGGGCGATCATCGAGGCCAGGTAGCCCGCGCCGACGCCGTCGTCGATGTTCACGCAGGCAACGCCGGGCGCACACGAGGTCAGCATCGACAGGAGCGCGGCCAGCCCGCCGAAGCTCGCGCCGTAGCCGACGCTCGTGGGGCAGGCGATCACGGGGCAGTTCGCGATGCCGCCGATCACACTCGCCAGCGCGCCCTCCATCCCGGCGACGACCACGACCGCGTCCGCACGGGCGAGCTCGGGACGGACGGCATCGAGCCGGTGAAGTCCTGCGACGCCGACGTCGGCGACGATCGCGGTCTCAACCCCGAGGACCAGCGCCGTTAGCTCGGCCTCCTCGGCGACCGGGATGTCCGACGTGCCGGCGGTGATGACGGGAACGAAGCCGCGCGGCGAGGGCACGTTGCGCGCGATCGCGATGCATCGGGCTCGAGGCCGTTCGAGGAGCTCGAGATCGCCCGCCGCGGCTCGCACAGCCTCGACGTGCTCGGGCGACGCGCGCGTCACGAGGATCGGCCCGACGTTGCCCTCGACGAGCCGGTCGACGATGCCGCGGACCTCGGACGGGAGCTTGCCCTCTGCGTAGACGATCTCGCAGCGGCCCTGGCGCAGCTCGCGGTGGTGGTCCACCTTCGCGAACCCCAGGTCCGCGAACGGCAGGTCCCGGATCTCGTCGGTCGCCGCCGAGGCGGACACATCGCCGTCCGCCACGCGCTCGAGCAGGTCCCGCAGCCGTCGCTCGTAGGTCGGAGGATCCGCCACGCGCTCACGATATCCCGGCCCTCGCGAACGGCGAGGACCGGCGTCAGAGGTCCCGGGCCCGGGTCCGTACTCGGGCCGCGACGGCGTCCGTAGGTATCGTGACCGACCACGTGGCCTCACCTCGCGTCCTGACGAAGCGCGCGCTGAACCGCGCGTTGCTCGAGCGTCAGCTGCTGCTGCGGCGGCGCCGGATGCCCGCGCTCGTGGCGGTGGAGCGGCTCGTCGCGCTCCAGTCGCAGGTGCCGCGCGATCCCTACGTCGCGCTCTGGTCCCGGGTCGAGCCGTTCCGCGCCGAGACGTTGTCCGACGCGCTGGAGGAGCGCCGTGCCGTCCGGATGACCCTGCTCCGCGGGACGCTGCACCTCGTGACGGCGCGGGACGCGATCGGCCTGCGCGCGCTCGTCCAGCCGGGGATCGAGGGGGTGATCTACGGCTCGAGTCCGCTGCGCAGGGTCGTCGGCAGCGTCGACATGGACGAGCTGTTCGCGGCGCTCCGCGCCTGGCTCGAGGAGGGGCCACGCACGCGCGCCGAGCTCGTGAAGGAGATCGCCGCGCGATGGCCGGACGCCGACGCCGACGCGCTCGGCTACGCGATGTACGGGTTGCCGACGGTGCAGGTGACGCCGCGAGGGCTGTGGCGACGGAGCGGCCGCTCGGCCTTCACGACGGTGGAGGCGTGGCTCGGCGCGCCGCCGGATCCCGCGGCCGACGTCGAGACGCTCGTGCTGCGGTACCTCGCGTCCTTCGGACCGGCGACGCCCGCCGACGCCCAGTACTGGTCGGGCGTGGCCGGCCTGGGCGAGGTCTTCGAACGGCTCCGGCGTCGACTCCGCACCGTCCGCGACGAGGACGGCCGCGACCTCCTCGACGTCCCGCGCGCGCCGCTCCCCGAACCGGACGTCCCCGCGCCGGTCCGCTTCCTCCCCGAGTACGACAACGTGACGATCGGGCACAAGAACCGGACCCGCATCGTCCCCGAGGGCATCCCGCGCTTCACCGAGGTCGGCTGGGGGTCGGTGCTCGTGGACGGGATGGTCGCCGCGCGGTGGCGGCTCTACGAGACGAAGGCGGATGCGAGGATGCGCATCGAACCGTTCCGCCGCCTGACGCGCGGTGAGCGTGCCGACATCCAGGAGGAGGCCGGGCGGCTCGCGGCGTTCCTCGCCCCCGAGATGGACGTCGGGGTCGAGCTCCGGACGCGCGCCGCGATGACGTGACGTCCGGGTTCCCTGCGGGACCGCCCAAAGGGAGACCAGAGCCACCAGGAACAGGGCGAACGCCGTCCGGGTCGCCGCGAGTTCGATCCGGTTGCGCCCGGCCTGACGGCTGCCCGGAGCTCGACGGACTACGCGGTGCTCACGATGAGCGACCGCAGCAGCACAAATCCGAAGGCACCACCGACGCCCGCAAGGCGACGTCCAGGTAGACGATGCCTCTCCGACGCCGGTCCTTCTCGAAGAACGCCGGGAGCGCGAGACCCACGAGGAGGAGCCCGACGATGACGCCCAGATCGATGAGGCGATACGTCTCCGCGCTCAGGTTGTAGTGCCAGACCTTGCGATCGATCACCAGGAAGATCGCCTCGGCCACGAGCATCGCCGAGGGTGCGGCCACCGCCACATCGGGGGACGTTGGGGCTGGGAGGCGATCGCCGCACCGGCCCAACCCATGACCGGCCCGGCCACCAGTGCGATCATGGTCCAGACGAGGGTCACGTCGCCCACGACGTAGCCGCGGAGAGCTCCGACCAGGTAGTAGAGGACGACGCCCACCACCAGCGTGAGGGCCCCGGCGGCCGTGCCGCGCTTCCGCGACGTCGTGAGGTGCCCGACGAAGAAGGCCGCCAGCCCCCACGGCGAGGCGATGTTCCCGAGGATCCCGACCAGCCGACCGCCGATGATCCCGTCCGCCAGCACCGAGAACGCCCCGAGCCCCGCGCCCACCATGACCGAGACCAGCCACAGGCGGCGGCTCGGAGCCATCGACGAACCCTTCTGCTCGGTCGAACGGACGCCACATCGTCCCACCGGGTGAGCCTCGGGCTCCGTCGCAGGCTCGCCGTCGTCACCATTTCCGAGGTCATCCCGTACCCTCGACCGCCCGTGGCGCGGGCGGACCCCGCGCGGGAGAGGAGGCCCTCCATGAAGAAGCTGCTGGTGGCGTCCGTTGCCCTCGGCCTCGTGGTCGCCGGCGCGCGGGTGGTGATCGCAGGGACGGCGGCCGGGCGCACGCCCGTCGACTGCGTCGACACGGTCTGGCGGACCTCCTCGGTCTCGACGTCATCGACGGCGTGGGAGGCCGTTCCGGGGTTCGGAGCCCACCCGACCGCCATCTTCCCGATCACCGTCAACGTCGGCGCGCTGGTCTCAGGAGCGCCGGTGCGGTTCCGCATCCTCCACACCAACGTGGGCGGGCAGACGTTCGTCAGCAACCCCGGCCCGACGCGCTTCGACCCGGGGGTGACCGGTCCGAGCTCCTTCGCCTACCAGTGGGTGGAACGCGACAACGTCGCGGCGACGCACACCAACTTCATCCGCCTGCAGTGGAGGAGCCCGTCGGGCGACGCCGTCACCCTGCTCCGAGGCGACATGGCGGTGCTGTACCAGACGGACGGGTGCGACGGATCGTCGTAGGCAACCGGCGCTTCCACCCGAGGCCCGGTCCGTGGGACCATCGACCGCATGGGAGGCACCGAGACGCCGGCAGCGACCCTCGACGAGGCCAGGGCGGCCTGCGACCGGCGGGCGTGGGAACGTGCGCACGAGCTCTTCGCGGCCGTGGCCGCCGAGCGCCCGCTCGAGGCAGAGGATCTCGAGCGGTTCGCGAAGGCCGCCTACTGGATCGGAGCCGCGAGCGGGGCGATCTCGGTCCGGGAGGCGGCGTACGAGGCCTTCCTCGCGCGCGGCGACAACGTGCAAGCCGCGTCCTGCGCGCTCACCCTGCAACGCCAGCACGCCTCGATGCTCCAGGACTCGATCGCGGCGGCGTGGTTGAAGCGGGCCGAGTGGCTGCTGGTCAGCGCCGAGGAGTCCACGGCCCACGGATACCTGGCCATCGCCCATGCCGATGCGGCGCGGGCACGTGGGGACGTCGCCGAGGCGACGAACCTGGCCGTGCGAGCCGTGGAGATCGCGAGCCGGTTCGACGACCGCGACCTTCCGACGTGGGCCCTCATGCGGCGGGGCATGTTCCTCGTGGACGCGGGCCGGGTGGACGAGGGGTGGCCGCTGATGGAGGAGGTCGCCTCGGCCGCGGCCGGCGGCGAGCTCGGCACGTTCACCACGGGGGCCGTCCTGACCAACGTCGTGAACATGTGCCGCGACCTCGGCGACTTCCGTCGCGGCAGCGAATGGTCCGACGCCGCGATCCGCTGGTCCGAACGGCAGCAGATCACGGGCTTCCCGGGGATCTGTCGGGTCAACGGGGCGGCGATCCTGCGCATGCTCGGCAGGCTGCGGGAGGCGGAGGAGGAGGCGCGCGCTGCCTGGCAGGAGCTGATGGAGTTCAGCCCGGCCCACGCCGCGGCGGCGCAGCACGAGCTGGGCGAGGTGCAGCTCCGGCTCGGAGACCTGACCGCGGCCGACGAGGCCTTCCGACAGGCGCGCGACCTGGGAGAGGATCCACAGCCGGGGCTCGCGCTGCTCCGACTCGCGCAGGGCGATCTCGATGTGGCTGCGTCTTCGATCCGCCGGAGCCTGCAGGTGGCCGCGTTCGACCGCTTCGCCCGTGCCCGGATGCTGCCGGCGCAGGCCGAGATCGCCGGTGCGGCGGGCGACGCGCAGACGGCCCGGGCCGCCCGGGACGAGCTGGCGGAGATCGCTCAGCAGGTCGCCTCTCCGGCCATCCGCGCGGCGAACGAGTGGACGGCCGGCCTGACCGCGCTCCTCGAGGACGAGCCCGAACGCGCTTCGGGTCACCTCGGCGAAGCCCGGAAGCGATGGGACGAGGTCGGAGCCCCGTACGAGTCGGCGAAGGTGTCGCTCGCGCTCGCCGACGCGCAGCTCGCCGCCGGCCACGAGGAGGCCGCCGCGACCGAGCTCGATGCGGCGCGGACCGCGTTCGAACGGCTGGGGGCGCACCTCGACGCGAGGCGAGCGGCGGAGCTGCTCGCGCGGACCCGGAGCGGCGGCGCGTCGTCCCGCACGGTTCGAACGTTCCTGTTCACGGACATCGTCGGCTCGACCGCGCTGATCGAGGTGATCGGGGACGAGGCCTGGAACGACCTCCGCCGTTGGCACAACGAGACGCTCCGCTCGACGTTCGCCGATCACGGCGGCGAGGAGATCGATCACGCGGGCGACGGCTTCTTCGTCGCCTTCCCCGATCCCGCGCGTGCCGTCGCCTGCGCGGCGGAGATCCAGCGACGGCTCGCCGAGCATCGACGGATCCACGGGTTCGCACCCCAGGTGCGGATGGGTCTCCACGCCACGACGGCGACACGGGACGAGACCGGCTACACGGGCCTCGGCGTGCACACGGCGTCCCGGATCGGCTCGCTCGCGGGGGCGGGTGAGATCCTCGCGAGCGCCGAGACCCTGGCCGCCGTCCCCGACGCGCGGGGTTCGGAGCGGCGGAGCGTCTCATTGAAAGGGATCGTCGAGCCCGTCGAGGTGGTCTCGATCGACTGGCCCTCGGCGAAGGACTGACCCGCGACCACCACGCAACTCCGAGCCCCGTTGACCCGAGCGTGGTGCCCGGCGCAGAATCGATGTTTCCGCAGGTCACCTACCGAACGAGCGGAAGGGCGGGAACGTGGCGCAGGAGGGTCCCGACGGCGTGACGGAACGCACGAGCGGAGCGGCCGACGGTCGGCGGCCGGACCGCCGGGTGCGCGACCCGGAGCGGCTTCCGCCGTTCGTGAGGCCCGCGGCCGACTTCATCGCCAAGATCCGCGCGACCGTGCACACGAAGCTCCTCGCCGGCTTCCTCGTGATCGCCGTGCTCCTCGTCGCGATGGGGGTCACGAGCATCCTCGTCATCCGGGAGATGAACCAGGAGGCGCATCAGCTCATCACGTTGCAGGAGCAGACCGACGTCGCCCGGCAGGCGATCTACTCCGTCACCTCGCAGAGCCATTTCCGGGCGATGGCGCTGATCACGGAGGAGGACGTCTGGAACGACAAGATCGTCACGGCGAAGGAGGCGTTCGTCGACGAACTGGACACGTTGGCCGCGATGGGCGGACCGGACGTTGACGAGGCGGTCGACGGGATGCGAGCGATCGACGAGCGCTACGCTGCCGCCGGCGCCGAGGTCCTGGCCCTGTACACGGCGGGCGACATCGGAGGCGCGCTCGACCTGCACATCACCGCCGAGCACACGATCTCCCACGAGCTCGAGGACGAGCTCAATCAGCTGATCGACTCCACGGAGGAGCGGATCGCCGTGGCGTCAGGCGATCTGTCGTCGCTGCACCGCTTCCTGCTGATCGCCGTCGGGATCTTCTCGGGCGTGAGCCTGCTGATCGCGCTGGGTCTCGGCGCGGCCCTGTCCTGGTCGGTCATCCGTCCGGTCCGCAAGATGGACCTCGCGCTGGCCCGGATCGCCGACGGCGATTTCGGACAGCAGATCGACGTCCCCAACCGGGACGAGTTCGGCCGGCTGACGACGAACCTCAACCGGACCAGCGGACAGCTCGCGACGCTCTACCACGACCTCGAGGAGCTGAACCAGAACCTCGAGAAGACCGTGGAGGAACAGCTCGGCCAGCTCCGACGGGCGGAACAGCTCCGCCGCTACCTCGCACCGCAGGTCGCCGACGCCGTGCTCAATAGCGGGGCGCCGGTATCGCTCAGCTCGACGCGCCGGAACCTGAGCATCCTGGTGGCCAACATCCGCGGGTTCACCTCCATGTCCGAGGGCATGGAGCCCGAGGAGGTGATCGACGGGCTCAACCAGCACTTCGCGGTCATGACCGACGTCGTCTTCCGCCACGGCGGAACGCTCGACAAGTACATCGGCGACGGGATCCTCGCCTTCTTCGGAGATCCCATCCCGTTCGAAGATCACGCCGAACGGGCCGTCGTGACGGCGCTCGAGATGCGGCAGCGCCTCCGCGGCCTCCGCACGAGGTGGTCGCTCGAGCGCGAGGGTGGACTGAACGTGGGGATCGGGGTCAGCACCGGATACGTGACGGTCGGCAACATCGGTTCGGACACGCGGACCGAGTACACGGTGATCGGTAACCACGTCAAGCTGGCGTCGTACCTGGCGCAGACCGCCGCACCGGATCAGATCCTGGTGTCGGAGCGCACGCTGACCGACTCCGCGATCCGGGAGCGCGTCGATGCCACCGCCCTGGATCCGCTCGACGTGGAGGGCTTCCGCCATCCGGTCAAGGTCTTCGAGGTCGACGACGTGCCCGCGCCGCTCCGTCGGCGACTCTGACCGAGATACCTGTGGCGGAGGCGGAGGGTCTCGCGGAGCGGCAGCTCGAGCGCCATCGACCCCGGTGAGAGGCAGGGTGAGGGTCGGGGGCTGCGGCGCGGCCGGGCGACCTTCAGGCGGCGACGCGCGACTCCCGTGCCACACCGCTGCGCTCCCGTTCGAGCAGCCGCTCGACCACGTACCTGGCGTCTCGCGGAACGCCGGGGATGACATCCGAGGCGGAGGAGTACTGGAAGAACAGGCCGACGAAGTACAGGCCCGGCTCGGACGCCACCACGCCGCGCTCGTGCACGAGCTCGCCGTCCTCGCCGAAGATCGGGAGATCGATCCACGATAGGTCGTGCCGGAACCCGGTGCACCAGATCACGTTCGCGACGTCGAGGACGCGCCCGTCCTCGAGCATGGGCTTGCCGTCGCGGACACCTATGGTCTTCGGGACCCGCTCGACGCCCGCGGCCACGATCTGCTTCGGCTTGACGCGGACCAGCATGTCGCCCCGGGACGCCTGCTTCGCCTTCGCCTTCCGCCCCCGAGCGGTACGGGTCGTTTGCACGTGGAGCCCGACGAACCGGACGATCCGGAAGGCGATGTGGCGGGAGACCCAGGTGTCGATGCTCACTGGGACATGCCCCCGGTCGGGGCCGGAGAGCCACGTCGGATGCGAGCCGACGACGTCGAGCGAGATGTCGGCGCCCGAGTTCCCGGCACCCACCACGAGGACCCCACCATCGCGGAGCTGTGACGGGTTGCGGTAGTCGCTCGAGTGCATCTGCACGATGCCCGGATCGAGCTCGCGGGAGAAGGCCGGGACACGCGGGTCACGGTCGGCTCCCGAGGCGACGATCACGTGCTCGGCCTCGATCCGATCGTGGTCGAGGGACAGGACGTAGTGGTCCCCGTCCCGGGAGATCCGCTCGACGTGAACGCCGGTGCGCACGGGCAGGTCGAACCTGCGGGCGTAGGCTTCCAGGTAGTCGGCCATCTGCTGCTTCGTCGGGCACCGGGCGCTCCTCTTCGGGTAGCTCCAGCCGGGCAGCTTGATGGCCCACGAGGGGGTGAACAGACGGAGCGAGTCGTAACGCGTACGCCACGAACCGCCGATCCGGGCGTTCGCGTCGAGGATCACGAACGACCGGCCCGCCTGCTTGAGGTGGTAGCCGGCGGACAGGCCCGCCTGCCCTGCGCCCACGATCACCACGTCGAACCGCTCCGAACCCTTGCCGTCCATGCCCGCCCCCTTGATCGCGTGGTTCCGCGACCGTAAGGGGAGCGGGGCAACGGGTTCATCGCACGAACGAGCCAACCTCCGGCGGCGCCCTCGTGGTGAGGAATCACCACGAGCCGTGCCGCTCAGGCCAGGTCGTGCTCGTAGGCGAACGCGGTGGCCGCCGAGCGAGACGTGACGCCGAGCTTCACGAACATGTTCTGGAGGTGGCGGGCGACGGTGTGCTCGCTGATCACGAGCTCGACGGCGATGTCCCGGTTCGTCTTGCCGGAGGCGACGAGCCGCAGCACCTCGGCCTCGCGAGCCGTCAGGCCGCGCGGCAGGGCCTTCGGCCCACCGAGCAGATCGGAGGCCTCGGCGGCGTCTCCGGCGGCGCCCAGGCGTTCGAACGTGGCCAGGGCAGCCCGGAGCTCGAGCGCGGCGTCGTCCTCATCCCCGGCCGCACGTAGCGCGAGCCCGAACGCCATCCGGGCCCGAGCCCCCTCGTACGGCAGGCGCAGCTCCTGCCACAGTCCGGTCGCTCGGCGCAGGCTCGTCAGGGCCGCGGCGACGTCGCCCTCGGCGAGCAGGAGCGACCCGCGGACGGTCGCCGCGGACGCCGCCAGCACCGGGGCGTTCGAGGCGCCGGCGATCGCGTCGAGCTCGTCCGCGGCAGTCCTGGCGGCCCCCACGTCGCCGGCCGCGAGCGCGGCGTCCGCGAACGCCCACAGCAGCCTGGTCCGATGGAGCCGATTGCCCGACGTTCCGGTGATCGCGACACGCAGCGCCGCGACCGCGGCCTCCACCTTCCCCTGCGCGAGGCGCAGCAGGGCCAGCCCCGGCTGCGGCTCGAACCCGAGCTCGTGCGCCCGCTCGAACGCCGCCTCGGCGCCGGCCAGATCACCGAGGCGCCGACGCACGTCACCGGTCTCGTACAGCGCCTCACCAGCCAGCCCCGAGTTGAAGCTCAGCAGCTCCTCCGTGGCCCGGACGGACTCGGCCTCGGCCTGGGACCAGTCCCCTCGGAGGTTCGCGAGCTGGGCCCGATTGACCCGGCACATGCCCGGATACGGCGACTCGGGAGGGATCGATTCCGCCCACGCACGCGCTGCCTCGCCCCAGTCACCGGCCCGCCGGACGTCGGCGATCTCCAGACAGGCCCCTATCACGTTGCAGTAGATCGCGCCGGTGAAGTAGTCGTTCAGTTCACCGGCGACCACGGAGGTCATCGCCTCATCGAGCAGGGCCACACCCTCGGCGACGCGGCCCTGATCCAGCAGGGTGAGACCCTGCGTGTGGATCGCCATCCCCAGGAGGTCGCGGTCGCCGAAGCGCTGGGCGATCTCGACGGCGCGTTCGGTCAGCGGCACCGCCGTGTCCGGGTCCCCGCTGAACCGCAGGACCGTCGCCTCGAGGAGCGCGGCGAAACCGAGCTCGACGCAATCGGGCAGGTCCTTCGCGTGTCTCTGGGTACGCGCGAACCATCCGGCGCCGACCGCCGGCTCCTCCCGGAGGAAGTGCTCGATGCACAGCCGCGCCGACATCCACGCGGCGCGACGGTCTTCGCCCGCCTCCACGTAGCCGGTGTACGCCCGTTGGCGGGCCGCGAGCGACTCATCGATCCGGCCGGTCCACCAGGCGGCGTCGGCGAACCGCTCGGCGATCCTCGGGACGTTCGAGCGGCTCGAGCGCGCGGAACAGCTCGTACGCCTCGGACCACGATCCCTGATCCACCGCGGCCCGCGCCCGGTCGATGTCCACGATGCGCTCGGCCACGCCGCCTCCTCCGTGTCGAACGCCGTGCCGGAAGCCGGGAACAGCCTAGCCCCAACGATCGATCACGCGGAGGGCTCAGCCCAGATCGACCGTGTCCGGTTCGGTGTGCTTGAGCCACACGGCCGTGCCCGCCGCCACCGGGGCGAGGAGCAGCAACACCATCGCGGACAGGCTCGCCTTGGCGCCCCAATCGGTGAGGCCGACCGTCAGGCAGAGGAGCGCGCAGACGGGCAGGGCGATCTCAGCTATGCGGTAGAGCTCGGGCTGGGTGCGTCGGAGCTCGAGGGTCCAGGCGATGAGCGCGTCCGAGAGCATCGCCGCCGCGAGCGAGCCCACCAGCAGCCAGCGCACCGCATCCGGCAGGGGCCGACCCGCATGCTCGACGGTGTTGAGGACCGCCGCACCGCCCGCGGCGATCGCGACCACCAGCGGGAAGTGCAGGTTGAGCCAGAGCTGGGTCCTCCGCGGGACCGGAGCACGGTACGAGACGAGGTCGAAGTAGATCCACCACAGACCGATGGCGACCACAACCCCCAGCAGGCCGATCACGATGAACTCGGCCTCGAGCGGATGGACGTCGGCCATGCCGGTCACCGCCCCCACGATGACCTCGCCGAGGACGATGATGACGAACAGCCCCATCCGTTCGATCAGCGACGGCGTCGTTGAGATACGCGCATCGCCCCACTGGGTCGCGGGTGGCTTCCACCGGTACATGCCGATGACCCACCCCGCCACCTCGGCGACCAGCGCCGCCGCCCACAGCCAGTACCGGAGCGGCCCGTCGAACGCGACGCTGACCACGAACAAGACGGTCGCGACGAGGTAGCCCGCCGAGTACGGGACCGACCCGGGCCGGTGGTGGGGGTCGTGCAACCCCGTGCGGAACCACAGGATCACCAGGATGAAGGTGTTCGCCGCGTAGGCGAGCGCGAACCCCGTCGAGCCGTCGCCCGGGATATCCCCGATGAACACGGCCATGACCGCCACCGCGAGCATCTGGGCGAACGTGAAGATGCGGACACTCATGTCGTTGGTGGTGTGGAGATCGTGATAGAGCGTGCCGTTCAGCCACGAGGACCAGACCGCATAGAAGAGGAAGACGAACCAGCCGATCCCCGACCACGACGGATGCGTGGCCAGGCGACGGGCGAGCTGGGAGATCACCACGACGAAGACCAGGTCGAAGAACAGCTCGAGGAAGGTCACGCGCCGGTCGGTCGACCGATCCTCGTACCGACCCGGCGGCTGCCACAGGCGCCGGAAGGTGGAGTGCCGGGTCATGGATCGAATGTAGCCCGCCCTGCGGCCGAAGGGGCGTACGTCGCAACCGCTTCCGAACGCCTCGCGAGCGGGCGCCCTCCGGGGCGGTTGCCGATGCCCACGGGGTCGTGGAACACTCCCTCGCCGCCCGGGGCGGGCCTGGTGCCCTCGCGGGTGTCGGGCGCGTCAGGAGGAGCGGGTGCAGCGTCGAAGCGGTCACGTCCTCGTCGTCGATGACGACGCGTTGAACCGACGGCTCGTCACCGCGACGCTCGCCCGAGAGGGCTCCGGACGAGCTCGGCCACCAACGGGGCCGAGGCCCTGAAGGCGATCGGCGAGGACCCGCCCGACGTGATCCTGCTCGACATCGAGATGCCGGGGATGGACGGGATCGAGGTGCTCGAGCACATCAAGTCGGATGAGAAGCTCCGGCACCTGCCCGTGGTCATGATCTCGGGCGTGGACGACACGGAGAGCGTCGTGCGGTGCCTCGAGACCGGCGCCGACGATTTCCTTCCCAAACCGTTCGACGCGGCGATCCTGCGCGCCCGCATCAACGCCGGGCTCGACCGCAAGGCTCTCCACGAGCTCGAACGCGATCGCGTCCGCGACATCTTCACCCGCTTCCTGCCGGAGTCCATGGTGGATGAGGTGCTCGCGCGGACCGACGGCGATGCGCGGATCCGGCCGGAGCTGCTGACCGGCACGGTCCTGTTCGGTGACCTGCGCGGGTTCACGAGCTTCGCGGAAGGCCGTCCGGTGGACGAGGTCGTCGAGGCGATCAACACCTACCTCACGCTGATGACCGATGCGGTCCTCGACCACGGCGGCACGCTGGTCGACTACATGGGCGACGGCATCATGGCCGCGTTCGGCGCCCCGGTCGCGAACGACGACCACGCGGATCTCGCGATCGCGGCCGCGCGCGCGATGGCGGGCGAGCAGCTCGCGACGTTCAACGCGTGGCTCTCAGCCACCGGTGTCGAGCAGCCGCTGCGGATGGGGATCGGGATCAACTCGGGGCCGGTGCTGTCCGGGAGCGTCGGGTCGCCGCGACGCCTGGACTACGCCGTGATCGGCGACACGACCAACACCGCGTCGCGGATCGAGGCGATGACGAAGGACCTCGACCACGCGGTGCTGTTCTCGGAACAGACCAGGGACGCGCTGCGCGAGCTGCCGGAGGACGCGGTCTCGCTGGGCGAGTTCGAGATCCGCGGCCGGAGCGCCGCGATCAAGCTCTGGGCCCTCGACGTCGAGGAACCCGCATGACCGCCCTCGACGACGAGATCCGAACCCTCAAGGCGCGCGTCGCCGAGCTCGAGGCCCACGAGGCCGGCCGCGAGCGCGCCGAGAAGGTCCAGGACGCCCTGTACCGCATCGCCGAGACGGCCAGCGTCGCCCAGGACATGCAGGACTTCTACCGGAAGATCCACGCGATCGTCGGCGAGCTGATGTACGCCGACAACTTCTACATCGCGCTCTACGACGACGAGCGCGACATGATCAACTTCCCGTACAACATCGACGAGGATCCCGACCAGCCGGATCCGGATCTCTGGGAACCCCTCGGCAGCGGCTACGCCGCCGGAACGACCGCCCACCTGCTGCGGACCGGCCGGCCGATGTTGCTCACGGCCAAGGACTGGAGACGGCTGGCCGCGCGGGGCGAGATCGTGCTCGTCGGCGAGGAAGCCGTGTCTTGGCTCGGCGTCCCGCTCCAGACCGAGGGCAAGACCCTCGGCGCCCTCGTCGTCCAGAGCTATCGGGAAGACCGTCGGTACACCGATGCGGACAAGGAACTGCTCACCTTCGTCGGCCAACACATCGCCTCTGCACTCGAGCGTACGCGCCTGATCGACGAGACTCGCCAGCGCAACGCCGAGCTCGCCCTCATCAACGACGTCCAGCGCGGCCTGGCGATGAACCTCGACATGCAGGCGATGTACGACCTGGTCGGCGACCGGCTCCGGGAGATCTTCGACGCGCAGGTCGTGGACATCGCCGTTCTGGACGAGGGGGCCGGCCTCCTCCGCTTCCCCTACACCATCGAGAAGGGCGTCCGGTTCCACGACGAGCCGATGGCCGTCTTCGGGTTCCGCAAGCACGTCCTGGAGACCCGAGAGCCGCTGCTCATCGAGGCCATCACGCCGGAGCTTCTGGCCGAATACGAACAGCCCGCCGTCATCTCGGGGGAGCCCGCCAAGTCCTCGGTCTTCGTGCCGTTGGCCGTCGGAGGCAGGGCTACCGGGGTGATCTCCCTTCAAAACGTCGACCGGGAGCACGCGTTCGGCGACGCGGACGTGCGTCTCCTCACGACGCTCGCAGGCAGCCTGAGTGTCGCGCTCGAGAACGCCCGGCTGTTCGAGGAGACACGGCAACGCAACGCCGAGCTCGCTCTCATCAACGACGTCCAGCGCGGCCTCGCGCAGAACCTCGAGATGCAGGCGATGTACGACCTCGTCGGCGACCGGCTCCGCGACATCTTCGACGCGCAGGTCGTGAGCGTGGCCGTGCTCGACGAGTCGGGAACCCTCGTGCGGTTCCCCTACATCATCGAGAAAGGCGAGCGCTTCTTCGTCGAGCCGCAGGAGCCTGTCGGGTTCCGCAGGCACGTCCTCGAGGCGCGCGAGCCGCTCCTGTTCGAGGCCATCACGCCGGAGCTCCTCGAGGAATGGGATCAGCCCAGCGTTCTCGTGGGCGAGCAGCCGAAATCGTCGGTCTGGGTACCTCTGGTCGTCGGGGGCAGAGCAACAGGTGTCATCTCGTTGCAGAACGTCGAGAAGGAGCGTGCGTTCAACGAGGCCGACCAGCGGCTGTTGATGACGCTCGCGGGAAGCCTGAGCGTCGCGCTGGAGAACGCACGACTCTTCGAGGAAACCAAGCAGCGCAACGCCGAGCTCGCGCTCATCAACGACGTCCAGCGCAGCCTGGCCGAGAACCTCGATATGCACGCGATGTACGAGCTCGTCGGGGACCGCCTCCAGGAGATCTTCGACGCCCAGGTCGTCGACATCGGCGTGCTCGACCGTGACGCGGGCAAACTTCGGTTCCCGTACTCGATCGAGCGCGGCGTCCGCTACCCGGACGAAGTGGTCGACACCGGCGGTCTGGGTGGCTACGTCATGCAGACGCGGCAGCCGCTCCTGATCAACGAGCGGGTCACCGAGAAGACGCTGGAGCTGCTGGGCGAGGCACCGCTGCCCATGGGTTCGGGCGAACCCGCGATGTCGGTGCTGTTCGTCCCGCTCATCGTGGGCGGCGAGGCCACCGGCCGGATCTCGCTGCAGAACCTCGACCACGAGCACGCGTTCAGCGAGGCGGACGTTCGCCTGCTCACCACGATCGCGGGAAGCCTGAGCGTCGCGCTCGAGAACGCCCGGCTGTTCGAGGAGACCCGTCAGCGCAACGCGGAGCTCGCCGTGATCAACGACGTGCAGCGGAGCCTGGCCGAGAACCTCGACATCCAGGCGATGTACGACCTCGTCGGCGACCGCATCCGAGACATCTTCGACGCCCAGGCCGTCGACATCGGCGTGCTCGAGCGCGAGACGGGACTGATCTGGTTCCCGTACTCGATCACGCGCGGCGTTCGCGACCCGAAGGAGACGCTCGAACCCAGCGGCCTGACCACTTACGTCATGCAGACGCGCGAACCCCTCCTGATCAACGAGGGACTCGACGATCGGGTCGCCGCGATCGGCGGCCCGATGGGGGTGCGCGCGGGCGGATCGCCGAAGTCGTTGCTGTTCGTCCCCTTGCAGGTAGGCGGCGAAGCGACCGGCCGGATCTCGCTCCAGAACCTGGATCGCGAACACGCGTTCAGCGAGGCGGACGTTCGCTTGCTGACGACGATCGCCGGCAGCCTGAGCGTCGCGCTCGAGAACGCCCGCCTTTTCGACGAGACCCGGCAGCGCAACGCCGAGCTCGCGCTCATCAACGACGTGCAGAGCGGGCTGGCCGAGAACCTCGAGATGCAGGCCATGTACGACCTGGTCGGCGACCGCATCCGCGACATCTTCGACGCGCAGGTCATCGCGATCGGCATCGTGAATCGGGACACCGGTCTGCTCGACAACCCGTACATGTTCGAGAAGGGCGCCCGTTACACGACCGAGCCGATGTCCATCGAAGGCGGGCCGACCAAATTCGTCCTCGACACCGGGGAGACGCTCGTCATCAACGAGCGGTTCACGGAGCGCGCCAACGAGCTCGGACCCGCGCCGAACTGGGGCGAGGGGGGTGATCCACTGTCGGCCGTCTACGTCCCTCTTGTCGTGGGAGGTAGGGCGATCGGCCGAATCACCCTGCAGAACATGGACCGCGAGAACGCGTTCACCGACGCAGACGTCAGCCTCCTGACCACGCTCGCCGGGAGCCTGAGCGTCGCGCTCGACAACGCGCGCCTGTTCGAAGAGACTCAGGCAGCGCAACGCCGAGCTCGCGCTCATCAACGACGTCCAGAGCGGCCTCGCCGAGAACCTCGAGATGCAGGCGATGTACGACCTCGTCGGCGAGCGGATCGGGCAGATCTTCGACGCGCAGACCGTCGACATCGGGGTCGTGGACGAGGCCGGCGCTCAGATCTGGTTCCCGTACTCGATCGAGCGCGGAGTCCGACTGATCGACCATCCGATCGAGATCATGGGGTTCCGCAAGATCGCCCTAGAGACGCGAGAACCGGTCGTCGTCAACGAAGACATGGAGCGGCGATGTATCGCGGCCGGCAACCCGCTCGCGATCGCCGGAGAACCCTCGCGGTCGTCCCTCTTCGTCCCCATGCTGATCGGGAATCGAGGGACGGGGGTCATCTCGCTCCACAACCTCGATCGCGAACACGCGTTCAGCGAGGCCGACGTCAGGCTGCTCATGACGCTCGCCGGCAGCCTGAGCGTTGGGCTCGAGAATGCCCGGTTGTTCGAGGAAACGGGCCAGCGTGCGGCCGAGCTCGCGATCATCAACAACGTCGGCCAGGCGCTGGCCGAACAGCTCGAGCTCGACGCGTTGATCGAGCGCCTCGGCGATCAGCTCCGTGAGGTGTTCAGCGCCGACCTCGTCTACGTCGCCTTGCACGACACGGCGACCGACATGATCGACTTCGCTTACTACAGCGAGAACGGGGAGCGCGGCGAGAACCCGTCGATGCGCTTCGGGGAGGGGCTCACGTCGAGGATCCTGCAGACGCGGGTGCCGTTGCTCCTCAATCGACCGGAGGCTTTCCAGGAGCTCGGTATCCCGGTGGTGGGGACCCCGGCCAAGTCGTACTTGGGGGTCCCCATCATCGCCGGCACGGCTGCCATCGGCGTGATCAGCGTGCAGCACATCGAGCAGGCCGGACGCTTCACCGAGGCGGACACGCGGCTCCTGTCCACGATCGCCGCGAACGTCGGCGTCGCGATCCAGAACGCCCGCCTCTACGCAGAAACCGGGCGTCGGGCGAGCGAGATGGCGGCGCTCGCGGAGCTGGGACGCGAGATCGGCGCGCTCCTGGACCTCGAGCCGATCCTGGGCGAGATCGGCGACCGCGCCCGCGATCTCCTCGACGCCGACACGAGCGCGGTCTTCCTGGAGCGTGAGGGCCGTTTCGTGCCGGTCGTGGCCCTCGGTGAGTTCGGTGAGGCCCTGATGAGCGACACGATCACGCCCGGCGAGGGGATCGTCGGCGACCTCGCGCTCCGCGGGACGGCGGAGGTCGTCAACGATGTCCGCGGGGACCCGCGCGGGGTCCAGATCCCTGGGGCGGAGTACGAGGACCTCGAGCGCCTGATGGCGGCTCCGCTCGTGGCGCGCGGCCGGGTCATCGGGGTGATGGCGGTCTGGCGCACGACGCGTGCCGCGAACCCGTTCACCGGGGAAGACCTCGACTTCCTCGTCGGGCTCTCCCAACAGGCGGCGATCGCGATCGAGAACGCCCGTCTGTTCCAGATGTCGAAGGAGGCCGAAGAGGGCTACCGCAAGCAGAAGCAGTACTTCGAATCGCTCGTCGAGATCAGCCCGGTCGCGGTGGTGACCATGGATCGCGATCAGACGGTCTCCGGCTGGAACCCCGCCGCGGCGCGGCTCTTCGGCTACTCGCCGGACGAGGCGATCGGTCGGACGATCGACTCCCTGATCGTCCCCGAGGATCTCGCGCAGGAAGGTGACGACATCGTGCGGGAGGCGACCGAGCGAGGCCGGGCACACCGGATGTCGAGACGGCACCGGAGCGACGGCCACCTCGTCGAGGTCGAGATCGACATCGTGCCGCTCGTCGTCGACGGCGAGCACCAGGGCTACTACGCCATCTACCACGACGTCACCGAGCTCCAGGAGGCGCGCAGGACGGCCGACGAGGCGAACGAGTCCAAGAGCGCTTTCCTCGCGACGATGAGCCACGAGATCCGTACGCCGATGAACGCGATCATCGGGATGAGCGGCCTTCTCGCGGAGACCGAGCTCGACGCGGAGCAGCGCGAGTACGCCTCGACCATCGCCCGTAGCGGCGAGGCCCTGCTCACGATCATCAACGACATCCTCGACTTCTCGAAGATCGAGGCCGGGCGGATGGACCTCGAACTCGCGCCGTTCGACGTCCGCGAATGCGTGGAGGCGGTCGTGGACCTGATCGGACCGATCGCGCAACGCAAGGGGATCGAGGTCACCTACGGGATCGAGCCCGAGACGCCGGAGACCGCGGTCGGCGACACGAGCCGGCTCCGCCAGATCCTGCTCAACCTGCTGAACAACGCCGTGAAGTTCACCGATGGGGGCGAGATCGCGGTCCACGTCGAGGCGGCGGAGGGGCCGTCCCCCGATCGCATCGCGTTCCACGTGAGCATCCGCGACACCGGGATCGGGATCCCACCTGATCGGATCGATCAGCTCTTCCGGTCGTTCACGCAGGTCGACGCCTCGACGAGCCGCCGGTACGGAGGTACCGGGCTCGGTCTCGCGATCAGCCGGCGGCTTGCCGAGCTGATGGGCGGCACGGTCACGGCGGAGAGCAGCGGCGTCCCTGGGGAAGGCAGCACGTTCCACGTGACGTTCGAGGCGGGGGTGACCGACATGACGCCGACCGCGCTCCGGCGGGACGGATCGTACGCGGGGCGCCAGGCATTGATCGTGGACGACAACGCGACGAACCTCCTGCTGATGACCGCGCTCCTGTCGGCCTGGGGCGTCGAGACGACGAGCGCGTCCTCGGGCAACGAGGCACTCGGCGCGATCGACGGAGGCGGGTTCGACGTCGCGATCCTGGACATGCTGATGCCCGGGATGGACGGGCTCGAGCTCGCGACGCGGCTGCACGAGCGCGCGCCGGGGCTACCGACGATCCTCGCCTCGTCGGTCCCGCGGCACGACGTGTCGAGCGATCCCCGGTGGGAGGGGGCCGGGATCGGTGCGATCATCGTCAAGCCGATCAAGGCCTCGGCCCTCCACGGCGCCCTCGCGATCGTCCTGGAGATAGAGCCCGGCGGGGAGGCGGCGCGAGAGGAGACCGCGGGAAGCCTCGACCCCGAGCTCGCCTCGCGGCACCCGCTCCGGATCGTCCTCGCCGAGGACAACGTCGTGAACCAGCGGCTCGCGCTCCGGCTGCTCGAGAAGATGGGCTACCGGGCCGACGTCGCGGCCAACGGGCTCGAGGCCGTCGAGGCGGTGGAGCGGCAGCACTACGACCTCGTCCTGATGGACGTGCAGATGCCGGAGATGGACGGGGTCGAGGCGACCCGCCACATCCTCGAGCGGTGGCCGGACGGCGAGCGTCCCTGGATCGTCGCGATGACGGCCGAGGTGATGCGGGGCGACCGCGAGGGGTTCCTCGCCGCCGGGATGAACGACTACGTCGCGAAACCGATCCGCCCGCAGGAGCTCGTGGCGGCGATCACCCGCACGCCAAGCAGGGAGCAGCCGGCTGGCGCGAGCGACCCGACCGAGAGGGCACCGGCGGTGGACGCCTCGGTCCTCGCCAGGCTTGCCGAGAGCATGGGCGGCGATGACGCCTTCGTGGCCGAGCTGATCGAGCAGTTCGTGACCGACTCGCCGGGGCTGGTCGAGACCGCTCGCCACGGGCTCGAGGCCGGCGACGCGGACGAGGTCCGTCGGGCGGCGCACACCCTCAAGTCCAACGCCGCGACGTTCGGGGCGAACGAGCTCGCCGACCGCAGCAGCCGGCTCGAGGCCGCCGCGAAGGCGGGATCGCTCGGAGTCGGTATCGAACAGGTCGAGGCCATCGACGAAGAGCTCGCTCGGGTGCACGCCGCGCTCCGGTCGAGCATCGCATAGGTCAGCCACCTAACGAACGAGTGCCGCCGCCGGGGATGAGAAGGCTTCTACCGCCGCCCACCTGCGGTTCCGCGTCCTCCGGTCTTGACGAACCGATCGGGCCAGCGGGGTTCCGGCTGGGATCGAACGGGGAAAGCACTCCTTCTGAAGGCCGACGATCCAGGTCGATCTCGGCCCGGATCTGGACGACTCCTCGCAAGGATGCGAGGGGAAGGAGGGGAAGCATGGGTATCGAGCACGTATCGAAGATCGAGCCCTGCCTGTGGTTCGACGACAAGGCGGAGGAGGCCGCCGACTACTACGTCTCCGTGTTCTCCACCCGGCGGGCGACCAGGTCCGACGGCGGCGAGTCCAAGATCCTCGGGGTCACGCGCTACGGTGACGCGGGGCCGGGCCCTGCGGGCACGGTGATGACCGTGGACTTCCTGCTCGAGGGGCAGGGGTTCGTCGCACTGAACGGCGGGCCAGAGTTCACCTTCTCGCCGGCCATCTCCTTCGTCGTGAACTGCGAGACGCAGGACGAGGTCGACGAGCTCTGGGAGGCCCTGTCCGAGGGTGGCTCCAAGGGCGAGTGCGGGTGGGTCGAGGACCGGTTCGGCGTGTCCTGGCAGATCGTGCCGAACGCCCTCGGCGACCTCCTGAGCGATCCCGATCCCGACCGCTCGCAGCGCGTGATGCGGGCGATGCTCGAGATGCGCAAGCTCGACATCGCAGAGCTCCAACGAGCGGCCGAGGCGGCCTAGCGACCGCAGGCGTCAGCCGCTCGCGAACCGGTCGGTCGCTCGCACGATCTCCCGCTCGATCCCGGGTGCGCCCGCGCCGTGGCCGGCGTCGTCCACGACGACGAGCTCCGAGCCCGGCCACGCGCGGTGCACCGCCCACGCCGAGCCGAGCGGCGCCTGGAAGTCGAAGCGCCCTTGGATGAGCACCGCGGGGAGCCGGTCGAGAACGCCCAGCCCGCGGAGCAGCTGGTCCTCGGCGAGCCAGGCGTCGTGCCGCACGTAGTGCGTGACGAGGCGCGCGAACGCGAGCGCGAACCCCGGATCCTCGAACCGTTCGTCGAGGTCCGAGGTCGGAGGCCACGACGGCGTGGCGGACTCCCACAGGCACCACTCGTAGGCGGCGCGGGTTCGGACCTCCGGGTCCCGGTCGAACAGCATCCGTCCGTAGGCCTCGACGATATCGAGATCGCGGAGCTCGTCCGGCACCGCGTCCAGGAGTCGCTCCCACGGGTCGGGGAAGAATGCGCGGACGCCGCCGCGGAACAGCCAGTCGAACTCGGAGCGCCGCGCCGAGTTCACGCCCCACAGCACCATCCCGGTCACGCGGCTCGGATGCCGCTCGCCGTACGCGAGCGCGAGCGCGCTCCCCCACGATCCGCCGGTCACCAGCCAGCACTCGATGCCGAGATGCTCGCGCACACGCTCGATATCGTCCACGAGGTTCGGGGTCGTGTTGTTCGACAGGTCGATCTCGGGTTCACTCGCGTGCGGGGAGCTCCGGCCGCAGTTCCGCTGATCGAACAGGACGACCCGGTAGGCCTCGGGGTCGAACAGCCGCCGCTGCCACGACGTGCATCCCGAACCAGGCCCGCCGTGCAACACGACCGCCGGCTTCCCGCCCGGGTCGCCGCACGTCTCCCAGTAGACGAGGTCGCCGCCGCCCACATCCAGCAGGCCATGGTCGTACGACTCGATCTCGGGGTACGGACGCGGCTGCGAGCGGTCCGGGATGGCGCCTCCTGACGACATCCGAAGACTGTGGCAGAACGGCGCCGGTGAACCCCAACGTCGACTCCGTGGGACGATCGGCGACCATGAGCGGGATGCCGAGCGGCGACGAGTTGCTCCGACGTGCCGCCGCCAACTGCGCCGGCGCCTACCGGACGTGGATGGGACATCTGGGGAGCCCGACGAGGCTCAGGGACGAACTCTCGTGCGCCGATCGCCAGCCTTCGGTCGCCCTCCCGCCGAACAGCGCGACGCTCCTGCGGGCTCCCGGGCCGGACGGCGGCGGCGAGCTGCTCGAGCGGGCGGCGGCCTTCTTCGGCGAACGGTCGGGAGGCCGGTACGGCATCTGGAGCCTGTGGCCGATCCCGTCCTCGCCGACGCCGAGGGCCCGGGCCAACCCGTCCCCTGCATGATCCGCGATCCGGGCGGCTCGGCATCCCGCGCGCCGGACGAGCTCCGGATCGTCGAGGTGGCGGACGAGACAGGGGCGCGCCACGCCGCCACACTCATCGAAGAGGTGTTCGGCGCCCGTGCGTCGGGGCCGGCCCTGTCGCTCGAGTGCCTCGACCTGCACCCCCGCGCGTGGGTGGGCTACGTCGCGGAACGGCCGGTGACCACGGCAGCCGCCTACATCGACGAGACGTTCGTCGGCGTCTACGCGGTGGCAACGGCCGCCGACTCCCGCGGGAACGGGTATGGGGAAGCGATCACCTGGGCGGCCACGCTCTGCCGCTGCCGGCCGCGTTCGCGAGCTCAACCGCCCCCGGAAGCCCGTCCACAGCCCGACGTCCGGCCCGCAGGATCGGGGTCGCCGGGCCCTGAGCGCCGGACATCCCCCGAGCGACGCTGGCCGGGTCCAGGCCGAAGGAGGCGAGGACGATGGCCGCTCAGGCTCCGACCAGCGGCACGAGGCTGCACGTTCGAGAGTCCCAGCAAGCCCCGACCGGGCCGGCCCGCATCACGGGCAAGTACCTAAGCGTCATGAGCTTTCGGCGCGATGGCACGGGCGTGGCGACGCCGGTGTGGTTCGTCACGGAGGGCGACCGCCTGCTCGCGATGACGGCGGTGGGATCGGGCAAGGTGAAGCGGATCCGACGCAACCCGTCCGTGAGGGTGGCCGCGTGCTCGGCCCGGGGCCGGCTCCACGGGGCGCCGATCCCGGCGCACGCCGAGCTCCTGCCGTCGACCGAGGTGGAGCGCGTGAAGCGACTGATGGGGCGGAAGTACCGGTTCGACCTGCTCTTCATCAGGCCGATCCGGGCGATCCAGTCGATGATGCATCCCGAGCGCAGGGACGAGCAGGCGACGATCGTCGCGATCACACCGACGTCGATCTGAAGCAGCGTTCGCTCATCACATCACGCGCCGCAGCGGCGTCCGGGTGACGAGCGGCCACGCGAGCGCGAACGAACCGATGATGCCGAGCGTCGCCACCAGGAGCGCCTTCACGTCGCCGGACAGGGGGGTCGGTCGCAGCGCGAGCGCGAGCGCGACGAGCACCGGCCCCTGCAACATGAACGCCATGTAGGAGCTCCGTGCCGTCGCCCGGCGCAACCGGCTCGTGCGGTCCAGGTGCCGTTGCGCGAACGCCAGCACCCAGATCGACGCGCAGACCGCGAGTACGCCCTCGGCCATCGCCGCGACGAGGGCCGTCAGCCGCCATCCGCCGAAGTACGCGTCCTCGCTGAGCCCGAGCGGCTCCGCCGACAGGACGGCCGCGGCGACGCAGAGGACCGCCACGATCGTCGCGATCCCGCACCGTCGCGCGATTGCGTCGGGCACGGGTCGGAGCCAGCCGCGACGGGCCGCGACTACGCCGAGACCGAACAGCGCGAGGTACTCGGGCCAACCCCAGAGCTTGATGTTCAGGGGCTGGTTCGAGTCCGCCGGGAACACGAGTCGAACCAGGAACGTCGCGACGCCCACGGCGACCGCGAGCAGGACCAGCTGGCGCCAGCGCAAGACCCTCCCACGTGCCGGCGGTGGCGGGAACAGCTTCCGCCACGCGACCAGACCGAGCGAGTAGACCAACAGCACACCGACGAACCAGACCGGGCCGTTGTCGAGCACCGGGTCCGTGTCCGCGACGGACCGCCAGAATCCGCGATGCAGGTAGGGCTCGAGCAGGGCGAACTCCAGGAGCGGCCACACCACCAGCGTGTACACGGCGAACGGCACGCCCAGCCGCAGGAGCCGATCGGTGACGAACCGCGATGACCCCTTCCGCGCGAGCGAATCCTCGGTGAACAGACCCGAGATGAGGAAGAACAGGGCCATGAGGAAGAGCGCGCCGAGGCTCACGAGCGCGACCACGAAGACGGTCTCGACGACGGGCGACAGCGTCGCCTCCTGGATGTCCTGGTACGTCCAGGAGCCGAACTCCGAGTAGCCCTGGATCGCGTGCGCCGCGATGATCCCCGCGATCAGCAGGGTCTTGACGTTGTCCAGGTACGCGAGACGCTCGCCCGCCGGACGGGCACCGCGGTCCGGGCCGCGGTCCGTGCCTCGCACCGCGTCGGGCGGGCGAGCCCTTCCGAGGCGGGTCCCGGGATCCGACGCCACAACCGAACGGGTCATCGGGACCCTCACCTCCGTGGCCAGACTCGGGCCGGTTCACGGTCGGCTCCAGGGTCGAACGCCCCGACGCGCCGGGGACCCGGATCCGGCTACGCCGAGACCATGACGGCGAACTTGCCGCGCGACCGATGCTCGCCGACCAGGCGCAGCGCCTGCGGCAGCTCGTCGAAGGCGAAGGTCCGCGTGATCGGGACCCTGAGCATGCCCTCGGCGGCCATCTCGAGCACCGTCCCGAGCGATCCGGGGTCGGCCTGCCCCAGCACGTTCGTGCCGCTCAGCCCACGCTCGGCGACCGAGCCTGCGTCGGCACCCCCCACCGTGCTGGCGAGCCTGCCGCCCCCCTTGACGAGCGCGGCGGTCTGGTCGAACGCGTCGCCCAGTTGGACCGCGACGATCAGGGCATCCACGCCTTCGGGGAACATCTCGCGCACGGCCGTGGTGGCGTCACCCGTCGTGTAGTCGACGACGTCGCTCGCGCCGAGCTCCCGGATCCACGCCTCGTCCTCGGGCCCGGCGGTCGCGACCACGCGGGCCCCTCGAACCGCAGCCATCTGGACCGCGTACGAGCCGACGCCTCCCGCGGCGCCCACGACGAGGACGACGTCTCCCTCCGATGGTTCGACCGCATCGACGCACGCGAGCCCGGTGACGGCGGCGAGCCCGGTGGACGCCGCCTGCCCGAAGTCGAGGACCGCGGGCTTGCGTTCGATGAACCCCTCGGCGGGGACGACGACGGACTCGGCGTAGGTGCCTCGCCCCACGTACGGCTCGCCAGGGGTGATGCCGGCGACCTCGTCGCCGACGACGAACGCCGTCACGCCCTCCCCGACCGCATCGACCACGCCGGCGTAGTCCTTCCCGATCACGACCGGGTAGCGGTGCTCCATCATGCCCTTGGCCATCCCGGTCGCCACGAACACGTCGAACCCGTTCACCGAGGACGCGCGGACCCCGACCCGGACCTCACCGGGACCCGGTTCGGGCGTCGGGATCTCGATCAACGCCGCTGACGCCTGCTCATCCGCCAATCCGAACGCCCTCATGATCCCCCCCTCACGCCCGCCCGGCCTCGGCTTCCTCCGGGCACAACCCGACCGGGACCGGGAACCTTCCCGGTCCTGCAGATGCACGGAACCCCGGGTCCGACGACCCGGGGTTCCGTGCCTTGTGTCGATCTCCCGGCCCGGTTACTTCCAGCCGATGACCTCCAGGATCAAGCCGTGGCCGGTGACGTTGTGCTGGACGCTGACGAACAAGCGCGTCCCGGTGGCGTCGAACACGCCGCCCGTCCACTCGGCGCCGTTGCCCTCCGCCGTCACGTGCAGGTCGTTCAGCGTGCCGATCCGGATGCAGCCGTCCGACAGCAGGTTCGCGTCCGCTCCGTCCGGCAGGCAATCCCACAGGTCGTTGTTGTGGCGGGTCGCGATCGGGAACTCGGGTCCGTCGCCGTCCTCGTGCACGATCCAGTTGCCGCGCCCAGGCTGGTAGGCGATGTTGTCCATCATCGCGAAGTCGGGGTAGCCGATCACCAGGAACTGGACCTCCGGGGTCGACAGGGTCGTCGCGTTCGCGGCCTGCGCGAGGGTCCCGTCGGTCAGGCAGATGGTCTCGCCGTAGTTCCGGTCGGTGAGCTCGTTGCCCGTGTTGTTCCCGCACCACCGGACGTTCCCGTCGCCGAGCGCCACGAGGTCGAAGTCGAGATCCTCCGGCCGGTAGTAGCCGGTCAGCTTCAGGGTCGAAGCCGCCGCACGCAGGTCGACGGGGGCCCCGCCCGGCACCGGGATCCAGGTGCCCAGCCCGGTCTGCGTGCCCTGCCCGTAGTCGGTGTTGCTGGAGCGCTTCCCCAGCCGGAGTCCGAAGATGCTGCCTCCCACGAGCGGACTGTCGTCCAGGTCCGTGATCGGGGGGTCCTGCGGATCCCAAAGCGTCGTGGGGATGAACTTGAAGTACGCACCGCCGGCCGTGCCGTTCAGCGGTCGGTTCTCGTCGCCGTAGTACATCACCCCGCTTGCGGTGATGCCGACGCCTTCGAATGAGAGCTTGCCGACCGCGTCCCGGCGGGCGATGTTCGACGTCCCGGTGCCGCCGACCGGGTTGCCCGACCCGTCGATCGTGACGCCCGTCGTGTGCAGGGGATCGACCAGCTCGAACAGACGGCCGCTCGATCCGTTCTCTTCGGCGAACACGACGGTGCCCCACGGGGTCCGGTGAGCGGGATCACAGCTGACGAGTCCCCCCGACACGATCGTCTCGACGAGCCCGTCAGAGATCCGGATCCGCTGCAGGGCCGGCTGCGCCGCTCCCTGCTCGTTGCATGCGATGAGCCATGTGGGGTCCGTGTCGTTCGGCCAGAGCGCCATCATGTCGATGTTCGGTCCGGCGTTCGCCGCCGCGGTGACGACCCGTGCGCTCAGGCCGTTCGCGAACGTTGCGAGGGTCAGCGGGTTCGCATCCGCGGTCACCTGACTGACGCTGGCCGTCGAGGACGTCGCGATCGGCTTGCCGACGCCGAAGAGCGGCTGCGACTTCGCATCCAACAGGTTCTGTTCGTCGAGCCCGATGTCCAGGCCCGCGAGCACCGAGCTCACGAGCCCGAGCCCGAGCGCCACCACCAGCCCGATGCCGGTCGCCACCTTCTTCATCTGCACCCTCCTTCCCTCGCGCGACCGTTCGGCCGCGCCCGCCGGTGCGAGCGGAAGTTCTAGTGGCGGGAGGTGACCGGAAGGTGATCGAACGGTGAACGGCCAGATGGACTTCCGCAGAACGATCAGCGCACGGCGGCGGCGATCGCGCTCGGGACGCTCGGCGGGCGCGCGCTCCCGGACGACGCGGAACCACAGGTGCGTCACGCTCGGCGACTCGATCGACGCCGTCCGCTCCAGCTCGATGTGGTCGGAACCCAGGTGGTCGAACAGCCGTGTGCCGGTACCGAGGAGCACCGGCACGAGTTGGAGGCGAAGCTCGTCCACGAGCTCGGCGTCCAGGAACTGCTGGGCGACGTTCGCGCCCATCACCAGCACATCCCGGTCCCCAGCCGCGGCTCGGGCCCGCCGGAGAGCCCCCACGAGCCCGTCCGTGACGAACGTGAACGTGCCGCCGGTCGTGACCATCGTGGCCCGCGCCTCGTGGGTGAGCACGAAGCAGGGGACCGGGAACGGAACGCCTCCCCACGGCGCCAGGCCCACGTCGAACGTGCGCCGGCCCATCACGACGGATCCGACCATCCCCGGCGCCCGCTCGGCCACATCGGCCTCCGGCCCCTCGACCTCGTCGAACAGCCACTCGTGGAGCCGCTCGCCACCCGCCCCCATGGGTCGGTCGACGCACACCTTCGGCCCGGCGCTGAACCCGTCGAGCGACACCGAGGCGCTCACGATCACCTTGCCCATCACGTCTCCTCCGCCCGAGGCTCCTACCATCACCTCAGCACTCGACCCCGACCGCCTCCCCGACGTACGCGTCGCTCGGTCGCTCCCGTTCCGCGGCCTCTCGTTCGGCCTCGGCCTCTCGGTCCGCGCCCGAGCGAACGTGCCGGAGCATCGTCACCGCGAGCCCGGCCACGGCGACGGCCACGACGGTCGCGATCGCGGTGCTCACCCGCATGCCCTGGACGAACGCGTCCCGGGCGCTGTCCACGAGCCGGTTGCCGAGGGAACCCGGCAGCCGCTCGGCGACGCCGACGGCCCCGCCGAGCGTGTCACGCGCCGCATCCGCCACACCCGCTGGAACGCCCGCCGGGAGCAGATCGGCGAGCTCCGCCCGGTAGACGGCCGCGCCGATGCTTCCCAAGATCGCGATCCCGAGCGCGCCCCCGAGTTCGGCGCCCGTCTCGGAGATCCCGGACGCCGCCCCGGCGCGTTCGGGAGGGGCCGACCCGACGATCAGGTCCGTGGTCGCCGTGAAGACCGGGGCGAGCCCGAGCGAGATCACGACCGACGCCGCGACGAGCAGCGTGAGGTCGGCCGATCCGTCGACGCGGCTGAGCATCGAGAGGCCGAACGCCCCCATCGCGAGGCCCCCGCCGATCACGTAGGCGGGCCGGATCCGCCGCAGCAGCCGGGGCGCGGCGGTCGAGCCCACGATGAACCCCAGCGCCGACGGCAGCGACCACAACCCCGCCTGGAGCGGCGAGAGCCCGAGCACCAGCTGCAGGTACTGGGCGACGAACAGGAAGTAACCGATCGCGATGAAGACGCCGAGCACGTTGGTCGCCAGGGACGCGCTGAACGCCCGGATCTTGAACAGGGAGAGATCGATCATCGGGTCCGCCAGGGAGAACTGCCGCCGGACGAACACCAGGCCCACCGCGAGCCCGACCAGGATCGAGGAGATCGGAAGCGGCCCGATCCCGTCCTGCGCCATCTCCTTCAGCCCGAAGATCACGGCCAGGATCGCGACCAGCGACAGGGCGGCGCTCGCGAGATCGAGCCGACCCGCGTTCGGGTCTCGGTACTCGGGCAGGAGCCTTGGACCGAGCAGGAGGAGCAGGGCCATGACAGGGACCGCGAGGAGGAACACCGATCCCCACCAGAAGTGGTCGAGGAGCACGCCGCCCAGCACCGGACCGACCGCCCCGCCGGCCGAGAAGCCGGCGATCCACACGCCGATCGCGATCGACCGCTCTCGGGGGTCGAGGAACATGGCGAAGATCAGGGACAGGGTCGACGGCGCGAGGGTCGCGCCGGCCACGCCCTGGAGCGCACGCGCGCCGATCAGCATCTCGGCGCTGGTCGAGAACGCCGCGATCACCGACACGACGCCGAACGCCGCCGCCCCGATCATCAGCAGCCGTCGGCGGCCGATCCGGTCGCCGAGCGTGCCCATCGTGATCAGGCAGCCGGCGACCATGAACCCGTAGATGTCGACGATCCAGAGCAACTGGGCGCTGGTGGGTCCGAGGTCTTCCGACAGGGAAGGCACCGCGAGGTGCAGCACGGTCAGATCCATCGCGTAGAGCAGGCAGGCGATGGCCAGGACGGCGAGCCCGATCCACTCCTTCCGTGCGGCCTTCGGCGTTTCGACCCTGACGTCCCTGCCCTCGAGCTGCATCCGTGCCACCTCCCTCCGTCTCCGTCCGTCTCCATCGGGCCGCGTGCATCTAGGACGGGTGCGCGGGGGCAGATTCATCGGTCCCGCGCGGTTCCTGGCCGATGAGTTCCGCGCCTGGCGGGAGTCCCAGGGTGGTGAGTAGGGTGGTTTCGAGGAGGAGCGAGCGGTTGGTCGAGGACGTGCACGAGCGCGCCCCTCGCGGCGCGACCGAGGAGCTCGAGCTCCGGCTGGAACACCACCGGGCCGAGCTCACCGCGTACGCCTACCGCGTGCTCGGCTCGGGGTTCGAGGCGGAGGACGCGGTGCAGGAGACCTTCCTGCGGGCGTGGAAGAGCTTCGAGGGCTTCGAGGGCCGGTCGTCGCTGCGCTCGTGGCTCTACAGCATCGCGACCAACGTCTGCCTCGATATGCTCGGCGGCAAGGAGCGCCGGGTCCGCCCGATGGAGCTCTCACCGGCGAGGTCGGCCGACATGCCCCTACCCGAGCCGCTGCCGGAGAACGTCTGGGTGCTGCCGATCCCCGACGATCGCGCGGTGCCGGACGGGGCCGACCCGGCCGAGGTGGTCGAGTCGCGCGAATCGATCCGTCTCGCGTTCGTAGCGGCGCTGCAGCACTTACCGCCCCGCCAGCGGGCTGTGCTGATCCTCCGTGAGGTGCTGCGCTGGAAGGCATCGGAGGTGGCCGAGCTGCTGGATACATCCGTCGCCTCGGTGAACAGCGCCCTGCAACGGGCGCGCGCGACGCTGGAGACCGTGCGGATCGACGAGGCCGAGACGCTCCGGCCGGCCGACGAGGAGCAGCGGGCGCTGCTCGACCGCTACGTGGACGCGTTCGAACGGTACGACATGGACTCGCTCACCTCGCTCCTGAAAGAGGACGCGGCCTGGTCGATGCCCCCATACGAGATGTGGCTGCAGACCCACGATGACATCCGCAGGTGGTGCCTCGGGCCGGGGATCGGCTGCCGGGGCTCGCGGTTGATCGCGACCGGAGCCAACGGCATGCCGGCGTTCGGGCAGTACAAGCCGAGCGCCGAGGGTGGGCTCGAGCCCTGGTCGCTCCAGGTCCTCGAGATCTCAGACGGCGCGATCGCCGGGATCAGTTTCTTCCTCGACACCGCGCGCCTGTTCCCCCTGTTCGGGCTCCCGGCCCGGCTCGACGCCTGAGCCGACGCTCCGAGTCTCCCCGCACGGCAGCACCCCGTCGAGACCCATCAGGATCAGCAGCTCCACGAGCCGCTCGCTCGCACGCCGCAGCTCGACCCGGTGTCCAAGGCGCCGGGCCGTGAGCTGCAGCCTGGCCAAGGCGTCGATCGCGACCGCGTCCGGGGCGCCGAGCGCACCGACGTCGCACGCCACCGGACCCGGGTCGCAGCCCTCGAGCAGCCTCCGTGCGCGTTCGCAGAGGGACGTGATCCCCTCACGGGCCACCGGTCCGATCAGGATCAGGACGGTACCGCCCGGGCCGGGACGCCAGCGCCGCGCGAACGGCTGCATCGCGGGTCCGGCCCTTCCGACCAGCGATCTCGACGATCCGTTCTGAGTCATCCCTCCGATCGACCGGACGAGACGGCGGAACTCATCGGGCGCGACCGGTGAGTTCGGCGGGGCCGCACCGTCCCAGCTCTCGAGGAGACGGACAAAGGAGGGTTCGAGATGCGCAAGATCCAGGCGGGGTTGTTCGTGTCGGTGGACGGCGTCGTCGAGTCGCCGGAGAAGTGGACCTTCCCGTACTTCACGGAGGAGGTGGGGCAGGTCGTCGGGGCGAACATGCAGGCGGCCGACACGCTGCTGCTCGGACGTCGGACGTACGAGGAGTTCGCCGAGTACTGGTCCGACAAGACGAGCGAGGACGATCCCTTCGCCGACTACCTGAACGACACGCCGAAGTTCGTGGCGTCCACCACGCTGACATCGGTGAGCTGGAGGAACTCGACGCTCATCACGGGCGATCTCGCGAAGGGGATCGCGGAGCTCAAACAGCGACCCGGCAAGAACATCGGGATGACGGGCAGCGCCACGTTGGTCCGCTGGCTGCTGCACGAGGGCCTGCTCGACGAGCTCGCGCTCCTCGTCTACCCGATCGTCCTCGGGACGGGGAAACGGCTGTTCGAGGACTGGACCGGCGAGCTGCCGCTGAGGCTCCTCGACTCCCGGGCCTTCGACAACGGGGTCCTGTCGCTCACCTACGGGCACCCGGACGCCTAGTGGGCGGACGCGGGGACGCGACGGAGGGGCCGGACGCCCAGGGTCGTTCGGCCCCGGTCCCGCCCGGGCACCGGGACGACGATGGCTTCGGAACCTCGCAGGAGGTGCGGCCATGAAAGCCCTCGTCGTCTACGAATCCCTGTTCGGCAACACGGCGGCGATCGGCGAGAGCCTCGCCAGGTCGCTGCGGACCCGCGGGTTCGATGCACACGCCGCCCCGGTGTCCTCGGTGGACCCGGCCGAGACCACAGAGGTCGATCTCCTGGTGGTCGGTGGGCCGACCCACGCCCACGGCATGAGCTCCGCGGGAACGCGGAAGGTCGCGGCGACCGACAAGAAGAACGACTACGCGGACCCGACGGTGGCTCCCGGCCTCCGGACCTGGATCAAGGAGCTCCCCGAGGGCGGCGGCCGGCTGGCGGCCGCGTTCGACACGCGGTTCGACAAGTCCGTCCTGCTGACGGGGTCGGCCGCCCGAGGGATCGCCCGGCGGCTCGAGTCCAGGGGGTACGCGCTGGTCACGCGCCCCGAGAGCTTCTTCGTGTCCGAGGACAGCATGCTGATCGACGACCAGCAGGACCACGCCGTCCGGTGGGCCGCCAGCCTGTCCGCCGCCGCCCACGAGGCGATGCTGCGCCACCAACCAGGATCGGTCGGCACCCGGTAGCCGCGCCCGGACGTGCCTCGGTGGGTCCGCGTGACCTGCCGCCACCTACCATGTGGGCATGCCCACCCGCTCGGACATCCGCAACGTCGCCATCGTGGCCCACGTCGATCACGGGAAGACCACGCTCGTCGACGCGATGCTGTGGCAGTCCGGCGCGTTCCGCGCCAACCAGGAGGTCGCCGAGCGCGTCCTGGATTCCACCGACCTCGAGCGCGAGAAGGGCATCACGATCCTCGCGAAGAACACGGCGGTCCGCCACGGCGACCTGAAGATCAACATCGTCGACACGCCGGGGCACGCCGACTTCGGCGGCGAGGTCGAGCGCGGGCTCACGATGGTCGACGGCGTCCTGCTGCTGGTCGACGCGTCCGAGGGACCGCTGCCGCAGACGCGGTTCGTGCTGCGGAAGTCGCTCGAGTCGCGGCTGCCGGTGATCCTGGTCGTGAACAAGATCGACCGGCCCGACGCCCGAACGATGGAGGTCGTGGACGAGGTCTACCAGCTGTTCCTGGACCTCGACGCCGACGAGCACCAGATCGAGTTCCCGATCCTGTACGCGGACGCCCGGGAGGGTCGCTGCGGTCCGAACCCGTCCGCGCTCGCCGAAGGACCTCGAGCCGCTGTTCGAGGCGCTGCGGGACCACATCCCGGCGCCGTCGTACGAGGACGGATCATCCGCTCCAGGCGCTCGTGACCAACCTCGACGCCTCGCCGTACGTCGGGCGGCTCGCGCTCTGCCGCGTCCGCCACGGCACGATCCGCCGGGGACAGGCGGTCGCGTGGTGCCGGGCCGACGGCACGATCGAGCCCGCGAAGATCGCCGAGCTGTACGTGACCGAGGCCCTCGACCGCGTGGAGGCCGACGAGGCCGGCCCCGGCGAGATCGTGGCCGTGGCCGGGATCGACGAGATCACGATCGGCGAGACGCTCGCCGATCCCGACGACCCGCGCCCGCTGCCGGTCACGCGCGTCGACGAGCCGTCGCTCTCGATGACGATCGGCATCAACACGTCGCCGCTCGTCGGGCAAGGACGGCGACCAAGCTCACCGCGCGCCAGGTGAAGTCGCGCCTGGACCAGGAGGTGGTCGGCAACGTCTCGATCCGCGTGCTCGACGGCGACCGTCCCGACCGCTGGGAGGTGCAGGGCCGCGGCGAGCTCCAGCTGGCGGTGCTCGTCGAGGTGATGCGTCGCGAGGGGTTCGAGCTCACGGTCGGCAAGCCGCAGGTCGTCACGCGCCACGATCGACGGGGTGCTGCACGAGCCGGTGGAACGCGTCGCGATCGACGCGCCCGAGGAGTACCTCGGCGTGATCACGCAGCTGCTCGCGCTCCGCAAGGGCCGGATGGAGAACATGGTCAACCACGGCACCGGATGGGTCCGCATGGAGCATCTCGTCCCGGCGCGCGGCCTGATCGGCTTCCGGACCGAGTTCCTCACCGAGACGCGGGGAACGGGACAGCTCCACCACGTGTTCGAGGGCTACGAGCCGTGGCACGGCGAGCTCCGGACGCGCCCGACCGGCTCGCTCGTCGCCGACCGCGACGGGCATGAGCACCACGTTCGCCCTGCTCACGCTGCAGGAGCGGGGATCGATGTTCGTCGGACCGGGCGAGGACGTCTACGAGGGCATGATCGTCGGCGAGAACGCCCGCGCCGAGGACATCGACGTGAACGCCACGAAGGAGAAGAAGCTCACGAACATGCGGCAGTCGAACGTCGGAGGAGTTCACACGCCTGATCCCCAAGCGCGACGCTGGCGCTCGAGCAGGCCCTCGAGTTCATCCGCGAGGACGAGTGCGTCGAGGTGACGCCGAACCACGTCCGCCTGCGCAAGGTGCTGCTCCCCCAGCAGGAGCGCGCGAAAGCCGCCCGCCGAGGTCGCCCGATCGCCTGAGGCACCAGGCCCTGCGGCCCTGGACGAGGTCCGTCCGGGGGCATAGCGTCGATGGCGCCCGTTCGCGACCGACCTGATCGGAGGCGTCGCATGCGCTCCGCACGCGTCCTGTTCGCCATCGTCCTCCTCGGATCGTCGGCGCTGTTCGGGCCCACGGCCGCGAGCGCACCGGCGCCGCGAGAGCCGGACGCGAAGTGCGCTGCTGGACCGACGGCGGGGGCGCTCGGCGTGGGCGACGCCTACTACCCCCGGTACGGCAACGGCGGGTACGACGTGCAGCACTACGACCTCGCGATCCGGTACGGACCTGCGAACAACCACCTGCGCGGTGTCGCGACGATCGACGCCAACTCGACGCAGACCCTCAGCTGTTTCAGCCTCGACCTCGTCGGCCTGACCGTGCGGTCGATCACGGTCGACGGGGACCTCGCGACGTGGTCGCGGACCGACCACGAGCTGATGGTCACGCCGGAGCAACCGGTGCCGGCGGACACCGGCTTCACGGTCGTCGCGAGCTACGACGGGGTCCCGCGCACGTTCACGATCCCGGGGTTCGGGGCCTCCGCCGGCTTCATGCCCACGAAGGACGGCGCCATCGTCGCCGGCGAGCCGGAGGCGGCCGCCGCGTGGTTCCCGGTCAACGACCATCCGGTCGACCGCGCCTCCTACACCTTCCGCATCACGGTTCCGACGGGCTACAGGGTCGTGGCCAACGGGGTGCCGGAGGGCAGGACGACGACCGGCGACTGGACCACCCACGTGTGGCAGGCTCACGATCCGATGGCGAGCTACCTCGCGACCTTCGATGTCGGCGAATGGGACATGCGGTTCCGCCAGACCGCGTCCGGCCTGCCGGTCATCGACGCGGTCGATCCCGACGTCGGCAGGGTGAACCGCTCGCTGCGACGGGAGCCCGAGATCGTCTCGTTCCTCGAGAGCCGGTTCGGGCCGTACCCGTTCGAGTCCGTCGGCGCGATCGTCCCCGACAGCCGTCGGCTCGCGTTCGCCCTCGAGACGCAGACGAGACCGGTCTACTCGCGCTACTTCTTCCCGTACGGCGGCGACTACGTCATCGTGCACGAACTGGCGCACCAGTGGTTCGGGGACCTCGTCGCCGTCGACCGCTGGGAGCACGTCTGGCTGAACGAGGGCTTCGCCACGTACGCCGAGTGGCTGTGGAACGAGCACGAGGGCTACGACACCCCGGGGCAGATCTTCCGGGCCCTGTGGCAGGGCATCGGCCGGAGGTCACCGTTCTGGTGGGTCGTCGTGGGCGATCCCGGGGTGCGGGATCTGTTCGACGGTGCGGTGTACATCCGCGGGGCGATGACCCTGCAGGCGCTCCGCGACGAGGTGGGCGACGACGATTTCTGGACGATCCTGCACTCGTGGACCGAGTTGAACGCGTTCGGGACGGGGACGACCGCAGGAGTTCATCGCGCTCTCGGAGCAGGTCTCCGGCGAGCAACTCGACGACCTGTTCGACCTGTGGCTGTTCACGCCGAGCCGGCCGCCGGCGTCGGCGGTGACGTCCTCCGGCTTCGTCTCCGTGTCGCCGAAGGTCGCCGAACGCGCCGCCGCCTGGCTCCGGGCGTTCGAGCGACGACCGTCGCCGAACGGCTGAGCGCACCCGGTCGTCACGGCGCCTCGAGCGCCTGGGACGGGCGTTCCCGCCGCGCCGCACCGTAGCGATCGTTGAGCTCGGCCGCGATGCGAGCCAGCTCCTCACGCACCTCGGTCGGTCGAAGGACCTCGACCGCGCCGCCGAACCCCGCCAGTTCGGCCGCGAGCGTGCGGGCGGACCAGCCACGGATCTCGACGTCGGCCCGCCCCCGGTCCTCTGTCCCTCGCACCGACAGCCGCGTGCCGAGCACCGCCCGCAGCCACGGGATGGCCTTGGCCGATACGCGGGCGGTGGCGCGGAAGGTCGCGCGCCGCTCGTCGAGCTCGGCGACGACCGAACGCCAGTGCGCCTCGAGGTCGAATCCGTCCGGCCGCTCCACCGGTTCGTCCGTGAGCGTGACCGACCGCACACGGCTGACGCGGAACGTGCGCATCCCGGCCTCGGTGTCCGCGACCAGGTACCAGACCGACGCCTTCGCCACGAGGCCGAGCGGGTGGACCGTGCGCGCGCTCTCGGCCCGATCGGGGGCCGCGTAGACGATCTCGGCCTGGACACCCTCCACGACCGCCCGCTGCAGGATGTCGAGGTGGGCGGGTGTCGGGACGCGGGTCCGGTCCCAGGTGGTCGGGTCGATCACCACGGCGGAGGCGGCCGCCTCGGCTTCTGCGCGGAACGGCTCGGGGAGCGCGCGGACGAGCTTGCGCAGGGCGGCCTTGATCTGCGGCGTCGCCGACGCCGACGGGCCCGCCACCAGGAACAGGGTCCGAGCCTCCGCCGCCGTCAGGCCGCTCAGGTCCGTGCGCGCCCCTCCGAGCAGCGACCAGCCCCCGCCACGCCCCGGCTGCGAGTAGACGGGGATCCCTGCCATCGCGAGCGCCTCGAGGTCGCGGCGCGCCGTTCGCTCGGAGATCTCGAGCTCCTCGGCGAGGCCGGCGGCCGTCACCCGTCCTCGGGCCTGGAGGATCAGCAGGACGGCGACGAGGCGGTCGGCTCGCACCGACCGAGGTTCTCACAGAAACCGGCCACAGGATGGCCATGTTCCTCCTGCATGATGGCCCCGACGGCTCATCGAAGCGGGGACGGGAGGGCTCAGCCATGGCACAGGCGCAGACGACCGATGACGGACGCCACGACTTCGATTTCCTGTTCGGGCGCCGTCGGATCCACAACCGCAAGCTCGTCGACACGCTCGATCTGGCGTGCACCGACTGGGTCGAGTTCGACGCCGAGGGCGAGGCCCAGCCGATCCTCGGCGGGCTCGGCAATGTCGACCGCTTCTCGGTCCCGGCGATGCCGCCGACCGGCCAGCCCTTCGAGGGGTTCACCCTCCGGCTCTTCGATCCGCAGACCGGGCTCTGGCGGATCTGGTGGGCGTCGATCCGCGTCCCCGGGCAGCTCGACCGCCCGGTCGAAGGCCGGTTCGACGGCGATCGGGGCGAGTTCCTGTGCGACGACGTGATCGGGGGCAGGCCGGTCACCGTCCGCTACCAGTGGCGGATCGTCTCACCCACGACGAACCTGTGGAAACAGGCCTTCTCCGGGGACGGCGGCGTAACCTGGCGCCCGAACTGGATCAGCGAAGGGACGCAGATCAGCTGACACCCGGCGGGACGCGTGTGCTGGGACGTCGAGCGCTGAACCGAGCCCTGCTCGAACGTCAGATGCTGCTCCGGCGGCGCCGGGTCGCGGTCCCCGACGCCGTCGAGCGCCTGGTCGGCCTGCAGGCTCAGGTGCCCCGCGACCCCTACGTCGCGCTGTGGTCGCGCCTGGATCGGTTCCGCCCGGAACGGCTGGTCGAGCCACTCGTCGACCGTCGCGCGGTGCGGATGGGCCTGCTCCGCGCCACGCTCCACCTCGTCACGGCGCGGGACGCGCTCTCGCTGCGTCCGCTGCTCGAGCCGGTGATGCAGCGGACCCTGTACGGCCAGAGCCCGTTCGGACGGGCGCTGGCGGGGCTCGACGTCGCCGAGCTGATGGCGTTCGCCACCCGCCTGCTGGAGGAACGCCCGCGCACCCGGGCCGAGCTCGTGCCTCTCCTCGCCGAGCGCTGGCCGGATCACGACCCAGGCGAGCTCTCCTCCGCCGCGATGTACCTGCTCCCGTTGGTCCAGGTCACCCCGCGCGGCCTGTGGGGCCGGACCGGGCCGTCCGCGTTCACCACCGTGGAGCGCTGGCTGGGCCGGGGGTTCGAGCCGGCGGGGGAACCCGACCAGATGGTCCTGCGGTACCTGGCCGCGTTCGGCCCGGCCACGCCCGGCGACGTTCGCTCATGGTCGGGGCTGGCCGGGATGCGGGAGGTGCTCGAACGCCTCCGCCCGCGGCTCCAGAGTTTCCGCGACGGACGCGGGCGCGAGCTGTTCGACGTCCCCGGTGCGCCGCTCCCCGATCCGGAGACCCCGGCCCCGGTCCGCTTCCTGCCCGAGTACGACAACGCGCTGCTCGGCCACGACGACCGCAGCCGCATCGTCACACCCGAGACCAGACCGTGGACCGCGGTCGGCTGGGGCATAGTGCTCGTGGACGGGTTCTCGGCGGCCAGGTGGAAGATGGAGCGCGCAGGGGACACCGCCACCCTCGGGGTCGAGCCCTTCCGCTCGTTCACACCCGATGAGCGCACGGCGGTCGCCGACGAGGGCGAACGCCTGCTCGCGTTCCTAGCCCCGGAACCCGCCGAGCGCGCCGTACGCATCGCGCGGCAACTCGTGGCTGACCGGTCGTAGGGTTCGCTCGCCTTGGAACGCATCGGGGTGCGGGAGCGACGGGCGCGTCTGGGCGTCCGCCACCACCTCGCCCGTCCCGCGGCGACGGCCGACGAGGCGGCGGCGGCGATGGTGGGCCTGCACTCGAGCGACCCGGCGTCCGTGTACCTGTCGGCGCGCGCGCGGGTCGCGGGCTTCGCGCCGGCCGATCTCGAGGACGCGCTCTATCGCCGCCGGTCGCTCGTGCGGATGCTCGGGATGCGTCGGACCCTGTTCGTGGTCCCGGTCGATCTCGCGGCGGTCCTGGACGAGGCCTGCACGAAGGCGCTCGCGCCGGCCGAACGCGCGCGCCTGGTCCGGATGCTCGAGGGTCAGGGGATCGTTCGGAGCGGCCGCGGTGAGCGCTGGCTCCAACGGCTGGCGTCGGACACGCTCGTTGCCCTGGCCGCGCGCGGAGAGGCCACCGCCCGCGAGCTGACCTCGGACGTTCCTCAGCTTGGCGCGAAGCTGACGTTCGGGGAGGGCAAGACCTGGGGCGGCACGATGGGCGTGTCCACCCGGGTGCTGTTCCTGCTCGCCGCCGAGGGCAAGGTCGTCCGGGCGCGTCCCCTCGGCACGTGGACGTCCGGCCAGTACCGGTGGGCGACGACCGAGGCATGGCTCGGGGGGCCGCTCGCCCAGCTCGATCATGCCGACGCCTGCGCCGAGCTCCTCGGCCGGTGGCTCCGAGCCTTCGGCCCGGTCACGATGACGGACATCCGGTGGTGGACGGGGTGGACGGCCGCGCTCGCGAAGATGACGCTCGCGGCCCTCGACGCCGTCGAGGTCCGGCTGGAGGATGCTGTGGGCTACCTCCTCGCCGACGATCTCGACCGCGTCGGGGCGGTCGACCCGTGGGTCGCGCTGCTCCCCGGGCTCGATCCCACGGTCATGGGCTGGAAGGACCGCGCCTGGTACCTCGGGGACCATGCGGCCGAGCTGTTCGACCGCAACGGGAACGCCGGACCGACGGTGTGGGCCGACGGACGGCTGGTCGGTGCCTGGGCGCAGACCGGCACGGGCGACGTGGTGATCGAGCCGATCGGGCGGATCGATGCCGGCACCCGGAAGCGGCTCGACGCCGAGCGTGAGCGTCTGCGGGACTGGCTCGGGGACGTCCGGATCCGGCCGCGGTTCGGGACCCCGCTGGGCACGGAGCTCGCCCGGCGCTCGTCTCGGAGCGGCTAGGTCGGCGCCGCCGCGAGCCCTGCGGCGCCGCCCGCTATCCCGCCCGGCTGCGCGGCGGTTCCACGGCGAGACTCGCGTACGCCTCGGCGAGATGCTGGATCACGAGCGCCAGGTCTTCGCTCTCCGCTCCCGGGACCAGCTTCGCGATCTTGTGCGCGAGCACCTCACGCGCCTTCGCGGCCGCGGCGGCCGCCTTCACCTCTGCGTCTTGTGCCGTCATGTGCGAGATCACCTCGAACGGCGATGCTACGCCCACTCGGGTGGGGCCGCTCCCGATGTCCGACCCAGGGACTCAGGAGAGCGAACCGCCGAAGTCGCCCGTCACTCGGAGCGACAGGACGCGGTCGGCGTTCGAGGACCGGACGGGCACGTGCACGAAGATGTCGTGCCAGCCGTCCATCCCCGGGTGCATCGAGAGCTCGAACGTGAGCAGCGTCGACGCGCCGGACGCCAGGCGATGCGTCCCGAGCGTGAACGGTCCGGGGCAGCACCCCTCACGCACCTCCGGATGCGGCTCGCCGAGCAGCAACGGCTGCGACGACGTGTTCACGATCGTCCACGACGGTCGCACGGCGACGAGCAGCGGGACGTTGCCCATCTGCCACGTCGCGCCCTCGACCTCGGCACCGGCGGCGCGAGCGACCCCCGAGGCGCCGCCGGGCGTCTCGATCACCGGCATGCCCATCTCGTTCATCGAGCCGGTCTTGACGAACGCCTCGGCGCGCCCGGTGCCTTCCGGCGCGGGCGAGCCGCCCAGCGCGGAGGCCATCACGAACGCAACGAGCCCGACGACGGCGACGATCCCGAGACCGATCGCGAGCGTGGGTCGCCGAGGCTCCACCGCCTTCCGGTTCCGGGCTCGCTGCTTGGCACGTCGCGCGCTGGTCATCATCGGCTCCTTGTCGGTTCGAGGTCACGAGAAGCGGTCGATGACCGCGCCGGGTATCGACTCCGGGGGGACGCCCCTGCCGAGCATCCCTCGGATCATCTGCGACTCCTCGATGCAGATCGCGCAACCCGAGGCGTGCGGTTCCCACCCCGCCCCGTCGGCGTGCAGGAAGCAATCGCGGAGCGAACGGTGGCCGAGCATCGCGTCACACCCGCAGAAGCAGGGCACGGTCCCGTACATCGAGCGGTGTGCGCTCGCGAAGTGGTAGTGGCCGGCGATCTCCGCGGACACGGTATCCAGGTCGAGCATGCCGACACCCATGACTGCTCCGCCGCGGTCGTGCGGCGACATCACCATCACGGCGCCCGTCAGCCCGAGGCCTCCCAGGACCATCGCGGAAACGACGGCGATGGCGATCCACATCGGGGCACGGTTCGACGCGGTGTCGTGGTCGAGCGGTGCTTCATCCACGGTGGACCGATCCCCTCGTGCGGGTTGTTTGAGGAGTCTCGGTCGGTCCCTTCGGGCCCCCCACGGTCGAACGACCCCTCCCGTGGGGGACCATCGAAAGCACCCACGGGGTCGCAGCCCACCGACGTGCCTGCTCAACCCCGAAGCTTCAGGTCACCAGGTGCAGATGCCACGCGAGGCCGCCACGGATCCGGGCTGGGCCGCCCCTCCCGATCCGATCGCCGCTCGCCGCGAACCGTCGGCCGGCAACGTCGACGTCGGTCGCCCACAGCCTCGACGCACTCCCGAGTGACAGCTCCCACACCGCCCGACCCCTCGGTGTGTAGGCGCGCGCGAACGCGTCGATCCCGCCATCGACGGGATCACGCCGAGCACCGACCACGTAGATCGTCCCGCCGGGGCCGATCGACAGGCCCTCGGGCTGCGCCGCACGCCGCGCGGTCGTCCCCCACGTGCGTGACCATCGCAGCCGGCCGCCCAGGCTGAACCGGCCGAGCCAGGCGTGTCCGGCATCCGATCCCGTGTCGAGGAGCCAGCCGCCCGTCCGATAGGCAGCGACGGCGAGCTCGGATCCTTCGACGGCGATCGACACGCCGTGGTCCACGTCGCGCCCGTGGTGGTCGCGCAGGACCCGCGTCCAGATCGCCCGCCCGTCCGGCGAGAGCTTGTGGATGAGGATCTCGACATCGGTGGGATCCACGAGGTCGGTGCGACGGCGTGTCTCGACCCACCCGGTGAGGTAGATGCTGCCCCCCGGGCCGACCGCCACGTCCGCGACCCCCTCGTGGTTGCGTGCCAAACGTCCAGGCCCGTCCACGTCGTGCGTCCAGAGCAGGTCACCGTCGAACGAGAAGGCGCGCACCCAGCCCTCATCGGCCGCGACCGAACAGCATCCGAACTCGTGGCCCGCGATCACGACCATCCCGGCGCCGACCGCCACCGAGGTGAGGCGCGTCGCGAGTCCCTCTCGCCATCCCCGCGGCACCCGGCGCCATAGACGCGTGCCGTCTGCCGTGTAGCGCTCGATGAACCATGCCGCGCCTTCGTAGTGTTCGCGTCCGACGATGCCCCCGAGATACACGGATCCATCGGGACCGTCGGCCACGTCCGTGCCTTCGGTCCACGCGCGGGTCAGTGTCCATCGCCTGGTCCACAGCCGTCGTCCGGCTGGGCCGTACTTCGCGAGGATCGAGACCGAGGGCTCGTCGATCGACCACTCGGTCCGGGCGGCGACGTACACGTTGCCTCGGTCATCGACGGCGACCCCGTCGGCCGCATGCGCGATCCGGCGTTGCCAGTCAACACGTGCGGCGTCGGCGGCAGGGGCCGGCATGGCGGATGCCAGACCGACGATCATGGCCGTCAGCGCCGACAAGGAGCGGAGGGCGACGCGGCCGGTGCCGGTCATGACTCCACACGCCTCCCGATCAGGGCTGCCAACACGGGATCCACCCCTCGCGCTGCGCACCGGCCGACACCCGCGTGACCACGGCACGGGTATCCGAGGGCGGCAGGCTCAGGCTCCCGATCAGGCCCCACGGCTCTTCGGGATCGACCGCGAAGTACCAGGGGGGTCCCCCACACCCGGGTCGGTCAACGTCGGGAAGGTGCAGGGAGGAGCCGAACGCCGCTCGGAGCTCGGGGACTCCGGCTCCCACGGAGATCCCCCCGGGCGTCGCGAGCACCACCCCGTCCGACGTCCGACGGTCCGCGCTCCAGGAGACGAGGTGCATCACGCCGTCGCCTCGGAAGTACCCGGTCCAGTCGTGGAACACGACCTGGAGCCCGTCGAACGCCACGAGCCGAGCGGTGGTGTCGATGCCGCCGTAGCCGAACGGCATGTCGCCGCGCATCCGTACGTCCTCGACCGGCTCCCCCAAGCGCTCGATCAGCGCAGGGAGGACCTCCTCCATCGAGCCGCCGAAGGAGACGCCGGCGATCCCGTCCGTTCGTAGCTCGAGGGTCTCGGGCGTGGGCGGGGCCGGAGATGCCGTGGTCGTCGAGGAACCCGCCTGCTCGTCTGCACGGTTCGTCACCTGGCCGATGCTCACCGCGACCAGCACCGCCACAGCCCCCAGCGCCAGCACCGCGGACATCGTCGCGCGCGACATCGTCGATCCCCGGTCCACGGTACCCACGGACCCGCCCGGCGGACAGGGCCGAGGGTCCCCCGAGGGCGCGAGAACGCTAGGGAGCGATGTTCTGGTTCAGGTGGAACAGGTTGTCCGGGTCGTAGGCGCGCTTGATCCGCACGAGACGCTCGTAGTTGCCCTTGTAGTTGGCCCTGATCCGGCCCTGATCGTCGGCGGCCATGAAGTTGACGTAGCCGCCCTCCTCCGAGTGTGGAGCGACCGCGTCGTGGTATCGACGGACCCAGGCGATGTTCGCCTCGTCCCGGGTGGGCTCGGGCCAGGCCGCCACGATCACCGTGGCGAAGTTCGCGTCGCGGTAGGCGAACGCCGTGTCCTCGGCGCCCACGCGATGCACCGCGCCGTTGATCGGGTAGATGTGCACCGTCGAGTGCACGGTCGGCACGTCTGGTCCGTGGGCGACGTGGGCCGCGATAGCCTCGCCGGTCAGCTCCCTGACGAAGTTCGCCTTCCAGTAGTGCCGCAGCCCAGGTGGCAGCAGGCCGTCGAACGCGCCGTTCAGCACCGGGTACGGCATCGGGCCGACGTGCTCCGCGACCACGGGCGCGACGTCGTGGAACGGCTTCAGCGCGCGCTCGCCCTCTTCGAGCGGTCCCGCCCAGCACGCCACGATCGCGATGAACGTGTCGCCGTGCCGGTCCTCGGGGATGAACGGCAGGGGTGGCGCGATCTGGAACGCGGGGAACGCGCCCATCTGCTCGGGGGCGTCCGCGATGTACTCGCGGTAGAAGCGCAGGACGTTCTCGGCCTCGCTCAGCTCGTAGAACATCGGACCGCCGTAGATCTCCTTCACGGGATGGAGCCGGAACTCGAACGACGTGGCCACGCCGAAGTTCCCGCTGCCGCCGCGGATCGCCCAGAACAGGTCCTCGTGGTGGCGTTCGCTCGCCTGGACCATGGCGCCGTCGGCGGTGACGACGTCGGCCGAGATCAGGTTGTCGATCGACAGGCCGAAGCCGCGGGCCAGGTAGCCGATCCCGCCTCCGAGCGTGAGACCGGCGACCCCGGTCGTGGAGATGATCCCGCCCGTCGTCGCGAGGCCGAACGGGTACGTCGCCGCGTTGAAGTCGCCCCACGTCGCGCCGCCCTCGACCCGCGCCGTCGAGGACGCCGGGTCCACGCGCACGCCGCGCATCCCCGACAGGTCGATCACCGCCCCGCCGTCGCACGTCCCGAACCCGGGCACGCTGTGCCCGCCGCCGCGAACCGCCAGGTCCAGCCCGTTCTCGCGCGCGAAGTTCACGGCGGCCATCACGTCGCCCGCGGTCGCCGGCCGGACGACCACGGCGGGCCGCCGGTCGATCATCCCGTTGTAGACGGCGCGAGCCTGGTCGTACCGATCGTCGTCGGGCGAGATCACCTCGCCGCGCACCTGCGCCTGTAGTTCGTCGATCGCGAGCGTCCTCATGCCGCCACCTCCGCGTGCTCGGAAGGCCGGACCGTAGACCGCGTGCGTGTGAACGGGAGTGAGAATGTCCCGACCTTGTCGGAACCCGTGCGTGCGAGCAGGATGGCTACCGTGCCGATCGCCGCCCACCTGCTCGGGCCCCCCCTGATGATCCGCGACGGTGTGGTCTACGCCCCGCCGAAGGGCAAGAAGGTCTGGGCGCTGTTGGCTTACCTGGTGCTCTCGGACAGGCCGCCGACCCGTTCCCAGCTTGTCGAGCTCCTGTTCCCGGACGCCGAGGATCCCGCCGGCGCGCTCCGATGGAACCTGTCGGAGCTTCGGCGCCTGCTCGGCGGGCCGGATACCGTCGGCAGTGGGAACGCGGTCCACCTGCGGCTGCCCGAAGGCTCGGTGATCGACGTCCACGTGCTGATGGCGGGCACATCCTTCGAGGCGGTCGAACTGCCCGGCCTCGGCCGCGAGCTCCTCGAGGGTGTGGAGGTCGATGCGAGCGCCGGGTTCGCGGCCTGGCTGCTGGGGGAACGGCGCCGGCTGCAGGCGCTCGGCGGATCCGTGCTGCGCGAGGGGGCGCTCCGGGCGCTCGCCGCCGGCGACGCGCGCACCGCGGTCGAGCTCGCCACGCGCATGGTCGCGGCCGACCCATTGAACGAGGACGCGCACGCCCTGTTGATCCGCGCGTTCGCCGGCACCGGCGACGAGGTTGCCGTGCAGCGGCAGCTCTCGGCGTCGGTCGACCTGTTCCGTCGCGAGCTGGGTGTCGAGCCGGGCCCCGAGCTCGCCGAAGCCGCGGTCCTCGAGTCCCCGCGAGCGGCTCCGGTCGTCGGCGCCGGGCCGCCCGCGCTGCGGGCGCTCATCGAATCGGGTGAGGCCGCCGTGAACGCCGGCGCGATCGAGGCCGGACTCGAGAGCCTCCGCAACGCCGTCGCCGCCAGCCGGGGCGCGGGCGCGACCGAGGAGGAGGCCGCGGCCCTGCTCGCCCTCGGCTCCGCGCTCGTGCACTCGACGAAGGGCAAGGACGAGGAGGGCGCCGCGGCCCTCCACCGATGCATCGCGGCGGCCGAGGCGACCGGCAGACCCGCGCTCGCCGCGTCGGCGCATCGCGAGCTCGGCTACGTCGAGGTCCTCCGGGGCGACTACCCCAGAGCGTGGACGTGGCTCCGAGCCGCGGAGGAGCTCGCCGGCGGCGACGCGCTCGAGATCGCGAACATCCGCGCGGTGACCGGGGCCGGCCTCGCCGACACCGGGGCGCACGAGCAGGCCGAGACGGCCTTCCGCGAGGCGATCGAGCTGGCGGCGTCGGTCGGACAGACGAAACAGGAGGCGTGGCCACAGGCGGTCCTCGGCCGAACACAGCTGCTGCGCAACGAGCTCGCGCTCGCGGAGGCATCGCTCGAACGGGGACGCGAGCTGAGCCGGAACGAGCGGTGGACGGCGTTCCTCGCCTACCCCGAGGCGCTGCTCGCCGAGGTGTGGGTCCGCAGGGGCGACGTGGATCGCGCGTCCGAGGCGTTCGAGCACGCGTTCGCACTCGGGGCACAGGTGGACGACACCTGCTGGGAGGCGTACGCGGTCCGGGGGTTCGGGCTCCTGCATGCGGCGCGGGGCGATCTCGGGGCCGCGGTCGAGGCGATGCAGCGCTCGCTCACCACGTGCGCCCGCCGGCGCGACACCCATCTGTGGGTCCGCGCGTACGTGCTGGACGCCCTCTGCGCCGTGGCCGTCGCGGCGCGGTCATCCGACGGCGAGCGGGTGGGTGACGGACCTCGCATCTCTCACGGGGCGGCTGGGGATGCGCGAGCTCGCGGTCCGCGCGTACCTGCATCGCCGCGATCTCGGCGACCCGTCGGCGGTCGACGCGGCCCGGGTCCTGTCGGTCGGCGTCGAGAACCCCCATCTCCTCGAGCTCGTCGATCCGGGCGGCCCCTCGCTGCTCGACGACCTCCTCGGCAAGGGCGGACCGACGTAGGCGCGCGCGCGGACCCCGCCGACCGTCCGTCTCGCGAGCCGACCGGCGAGGTGCGCCTGCGGAACGCGACCGAGGACGACCTCCCGATCTTCTTCGACGACCAGCGGGACCCGGAGGCCACCAAGATGGCCGCGTTCGCGCCCCGGGATCGCGACGCGTTCATGACGCACTGGCGGACGATCCTGCGGGACCCCTCGGTCGTCGTGCGGACGATCGAGCTCGACGGGCAGGTGGCGGGCAACGTCCTTGCGTTCGAGCACGAGGGCCGGCGCGAGGTGGGCTACTGGATCGGGCGAACGTTCTGGGGCAAGGGCGTGGCGACCCGAGCGCTCTCGGCCTTCCTCGGTGAGGTGCGCGCTCGCCCGCTCTACGCGGGGGTCGCGGAGCACAACCACGCCTCGATCCGGGTGCTCGAGAAGTGCGGGTTCAGGGTCTCGGACGAGGACGGCCCCGGTGAGGCCACGTTCCTCCTCCTGAAGCTCGCGACCTAGGAGGCCCAGTGTCGCCGGCGCGCCGTCCGCCCGGCCCGCAGACCCACGGCCCTTCGCCCCCCGGCGCACCCGCGGCTCCCTGGTCGACTGGATGTGGCCGGCGGATCGGTCAGGGAGGTAACGACATGCTTCGTCAACGGATCGGACAAGCGATCGGTACGAGTTCGTTCGGCGCGCCGCTCGAGTACGGGCTCGACACGGTCTACGGCGTGCTCCACCCGTCGCTGCTCGCGAGCGGTGCGACGTCGGAAGAGGAGCGCCGTCCGCTGCCCGGCGACGAGATCGTGCACGAACCGATGTGGGAGGCCACCCGGGCCGAGACGATCGCGGCTCGTCCGATGGCCGTCTGGCCCTGGGTGGCGCAGATGGGGTACGGACGCGGCGGCTACTACTGCCTCTCGCCGTTCGACCCCCAGCACCTGCGCGACCTCGGCGTGATCCAGCCCCACCTGCAACGGCTCAGGGTCGGGGACGTCTGGCTCGACGGCCCGGGGTGCGACGAGGGCAAGGGCGCGTGGCGCGTCCGTGTGATCGAGCCCGGGAACGCGGTCGTCCTGCAGTCGCTGCGCGACCCGTTCACCGGTCGCGAGCTCGACCCGACCGATCGGGGATCGAGATGGATCGACTGCTCGTGGGCGTTCGTGCTGGTCCCGAGCCCTCCGCGTTCGACCAGGATCCTCGCGCGCACGCGGGTGCGGTTCGCACCCGAGTGGGCCGGCCTCGCCGCCAGGCTCGTCTTCGGGGCCGGCGACACGGTGATGCAGCGCACGATGCTGCGCGGGATCCGGGAGCGAGCCGAACGCACACCGGACGCCCGCCAGGCCGCGTGAGAGACGTGACCGTTCGAGGGTAGCGTCACCCGGGGTCGGGACCGGGGGAGAACCCCACCCCCAAGAGGCCCGGTGGCAGGATTGGAGCGCCTTCGTGCCCGGCCTAGCCTGCAGACATGGACACCAACATGACGCTCCCCGCTCCTCCCGCTCCGATCCGGACCCCGAACCCGGTGGCCCGCGCCCTGCGTGCGCCGATCGAGCTCCGGACATGGCGGGAGACGCTCCACCTGCTGCTCAACCTGCCGATCGGCATCGCCACCTTCACGATCGTCGTGACCGGGTTCGCGCTCGGGTTCGGCCTGCTGATCACCTTGGTGGGGATCCCGATCCTGATCGCGATGCTGTACGTCTCGCGAGGGATGGGCTGGTTCGAACGAGGGACGGGCGAAGCTCCTCCTCGACGTCGACGTCCCTTCGCCCTACCGGGCCGACCCGGCCAGCGACCGCTGGTGGCGCGTGCCCGTTTCGCGCCTGACCGATCCGGCCACGTGGACCGAGATCGTCTACCACCTCCTGATGCTTCCGATCGGCATCTTCACCTTCACGGTGGCGTTCACGTTCTGGGTGCTCGGGCTCTCGCTGGTGTTCCTCCCGGTCTACGCCTGGGCGCTCCCGCAACCGGTGCACCTGTTCGACTCGTGGGTCAAGGTCACGATCGACGCCCAGCCGCACATCGCCCTGATCGGTGGGGGCAACGGATGGGCGATCGACTCCCCGATCGAATACGCGGCCATGGTCCTCATCGGCGTCGCGGTCATCTTCCTCACCCCCTGGGTCGTCCGGGGGTTGGCCACCGCGAACCGGTTCCTGGTCCGCGGCATGCTCGGCAGCGACGTGACCGCTCGGGTACGGTCGCTGACCGAGTCCCGGGCCGCCGCGGTCGACCTCGCCGCGGAGGACCGCCGCCGGATCGAGCGAGACCTGCACGACGGCGTGCAGCAGCGGCTCGTGTCGCTCGCGATGGATCTCGGGCGAGCGAAGGAGAAGCTCGACACGGATCCCGAGCGCGCGAAGGAGCTCGTCGACGAGGCCCACGAGGAGGCCAAGCGCGCGATCACCGAGGTGCGCGACCTCGCGCGTGGGATCCACCCCGCCGTCCTGACCGACCGAGGGCTCGACGCGGCGCTGTCCTCCCTCGCGGCGCGCTCCCCGATCCCGGTCGAGGTCGAGGTCGAGGTGGACGAACGGCCGCCGGCGTCGATCGAGGCCGCCGCCTACTTCGTCGTGAGCGAGGCCCTCACCAACGTCACCAAGCACGCCGCGGCTTCGAAGGCGACCGTGACCGTGCGAAGGAGCGGCGACCGGCTCACGGTCCAGGTGCAGGACGATGGAACAGGAGGCGCGGTCGTCGCCGAGGGTTCCGGCCTCGCGGGTCTGCGCGACCGCGTGCGAGCCCTCGACGGCGAGCTCCACCTGCTCTCGCCCCGGGGCGGACCCACCGTCTTGATGGCGGAGATCCCGTGCGGGTCGTGATCGCGGAGGACGCCGTCCTGCTCCGCGAGGGTCTCGCCAGCCTGCTCGCCGATGACGGGCACGAGGTCGTCGCGTCGGTCGGCGATGCGCTCGGGCTCGTCGAGGCCGTGGAGCGAGAGCGCCCCGACGTGTGCATCGTCGACGTCCGCATGCCGCCCACGTTCACGGACGAGGGCCTGCGGGCGGCGACCGAGATCAGGTCGCGGTGGCCGGGCACGCCCGTCCTGGTGCTCTCGCAGTACGTCGAGGAGCGCTACGCGATCGAACTGCTCTCGGGCGACACCAGCGGCGTCGGCTACCTGCTGAAGCAGCGTGTCGCCGACGTCCGCGAGTTCCTGGACGCGCTGGTCCGCGTCGCGCAGGGCGGGACGGCCCTGGACCCCGAGGTGGTGGCGCAGCTCCTCGCCCGCGCCCGCAGGCACCCGCACGACGAGCTCACGCCGCGCGAGCGAGAGGTGCTGGCCCTCATGGCCGAGGGCCTCTCGAACGCGGGCATCGCCCAGCGGCTGGTCGTCACGGAGGGCGCGGTCGAGAAGCACGTCACGAACATCTTCACGAAGCTCGGCCTCCAGCCCGCGGAGACCGACCATCGGCGTGTGCTGGCCGTCCTTCGCCACCTCGAGGACCGCTAGTCGGCCGGCGAGCAGGCCGAACGCACTCCCGCTCGGATCCGAACCGCGCGAATCGGGACCGTCGGCCCCCCAGATCCGCGGGCGGGTGCGATGGTGGAGGTGAGACATCTCGGGAGTTCGACGTGCGACGGCTGCGCTCGGTATCACGTTGGTCCTGGTTCCCGGTCCTCGCGCTCGTGGGGGCGCTCGCGAGCCCCGCCGCGGCGTCGGGCGCCTCCGGTCAGCCGCCACCGAACTGGCAGCCGATGCCCAAGGCCCCGATCGCCGGACGCGTCAGCGCCGGGGTGGTCTGGACGGGCGAGGAGATGATCGTGTGGGGAGGCGTCGTCCGCGGCCAGCACATCGAAGGCGTCGGCGACGGCGCCGCGTTCGATCCCGCGCGGGCCTCCTGGCGCTCGATCCGCTCGGCGCCGGAGGGAGTGCTCGGCGGCGGCGGGCAAGCGGCGGCCTGGACCGGACGGCGCGCCGTGTTCTGGGCGGGGAACTCGCCCGACGGTCCCGCACGCGGCGCCGTCTACAACCCAAGGACGGATCGGTGGCGCCGGCTATCCCGTGGACCGCTCGGAGCGCGCGAGGGGTACGTGTCCGCGTGGACCGGGGCCGAGCTCGTCATCGTAGGCGGCTCGTCCGGTGACGCGCTCGCTCGCCCGATCGCCGCGGCCGTGGACCCTCGAGCAGATTCTTGGCGCCGGTTGCCCGGCCTGAACGCTCTGGACGGCCTGCTGCCGAGCGGCGTCGTCGTGACGGGAGATCGGCTCTTCATCGGCGGGGTCGTCTACGACTGCCCCGCGCCGGATCCCTGTACGTCCGGTCCGGCCTTCCTCTCCTACGACCTCGGGTCGGACCAGATGCAGGAGATCGACCTGACGAACGCGCCCGATCCATCGTTCACGCCGGTCGGCTGGACCGGGACCGAGGTCTTCGGCACCGGCGACGATCGCTCGAGTATCGTGTTCTACGACCCGGTGACGGACCGGTGGCGCACCGGGGCGACGGCCCCGTGCGCGGTCGAGGACTCCGCGGACCGCCAGGTGGCGTTCCTGGTCGATCGATACGTGGCGGCGTGCGGGAAGGACGCGCTCCAGATCTACACGCTCGCGTCCGACACGTGGGAGAGTGTCCCGGCGGGCCACTCGCCCCTCAACTCGCGGTGGGGGAGCCAGATCGCCTGGACGGGCGAGGAGCTCATCGTGTGGAGCGGGGTCGCTCGACGCACGTTCAACCCGACGCCGAACAGCGGGAAGACGATCACGCTCGCCGCCTGAACCGGGCGTGGAGGATGACGCTTGCGTTCCGCTTGCGCTAATCTCGCGGCATGGGTTCGATCACGGCCACGAGGCTCGACCCCGCGCTCTGCGCCGAGGTGACGCGATGGCTCCCGGCGGCCCTCGCGGGGAACGAGGGAGCCGCGCGCCGATACACACGCGCCTGGCGGGAACTGGTCGGCACCATCGTCGCGGAACACCCGGAGGCGCCGCCCTCCACGGCCGACGTGCTCGAGCATCTCGCCCTCACCGCACCGTTCGACCCCGGTGGACCGCTCCGTGAGCTGGTGTCGGTGGCGGCGAGCATCATCCCGAAGATGGAGGGGGCCACGATCCCGCGCACGCCGCGGCCCTCGCATCCGTCGGCGACCGGCCTGCGCGGCTTCACCCGGGCGGTCCTCGTCGAGCTCGCTCGCCCCGGCGCGAGCCTCGAACGCGTCATCCGCGGATGGGATCTCACGATCACCGACGTCGCTCGGCTCTTCGGCGTCCGGCGGCAAGCCGTCCAGCAGTGGCTCGACGACGGGGTGCCGTCGGCGCGGCAGACCAAGCTCCTCGCGCTCAGCGAGATCGTCGACCTGCTCGAGCGGAACCTTCTGCCCGAGCGGATCCCGGGGGTCGTCCGCACCTCGAGCGAGACCTACGGCGGTGTCTCCATGCTCGAGATGATCGCGGCCGATCGCCACGGAGAGCTCCTGCAGAGCGTCCGTCGATCGTTCGATTGGGCCTGGAGCGCCTGACGATCGGGTGAGGTTCCGGCACGTCGTCCGCGGCGGGACCTACCTTCGCGTCGCCGATCCTTCGTGGGCATCGTCGCTCGACGGTCGCTTCGCGGCCGAACGCGGGGCCCGGTGGAACCCACCCGACTCGTTCCCGGTCGTCTACCTCTGCTCGACCGTCGACATCGCGCGGGCGAACGTCCTCAAGCGGTTCGACGGCTTGCCGTACTCCGCCCTCGACCTGCTCCCCGAACGGCGACCGACGCTGGTCGAGACGGAGGTCCGCTCCCATCGCGCGGTGGACGTGGTCACCGACGCCGGATGCCGGGCCGCCGGTCTCCCCACGACCTACCCGCGAGACGCTGACGGGACCGAGATCGGCTGGGAGCGCTGTCGCCCAATCGGGCTGATCGCGTGGGACCAGCGCGAGCCGTCGATCGCGTGCCGGAGCGCCGCGGCTCGACCGAACGATGCCGGCGAGGAGCTCGCCTGGTTCGTCCGGGGCGCGACCGATCGCCTCCGCGTGCGACGTCGCCGGGCGTTCGACGATTGGTTCGACTGAGCGGGACGGAAGTGGAGGCTCCTACAGCTGCAGGGCTCGTGGCCTCGACATCAGTACCTCCGGGTCGTTCCAGTCGACCCCCTCGACGTCGATGTAGAGCTCGATCTCGTTCCCGTCGGGGTCGGCGAGGTAAAGGCTGTGCGTCATCCCGTGGTCGGCGGTGCCAAGGAGCGGCACGCCGCCCTCCTGCAACCGCGCCAGCGCCGCGCGCAGCTCGTCGTCCGTGTCACCCACCTTCAGCCCGAAGTGGTACAGGCCCACCCGGCGCCCGGCGGGGATCGGGGCGGCGTCGGGGCCGACCTCGATCAGGAGCAGCTCGTGATGGGTGCGGCCGCTCGAGAACATCGCCGCCGAGAACGGCAGGCCGTCTCCGGGTCCCACCTGACGCCAGCCGAGCACGTCCCGGTAGAACCGCACCGAACGCTCGAGGTCCCGCACGTACAGCACGATGTGTCCGAGCTCCTTCACGCCGCCGGGTCCCTGCTCCGTCGTCCCCATGCCGCCCTCCGTCCCGTTCCTTTGTCGTTGCACCCCGCAACCCGTCCTGAGCGTCCAGTATGCTCGCGGCGCATCCGCGGAGATCAGGGCGCGAGCCGGAAGACCGTCCCCGTCAGGGACAGCACGTAGAGCTCGCCATCGGCGTCCTGCCCGAACGACGCGACCGCATCGACCCGGGGCCCGAGGGCGCGAAGGTGCGTCGCCCGGCCGTCCCGCTGGACGAACGCCTCCAGCCTGCCGCGGCAGTAGTCGGCGAAGACGTAGGCGCCGGCCAGGCCCTCGATCTCCGCGCCCCGGTACACGTACCCGCCTGTGACCGCGCACGAGCCGTCGCCGTGCGCGTACTCGAACACGGGCGCAACCGTCCCCGGGGCGGACCGGCGTTCGAACGGGTGCGTGCCCTCGAGGAGGTTCCACCCGAAGTTCGACCCGCCGCTCGAACCCGCGCGCTCGAGGTCGATCTCCTCCCAGGCGTTCTGCCCGACGTCGCCGATCCACAGGTCGCCGGTGGCGGCGTCGAACGAGAACCGCCACGGGTTCCGAAGGCCGTACTCCCAGATCTCGGGACGCGCGCCCTCGCGCCCGACGAACGGGTTGTCCGGCGGGATCACGTACGGTCGACCCCCGGACGGCCTCGGGGAGATCCGCAGCAGCTTGCCGAGGAGCGTCGAGAGCGACTGCCCGTTCCCCATCGGATCGCCGGCGCTCCCACCGTCGCCGAGCGCGACGTACAGGTACCCGTCCGGTCCGAACGCGAGCGCGCCGCCGTTGTGGTTCGAGAACGGTTGATCGACGAACAGCACCTCGCGCCCGGTGCCGGGATCGACGGCCGCGTCGCCGAACGCGAACTCCGTCACGTGCGTGTCGCCCGCGGTGTCCGTGAAGTCGACGTACAGGTATCGCCCGTCCGGCGAGAACGCGAGCCCGAGCAGGCCCTGTTCGCTCCCGAGCGACACGCGGTCGGTCACGTCGAGGACGACCCGCGGATCCGAACCGGAGACGAGCGCGACCACGCGACCCACCTTCTCGGCCACGTACAACGCCGGATCGCCGGCGCGGACCGCCATGGCGACCGGCTGCTCGAGCTCGGCGATCGGGACGAGCCGGATGCGCGCATCGGTTCGACCCGGTCTCGGCGAGGCCGGCGGGGATGTCGGAGCGTCACCGCCCGGCGACGTGCGGCCGGTCGCCCGCGGCCCCGTCGCGCCGTCCGGTCCGCACGCCGCCAGCAGGGCGGCGACGAGGACCAGGACGGGCATCCAGCGTCGGGGACGGTTCACCGCCTCGAGGCTACCGGCCCGGCCCCGGACCCCCGGCCGGAGAGGAGCGCCGCCGCCGGACGATCATCCAGGCGAGCACCCCCACCGCGATCCCCAACGCGGCCGCGACAAAGGGCCAGGCGCGGTTCGGCTCCGGCGCCGCCTCGCCGGCCACGGCCGCGGTGTTCTCGAGCGCCAGGTCGGCCGCATCCACCTTGGTGACCGGGCCGTCCGCGGTCGTCGTGTCGGTCGCTCCGCCGATGCCGTCGCCCACGACCACCACGCCGACCATCCCCGCGTGGTAGGTGCACACGTAGGGAAAGACGCCCGGGTCGGAGAACCGGTACGTCACCGTCTTCTTCTTGAAGCCCGCGTAGTCGCCCCAGGTGGCGTTCGCGCCCAGGACGGAGTGCGGCACCGGATCGACGTTCGTGAACGTCACCTCGCCGCCGGTCGACACGCGCAGGATCGTCGGCGAGAAGCAGTAGTCGCGGATGTCAACCGCGGTCCCCGTCGCGTCGGTCACCGGCCGGCCGCATCCGCCCCCGCCGCTCGCCGAGGCGGCGCCGGGCGCGAGCGGAGCGTGAGCGCACCGAGCAGAACGACCACGGCGGCGGCCGACACCCCCCGTCGGATGTCTCGCGTGTGCATCCGCGCCTCCTCTCGGTCGCTTTCTGACACGACCGACGGCACGGCCGAACGGTTCCACACGTGTTCGACGCCCGCAGGTGATCGAGGGAGAACGAGGGACTTGACACCCCGTCCGCGCGGTGCGCCCATGTCCTCGGGTTCGAAAGGGGTCACGCATGCCGGATCTCGAGACCACGGCGCTCGGAACGCCGCAGAAGGCGTTCGCCGGCTACCCCGCGCCGTTCGTGCTCGATGCACCCGACGGCGAGCGGGTCGAGCACACGATCTGGGGTGACTACGTCGGCCTCACGGGCGTCGAGGACGGCGACTGGGTCCAGGTGCGCGCTCGCGGCATGGACGGCTGGATGCGACGGTCCGAGATCCAGACCGAGCGCCTGCTCGAGGTCAACTTCGTCGATGTCGGCCAGGGAGACGGCAGCTTCATCGTCACGCCGAACGACGACTACCTCCTCGTCGACGCCGGCCTGGACGACAACATGCTCCGGTTCAGTTGGCGCTTCAACCTACGGTTCCACTATGGGTGGCGGATCGACTTCCTCGCGGGCGTCATCACCCATCCCGACGAGGATCACTTCGGGGGATTCGCGAAGCTGCTCGACTCGGGCAACTTCCACTTCGATGCGCTGTACCACAACGGCCTGGTCGAGCGCGCCGGTGGCCCGCGTCTGGGCCCCACGACGGAGGTCGACGGGATCACGTATCAGACCGACGTCGTGACGGACCTCGCGGCGCTGCACGCGATCATCGACGACCCGGCCAGGGTCGGCGGGATGCACTATCCGAACCTGATGAAGACCGCGGTCGACGGCGCGCTCGCGGACGACGTCGCGATGCTCTCCGAGGGCGGGTTCGTCGAGGGGTTCGGCCCGCACGAGGACCTGTCGATCCAGGTGCTCGCCCCGATCACCTCGGAGATCGACGGGCAGCCCGCCCTGCGGCGGCTCGGCGACGACGGGGTCACCAAGAACGGCCACTCCGTAACGCTCCGGCTGCGGTACCGAGACATCTCGGTGCTGCTGACGGGCGACCTGAACTCGGCCTCCCAACGCCGTCTGCTCGAGTGGACCACGGGCGTTGATCCCGTGGGAGCGGACGATGCCGAACGCGACCAGATGTCGAGGCCGCGCGGGCGATCTTCGGATCCGATGTCGCGAAGGGCTGCCACCACGGCAGCGCCGACTTCGTCGACGGGTTCCTCGGCGCCATGAACGCGCTGGTGACGGTGGTCTCGAGCGGCGACGACGAGCCGTTCGCCCATCCGAGGCCCGACGGGCCCGACGCGCTCGGCGCGCTCGGCAAGTGGGGACGGGGAACCCGACCGCTCATCTTCAGCACCGAGCTCGCGAGGTCGGCGCGCGAGAACATCAAGCAGGTCCAGGCGCTCCTGGATGAGCTGTCGGGCCTCGAGGCCGCCCTCGACGCCGCCCCGACCGAAGAGGAGCGCGACGCCGTGCTCGCCCTCATCGCCGACCACGCGTCGGCCATCGAACGCGCGATCGCCGTCTACGGGCTCATCAACCTGCGGACCGACGGCCGCAAGCTGGTGATGGCGCAGAAGCTCGAGCGCCCCGCGCCGAGCGGCGTGAAGTGGGACGTCCATCGCTTCGAGTTCGACGGCGACGGGGAGCTGCGGCACATCGACGACTGACCCTCTAGGCTCCGCCCTGAGATGGCGACCTACGCGACCCCCGAGGACGAATGGGCCGCCATGCTCAGTGGGACCCACCCCCACCTCCACGACAAGAGCCCGCTCCGGTTCATCCCGTCGAACCCTCGGTGCAGGCTCTGCTCCGCCCCCTTCGGCGCCCCCGGCTCGTTCGTGCTCAAGCGATACGGGTTCAAACCATGGGAGAAGAACCCGAACATCTGCGGTCGATGCTTCACGAGCATCGAGGCGGCGGCGAAGATGTGCCCGGGCTCCGTCGAGGATCGAGAGGTCAACGGCGCCGAGGTCGAGCTCACGATGCTGTTCGCTGACATCCGCGGCTCGAGCAAGCTCGCCCGCCAGATGCCGACGAGGGACTTCACGCTCCTCATGAACCGCTTCTACTCGGTCTCCAAGGACGTGCTCGTCGAGGCCGACGCCATCGTCGAGAAGTTCGTCGGCGACGAGGTGGTGGGGCTCTTCGTCCCGCTCCTGACCGGTCCGGAGCACGCGCGGCGAGGGGTCGAGGCGGCGGAGGCGCTGCTGCGAGCGACGGGCCACGGCGACGGAACACCGTGGGTGCCGCTCGGCGCGGGCGTGCACACCGGGACCGCGTTCGTCGGCGTGGTCGGCACGAAGACCTCGAGCGATTTCACCGCGCTCGGCGACCCGGTCAACATCGCGGCCCATCTCGCGTCGCAGGCGGCCGCCGGCGAGATCTTGGTCACCGAGGCGACGGCGGAGGCGGCGCGGTTGACGGCGGACAACCTCGAGCGACGGCACGTCTCGCTCAAAGGTCACCCGGTCGACGCGATGGTCCTCCGCGTCGGTCGACCCGCCGAGGACGAGCCGGTCCGCTGACCCGAGCCCTCGGTCCGCGGACCGGCCGTGCTACTCACGGCTCGACGAGCGCGAAGATCCGCCACGCCCCCGGAACCCCTTTGAGCATGTGTTCGCCCCTGTCGGCGAACGCCAGACCGGATCCCGCGATGAGGTCCTTGACCGTAGAGGAGACGAGGACCTCCCCCGCTGCGGCCATCGCCGCCACCCGAGCACCGATATGCACGGCGATCCCGTGCACCTCGGCACCCTCGAACTCGATCTCCCCCGTGTGAACGCCGGCCCGGACCTCGATCCCGATCTCGCGGACGGTCATCGTGATCGCTCGGGCACAGCGCACCGCTCGAGCGGGTCCGTCGAAGGTCGCGAGGAACCCGTCACCGGTCGTCTTCGCCTCCCTGCCACCGAACCGCTCGAACTCGCGGCGAACCCGCTCGTTGTGCGCTCCGAGCAGGTCCTTCCACCCGAGGTCACCGATCTCAGCGGCCGTCGCGGTCGAACCGACGATGTCGGTGAACAGCACCGTTCCCAGCACGCGGTCGGGCATCGCGCTCCCCCGGACACCGGTCAGGAACTCCTCGATCTCGGAGACGACCCGTTCGCTGTCCCCGACCCATGGCAGATGATCGACGCCGGGAAGCTCGACGAACGTGGCATCGGGGATGTGATCTGCGAGGTACCGACCCGCCTCGACCGAGATCGCACGATCGCCCGTCCGATGCAGCACCAGGGCGGGAACGCGGATCGATGAGAGCACCGCTCGAACGTCGATCTCGCGGTTCATGCGCGTGAGCGCGATCGCGGCCCCCGGGCTCGCTCCCGCGCGCAGGTATCGAGCCCAGTTGTCACGGAATCGCGCATCGTTCACTCGGCTCGGGGCTCGGAAGTCGATGCCGACCGGTCCTCCCCATCCGTCCGCGATCTCTCGCAGCATCTCCTCGTAGGCGTCGGCCGAGATCCCCGGCTGGTAGTCGGTGCTCCGTAACCGTCGTGCGAAGCCTCCGCACAAGACGAGCGCCGTCGTCCGCTCCGGATAGGTGGCTGCGAACAGCGCGCACATCGGGGCCCCCTCCGACACTCCCAGCAGGGCCGCGCTCGTCGAACCGATGGCGTCGCACACAGCGAGCACGTCGCTCATCCGCGTCTCGAGCGCGGGCAGATCCGATTCGGCCACGCGGTCGGACAAGCCGGTCCCGCGCTTGTCGAACATGATCAAGCGGGTGAACGACGCGAGCCGCTCGAAGAATCGAGCGAGCGTCGGCTCCTCCCAGGCGACCTCGAGGTGCGAGATCCATCCAGGAACCCAGACCAGATCCCTGGGGCCCTCCCCGACCACCTGGTACGCGATCGACACACCGTCCGCAGCCTTCGCGTACCGGGTCTCGGGATGCATTGGTAGTCAGGGGCGCGGTGCCCGACACACGGGCCCGGTTCCCCATCCCCCTTTCAAACCGTGCGAGCGGTTCTCCCGCACACGGCTTACCGATGGTCGTCTGGGCATCGCTACGCGGCCCCCGGATAGCGGATGGTCCCACGCAACCGGTGCAGGCCCTGATCCCGGAACCAGTCGCTCGTCCACGCAGCCACCCGCCCGGGGTGGACCCGACGGCCGTACCGCTTGAGCAGCAGGCTGCGGAGCCGGCCCTCAACGTAGCGGTCGACAGAGACGAAGCGGTCCGCGGCGTTCCCGGAGCGGAAGTAGTTGCCCCACCCACGGAGCACGGGGTTGAGGTCTTCGATAACGACCCGAATGTCCGTGCCCGTACGGTTTCGACCGGTGAGCGAGCGCACCCGCTGCCTGACCCGGTTCATGGCCCTGCGGGAGGGCCATCGATGCAGGTAATGGCGGCGGATGCCGCGCTCGAGCAGGCGGCCGGAAACCCGGGCGTGAAAGTGACAGCCCAGGAAATCGAAGCCGCCCCGGCCTTCGCGGAGGTCAACCTTCCGCGTCTTGTCCGAGTTCAGCTCAAGGCCAAGCCCGGCCAGGGTGGACCTGACCAGGGCCTCCGCCCGCTCGAGAGCCTGAGGGGTTCGGGTCATCACCACGAGATCGTCGGCATAACGCACCAGGACCCCGAGGCGCTGCCCGTTCCTCTCCCAGGCCTCGTCGAGAGCGTGGAGGTAGATGTTGGCGAGCAGAGGGGAGATCACACCCCCCTGAGGGGTCCCCCCGACCGGCTCGCGGAGCCTCCCTTCCTCCATCACCCCCGCCTTGAGCCACTGACGCACCAGTCTCAGCACCCGTCGATCGGAGACCCGCCTTCCCACCGCCTCAAGGAGGAGCCCGTGGTCCAGGCTCCCGAAGAAGTCGGTGATGTCGGCGTCCAGGGCAAAGACGTAGCCCCGGATGAAGGAGACCCTCAGGACCTCCAAGGCCTCGGTGGCGCTGCGACCCGGCCGGTAGCCGTAGGAGCAGGACGAGAAGTCCGCCTCGAAGATCGGCTCCAGCACGAGCTTGGTCGCAGCCTGCACCACCCGGTCCTTGACCGTTGGGATGCCAAGCGGACGCGCCCGCCCGTCTGGCTTCGGGATGTACCGGCGGAGCACGGGGCTCGGCCGATACCTACCCGCTCGGAGGCTTCGCTGGAGCTCGGCGAGCATCCGCTCCACCCCGTAGGCCTCCACGTCCGCGAGGGTCTGCCGATCCACCCCCGCGGCACCCCGGTTCGCCCGGACCCGCTGCCACGCCGCCCACAGGACGTCACCCCTGTGGATCCGGTCGTAGAGGGCGTGGAAGCGGCGATCAGGCGACCGCTTGGCTGATGCCCATAGCCGGCCTTGGAGGCGTCGCACGTTGTCGGCGGGCGGTGGCCCACCGGGGTGGTTGGACCGGGGAGCGACCCCGGCCATGCCCTTGCGCGTTCCCCCTCGGCCGGCATGACCAAAGTGGGGGTCCTTCCCTCCCGGAGCGTTGTGTTGCACCCCGATCGCAGGTACTACGACCCCCTCGGACTCCCGCTGCCCTCCGCTCGTTTTCGCCGTCGGCTTATACGAGCGGTCTTTGCCCGACGCAGGCGGGGCAGACGGGCCTCTCCTGTTCCGAACCGAACCATGAGCACGTGCCGTTCCCCCTACCCCGGGGAGACCCGGTGCGGATGCGTCGGAGCGCCTAGCACCGGACGTGGCCTTCGCCGTGACATGAGCGGCTCGGCTCTCCCATTGTGACTTTGACGAGGCTGCAGGATTCACGTGAAGTTGCGGCCCGCGCTCTTGCTCCCTCCACAGAGGCTCTTGACGCCACGCTTCGACCGGACGCCTCTCAACGCCGGCCGGTGGCCTGCTACCGGGGGCTCCGACTCCTCCCCGGGTGGGACTCTCACCCACTGGCTCGGTCCAGCTTGTCAGGACGCACCACGGCCGAAGTGTAGAGTCCGCAGCCGTCCGCATCGGGGGGGTGTCGCAGCAGGTGAGCGCGGTCGAGCGTCTCCTCAAGATCCAACCGGACGAGACGCGGCTCGTCGCGCCGATGGTCGCGCTGTCCTTCGTCGGCATGGCCGGCCTGGCCGTCGGTCAGAGCGGGGCGAACGCGCTCTTCTTCGATCGCGTCGGGACGGACGCGCTCCCCCTCATGTACCTGGTCCAGGGCGCGACGGCCTTCGCCTTCATGCTCGCCCTCGCCACGATCCTCGGTCGGGTCGAACGACGGCGCGCCTACCTCGCGATCCCGGCCGGGCTCGCGTCCGTCGTGCTCGCCGAACGGCTGGTGCTGCTCACCGACGCGCGGTGGATCTTCCCCGTCCTGTGGTTGACGGTCGCGCTCGCGATCTTGCTGCAGAACGTCTTCGTGTGGGGGACGGCCGGTGGCGTCACCGACACGCGCCGCGCCAAGCGGTTGTTCCCGCTGTTCGCGGCCGGCGAGATCCTCGGGTCGGTCGTCGGCGGCCTGCTCACGGACCCGCTCGTCCGGGCGATCGGGACGGAGAACCTCCTGCTGATCTGGGCGCTCGCCCTGGGCATCTCCTTCGTCCTGTGCCGGGTCGTGCTGGCCGCCGGCGCGAGCCCGCAGCCGCAGGGACGCCGGGTCCGGCGCTCGAACGCGTCGCCCGTCAAGGACCTGAGCGTCGCGTTCGGCTACGTCATCCGGTCGAGGCTGCTCGTGTGGATGACGCTGGCCGCCGTCCTGTTCTCGGTCCTGTTCTTCTCGCTATACCTGCCCTGGGCCACGGCCGCCACCGAACGGTTCCCCGACGCGGGCGAGCTCGCGGGGTTCTTCGGGCTGTTCTGGGCGGCGATGACGGGGGCGGCGTTCCTCGTGTCGGTGCTCGTCACCAACCGGCTCTTCGGCCGGTTCGGCATCGCCACGATGATGCTGGTGCTCCCCCTGCTGTACGTCGGGTCGTTCGGGATCTTGCTCGCCAGCTCCGGCTTCGTGACGCTCGTCGTCCTGCGGTTCGTCGACGGCGTCTGGCTGCAGGGGGTCGCCTCGCCGGCGTGGGAGACGCTCACGAACGTGATCCCCGATGCCAGGCGCGACCAGGTCCGGACGTTCCTGGGCGGCGGGCCGGCACAGGCCGGCACGGCGATCGCCGGCGTGATCGCCCTCGTCGGTCAGGAGGTGCTGTCGCCGCGTCAGTTCGCGGGGATCGGCCTGGCGACCGCCGCCATCGCCGCGTTCGTCACCTGGCGCGTGCGCGCCTCGTACGCGGCCGCGCTCGTCGACGCGCTCCGCGAGGGACGGCCGGAGGTCTTCCCCGACGTCGCGGTGGCCGGGGTTCCGTTCGCGTTCGAGCCCGACGCGCAGGCGCTGCACAGCCTCCTCGACGCCGCGGACGACGAGCAACCGTCGGTTCGACGGCTCGCCGTGCAGTTGCTGTCCGAGGCAGATGACGAACGTGCCATCGCCCGCCTCGAACGGGCCCTGCGCGACGATGATGCGACCGTTCGCGCCCTGGCCGTGGTGGCGCTCGCGTCCCGTCTGGGACCGGGCGGGCGGCTCGAGGTGGTCGGACCTCTGATGGACGATCCCGATCCCTCCGTGGCCGCCTCGGCCGCCATCGCCGCCACCGGCGGACCGAACGGCGCCGTCGCCGCGCGCAGGCTGGCGGAGCTCGTTCGGGACCCCGACCCGGCCGTTCGAGGGACGGTGATCCGCCGCCTCGCCGATGCTCCCACCGACGTGGCCGCTCCGCTCGCGTCGCCCGCACTCGGCGACGAGGACCCGGGCGTCCGGGCCGCGGCGGTGGCGACCTTCGCCATCGTCGAACCGGGCGAGGCCCTCGGGCCGGCCATCCGCCTGTTCGAGGACCCGAGCCCGCGGGTGCGCGAGGCGGCCGCGCGGGCCGTCGCGAGGGTCGGCCAACGTTCGGTGGACGACGTGCTGGCGGCGCTCGATCGCCCCGCGGCCCGGGACGCCGCCCTGCAAGCCCTGTCCAGATTGGACGTGGCGGGGCGAGAGGCCGGCGTTCGACGGTTCGTGGAGCAGCGCGCCGCCGAGGCCTCGCGCGACGACTGGCTCGCCGCTGCCGTCCCCTCCGACGGAGCCGCCGCGGGGCTCCTGAAGGACGCGCTCCGCGAGAGGGCGCGGGCGGGCGGGCGCTCGGCGCTGCGAGCCCTCTCGCTGATCTCGGCCGATGCGGGCGCGGTGCGTTCGGCGATCGAGAGCCTGGACGCGAACGACCCGGGTCAGGTCGCGAACGCCCTCGAGACCCTCGAGGCCACGACCGACGGGACGCTCGCGGGCCCGATCCTTGCCCTGTGGGAGCCGTCCGAGCGCGCGACCGGCGCGCCGGCGGACGGCGGGCCGGACGATTGGCTGGAGCGGACCCTGGAGGACGATGATGCGTTCATCGCGGCGTGTGCGGCGGCCGTGCGGGCGGCGCGCGGAGGAGGAGAAGGAGACTCCATGGCTCGGACACGGACGTCGATGCCCGCGATCGAGCGCGTCCTGTTCCTGCGGCGCGTGCCGTTGTTCGATGAACTCGCACCCGCGGACCTGAACGCGATCGCCGAGGTGGCGCAGGAACGGTCCTTCGCGGACGGCGAGCTCCTCGCGTCCGAAGGAGAGCTGGGCGACGAGCTGCTCATCGTCGCGAGCGGCACGGTTCGGGTGGAGACCGAGGGTGCCGAGATCGCGCGGAGGGGCCGGGGCGAGGTCGTGGGCGAGATGTCCCTGATCACCCGCGAACCGCGGATCGCCTCGCTCGTGGCCGACGGGGAGGTCTACGCGATCCGCATCGGCCGCCGGGAGTTCGAGAGCATGATCCACGATCGCCCCGACATCGGGATCGGCGTGATGCGCGTGCTCGCGCACCGGCTCGCGGAGTCGCGACCCCCCGATCGCTCGCCCGACCGGATCGCCTGAACCCGAGAGGCCCCGACCGGCGCGTCAGGTCACCGACGGGGGCGCGGGCGGCGGCGGCACCGGCGCGGCCGCGACCGACGCCGGTCGAGCCGCCGACGTCGAGCGAGCCGCGATCATGAGCGCACCCATCCCGGCGATCGATGCCACCGTCCAGACGAGGCCGCCCGCGAAGGGGATCAGCGCGAGCCCTCGGAGGATCCCCCAGCCGAGGAGGAAGGCCGACATCCGCGAGCTCGGCGGCTTGACCAACTGCCGGCCGAGGACGTGCGCGCCCGCCACGTAGCCGACCGTGTAGAGCAGGGCCAGCGCGAGCAGCAGGAACAGGCCGAGCGGGATCGCCACCACGACGACGAGCAACAGCACGGCCACGATCGGGAGCAGGAAGAAGATCGCAGCGCCGAAACCGAACGACGCGCCGGTCCGGCGGCGGAAGGCCTCGTCGAGGCCACCGTCCAGGCCGGGCGCGAACAGCAGGAGCGCGAGCCCGAGGACGAGGGTGGATACCGAGTAGCCGATCCACCACGCCAGACGGCCGACGAACCCGAGCCCTTTCAAGTCGAACCGTCCGGAGACGCCCTTGACGTCTCCCCCGATGGTGGCGCCGTCTTCGATCTGGGCGCTCTGTCGACTCACGACATCGCCCGCGACCTCGGCCCCGGAGCGGACGACGACGTGGCCGTTGAAGGCCACGACGTCATCGCCGACGGTCCCGGAGATGTCGACGTCCCCGTTGAAGACCACCACGCTCTCGGTCACGGTGCCTTCGATGTTGGCGTCGCCGTTGAAGATCAAGGCGGTCGCCACCGTCTCGTCTTGCGGCACGACCAGTTCGCCCGTCAGCACGATCTGGTCGTCGGCGCCGGGCTGCGCACCCTCGTCCTGCGCGACCGCCGACGTCGCCAACACGGTGCCGGCGAACAGCAAGGTCAAGAGCGCGCCGAAGAGCACCCTCCGGGTCGTCCGTGCACGGACCTGGCGCATGTCGAAACCCCCGATCCCGTCGATCTGCCTCAGATGTCCCGTACCCAGTCCCGCGCGATCGCACCGACCGATCCAGGCACGCCGTGCCTCGGCTCGGGCTACTCGCGCACGTCCATCGGTCCCCGGCAGCAGGCGAAATGGTACCGTTGTCCCGAGGGCAACGATCGCGGTTTTACAGCTACGAGCAGTTCCCTCACCCGGCTGCTACGGCCGGCGCCGTGAAGGGCAGCAACCAGGCCCGGACGGCGAAAGGAAGGAGGGATCGCACGTGGCAATCGGAACCGTGAAGTGGTTCAGCCCCGAGAAGGGCTTCGGATTCATCACTCCGGACGACGGTACCGCCGACGTGTTCGTGCATTTCAGCGCGATCGCCGGTGAGGGTTTCCGCAACCTGGAGGAGAACCAGAAGGTGGAGTACGACGTGACCCAGGGCCAGAAGGGCCCGCAGGCCGCGAACGTCCGCGCCGTCTAGGTTCGTTCGAACGCGACGAGGACCCGGCGCTTGCGTCGGGTCCTCTGCGTTTCCCGGTGGGGACGTTCCGAGGGGACCTCAGATGGCGCTCAGGCCTCGACCTCACCCTTGGCCTCCGAGCCCTCGGTCTCGCCGTCGGCTTCCGGCTCGACCACGAGCCACTCGCTCTGTTCGGCGGGCCCGATCGGCGGGCCCGGCTCGATGAGGCCGGCCTCGCGATCCTTCTTCCGACTCGCGCGGGCGACCCGCCGCTCTTCGCGGGCGGCGTGCTTGCGCGCGGTCACGTCCCGGCGCTTCCGCTTGCCGACGCTATCGGGCATCCGTTCCTCCTTGCGGCTGGGTCGCCGTCAGGAACCCTCGAGCGGCGGCCGCCGTGTCGGGGAGGTATGCACGAAGCACGTCGCCGACCGGTTGTACGTGGAGAGCACCGTTCCGCACCCGAGTGCGGCGCAACGCCGCCCCTTCTCCTCGCGCGCGACGGAACGCTTCCCGCGCTCGGGGGTTCCCAACAGGACGTCGCTGCTCCCTCGTGCCATCTCGCCTCCGTCATCCGGTGACCGTTTCGATCCGTCGGCGAGGGGCGAGTCGGTCCGCAGGCCAGGCCCGTTCGATTCGCTCGTCCAGGATCCCCGGGCGGCGCCCGAGACCCATAGCCTACTATCCGAGGCCGGGCGTGCGCCCGGACCGGTCCGCGCGTCCCGCCGGCCGCGCCGAACGCGAAGACCACCTCGTCGATCCACGGAGGGGACGTGCAGGACCGCCCGAGGGTCTGGCTCCTCGTCCTGTTGCTGGCCCTGCCGCTCGCGGGGCTCGGCCTGCTCCTCGCCGTCCCTGACTTCGACATCGTGTGGGAGCACCATCCGTCGCACTTCCTGCTCGTGCTGGCCGTCGCGCTGATCAATGTCGCTCTAGCTCTGGTCGCGAGCGAGGCGGCGCATCGCCGGTCGGACGCGCGTCTGTTCCTGGTCTCGCTCGCGCTCATCACCAGCTCGGGGTTCCTCGCCTTGCACGCGCTCGCGACACCGGGGGTGCTGCTCGACCACCCGAACTCCGGGTTCGCGATCGCGACGCCGATCGGCCTGCTCCTCGCGTCGGTGTTCGCCGCGGCCTCGGCGCTCGAGCTCGGCCGGGCGCGGGCGACCGCGCTCCTTCGGCGGCGAACGCTGATGCGCGGAGCGCTCGCGCTGCTGCTGATCGTCTGGGCGGTCGCGTCCCTCGCCGGGATCGATCTCCTCGACCGCCCGCTCGAGGAGGAGGCCCCGCTCGCGTTCCGTATCCTCGCCCCCGTCGGCACCGCGCTGTACGCGTTCGCGGCGTGGCGGTACCTGCGTATCTACCGGCGCCGGCGACGAACGCTCCCGCTCTCGGTCGCCGTCGCCTTCGTCCTGCTCGCCGAGGCCCTGGTCGCCGTGGCGTTCGCGCGGAGCTGGCACGCCTCCTGGTGGGAGTGGCACGCGCTGATGGCCGTGGCCTTCGCCATCGTGACCCTGTCGGTCAGAAGCGAATACCGTCGCGAGGGCTCGGTGACGGCGGCGTTCGGCAGCCTCTACCTAGAGCAGACGCTCGAGCGCATCGACCGGCGTTCGTCCAACGCGATCGCGCAGCTCATGCCCTCGGTGCGGTCGCAGGAACCGCTGGCCCCGGTCCTCGAACGGCTCCGGCGCGAGGGGTTCGGCACCGAGGAGGTCGTGCTCCTCGAACGCGCGGCGCGGGAGATGGCCCGGGTCGACGAGCTGTTCCGCCCGTACGTCGGCCCGGCCCTCGCCGACCGGCTCGAGCAGGAACCGTCGCTCGCCGAGCTCGGCGGCCGCGAGGCGGAGGTGACGGTGCTGTTCGCCGACCTCGCGGGCTTCACCGGCTTCTCCGACGAACGGTCGCCGATGGAGGTCGTCCAGATGCTCAACTCGTACTGGGCGACCGCGGTCCCGATCGTGACCGAGCGCGAGGGCGGCCTGATCGAACGGTTCGCCGGCGACGCGATCCTGGTCGTGTTCAACGCGCTGGAGGATCAGCCCGACCACGCCCTCCGTGCCGTCCGCGCGGCGCGATCGATGCAGCTCGCCTTGTCCGAGGCTTCCGACGGGCACCCCGAATGGCCCCGGTTCCGGATCGGCGTGAACTCGGGACCGGCCGCGCTCGGCAACGTCGGCACGGGCGCGCACCGGAGCTTCACTGCGATCGGCGACACCACCAACGTCGCCGCCCGGCTCCAGGCGGCGGCGCGTCCGGGAGCGATCCTGATCGGCCGGGCCACGTACGAGGCCGTCCGAGACGAGATCGCGGCCGAGCCGTTCGGCGAGCTCGACCTGAAGGGCAAGCCGTCGCCGGTGCCCACGTACGAGGTCCGCGTGGACCGGACCGCGTCGGCCTAGCCACCGAGCCGCGTTCACTGGGAGAATGACGCCGTGGCCGTTCCTTCGACGATGCTCCCGCTCGGGACCAAGGCTCCGTGGTTCGAGCTGCCCGACGTGACGACGGGCAGGATCGTGACCCTGGCCGACCACGCGGACAAGGCGGGCCTGCTCGTGATGTTCATCTGCCGGCACTGCCCGTACGTGAAGCATGTGCGCGCGGAGCTCGCGCGTGTCGGCCGCGACTTCGACGACTCGGAGCTCGCGATCGTGGCCATCAGCGCGAACGACCCCGCGGCCTATCCCGAAGACGCACCGGAAGGTCTCGCGGAGGAGGCGCGGGAAGCGGGTTACGTCTTCCCCTACCTGTTCGACCAGACGCAGGAGGTCGCGAAGGCGTACACGGCGGCCTGCACACCCGACTTCTTCCTGTTCGACGCGGATCGCGCGCTCGTCTACCGCGGTCAGCTCGACGCCAGCCGCCCGAGCAACGGCCTGCCGGTCACCGGCGAGGACCTGCGCGCCGCGATCGACGCCGTCCTGTCGGGCTCCCCCGTCGCCAGGGAGCAACGCGCGAGCATCGGGTGCGGCATCAAGTGGCGCGCGGGCAACGAGCCCGCGTACGCCTAGGGCACCCCGACTCGGAGCGTCGCGAGCGACGGCCGGCCGGCCGGATCGGATGCGAGCCAGCGCTCGAGCGCCTGCCTGGCGACCGGCCACTCGTCGTCGAGCAGCGAGAACCAGGCGCTGTCGCGGCTCCGACCCCGGACGATCATGTGCTTGCGGAACACCCCCTCGAACGTGAAGCCGAGCCGGAGCGCTGCGGCGCGCGAGCGCTGGTTCAGCGCGTCGCACTTCCACTCGACCCGGCGGTAGCCGAGCTGGTCGAACGCCTCGCGCATCATCAGGTGGGCCGTCTCGGTGTTCGCCTCGGTCCGCTGGGCCGACGGGGCGTACCAGATGTGGCCGATCTCGATCCGCCGGTGCCCCGTCTCGATGTTGAGGAAGGCCGCCATCCCGACGGGGCCGGCCCGATGGGAGACGACGGTCAGGAACAGCGGGTCGTCCGAACGCGCGCATCCGTCGAGCCACCCACCCATCGCCGCGCGGTCGACGAACGGCTCGTACATGTAGGTCCACAGGCGGGACGCCTCGGCGGTCCCGTCGTGCGACGCGTCCCATAGCGGGCCGACGTCGGCCGTCGGGTCGAGCGGACGGACGGTGACGTATCGCCCCTCGAGGGGGCGGCGCGCGGGCGGGCGCGCCGGGGTTGCGTCCACGGGTTCGCCGACCGGGAGTCCCTCGTCCACGAACCGAAGTCTCGCACGCAACCTTGCGCGAACATCGGCGATGCGAGGACGATGGAGCGACCTGGACGACAACCGCGCGATGCTCGAGATCACCACGTACGAGTTCCTCAAGTTCCTCCACGTGCTCCTGGCGATCGTCGCCGTGGGGTTCAACGCCTCGTACGGGATCTGGCTGGCCCGCGCTGCCAAGGACCGGGACCACGAGGCCTTCACGCTCCGCGGGGTGAAGTTCCTCGACGACCGATTCGCGAACCCCGCATACGTCCTCCTGCTCGTGACGGGCCTGTCGATGGTGTGGGTGGGTGACCTCGACCTCACGCAGTTCTGGCTCGTGACGGCGCTCGTCCTGTACGCGGTGCTCGTCCTGCTCGGTCTGTTCGTCTACACGCCGACCCTCCGCAGGCAGATCACCGTGCTCGCCTCGGCCGGTCCGGACTCGGCGGAGTTCCGAGCGCTGTCGACCCGTGGGACGACGGTCGGCATCCTGCTGGCGGTCGATGTCGTCGCGATCGTCTTCCTCATGGTCACGAAGCCGACGCCCTGATCGCGCTGGACGGAAACGCCCCGCCCGCGTCACCATCTGTGGCCATGGGGAACCACGATGCCGCCGTCGACTCCGTTCCTGCAGGGGCCCTCCAGGGGTTCCGCGACGGGTTCCGCGGTCGGCTGATCGGCCCTGCCGACGAGGGCTACGACGACGCGCGCGCGATCTGGAACGGGGCGATCGACCGTCGGCCGGGTCTGATCGCCCGCTGCGCGGATCCGTCGGACGTCGCGAGCGCGGTCCGCCTCGCGCGCGAACACGATCTGCGGACGTCGGTGCGGAGCGGCGGCCACGGCGTCGCCGGGCTCGCGCTCTGCGACGAAGGGCTCGTGATCGACCTTTCGGCCATGAAGGGGGTCCGGGTCGATCCGGACGACGGGACCGTCCGGGTGGCGGCGGGCGTCACCCTGGGCGAGATGGACGCCTCAACGCAGGCGGTCGGGCTCGCCGTTCCCGCGGGCGTCGTCACCCACACCGGCGTCGCCGGTCTCACGCTCGGCGGCGGCATCGGGTGGCTGACGCGCAAGCACGGTCTCTCGGTCGACAACCTCGTCGCCGCCGACGTCGTGACGGCCGACGGGGAGAGCCTGACGGCGAGCGAGGACGACCATCCCGACCTGCTGTGGGGGCTCCGCGGCGGCGGCGGCAACTTCGGCGTCGTCACCTCCTTCCGGTTCCGAGCCCACCCCGTGGGGCCGACGGTGCTGGCCGGCCCGATCGTGTTCCCGCTCGAACGGACGACGGAGGTCATGGACGCCTACCGGGCCTGGGCGGCGGACGCGCCCGAGGAGCTCACCACGATCGTGAACGTCCGCCGGGCGCCGGCGGCGCCGTGGATCCCCGAACCCCTGCACGGGGTCCCGGTCGTGTTGGTCGTGGCCTGCTGGTGCGGACCGATCGACGTCGGCAACCAGGTCGTCGCCCCGATCCGCGCGCTCGGGCCGGTCCTGGACCTGTGCGAACCCAAACCCTTCGTCGAGCACCAGACCATGTTCGACCTGTCGGTGGTGCCGGGATGGCACTACTACTGGAAGTCGGTCGAGCTCGACGAGCTCTCGGATCCGGCGGTCGACGCGATCCGCGAGCACACCGAGCGCATCACGTCGCCGCGTTCATACACCGTCGTGTTCCAGCTCGGCGGCGCGATGTCGAGGATCGGTGAGATGGACACCGCGTACGGCGGGCGAGGGCCGGGCTTCGCCGTCAACGTCAACGGCGTGTGGCTGCCCGAGGAGGCGGAACGCGGTCCCGAGCAGGTCGCGTGGACCCGGTCGCTGTTCGAGACGCTCGAGCCGATGGCGCGCGGCGTGTACGTCAACTTCCTCGGCGACGAGGGGCAGGACCGGGTCAGGTCTGCGTACGGGGACGAGAAGTACCGGCGGCTGGCCGGCCTGAAGGCCAGCTACGACCCCACGAACCTGTTCCGCTCGAACCAGAACATCCGTCCGGCTGACCGGTCGGGATGACGGGGCGGGTCCCACTCGCCCGAAACCATCCCGGACCTTCGGCCCTGCCGCGGCTCGTCTCGCGCCCCGAGGCTTGAGGCAGACAGACGTGGGTAGGTATCGGTTGCCACCGACCACGGGAGGTCATCATGGCCATGACCGGCACGATGAGGGGGTACGGCACCGCCGCGCGGCACCGGGCGGAGGCGGTGGGTCACCGGATGAAGGACCGGATGCTCGAGAAGCGCCTCGACCGCGCGAGCCACGAGGCCGAGCGCCTGCGCCTCGAGAACCAGATGCTCCGGGACGAGTTCGAGGACTCGCGTCTGGAGCATCACCGGATCCTCGACATGCTCGAGGAGCGGTTGCCCGAAGACGGGCCCGAAGACGGGAAGGAGAACGGGGAGGGCCGGAAGAAGTCCCACAAGGGTCGCTGGATGCTGTTCCTGCTCGCGCTCGGCGGCGGCGCCTACGCGGTCTTCCGGCAGAGGCGCCACGCCGACGAGTGGAGCCGCACCGATCCCGACCGCCTGGCGACCAGCGCCTCGGCGTAGTCCCACGGAGGCGACACCCGCTCCGCATGGTCGGCCGGTGCATGATGGCGGTGTGACGGTGTACCACTCGACGACGTATTGGACCTCCCTGCCCGACGGGCGGGTCCGTTGCGACGTGTGCCCTCGCGCCTGCTCCCTCCATGAAGGACAGCAGGGTCTGTGCTTCGTTCGGGCGCGAGAGGGCGACCGGATCGTGCTCACCACCTACGGACGGTCGAGCGGCTTCTGCGTCGACCCGATCGAGAAGAAGCCCCTGAACCACTTCTTGCCGGGAACGGCGGTCCTGTCGTTCGGAACGGCGGGGTGCAACCTGGCCTGCCGCTTCTGCCAGAACTGGGACATCTCGAAGTCCCGCGAGATCGACACGCTCGCCGACGCCGCCTCCCCGGAGACGATCGCCGATGCGGCCCTGCGGCTCGGGTGCAGGAGCGTGGCGTTCACGTACAACGATCCGGTCATCTTCCTGGAGTACGCGATCGACGTGGCCGACGCCTGCCACGAGCGCGGCATCAGGGCGGTCGCCGTCACCGCCGGGTACATGAACGACGGGCCACGACGGGACCTCTACCGGCACATGGACGCGGCGAACGTCGACCTGAAGGCCTTCACGGACGACTTCTACCGTCGCACGTGTGCGGGGCGTCTCGGTCCGGTCCTCGATACGCTCCAGTACCTGAAGCACGAGACCGACGTGTGGTTCGAGATCACGAACCTCCTGATCCCCGACCTCAACGACTCGGACGGCGAGCTCGACGCGATGACGCGGTGGGTGGTCGAGCGTCTCGGCCCCGACGTGCCCATGCACTTCACGGCGTTCCACCCGGACTGGAAGATGCTCGACCGGCCGCCGACGCCGCCGGAGACGCTCGGGCGCGCCCGGCGGATCGCGCTCGGCAACGGGGTGCGGTACGCGTACACGGGGAACGTGCACGACATGGAAGGGCAGAGCACCCGGTGCCACGCATGTGGCCACCTGCTGATCGGACGGGACTGGTACGAGCCGGGGACCTGGGACCTCCACGAGGGCGCCTGTCCGAACTGCGGCGAACGATGCGCGGGGGTGTTCGAGGCGGAGCGAGGGCGATGGGGCGCGAGGAGGTTGCCGGTCAGGCTCGGAGCGGCGTGATCCGAAGGGCGATCGCGGCCGGCTCGTTCTACCCGGCGGCACCGGCGACCCTGGCCGCGACCGTCGACGAACTGCTCGCCGACGCATCGTCCGGCGGGGGTCCGACGCCCAAGGCCCTGGTCGTCCCGCACGCCGGCTACGTCTACTCCGGGCCAGTCGCTGCGACCGCGTACGCGCTCGTCCGACGCGACGTGCGGAGCGTCGCCCTCGTCGGTCCCGCCCACTTCGTCGCGCTACGCGGATCCGCCGTCCCCGCGGCCGACCTGTGGGCGACGCCGCTCGGCGACGTCGCGATCGACCCGGACCTCCGCGACATCACGATCGAGGGCGGCACACAGCTCGACGATCGCCCGCACGAGCCCGAGCACGCACTGGAGGTCCAGCTGCCGTTCCTCCAGCGCATCCTCGGTCCCGGGTTCGCCGTCGTGCCGGTCGCCGTCGGGATCGCGACACCGACCCAAGTGGCCGACCTGCTCGAGCGGCTGTGGGAAGCCGCCGATCTGATCGTCGTGAGCACCGACCTGAGCCACTACCTGGATCGGGCGACGGCGGAGCGCATGGACCGAGCGACCGCGGACGCCGTGGTGGCTCGGGACCCCGACGCGATCGGCGACCGGGCGGCATGCGGGATCTACGCGCTCCGGGGGCTGGCCGAGCTCGCCCGCAGGCGCGAGCTCGAGGTGCGCAGCCTGGATCTGCGGACGTCCGCCGACACCGGTGGCGGCCCCGAGCGGGTCGTGGGCTACGGAGCCTTCGCCCTCGCTTGACTCCGCATCCCCGATCGGTGCCCCGAGCCGCCCCGCGCTCCGACGCCGAGGCCCGCGCTACAGTCGGGCGGATGGACTTCGCCCCGACGGACCCCGGGTTCATCGCCGATCCCTATCCCGTCTACGCCGAGCTCCGGGCGCAGTCACCCGTCCGCTTCGACGAGGCGACCGACCACTGGTTGATCTCGCGGTACGAGGACGTGAACTCGCTCCTGCGCGACCGCCGGTTCGGACGGACCTATCGACACGTCGCCACGCATGCGGAGATGCGTCATGCCGATCCGCCGGATTGGCACGCGCCGTTCTGGGACCTGATCAACGCCGGCATCCTCGACATGGAACCGCCGAACCACACCAGGGTCCGACGGCTCGTCTCCAAGGCGTTCACGCCCCGCTTCGTCGAGAACCTGCGGCCCCGCGTGCAGGCGATCATGGACGACCTCGTCGACCAGATCGCCGGCGCAGGCGAGTTCGACCTCATGCAGGTCGCCGAACCTCTCCCGGTCACGGTGATCGCCGAGATGCTGGGGGTGCCCGAGGCCGACCGTCACCACCTGCGACCGTGGTCCGCCGACATCTGCAAGATGTACGAGCTGAACCCCACGACCGAGATGCAGCGCGACGCCGTGCGCGCCAGCGACGAGTTCTCGGCGTACCTGCGGGAGCTCGCGCACGAGCGCCAACGCGATCCCGGTGACGACCTGATCTCGCAGCTCGCGCTCGTCGTCGACGAGGGGGAGAAGCTCACCGAGGACGAGCTGGTCGGGACCTGTGTGCTGCTGCTGAACGCGGGCCACGAGGCCACGGTCAACTCGACGCTGCTCGGCTGGTGGTCGCTGTTCCGATACCCGGACGCCCTACGACAGCTCCGCGCCGATCGCTCGCTCCTGCCGGCCGCGATCGAGGAGCTCCTGCGGTTCGACACCCCGCTGCAGATGTTCGAGCGGTGGGTGCTCGAACCCTTCGAGATCCACGGCGCCCTGATCCCCATGGGCGCGGAGCTCGGCCTGCTGTTCGGTTCGGCCAACCGCGACCCGTCGGTCTTCGACCGGCCCGACGAGCTCGACCTCACCCGTGAGCCGAATCCGCACCTGACGTTCGGGGCGGGGATCCACTTCTGCCTCGGCGCGCCGCTCGGCCGCCAGGAGCTGCAGGTCTCGTTCGCGACGCTGATGGATCGCTTCCCGAACCTCGAGCTCGTCGAGGAGCCTCGCTGGAAGCCGAACTACATCATCCGGGGGCTCGAGGGCTTGCGGGTCCGTCCCTGACGGGTCCTCTACTCGGACACACGGCGTGCCTCACGCCGAACCCGCGCCCGGGCGGCCACGCCGCCGGCTCGAGAGGGCAAACGGGCTCCGGGCGTTCTGGAAAGAGCGGCTGGCCGCGCTGGCCCAGATGCTCCAACCGTAGCGGGGGCTATCCTCGGTCCGTGCCGCTGTACCTGCTGACCGAGCCGGATGAGGCGCTCGTCGAGCCGGCGATCGTCGCCGCCCTGGACGGGTGGATCGACGCGGCGGGCGCCTCGACCGCGGCGGCCGAGCGGGTGGCCCACGGGTCGACGCCGATCGCGACGTTCGACGCCGACCTGTTGTTCGACTTCCGCTCGCGCAGGCCGGTGCTCGACGTCGTCGACGGCCGGCTGAGCGAGCTCACGTGGCCCGAGCTGACGATGCGTCGGACGCGGATCGGCGCACGCGACGTGCTCGTGCTCGCGGGTGCCGAGCCGGATTTCCGCTGGCAGGAACTCGGGCGGGACGTCCGGGAGATCGTCCGGCGCCTCGGCGTGACCCAGTGGGTGAGCCTCGGCGCGATCCCGACCGCGGTCCCCCACACGCGGCCGGTGCCGGTCCTGGCCACCGCCTCGGGCGATGGGCTCCTGCACGATGACGAGCAGGTGGGGCCGGCCGGGTTGCTCCGGGTCCCGTCCGCCGCGTTGTCGACGCTGGAGAAGACCATCGCGGACGACGGCGTCCCGACGGTCGGCTTCTACGCGCAGGTGCCGCACTACGTGGGCGGACCCTACGCGGCGGCCGCGATCGCGATCCTCGAGCACCTCGGACGGCACCTCGGCGTCGAGGTGCCCCTCGACGGGCTCCCCGACGAGGCGATGGCGCAGCGCCAGCGGCTGGACCAGATCGTCCAGGCCGACGACGACTCGCGCACCTACGTCGAACGCCTCGAGTCGGTCGTGGACAACCAGGAGATGCCGACGGGCGACGAGCTCGTGAGCGAGATCGAACGGTTCCTGCAGCAGGGGGGCGACGGCGGCTCCTCCGCCGGGCCCCTCGGCGGATAGCCCTGCGCAGCCTCGCCGGGCCGACCCGAAGGACCGTCCTACGACGGTCCGTTCGTCCGTATCCGCGGAGAGCGCTTCGGCGCACGCTCGGGGCGGGAAGAGGCGAGGACGATGAGCGTGAGGAGCGAGCTGGTCCTGTATTCGGGCACGTTCGTTCTGTTCGCGGGGGTGCTGCTCTGGGCGGGCGACGCCACCTTGCCGGTCGTCCTGATCGCCGGCGGACTGCTCGTGGTGCTGATCGCGGTCGCTGCATGGCAGGTCCAGCGCGTGCCGCGCATCCTGGTCGTCGGGCAGCGATCGGCCCAGGTCGGTCGGCTGGAGGACGCGGTCGAGCGTGCCGGGTACGAGGTCGACCGGTGCGGCGGGCCGGCGAACCGGCCGTGCCCCGTCTTCCGCGGTCGGCCGTGTCCGCTGGCCGAGCGCCCGCTCGCGGCGATCGTCTACCGGGCCGACGGTGAGCACGGGCCCTTCGCCCCGTGCGGTGTGGCGTTCAGGATCCCCGAGGTGATCGTGGAGGAGCATCTGGACGCGGAGCAGGCGACCATCGGCCGGATGGCCCGGATCGGGTTCGATCGAGGCCCCGACCGCGTGGTCCACGAGATGGAGCAGCTGCTGACCTGATGACGTGACCGGCGGCCGGTAGCATTCCCGCATGGCGGAGCGCACCGACGAACGCGCGTCACGATCCCGCGCGGAGCCGCCCTCCGAGCGCACGCGCGTCCGGCGGCTCCCCGAACGCGGCGTCTACGACCGCGAGCAGATCGACGCGATCGTGGACGAGGCCCTCATCTGTCACCTCGCCTACGTGAAGGACGGCGAACCCCGCGTGATCCCGACGATCCACGCGCGGGTGGCCGACACCCTCTACGTCCACGGTTCGAACGCCAGCCGGACGCTCCGCTCGACCAAAGGCGGGGCGCCGGTGGCCGCGGAGGTCACGCTCCTCGACGGGATCGTCCTGGCACGGAGCGCGTTCCATCACTCGATGAACTACCGCTCGGTGGTGATCTACGGGCGCGCGCGCGAGGTCACCGATCCCGCCGAGAAGTTCGAAGCGCAGCGGGCGCTGGTCGAGCACGTGGTCCGCGGCCGCGCGACGGACGCCCGCCTGCCGAACCAGCGGGAGCTCGACCAGACGACGATCCTCGCGATCCCGATCGAGGAGGCGTCGGCGAAGGTCCGCACCGGCCCGCCGAAGGACGATGAGGAGGACCTGTCGCTGCCGGTCTGGGCGGGTGTGCTTCCGCTCGCCACGGTGCCGGGAGAACCCGAGCCCGACCCGTCACTGCCGGAAGGGATCGAGCCCCCCTCCTACGTGACCCGCTACACGCGCCCCTAGCTCAGGCGGGCGCGTCGCCGGCGCCGGTTCCACGGGCCGCGTCCTACGCTGTCGCTCCGATGAGCGACCGCGCGAGGCACCCCGGCCTCCGACAGAACCTGCGCTCCCTGCCGCCCGCCGCCTGGGTGTTGTTCGGCGGGACGTTCGTGAACCGTCTCGGCACGTTCGTGATGCCGTTCATCACCCTGTACCTGACCCAGCGGGGCTTCACCGTCCCGCAGGCGGGGCTGGCCCTCGCGATGTACGGGGTCGGTGGTGTGGCTGCCCAGTTCCTCGGCGGCTGGCTCGCCGACCGGATCGGCCGCCGCAACGCGATCGGGTTCTCGATGCTCGGGGCGTCCGCGATCACGCTCGCGCTGTGGCAAGCGTCGAGCCTGGCCGTGATCTACGCCCTGATGCTCCTGCTCGCGCTGGTGGCCGAGATGCATCGCCCGGCGGCCTCGGCCCTGATCGCCGACCTGGTCCCGAGCGAGCAACGGGTCACCGCCTTCGCGGTGTTCCGTCTCGCGATCAACGTCGGCTGGGCGTTCGGGCTGACGCTCGGCGGCCTGCTGGCCGACCGCTCGTTCAGCTACCTGTTCGTCGGCGACGCGGCCACCTCGGCCGCGTTCGGCGTGATCTCGCTGATCGCCCTCCCGCACGGCACCCGTACGTCGCGCGAGGCCGAGCGCCACCTCCCCGGGGCGACGCGCACGATCCTCGCGGATCGCGGGTTCCTCCTGTTCCTCGCCTCGGTCCTGATCGGCGCATCGATCTACATGCAGAACGTCTCCACGTTCCCGCTGCACATCCGGGAGGCCGGATACTCGACCTCGGTCTACGGGGGCCTGCAGGCGCTGAACGGCGTGATCGTGGTCCTGCTCGAACTGCCGATCACCTCGTGGACCGGGCCGAGGTCGCGGACGCGGATGATCGCGCTCGGCGTGCTCCTGATCGGTCTCGCGTTCGCCTCGCTGATCGTGGCCAGATCCATCCCGGCGCTCGCCGCGATGGTCCTCGTGTGGACGCTGGGCGAGATCATCTCGTCGCCGGTCTCGAGCGCGTTCGTCGCCGATCGCTCGCCCGAGCACACCCGGGGGCGGTACCAGGCCTCGCTCGGGGTGATGTTCGCGTTCGGGGCCATCGTCGGACCCACGATCGGGACCGTGACCTATGCCTTCAACCCCGACGTCCTGTGGATCGGATGCGGCGTCGCGGGCGTGGGGGCCGCCGCGCTCGCCCTGGCCGCGGGTCGCCATCCCGCCCCGGTCGTCCGGGTTGACGCTTCCGGGACGTAGCGGGTAGATATATCGGAGCGATATACTCAATCGATATATCGAGACGCAGCGCAGGGCCAAGGTAGGGAAGGAACCGGATGCTCGAGCTCGCGATCCTCGGGCTGCTCAAGGAGCGGTCCATGCACGGATATCAGCTGTCGAAGCGCCTCACCGACTCCCTCGGAGGGTTCTGGCGCGTGTCGTACGGCTCGCTGTACCCGTCGCTGAAACGCCTGGAACGCCAGGGCGCCGTCGAGCAGATCTTCGACAAGCAGGAGGTCGGCCGCCGGAAGAACGTCTACCGGATCACCGAGCCAGGTGAGACGCTCTTCCGTCAGCTGCTGGAGGAGTCCGGACCGGAGTCCTCAGGCGAGGACAACCGCTTCCGCGTCCGTCTGGCGTTCTTCAAGTACCTGTCGCCGGAGACGCGGATCCGGCTGCTCGAGCGTAGGCGTGCCTTCCTCGAGGAGCGGCTCTCGACGATCCGGACCTCGCTCGCGACCACGGGCGGCGACACCTACACGGTGTCCCTCATGCAGCACGGCCGCGAGAGCACCGAGCAAGACATCGCGTGGCTGAACGGGCTCATCGCTGCCGAACGCCGCGCCACCGAGACCACGTCAGGGGGCTCGAAGCGCCGGAGCGCCGGCCGGTCGCTTCGCAGAAAGGAGCGCGCAACATGAGCAAGGTCCGACTCGCGATCGTCGGCACGGGCAACTGCGCGTCGTCTCTCGTCCAGGGGCTCGAGTACTACAAGGATGCCGATGCCAGCGACACCGTGCCCGGCCTCATGCACGTCGATCTCGGCGGGTACCACATCAACGACGTCGAGATCGTCGCGGCGTTCGACGTCGACGCGAAGAAGGTCGGCACGGACGTCGCGGAGGCCATCGTGTCCGAGCCCAACAACACGATCCGCTTCGCGGAGGTCCCTCCGACGGGCGTGGTGGTCCAGCGGGGGCCGACGTTCGACGGCCTGGGCCGGTACTACCGCGAGACGATCGCCGAATCCGAGCTGCCCCCGGTCGACGTCGCCAAGGCGCTCCGCGACGTGCAGGCCGACGTCGTCGTGTCGTACCTCCCGGTCGGCTCGGAGCAGGCCGCCAAGCACTACGCGCAGGCGGCGCTCGACGCGCACGTCGCGTTCGTCAACTGCCTGCCGGTCTTCATCGCCTCCGACAAGAAATGGGCGCAGAAGTTCGTCGAGGCCGGCGTCCCGATCGTGGGCGATGACATCAAGAGCCAGGTCGGCGCGACGATCATCCACCGGGTGCTCACGAAGCTGTTCGAGGACCGCGGCGTCAAGCTCAACCGGACCTACCAGCTGAACTTCGGCGGCAACATGGACTTCATGAACATGCTCGAGCGCGAGCGGCTGACGTCCAAGAAGGTCTCCAAGACGCAGTCGGTCCAGTCGCAGATGCGCAAGAAGCTCGACAAGCGGAACATCCACATCGGCCCGAGCGACCACGTGCCGTGGCTCGAGGACCGCAAGTGGGCGCAGATCCGGCTCGAGGGCCAGGCGTTCGGGGACGTGCCGTTGAACGTCGAGCTCAAGCTCGAGGTCTGGGACAGCCCGAACTCGGCCGGCATCGTGATCGACGCGCTGCGGTGCGCGAAGCTCGCGCTCGACCGCGGTCAGGCCGGCCCGTTGATCGGCCCGAGCGCCTACTTCATGAAGTCGCCGCCGGTGCAGTTCAGCGACGACGCCGCCCGCGAGATGGTCGAGCAGTTCATCCTCGGGAACGGCGCGAGCAAGGACGCCGACTGGACGGCGTTCTTCGACATCGAGCCCGCGCAGGCCTGAGATCCGGATCCGCCGCTGACGGTCTATCCGCGGCTTCGGATGCGGCTGCGGCTCGCCCAGCGGCCGCTGTCGAGCGGCTGCCCTCCCCGAGCGTTCGAACCGTCGGGCGTGAATGGTCGTCCATCCAGACATGCAGCGGCGAGAGATCGGCAGCCTGATCATCGCCACCACCGGAACCGGTTGCTCTCGAGGCGGGCACGCCGAGATGGAACTCTTCGTGACCGAGGCGAACGAGCCGGCCGTCGATCTCTACCGCAAGCTCGGGTTCCGCCAGATCGATCGGCCGACACAACCACCGCCACCCTTTTGAGTTCGGGGATCATCGCGCACCGAGCGCCGGATCCTCCAGGGCAGTCGTCGAGGGTGGGGAGATGTCGATCGTCCTCGGGTGTCGGACGTGTGCCTCCACCTCTGCCCCTCCGTACCCTGTCTCGGAGGGACGAGGAAGGAGCCAACCATGCGAGCCACCCGCTCGAACCCCGACACCGTCGCGACGCCGATGGGCACCTATTCCCAGGCCGTCCGGGTCGAGACGGCCGACGCCATCTGGGTCCACATCTCCGGACAGATCTCGGCCGATCTGGACGGCAACCTGGTCGGGCCGGGCGACCTGCGCGCCCAGACCCGGCAGGTGTTCGAGAACCTGCGCGCGATCCTCGAGGCGAACGGCGCCGCGTTCGGCGACGTCGTCAAGATCGGGACCTACCTCACTACGCTCGACGACCTCGCCGGCATGCGCGAGGTCCGCAGCGAGTACTTGTCGTCCGAGCCGCCGGCGAGCACGGCCGTCCAGGTGGTGGCGCTCGTCGTCCCCGAGGCGATGATCGAGGTGGACCTCGTGGCGGTGGTGCCGGCGTGACCGCGATCGCGGTCCTCGGTCTCGGCGCGATGGGGCGTGCGATCGCGGCCCGGTTGCGGGACGCCGGTCACGAGCTCCACGTCTGGAACCGGACGCCCGGCGGCGATGAGGAGCTCGGCGGGGCCGGCGCCCACCTAGCCGAGACGCCGGCCGACGCCGTTAGGGACGCCGAGGTCGTGATCACGATGCTCACCGATCCGCCGGCGCTCGAGGAGGTGCTGTTCGGACCCGACGGCGCGGCGTCTGCGATCCCGGAGACGGCCACCCTCATCGAGATGTCGACGGTGGGTCCGACCGCGATCGCGTCGGCCGTCGAGCGGCTCGAGCCGGTCGCGGTGCTCGACGCACCCGTGCTCGGCAGCGTCCCGTCGGTCGAGACCGGCCGCCTCGTGATCCTCGTCGGCGGTGAACGCGAGGTGTTCGAGCGGCACGCCGACCTTCTCTCGATCCTCGGGACCACGCTGTACCTGGGGCCATCGGGTTCGGGCGCCTGGCTGAAGCTCGTCAACAACGCGGCATCGATCGCGACGTTGGTGGCGCTCGGCGAGCTGCTCGCGCTCACCGATCGTGCCGGCCTGCAGACCGACCGCGTCCTCGAAGCCCTGGAAGCCGGACCGCTCGCCTCCCTGATCGAACGCTGGCGCCCGCGGCTCAAGGGCGAGGACCGGTCCTCCTACTTCCGACTCGCGTTGGCGCGCAAGGATCTCGCGATCGTGTTCGACGAGGCCGAACGCGCGGGCACCGGGCTCACGGTCGCCGAGACGGCCGCGGCCCGGTGCGACGAGGCGATCGCAGCCGGGCTCGGCGACGAAGACTTCGGTGCGATCGTCCCCTACCTGCGGAGGTAGCGACCGACCGGAGCGCCGGCGCCTACCATCCTCGGCGTGAAGTCGACCAGGCAACGCGCCCGCGAGGCCCTCCGCAGCGACGACTTCCGGCGTCTGTTCTCGATCCGGCTGATCACGCAATCAGGTGACGGGCTGTTCCAGGCGGCGCTCGTCTCCTCCATCGTGTTCAACCCGGAGCAGCAGAACACGATCCTCGGGTTCGCGATCGCCACGCTCGTCGTGTCCCTGCCGTTCTCGATCCTCGGCCCGTTCACCGGCGTGTTCATCGACCGGTGGTCTCGCCGGAGGATCCTCGTCATCGCGCCGCTGCTGCGCGTGGCCCCGATGTGGCTGGTGCTCTTCGATCCGAAGGCCGCGCCGGTGCTGTTCTTCGGCGGCGCGCTCTGGGTGCTCTCGGTGAACCGCTTCTACCTGGCGACGGCCGTCGCGGTGGTTCCGCGCCTGGTCCCGACCGAGGACCTGCTGATGGCGAACTCGATGGCCACGGTGGGCGGGACGGTGGCCCTGCTCCTCGGTGTCTTCGTCGGCGGGTGGATGGCCGACCTGGTGGGCGACACGCCTGTGATCGTGCTCGCCGGGGTCGAGTGGCTGGTCGCGTCGCTCGTGGCGACGCGGATCCGGAGCCCGCTGCGCCCCCACCACGTGCCCGAGGCGCCGGTCCGGGACGAGCTGCGGCGCGTGGCCCGCGAGTTCGGCGACGGGATCACCCGGTTGACACGAACGCCGCGAGCCCTCGGCCCGATCACGTCGATCACGGTCGACCAGGTCGGGCAGGGTATCGTGCTGGTGCTGTCGCTGTTCGTGTTCCGCGACCGGTTCGAGGAGGGCGTCGGGTCGTTCTCGAACCTGATCGGTGCGGGGGGCCTCGGGGTTCTCCTCGGCATCCTCACGGTCGGCAAGCTCGAGGAGCGGCTCCCGAAGGAGCGGATCGTCGCGCGCGCGTTCCTCGCGGGCGGGCTAGTGCTGATCGCCGTCTCGACGTACATCACGGGGTGGAGCGTCCTGATCGCGAGCTTCGCCGTCGGGCTGACGTTCGCGTGGAAGAAGATCCCGGTCGACACGATGGTCCAGGAGGCGATCCCCGACGGGTACCGGGGCCGGGTGTTCGCCGTGTACGACGTCGCCTACAACCTGTCCCGGGTAGTCGCGGCGTTCCTCGCGATCCCGCTCCTGAACGCGTTCGGCGAGGCAGGGGCGGTGGCGATTGTGGGGGTGGTGTTCATCCTGTGGAGCCCGGTGCTGCCGCGATGGATCGGCCGGATCCCCGAGCTCTCGCTGCGCTTCTACGAGGGTGCCCGGGCCGAGGAAGAGCCACGCGTGGTCGTGTGGGGCGGGGTCGAGGAGACGGTCGAGGTCGAGCGGCGCTCGCTCGAGGAGACCGACGGCGTGCGACGGACGCGCTACCGCCTGCGGATGCTCGACGGCACGACGATCGAGGTCTCCAAGATCGAGCCCGACGGCGCCTGGACGCTCGAGCGCGAGCTCGGTTGACGCGAGCGATCGCTTGAACGTCATCGAACGCTCGAACCCCCACCGATCGCGAGGCCCGGTGATAGAACAGACCCCTCGTGTCGAACGATCCCGCGCGCCCGCCGACCCCCCCTCCGCCGCCCGACCCGACGGTCCCGTTGCCACCGCGATCACCCGGAGAGCCACCGCACGGGCGCGGTCCCCGAACGTGGATCGTCGTCGCCCTGCTCGTGGCGGCGGTGGTGCTGGCGGGCGCGATCGCCGCCATCGCGCTCGCCGGGGACGACCAGAAGCAGGCTGAGGGGCCGGCCCACGAGACCGCCGGCACGCCCTCGCCGACCGGGACCACGGGTTCCTCACCGGAGCCGAGCGGTTCGACGGGTTCGACGGGTTCGACGGGTTCGACGGGTTCGACCGACGAGAACCCTGGCTGCTCCGGCGCCTCGGCCCCGGCGACCCTCGCGGACGGCATGAACTTCGGGTTCATCGAGGCCGTCGACACCGGTTCGGGCACGATGGCGTTCGACCTCGCCTGCTTCTACACCGGCGAAGAGGCGAACCAGCAGGCCGCCCAGCGCGGAGACGAGGTCCCCGTCCCCAACGACGTCTATATCGTGAACGACAACCCGGCGATCCGGGACGTCCCCGTCGATCCATCGACGGAGCTGCTGCTGATCGACTGGAACGCGTGCTGCGAGACGGCACCCGATGCGGAGCTGACCGCGTTCGCGTCCGCGCTCGGCAACAAGCACCTCGTGGAGATCGACGGCTTCCGGTACGCGGGGAGCCTCTCGCCGTACTGGGTGACGATCGAGAACGGAGAGGTCGTCGTGATCGAGGAACAGTTCCTGCCGTGAGGTGGCAGGGCCTCGCCCTCGCGCTCGTGCTCTCGACGATCCTCCCAGCGTGCACGTCGTCGGCCGGCGCCGAACGTCCACGGACGGACGGGTCGGTCACGCCGGCGCCACGCGCCGAACCGAGCGCGACGCCGTCGCCGGGAGCGAGCCCCGCCGACCAGGTGTCCGCCGAGCGCTCGGGGTTCCACGGCAAGATCGACGCACTTCCCGCCGCGCTCGGCGCGGCGATGCGCGGGACGACGTGGAAGCCCGGATGCCCCGTGCCGCTCGGCGATCTCCGGCTCCTGCACTTCAACTACTACGGGTTCGACGGTGTGATCCGTCGCGGGCCGATGGTGGTGAACGCCTCGGTCGCCGATGACGTGCTGTGGGTCTTCCATCGGCTGTTCGACGCCCGCTTCCCGATCAAGCACGTCGGCCTCTCGACGCCGTTCCACCCCAAGGCGTTCGCCCAGCACCGACGCATCACGAGCCACCGCAGCAACACGGCGTCCTTCAACTGTCGCCCGGTGGTGACCGCGCTCGGTCCCGCCAGCGACTACTCCCAGCACGCGTACGGCCTGGCGATCGACCTCAACCCCTTGCAGAACCCATACGTGACCGCGGATGGATTCGTACGCAACCGGGCGGCCGAGCCCTACACGCCGCGCAGCCGCCACCTCGAAGGCATGGTCCACGAAGGTGACATCGTGGTTCAGTCCTTCGCCGCGATCGGGTGGGAGTGGGGTGGTAACTGGAGCGGCGACAAGGACTACATGCACTTCTCCGCTACAGGCACATAGCTGGTCAGAGGGCACACCTCTGACGATCCCCTCCGGTACGTTAGGTGGCGAAGTAGCTCGCCCGCTCACGCTGCGCCGCCGCGTCGGCCGGGCGGCGCCAGTCCGACTTGACGCGCCAGATGACGTACGTGAACCCGCCGATCGGGATCTGGATCCCGTACGTGAGCGCGCGGAACAACAGGACCGCCGCAACGATCGCGGCTTTCTCCTCGCCGCCGAACGCCGTGAGCCCTCCGATGTACCCGAGGTCGATCAGCCCGACCCCTCCCGGGGTGATCGGCACCACCGACAGGAGCCGCGAGAACGCGTAGACCGCGAATGCCTCGGCAGTGGAGACCTCCTGCTGGGAAACGCCCATGTTCCGCAACGACAGGAGCAGCACGAAGAACAGCGCGACCTGACTGAGCACCGTCGTCCAGCTCAGGCGGAACCATCGGTGTTCGACCAACACGATGGTGTCGCGCCGGAAGCGTGCCGCGCCCTCGCCCCACGTCGTGATCGGCGGCTTGTGACGGAGGCGTCGGAACCACGACGCGATGCGACCCAGTCGGTTCCCGATCCTCATAGCGAACTCTTCGCTCCGGAACAGCGCGGCGAACAAGCCGACCGCCACGCTCAGGACGATGACACCGAAGATCGCCGCCAAGATGTAGGTGGTCGTCAGGTGGCCGCTCAGCGCGAGGAACACGAGCGCCAGCATCGGCAGGGCGAGCTTGGTGAAGATGTTCCAGATGCCGGTCACGCCGACGTACAGCGCCACGCTCGTCCCGCTGAATCCCCAGGAGTCGAGGATCGCATACGTCAGGCCGATCGCGATCGCGCCGCCCGCCGGGAGGGTGTTCGCGACTGAGGTCGTCGTCTGCGTGAGCACGGCGGCCTTGCCGATGCCGAGGCCGGGCAGGGCCGCCTGATTCGCCCACCAGTAGGTCACGAGATTGAAGATCGTCGCGGCGACGAGCGACCACGTCTCGATCGGTGTGAGGGTCTGGATCGCCGCCCACACGTCCCGGTAGTCGGCGAACCTCGGGATCGCCCACCAGAAGATGGCGACCACGATCAGGACGGAGATCGCGTAACCGACGATCCGCTTCCAGCCTAGGGGTCTGCGGGTCTGTTCGACCTGGGCCGACGATTCCATCCGACGAGCCTACTCCGGCTGGCGCCGACGGGTGGAAGCCCGCGGTGCGGTGGGGCAAAGGTGCGACTCGGCCACGAACGGCCCTCGGACCGCGGTCCTTCGCTCGCCTCAGCGCGTTGGGGCAGGCGGCGATGGCCCTCGACGGAACGTGCACGTCTCGCTCCTGGGGACGTAGCCTCCTGGGGACGTAGCCTCCCGGACCGTGCCGCGCGACTGGGACGCCCAGACCTACGACCGGATCGCCGACCCCCAGTTCCGCTGGGGCGCGGGCGTCGTCGCACGGCTCGAGCTCGAGGGCGACGAGACCGTCCTGGACGCCGGGTGCGGCTCGGGGCGCGTCACCGAACTGCTCGCCGAACGCCTCCCGGGCGGGCGGGTCGTGGCGCTGGATGGCTCGACGTCGATGCTCGAACAGGCCCGAGGGCGGCTGCTGAGGTTCGGGGACCGGATCCGGTTCGTGAGCGCCGACCTGATGCGACCGCTCCCCCTGTCCGAACCCGTGGACGCCGTCCTGTCGACGGCGACGTTCCACTGGATCCCCGACCACGACGCGCTGTTCACGCACCTCGCGGCGGCGCTCCGACCGGGAGGGGCGCTCGCCGCCCAGTGCGGCGGCGCCGGGAACCTCGCCACGGTGGTCCGGGCCCTCGAGGACCTCGGGGCGGACCCGTTCACCGGCAAGGTGTTCGCGACGCCCGAACGCACCTCGGAGCGTCTGCGCGCCACCGGGTTCGTGGGCGTCGAGTGCTGGCTGCACCGCGCGCCGACGGCGTTCGAGACGCTCGACGCGCTCGAGACCTTCCTGCGGACCGTCGCGTTCGGAGACCACGTCGAGGCGATGACCGAACGCGAGGCCCGCCACTTCGCGCACGCGGTCGCGGTCCGGTTGCCGCGGCTCGAGCTCGACTACGTGCGCCTCGACATCGCCGCTCGGCGCGGCTCAGCTGTGGGTCCCGCCCGAAGAGGGCCCCCCGGCTCTGCCTTCCCCACGTAGGTGCGGGAACGATACGGGCGGTTGCGGTTCCGAGCCGGGAAGGTGGCCGGGGTATCTGACGGTCGGATCGAGCGCAGCCAGACAGGGGGAGCCATGGAGATCGGGTTGTGGATCCGGTTCGGGAAGCTCGTGCCTGGTCGGGAGCGTCAGGCGGTCGAGCTGTTCGAGGAGGGCATGAAGTACTTCCGTGACCTGTACGCGAAGAAGGTCCTCACGTACTTCGAGCCCTACTTCCTGATGACGAGCGACTACGAGGCGGAGACGGGGTTCTTCATCCTGAGGGGCCCGGCCCCCGAGATCTTCAAGCTGATGGAGGAGGAGCCCTACCTGCGCCTCATCCAGAAGGCCTTCGTGCTCGTCGAGCACTTCCAGGTCGACCTACTCACGGTCGGCGAGGGCATCCCCGCACAGCTCGAGCGCGCCGGCAAGGTGCGCGCCGAGCTCGGCATCTGAGGACGCCCGCACGGCGGTACCGGTCGGAGCGGGGGGTTGGCCCCGCTCCGACCGGACCAACCGACGATCCTGGTGAGAGGGCCCAACGGCGGCTGCTCGCTCAGGCCGAGACCGGGTGGGCGCGTTCGGCACCCGCTGCATGCGGTTCGAGCCCATCGCCGGCCCGGCGCCTCGAGAGCACCCACAGCCCTACCATCCCGGTCACGAGCGCGATGACCCCCCCGGCGGCGAACGCGAACCGCGGTCCGAGGTGTTCGCCCACCCATCCCGCGATCGGGGCGCCGAAGGGCGTGGTCCCCAGGAACACGACCCCGTAGAGGGCCATGACGCGCCCACGCATCTCGGGCCGCGAGGTGAGCTGCAGCGTCGAGTTGGCCGTCACGAAGAACACGATCGACGCGACGCCGAGCGGCAGCATCGCGGCCACGGCGACGTCGAGGCTCGGCGCGAGCGCGACGAGCGTCGTCACGATGCCCACGCCGACCGCCGCCGCCGCCAACGGACGCTCCCCCGGTCTCGGGCGACCGGCCATGAAGAGCGCGCCCGCGAGCGAGCCCACGCCGGCCACCGAGAACAGCAGGGCGAGCGTCGCGGCGTCACCCTGGAAGGTCCGCTCGGCGAACAGCGGCATCAGCACCGAGTAGTTGAACGTGAACAGGTAGAGCACCGACATGAGCAGGAGCGGCCGTCGGAGCTCCCCCGTCCGCCAGGCGTAGCGGAGTCCCTCACGGATCGCGCCCGCCTCGCGCGGCGCCCGCTGCGGCCGGAGCTCAACGACGCGCATCGCGAGCAGCGCGGCGATCACGCCCAGGTACGAGACGGCGTTGAGGAAGAAGCACCACGACAGGCCGACGCCGGCGATCAAGGCTCCGGCCAGCGCCGGGCCGACGATCCTGGTCCCGGTCATGACGGCGCTGTTCAGGCTCACGGCGTTCGGGAGATCTCGGGCCTCGACCATCTCCGCGAAGAAGCTCTGCCGCGTGGGCTGGTCGATCGACGTGGTGATGCCCTGCAACAGCGACAGCGCGTAGACCATCCAGAGCTCGACGACCCCCGTCGCGACGACCGCCCACAGCGCCAACGCGAGGGCGCCGAACGTCACCTGCGTGGCGAGCAGGATGCGCCGCTTGTCGTGGCGATCGGCCAGCGAGCCGCCGAGCGGTCCGAGGAGCAAGATGGGGCCGAAGGCGAGCGCGGTATCGATGCCCAGGGCGACCCCGCTCCCCGTCAGCTGGAGCACCAGCCAGGCCGCCGCCACCATCTGCATCCAGGTGCCGGTGACCGAGATCGCCTGCCCGATGAAGAACAGGCGGAAGTTCCGCGAATGCCCGAGCGCGTGGAACGTCCGATGCACGACTCGACCGACGGGGGTCATCGGCGCCCCTCGGCCCGCGGGGCGGACGGCAGGTCGGTGAGGCGTTCGAGGACGGCCGCAACTTCCTCGAGACGCTGCAGCTCGCGCGGCTCGAGCGATCGGAGGGCCTTCGCGAGGTAGGCCTCCTTGCGGCGCCGGCTCCGCTCGAGGAGACGACGGCCCTCGGGCGTGACCGTCACCCAGGCCACCCGCCCGTCGGTCGGGTCGGCCTCGCGAACGACCAGACCGGCCTGGACGAGGGCGGCGACGATGCGGGTCATCGTCGGGGGCTGGACCTGCTCCGCCAGGCAGAGCTCGCGCATCGTGAGCGAGCCGTGGCGCTCGGCGGACGAAAGCGCCGAGAGCATCGAGGGGGTGACGCCGGCCTCGGCCTCCTGTCGGAGCCTGCGCGCCAGCCGCGTCACACCGAGCCGGAGGCGGGCGGCCAGGGCGGTGGCGTCGACGGGAGCGATCGTGGGCACGCTCCCATGATACTACGCATCGCTAATTAGCCTAGCGAAGGACCTCTCGCCGGACGGGAACCGTCAGATGAACAGCTGGATCGCGCTCTCCTTCATCTCCAGCAGGGCGGTGGCGGCGCCGATCGGCTCCTCGACGCCGTCGATCAGGTCATCGGCCCCGATCCCCATCAGATCCATCGTCATCTGGCAGGGGATCAGCCGCACCCCCATGTCCCGAGCAAGCTCGAGGAGCTCGGTCGGGTGCGGCGTCTTGTAGTCCTCGGCCACCTTGCCGAGCATCCACGGTCCCATCCCGCCGAAGTTGTACCGGGAGAGCTTCGCCTTGGCGGTGGACCCCGGGTTCATCTGCCCGAGGGCCTTCGTCATCCAGTCCTTCCCGGTCTTGCGATGGCGCTCAGGCTTCACGAGGGCGAACAGACCCCAGAACGTGAAGAAGACGCTCACCTCCATCCCGGACGCGGCGGCCGTGGTCGACAGGATGAGGGTCGGCCAGACTCGATCCAGGTGACCGTCCCAGGCGACGATCGTGACCTTGTTCTTCTTGGCGATCCCTGCCTCGAGCGCGCGCTCGGAGAGCGCCCGCTCGATCAGCTCGCGGATCGCCGTCTCGTCGAGCGCGGGGCCGGCGTCGTCCGTCTCACATGCGGTCTGGGCCATCTCCCTCACACCTTCCGGATCACGTATCGGAAGACGCCCTCGCTCTCGCCAGCTTCGACGAGCTCGTGCCCCGAGAGCTTGGACCACGAAGGGACGTCGGACTTGGACCCGGGGTCGGTCGCGAGGAGCTCGAGCAGGTCGCCCGGGCGGGCCCGCTTCAGCGCCTGGTGCAGGGCGACGAGTGGCCCGGGGCACGATCGTCCCCGAGCGTCGACGGTGGCGGTGATGACGTTCATCAGGCGGACCTCCTTGGAGGGGGGAACGGAGCGCTCGAGGGTGTGGGTGCCGCGGAGCGGCGGCCTATCGGCCGACGCCGGGCACCTCGGGACAGCAGCACCGGTCGGGGATCATCGCCCCCACGAGGCCACGGCAGCGTGTCCGGATCATTGCAGGTGCAAATGCTACCGGTGGGATGGGAAATGCCGCAACCGGGGGCCAGGCATCCCTTCCCTCATATCCAGCGAGCAGATCCACCTGAGCCCGGATCAGAGCCACCGGATCCGTTCCGGGGGCCACCACAGGACCCGGAGCCGACCCCGCACCCGCGCGACCGCGACCGGTCCGAACTCGCGGCTGTCGGTCGAGCGCTCCGGATCGTCCCCCTCCACCCAGACCGCGTCGACCAACCGGAACCCGTCGGGCGCTACGTCCCCGGGCACGCCGATCACGCGCTTGACGAGGTCGAACCCCGGACGATCGGGATGCTCGACCACCACGACGTCGCCGCGTCGGACACGTGCGGGCACGACGGCGATCGCCCAGTCCCCCGGCTCGAGCATCGGGCGCATCGACGGGCCCTCCACTTCGACCCGGAACGGCCGCCAGCGCAGGAACCCGTACGCTGCAGCGGTCGCCGCGAGCAGGCCGGCGAACACCACCTTCCGCGCATCCGGACGCCGGTGGTAGGTTCGGGTCACGGAACGCCGACCGTCCGAAGGAGGGAACGCATGCTGAGAGCTTTGCTCAGACCTCGGCGCATCGTCCACGCGCACTGCGACCTGCCGTGCGGGATCTACGACCCGGCCCAGGCACGCGTGGAAGCCGAGTCCGTGAAGGCGATCCAGACGCGCTACCAGGACGCCGAGAAGTTCAAGACGGCCGGCGAGAGCGTCGAGGACTACCGGACCCGCGCGCTCGCGATCAAGGAGGCTCGCGCGGACCTGGTCAAGGAGCACCTGTGGGTGCTGTGGACCGACTACTTCAAGCCCGAACACGTCGAGAAGTACCCGCAGCTGCACGAGCTCTTCTGGAACGCGACCAAGGAAGCAGGACTCGCGAAGAAGGCGCAGGATCCGGCGCAGGGCCAGAAACTGCTCGACGCGATCGACGAGATCGGCAAGATCTTCTGGGAGACCAAGGCGTAGCCGGCTCGATCCCGGTGTGACCCGAGGGCAGGGTGGCAGCCCGCGCTCCCCGCGCGTCGGCCGCTCCCTAGACTGAGCCGATGAAGGACATCGGCCTGGTCGGCGTGCCGTTCAGCGGGAAGTCGACGCTGTTCACCGCCCTCACGCGGACCGGCGGCCACGGCGGTCAGGCGAACCACGCCGTCGTGCCGGTCCCCGACCCGCGCGTCGATGTGCTGACCGAGATGGAGCGCTCGCGCAAGACCGTGCACGCGCAGGTCGGGTTCGTCGACGTTCCCGGCGGGACGGCGTCGGCGCAAGGCATCGCCAAGCTGCGGGAAACCGACGCGCTCGCGATCGTCGTGCGTTGCTTCGGGCCTGATGCGAAGCCCGTATCCGAGCTCGCGGAGGTCCGCGCCGACCTGCTCCTCGCGGACCAGGCCGTGATCGAGCCGGCGCTCCACAAGGCCGAGAAGCGCTCACGAGGGGCACGAACGCCCGAGATCGACGCGCTCGCCGCCGCGCACGCCGCCCTCGAGGCGGAGACCCCACTCTCGGACGCCGGGCTGTCCGCCGAGCATCGGCGCGAGCTGAAGGCGATCGCGCCGCTCACGATCAAGCCCTGGGTGGTGGTCGCGAACCTCGAGGAGGGCACGGACGTCCCGGACGGTCTCCCCGACGACACCGTCGGCGTCTACGCCTCGATCGAGGCCGAGACCGCGGAGATGGACTCCGAAGAGGCTCGTGCCCTGCTCGACGAGTTCGGCGTGCACGAACCGGGTCTCGAGACCGTCATCCGCGCCGGCTACCGCGCGTTCGACCTGCTCACCTTCCTCACGACGGGAGAGGATGAGACGCGCGCATGGGAGGTCCGGAGCGGCGCGAAGGCTCCCGAGGCGGCCGGGGTGATCCACTCCGATCTCGAGCGGGGCTTCATCCGTGCCGAGGTGATCTCGTACGAGGAGCTGGTGGCGGCCGGTTCGATGGAGGCGGCCAAGCACCAGGGCAAGGTGCGGGTCGAAGGCAAGGACTACGAGGTCCGCGAGGGCGACATCCTCCACGTCCGGTTCTCGGTCTGAAGGGTCAGAACACCAGCTTTCCCTGGTGTTGAGATGACCAGAACCTCCTATACTCCCCCACCATGGCCGACGAGTACCGGATCGGCGACGCCGCGGCGATGCTCGGCGTACGCGTCGAGACGCTCCGCCGATGGGGGCGCGAGGGCAAGCTCGCGATGTCTCGGACGGCGGGCGGCCAGCGCGTGGTCCCGGCCGCCGAGGTCGCCCGGCTCCTGCGCGAACGACGCGAACGCCCGACCGTCACCTCGGCGAGCGTCCGCAACCGCTTCCCGGGCGTCGTGACCGAGGTGAAGCGCGACAAGCTCGCCGCGACCGTGGAGATCCTCGCGGGCCCGCACCGGATCCTCGCGTTCGTCACGCGGGAGGCGGTCGACGAGATGGGCCTCGAGCCCGGGATGCGCGCGGTCGCCACGGTCAAGGCGACCAACGTGATGCTCGAGGTGGACGAGTGAAGAGGATGCTGATCCTCGCGGGCATGGCGGCGCTGCTCCTGGCCGCGTGCAGCGACTCGAACGACGACGGTGGGGCGACCGGAGCGACCGAGGCGAGTGGCGGGGGTGGTGGCGCCGAGGCGGAGCTCATCGTGTCGGCTGCGTCTTCGCTCACCGAAGCCTTCGGCGAGATCGGGGACGCGTTCGAGGCGGCGAACCCGGGCACGACCGTGACCTTCAACTTCGGGCCGTCGGACGGGCTCGCGGGCCAGATCAACGAGGGCGCGCCGGTCGACGCCTTCGCCTCGGCGAGCCCCACCTGGATGGACTCGGTGCAGGACGACGGGCCGGGCGTGACGGGCCGAGCGGATTTCGCGCAGAACCGTCTGGCGATCATCGTGCCGGCCGACAACCCGGCCGGGATCGAGAACCTCGACGACCTGACCGAGGATGGCGTGCAGCTGGTCCTCGCCGCCGAGGGCGTTCCGGCGGGGGACTACGCGCGCGAGATCTTCCAGAACGCGGGGATCTCCAAGGCGGCGCTCGCGAACGTGGTCTCCAACGAGGAGGACGTGAAGGCCGTGATCACGAAGGTGATGTCGAGCGAGGCGGACGCCGGCATCGGCTACGTCACCGATGTCACGCCCGACGTCGCGGACCAGATCACGCTCATCCCGATCCCCGATGAGGTGAACGTCGTCGCGACCTACCCGATCGCGGTCGTGAACGGAAGTCAGGAGACTAATCTCGCGCAGGGCTTCGTCGACTACGTCCTTGGCGACGGACAGCAGACGCTCGCCGAGTACGGCTTCCTCCCCCCTCCGTAGGGGACGGACCCCGGCCGGCTTCGTCGTCCTCGCGGCGCTCGGCGTCGCGCTCGTCGCGCTGCCCGTGCTGGGTCTGGTGCTGCGGACGCCCTGGTCCCGCATCGCCGAGATCCTGACGAGCGAGACGGCCCTCACGGCCCTGCGGCTGTCGCTGATCGTCGCCACCACCGCGGCGGCGATCTCGTTCGTCCTCGGGTTCCCGCTCGCCTGGGTCCTCGTGCGCGGCACCTTCCCGGGCAAGACCCTCGTCAGAGCGATCGTCGTCCTCCCTCTGGTCATGCCGCCGGTGGTCGCCGGCGTCGGCCTGCTCGCGGCGTTCGGTCGGCGCAGCGGGCTGATCGGATCGTGGCTGTACGAGTGGTTCGGGATCCAGCTCACGTTCACCACGGCCGCGGCGGTGCTCGCGGCGACGTTCGTGTCCTTCCCGCTGGCGGTGCTCGCGCTCGAAGCCGGTCTCCGCGGACTGGACGAGCGGCTCGAGGACGCGGCCTCGACCCTGGGCGCCTCTCGCTGGTACGTGCTGCGACGGATCACGTTGCCGCTCATGGGCCCGCAGATCGCCGCGGCGCTCGTGTTGTCGTGGGCGCGAGCGCTCGGCGAGTTCGGCGCGACGATCACGTTCGCCGGCAACCTGCAGGGTCGAACCCAGACGCTCCCGCTCGCCGTCTTCGAGCAGCTCCAGACCGATCCGGAGGCCGCGTTCGCCGTCTCGATGCTCCTGATCCTCCTCGCGTTCGCGGTCATCCTCGCGCTCCGGGGGCGGTTCCTGAGATGACCCTCGCCGTCGACGTCGCCGCCAGACGCGGCGCGTTCGAGGTCCGAGCCGCGTTCGAGGCCGCGGCCGGTCAGACCGTGGCGCTCCTCGGGCCGAACGGCTCCGGGAAGTCGACCCTGGTCTCGACGATCTCCGGCCTGCTCCCCCCGGTCGAGGGGACGATCGCGCTCGACGGCGTGACGCTCGACGATGCCGAGGCGGGGCTGTCCGTCCCCCCGGAGCGACGCCCCGTCGGCGTGGTCTTCCAGGACCTGCTGCTGTTCCCGCACCTGTCGGCGACGGAGAACGTCGCGTTCCCGCTCCGGGCGCGCGGCGTGGCGAGATCCGAGGCCCGTCAGCGCGCGTCGCGATCGCTGGACCGGCTCGGCCTCGCGACCCGCCTCGACGCGCGTCCCCGTGATCTCTCGGGGGGAGAGGCGCAACGGGTGGCGCTCGCGCGCGCCCTCGTCGTGGAACCGACGCTGCTCCTGCTCGACGAGCCGCTGTCGGCCCTGGACGTCGGCGCACGCATGCGGGTGCGCGAACTCGTGCGCGACGAGCTCGAGCGCTTCCCCGGCGTTCGCGTCTTGGTCACCCACGACCCGGTGGAGGCGTCCACGCTCGCGACCCGACTCGTGATCCTCGAGGACGGCGGGGTGACGCAGATCGGGACGCCGGAGGAGATCCGCTCGGCCCCCCGCTCGCGATACGCCGCGGACCTCGTCGGCGTGAACGCCGTCCGCGGGGTCCTGGAGCCGCTCGGCGAGGGCATCGGCCGGCTGGTCTCCGGCGACGGAGCGCTCGTGGTCCCGTGGCCCGACTGGTACGAGTCGGGCGAGGTGATCGCCATCGTTCGACCGGTCGACGTGACCCTGGGGCAGGATCGACCCGAGGGCTCGGCACGCAACGTGTTCCGGGGTCGCGTGACCTCTGTCGCCGTGGAGGGCGATCGTGCCCGGGTCCGCCTCGCGTGCGCGCCGCCGCTGGTCGCCGAGGTCACGCTCGGCTCGGTCGAACGGCTCGGCGTGCGCGCGGGCACCGATCTGTGGGCGTCGTTCAAGGCCGTCGAGGTCGAGCTGCTCCCGCCGTAGCGGAACCGACCACGTAAGCTGGGGAACCATGGCCGAGATCAGGCACGCCCAGGACGACGACCCGTCGTCGGAACCCGAACCGATCGCGCTCCGTACGACCGAGCCTCCGCTCGCGGCGGTCGAACCGGACACGGGTCCCGGCGGTCCCGGCGTCGGCGAGGACGTGAAGGAGGAGCCGCCCGAGAAGGAGTCGCCGGGCCGACGGTTCGTCGGTTCCACGCCGTTTCTGATCTTCGTGGCGCTCGCGGTCGCGATCCTCGTGAAGACGTTCGTGATCCAGGCGTTCTACATCCCGTCCGAATCGATGGTCCCGACGCTCCAGGTCGGTGACCGGGTCTTCGTGAGCAAGTTCATGTTCGACGGCGGTGACATCGCCCGGGGCGATGTGATCGTCTTCGAGAACCCGAACCCCGGTGAGCTCCCCCAACGGAGCGGCGTCAGCGAGGTCCTCCACTGGCTCGGCGAGGGGATCGGGCTCGCGCAGCCCGAGAACGAGGACTTCATCAAGCGCGTGATCGCCCTGCCGGGTGAGACGATCGAGATCCGCGACAACGTCGTGTACATCGACGGCAAGAAGCTCGACGAGCCGTACCTCACGGACGCGGCGAGACAGAGCAACGGCAACTTCGGGCCCCACACGGTTCCGGCCGACTCGCTGTTCGTGATGGGCGACAACCGGGGCAACTCCGCGGACAGCCGGTTCGGGCTCGGCGACGTGCCGTACGACAAGGTCATCGGCAAGGCGGTCGTGTTGATCTGGCCGCCGTCGCACGCCGGCGGCATCGGCTGACGCAGGGAGCGACGGGGAGCCTCAGCCGGGCGCCCGCGGCGCACCCGGCCCGACCGGTCGTTCGGGTGGCAGGAACAGCCGGGCGAACGACCACACCAGGGCCGCGATGCCGAACGCCGCGAGCCACACGATGAGGGGCGGCGGGTAGAGGGCGAAGAACTCCCGGGCGGCCGGGACCAACATCACGAGCGCGAACAGCGCCGGCATGGCCCACACGAGCGCGAGCCGCCACGCCGTGAGCGGCGCGGCGATGATCGTCAGCACGAGGAACCCGATCCAGAGCAGCACCATCGTCGCCGCGGTCCGGGCCTCGGCGAGCGTGACGCCCGGCTCGTTCTTCGCGAGCACGTAGCCGAGGAAGCGTCGCGACGGCCGCGAGGGTCCCCGCCGGGATCGTGAAGCGCAGGACGCGCTCGAGGAACCCCGGCCGCGCGCGCTCGTCGTTCGGCGCCAGCGCTAGGAAGAACGAGGGGATCCCGATCGTGAGCGCACCGATCAGCGTGAGCTGACGCGGCAGGAACGGGAACTGCAGGCCGACCACGCCGACGCCGAGCGCGATGAGCATCGCGTACACGGTCTTCGTGACGTACAGGTTCGACGTCCGCTCGATGTTGCCGAGCACCCGTCGGCCCTCGCCCACGACGGACGGCATCGCGTCGAACGTCGAGTCCAGCAGCACGAGCTGCGCGACCGCCCGCGTCGCCGAGCTCCCCGACCCCATCGCGATCCCGATGTCGGCGTCCTTGAGCGCCAGGACGTCGTTCACGCCGTCGCCGGTCATCGCGACCACGTGTCCGCGTGACTGCAGGGCCTCGACCATCGAGCGCTTCTGCTGGGGGGTGACCCGTCCGAAGATCGAGTGCGTCTCCAGCGCCTCGGCGAGCGCTCCGCGCTCTTCCGGCAGGGTCTTCGCGTCGAACGGCGCATCGGCGCCCGGCAGCCCGACCCGACGCGCGACCGCGGCCACGGTCTCGGGATGGTCGCCGCTGATGACCTTGACCTCGACCCCCTGCTTCGCGAAGTACGCGAGCGTGGTCGATGCGGTCTCACGCACGCGGTCGGTCAGGATCACGAACGCCACCGGGACCAGGCCCGTCGGAGGCCCCTCGCCGTCGATCGAGCCTTCGGTCCGGCCGAGGAGCACGACGCGTCGGCCGGCCTCCGCGTGCGCGCGGGCCTTCCGCAGGTGGGCGTCCTCACCGGGATCGGACCCGAGCAGCACGTCCGGCGCGCCGAGCACCCATCCGCCCTTCGCGCCGAACTCGGCCCCGCTCCACTTGCGCGCCGAGGAGAACGGCACGGTGCGCGAGGCCGTCCAGCCGTCGGCGGGACCCGGGAAGCGCTCGCCGATGGCGCGCAGCGTGGCGTTCGGATGCGGGTCGGCGGCCGCGAGCGCGGCGAGGGCGTCGGCATGGGTCCCGTCCTCGCCGAGGAGCTCGACCTCGTCGACGACGAGCCGCCCCTCGGTGAGCGTCCCCGTCTTGTCGATGCAGAGGACGTCGACCCGCGCGAGCACCTCGACGGCCGGGAGCTCCTGCACCAGAACCCTACGTCGGGCGAGACGGACGACCCCGACCGCGAACGCCACACTCGTCAGCAGCACGAGTCCCTCGGGGACCATCGCGACCGTGCCGGCGACCGCGCCCCGGAGCGCCGCGCGCACGCTCGCGTTCGATCGGAGCTGGCTGATCAGGAGCAGCGTCGCCGTCGGCACGAGGAGCCAGGTCACGATGCGCAGGATCTGGTCGATGCCGGTGCGCAGCTCCGACCGCGTCAGCGTGAACCGCCGACCTTGCTCGGCGAGCTGCGCGGCGTAGGCCTCCGCGCCGACGCGCGTCGCTCGGAACCGTCCGCTCCCCGCCGCCACGAACGACCCCGAGAGCACCTCGTCGCCGACCGCCTTGGTGACGGCCTCCGACTCGCCGGTCAGCAGCGACTCGTCCACCTCGAGGGCCGCGGCCTCGAGCACCTCGCCGTCGACGACGACCTGATCGCCGGGTTGCAGCTCGAGCACGTCGTCCAGGACGACCTCGTTCACCGGCTGTTCCCGCACCTGTCCTTCGCGGACGATCCGGGCATGAGGCGACGTGAGCACCGCGAGCCTGTCGAGCGTCCGCTTGGCTCGCAGTTCCTGGAAGATCCCGACGCCCGCGTTCGCGATCAGCACCAAGCCGAACAGGGAATCCTGGATCGGTCCGACGATCAGGATCACGACCAGGAGCGAGCCGAGCAGGGCGTTGAACCGGGTCAGTACGTTCGCCCGGACGATCTCGCGCACCGTGCGCGAGGGCACGGCGGGGACGTCGTTCACCTCACCTCGTGCGACGCGTTCGGCGACCTCCTGCCGGGTGAGGCCGTCGAGGGTGGCGGGCACGTTCGGAGCTATCGGTCGCCCTGGGTGGCTCGTTCGGCGGCCCACCACTCGTCGAGGAGGGCGTACGCCGCGTCCGCGTCGATCGGACCGCGTTCGAGTCGGAGCTCCATCAGATGCTCGAGCGCGCGTCCCACGACCGGTCCGGGTTCGACGCCCAGGTGCTCCATCACCTGCTTCCCGTCGAGCGGTGGGCGGAGCGCCTGGAGGTTCTCCTCCTCGGCCAGCCGCGCGATCCGCTCCTCCAGGTCGTCCTGGAGCGCCTCGAGCTTCTTCGCCTTGAACCGGTTCTGCGTCGTGCAGTCGGCGCGGGTGAGCTGGTTCAGCATGTCGAGCAGCGGCCCGGCATCGCGGACGTACCGGCGGACCGCGCTGTCGCTCCACTCGGTGTAGCCGTGGAATCGGAGATGCATCTCGACCAGCCGCGCGACGTCGTCCACGACGTGCATCGGGTACCGGAGCGCCTGCAGCCGTTCGCGAGCCATGCGGGCACCGACCACCTCGTGATGATGGAAGGAGACCCCCTCGGGCGTGATCTCACGGGTCTTCGGCTTGCCGACATCGTGGAGCAGCGCCGCGAGTCGGAGCGTGGGATCGTCGGGATCGGCCTCGCACTTCTCGATGACCGCGAAGGTGTGATGCAGTACGTCCTTGTGCTTGTGCACGGGATCCTGCTCGAGCCGCAGGGCGGACAGCTCCGGCATGAACTCCTCGGCCAGCCCGGTCGTGACCACGAGCTCCAGCCCCCGTGACGGCCCGTCACTGAGGAGCAGCTTCGAGAGCTCGTCGTTGATCCGCTCGGCCGAGACGATCTGCAGGCGCTCGTGCATCTGCTCGATCGCCCGCACGACGCGGGGAGCCGGGACGAGCTCAAGCTGCGCGGCGAACCTCGCCGCGCGGAGCATCCGCAGGGGGTCGTCGGAGAAGGCCACCTCGGGATCCAGGGGCGTGTCGAGCCGCTTGGCGGCCAGGTCCTTCACGCCGCCGAACGGATCCACGAACTCGCCCTCCGGCAGGCGGATCGCCATCGCGTTGACGGTGAAGTCGCGGCGGGACAGGTCGGTGCGCAGGTCCCTGCCGAACGTGACCGCCGGCTTGCGGTGCTCCTCCGCGTAGACCTCCTCGCGGAACGTGGTGATCTCGAGCAACAGATCGCCCTTGCGGGCACCCACCGTGCCGAACTTCACCCCGACCAGGTACAGGCGCTCTGCCCAACCCCGGAGCACCTTGGTGGTCTCCCGCGGGACGGCATCGGTCGCGAAGTCGAGGTCCCCGTGATCGCGTCCCAGCAGCAGGTCGCGGACGACCCCGCCGACCAGGTACAGCTCGTGACCGGCCAGGCGGAAGCGCTCGCCGAGCTCGGTGGCGATCGGGGGGATCTCGAGGCGCGCGCCGCCGTTCGGACGCGACCGGTCGGCCATGACGGGGCTCAGGATACCCCTGCCCCCTCGTCGTCTTACGGTAGCGTCCCGCGCGTGCGCCCGATCGAGCTCCTCGGGTTCTTCTGGACGCTGCCCAACACGTTGCTCGGGCTCGTGCTCGGGCTCCTCACCTTCCAGGCGCCTCGGGGGCACGGCGGCGCGATCGTGTTCGATCGGGCTCCCCGCGGCACGACGGCCGTCCTACGCGCGATGCGTCGCACGGCCATGACGGTCGGCTTCGTGATCGTCTCCGCCGTGCCGGTCGAGGGACGCCTCCTCGCGCACGAACGCCACCACATCCGTCAGTACATGCAGTGGGGCCCGTTCTTCATCCCCGTCTACCTGCTGCTCGCGATCGGGTTCGGGTACCGGAACCACCCGATGGAGCGCGCGGCCCGCCGGGCGGCTGGCGAAGACGGGCCCGGGGAACGCTGATCAGCCGCGCAGCAGCGAGCCGCGGAGCGCGAGGACGAAGTCGTGCGGGCTGGTCGAGGCCGTCCGCGCATCCTCCTCGGTCACCAGCCCCTGATCCACGAGGTGCACCAGCGCCTGGTCGAACGTCTGCATCCCGTAGAAGCCGCCCTCCGCGATGATGTCCCGGATCTCGACCGTCGCCTCGGGATCGATGATGCGGTCGTACACGCGGCCGGTCGCGACCAGGACCTCGACCGCCGGGAGGCGACCCTTGCCATCCGAACGCGTCACCAGACGCTGCGACACGATCCCGCGGAGCGCCCCGGCGAACGACGTTCGGACCTCGCGCTGCTGCTGGGCCGGGAACAGGTCGAGCAGCCGGTTGATCGTCTCGGTCGAGTCGATCGTGTGCATCGTCGAGATCACGAGGTGTCCCGTCTCCGCGGCCTGGATCGCCGAGAGCGCGGACTCGGGGTCACGGATCTCGCCGACGAAGATCACATCGGGATCCTGGCGCACGACGTGGCGGAGCGCCGCCGCGTACGAGTCCGTGTCCAGCCCGACCTCCCGTTGCTGGATGATCGCGCGGTCGTCGTCGTGCACGACCTCGATCGGGTCCTCGATCGTGACGATGTGCGCCCGGCGGGTCCGGTTGATGTGCCCGATCATCGAGGCGATCGTGGTCGTCTTGCCCGTCCCCGTCGGACCGGTCACGAGGACCAGGCCGCGGCTGGAATCGGCGAGCTCGGCCATCACGGGGGGGAGCATCAGCTCGGTGATCGAGGGGACCTCCGAACGCACGCGCCGGATCGCGAGCCCCACCATCGACCGCTGCCGGAAGACGTTGATCCGGAACCGACCGACGCCGGCCATCGTGTGCCCGAAGTCCGACTCGTGCGAGGTCTCGAACTCGCGCCGCTTGTGCTCGGGCATGAGGGCGTCCGCGGCGGCGGCCGTGTCGTTGCCCGACATCGCCTCGAACCCCGTCGGGTTCAGCTCGCCGTCGATCCGGACGAACGGGACGTTGCCCGCCTTCAGGTGGAGGTCGCTCGCGCCCACCTCCACCATGTGCCGAAGCAGCTGCGTGACGTCCAACGTGCCTAGTCCTCCCGGTCGTGCTCGAGCCGGGTCTCGACCTCCTCGAGCTCCTCCTTCACTTGTCGGCGCGCGGCGAACAACTTTGAGCCCCCGATCAGAAGAAGCAGGACGGCCAGCAGGGCGAGGCCCCCGGGGGTCAGGTACCGCTCCCAACGCTGGTAGCTGGCTCCGAGCGCGTAGCCGAGCACGGAATGGCCGATCCCCCACAGGACGGCGCCGGCCACGTCGTAGACGATGAACCGCCGCCATTCCATGTGGGCGACCCCGGCCACGATGAACCCGACGCTGCGCACGACCGGGATGAACCGACCCAGGAACACGGTCTTGCCGCCGTGGCGGCGGTAGTAGCCCTCGGCGGCTTCGAGCCGCTCGGGCGTGACGAACAGCTTGCGCCCGTGGCGCTCGAGGAAGCCTCTGCCGTACCGGCGCCCGATCCAGTACCCGAGGTTGTCCCCGAGCACCGCGCCGACGATCGCGACGGCCGCGACCCCGGGGAGCCAGAGATCGCCGATGCGCGCATAGAATCCGCCGATGATGACCAGCGTCTCGCCCGGAAAGACGACGCCCGCTCCCACCGAGTTCTCGAGGAAGGTCGCCATGAAGACGATCGCGTACCCCCAGGGCGGCTCGAGGTACGGGCGGAGCAACTCGATGATCCGGTCGAGCACGGCGGCCCAGTATAGGAAGGCCCTTCCCCGATCCTGATGGAATCCCGCAACGAGGTTTCCGCGGGTGGCGTCGTCTATCGCCGCGACGACGACGCCCTCGAGCTGGCGCTGGCGGCTCGACGAACGCGGCGGGGCGACCTGGCGTGGGGCCTCGCGAAGGGTGCGATCGAGCCCGGCGAGTCCGAGGAGCAGGCGGCGGTGCGCGAGGTGCTCGAGGAGACCGGGCTCGAGGTGAAGGTGGAGTCCGACCTCGGCGACATCCGGTACTTCTACGTCTGGGAGGGGGTCCGGGTGCGCAAGCGCGTCCACTTCTTCCTGATGCGGGCGACCGGCGGCGACGTCAACGACCACGACGCCGAGATGGAGGACGTCCGCTGGTTCCCGGTGCGCACCGCGATCAAGCGCGCCGCGTACAAGGGTGAGCGCGAGGTCATCGAGCGCGCCGTCGATCGACTTTCGTGACCCCGCTGCAGGTCGGCGTCGGCATCGCCGTCGGGTTCGTCGCCGGCATGCTGTCGGGTCTGTTCGGGGTGGGCGGCGGGATCATCACGACCCCGGCGGTGAACACGCTCCTCGGCGGAACGGCGATCCAGGCCATCGCCACCCCGCTCCCCGTGATCCTGCCGACGTCGATCGTCGGCTCGTACACGTACGCGAAGGCCGGGGAGGTGAGTTTCCGCGCCGCGCGGTGGGCCGGCGTGCCGGGGATCGGTGGAGCGATCGCCGGCGCGCTCCTGACGGAGGTCGTGAACGCGCACCTGCTGCTCGTCGTCACGTCCGCGCTGATCGCCATCACGGCCGCGCAGGTGATCGCCGGCAGGACACCGAAGACGCCGTGGGTCAAGGGCCGAACCCCCCCGTGGAAGTACAGCGCGATCGGCCTCGTCGCGGGATTCGTGTCCGGCCTGCTCGGGATCGGCGGCGGGATCGTCATGGTGCCCGCCCTGACGGCGTGGATCGGCATGCCGGTCCGTCGGGCGCTCGGCACGTCCCTGCTCGTGATCGCGATCCTCGTGATCCCCGGAACGATCGTCCACGCGATCCTCGGCCACATCGACTGGGCGATCTTCCTCGTCCTCACGCTCGGCGTCGTACCTGGCGTTCGGATCGGCGCGCGGATCGCGCTCGGCGTTCGCGAACGCACGCTCCGTGTGGCCGTCGGCACGTTCCTGTTGGTGGTGGCGGTCGCGTACGGGGTGGCCGAGGTGGCTTCCCTCGCCCAAGGGCGAGGGTAGGATGGCTCGACCGACCATGCGACGGCTCTCGCCGCCCGTCCTCGCGCTCCTGCTCGTCCTCTGCGCGCCGCCGCCGTCCTCGAGCGCGCAGGAGAGCTCGTCGGTCCTCCTCACGCTCCTGTCGCAGACCTCGTGGAACTGCCCGACGGCGACCGCGGACCTGCCCCCGGCGCGGGAGACGTGGAGCTGTCCGACGGGGCGGACGCTCGTCCTGCGGTTCCGCGCGCAGAACCACGGGACGACCCCGCTCGACGAGCTCGCCATCGGGGTCACGTTGTACTCGCGGGTGCTGTCCCGGAGCGCGTACGAGGCCTCGCTCGTCTCGGACCCGTCGCTCGTGATCGATGCCGGCACCCTGCCGCGGGAGGGCGTCATCGAGCCCGGGGCGACGCGGGACTTCGAGGTCTCGCTGCTGCTCGACTCCGGGATCGATCCCGATCAATCCGGCGTGTACCCGCTCAAGGTCGACCTACGGAGCGGCATCACCTCGGTCGCCGCGCTCCGAACACCGGCGATCTTCCTCGTGCGACAGCCCGAGATCCCGCTGGACCTGTCATGGACCTTCGTCCTGGCCCACCCCATCACCTTCGCGCCCGACGGCACGTTCACCGATCCGTCCCTGGAGACCGCGCTGGCGCCCGGCGGTCGGCTGAACGGGGAGATCCGCGCACTGCTCGAGCTCGCGAGCGACCCGTCCCTCCCGCCGGTCGACGTGGCGATCTCGCCGGTCCTTCTGACCCAGCTCGGACGGATGGACGACGGCTACGAGGTCTCAGAGGGCGGCGAGGTCCGTCGGGTCCAGCCGGGGGAAGGCGGCGCGGCTCGGGCCAGGCAGGCGCTCGCGGACCTGCGAGCGATCGCGGCGGCGCCGAACGTCGAGGTCACGGCCCTCCCGTTCTCCGCCCCCGAGATCCCCTCGCTCTACGGCGGGGGCCTCGGTCGAGACGTCGGGGTCCAGCTCCAGCGGGGCCGAGAGGTGGCGTCGTCGTTCGTCGGGGTCGAGATGCCGCAGGAGATCTTGCGACCACCCGGCGCGGCCCTGGACGACGCGACCCTGCGAGGCCTGTCCGCCGCCGGCATCCGGACGCTGCTGGTCGATCCCACGACGGTGGAACTGCCCGAGCAGCCGCTCGGCTTCGCCGGGCCGGCCACGACCTCGCTCGGGGACGGTTCCCTCGCGGCGATCGTCCCCGAACCGGCGAGCGCCGCCCTCCTGGACTCGGTGGTCGACGAGGATCCGGTCCGGGCGACGCAGGTGCTGCTCGGCGAGCTCACCACGATCTGGCAGGAGCAGCCGGGTGAGGCGCGTGGGATCGCGCTCCTGTTGGGTGAGGACGCACCGCTCCCGGGTCCGTTCTTCCCGCCGATGGCTCGGGGCGTCGCGTCGGCGCCGTGGCTCGACCCGGCCAACGCGGCGGGGTTCGTCGTGACGTTCGCGCCGACCGACGCCTCGACCCTGACCTCCCCGTCGTTCCGCCGGTTCCCGACGACCTACGTGGCGTCGCTCAAACAGGCACGACGGCGCATCGACACGCTGCGCTCGATGCTGCCGCCGAGCAGCCTCGAGCCCGACCGCCTCGACACGATGCTGCTCCTGGCCGAGGCGCGTCAGTTCCTGATCTCGACGACCGAAGGGCTCGCGTTCATCGATGCGGCCCGCGAGAGCGTCCGCGCCACCATCGACGATCTCGCGCTCGACACCGTGCCGTCGGTGACGCTGACGTCCGAGTCCGGGGGCATCCCGGTCACGGTCTCGAACGAGGGCGAGCACTCCTTGCGGTTCTCGGTCCGCCTCGTCTCGCAGTGGATCCGCGAGGAGCCGACCGCCGAGGTCGAGCTGGGACCCGGTGACTCCCAGACGGTGCGGCTCCAGGCCGAGCTGCGTTCCACCGGCCGGTTCCCCGTCCTGGTGCAGATGGTCTCGCCGAGCGGACGGCCGATCGGCCAGGAGGCACTCATCGTGCGATCGACGGCGTACAACCGCGTCGCGCTGCTCATCACGGTCGGTGCCGCGCTCGTGCTGGTGGGACTGTGGGCCAAGCGGTTCGTCCGACGCCCGGCGACATGACCGACGACGTGCGAGGCGACGTGGGCACGGGCGCCGTGCCGCCCAGCGACGACTCCACGGATTCGTTCGTCCGCAACACGGTGGTGATGTCGGCCGGCACGGCGCTCTCGCGACTGACCGGCTTCCTCCGCCTCTCGGCGATGGCCTTCGCGCTCGGCATCACCGAAACGCGTCTGCCCGATGCCTACAACGTCGCGAACATCACGCCGAACATCCTGTACGAGCTCGCGCTCGGCGGGATCTTGACCTCCGTCGTCGTGCCCGTCGTGGTCGAGTGGATGCAGACGCGCGGTCGCGACGCGGCGTGGGACGTCGTGCGTCGCTTGTTCTCGATCGCGCTCGTGGTGCTCTCGGCGATCGCCGTCCTCGGCATCCTGCTCGCGCCGTGGATCGTCGACCTGTACACGGTCGGGTACCCCGAGGCGCAACGCGAGGCGGTGCACGGGCTCGCGACCTTCTTCCTCCGATGGTTCATGCCCCAGGTCGTGTTCTACGGCATCGGCGCGGTGGCCGCCGGCCTCCTGAACGCCCACCGGCGGTTCGCGGCGCCGATGTTCGCGCCGATCGCGAACAACCTGATCGTGATCGCCACGTTCCTGCTGTTCGCCGCCATGTCACCGCCCGCGGCCGGCTCGCATCAGCTCGCGACCGGCGCCCAGCAACTCGTGCTGGCGATCGGCACGACCCTCGGCGTCGTGGCGATGACGCTCGCGCTCTGGCCCTCCGTGCGGGCGACGGGGTTCCGGTTCCGGTGGATCCGAGGCGTCCGCGACGAGGCCGTCGGGCGGATCGGCAGGCTGGCGACGTGGGTGATCGTCTACGTCGTCGCGAACCAGCTCGGGTATCTGGTGGTGCTGATCCTGGCGGGGGAGATCACGGGTGGGTATTCCGCGTACGCGGCGGCGTTCATCCTGTTCCAGCTCCCGCATGCGATCTTCGCCGTGTCGATCCTGACCGCGCTGCTCCCAGCGATGTCCTCGCGATGGGCGGCGGGCGACCTCGACGGGTACCGGGCGCTGCTCTCACAGGGGATCCGGGCAACGGCGACGATCCTGATCCCGGCCGCGCTCGGGTACCTGGTGCTGGCCGGGCCGATCGTCCGGCTCCTGCTCGAGCACGGCGCCACCGAACCCGTGAGCGCGGACCTGGTCGCCGAGGTCCTGTTCGCGTTCGCCATCGGGCTGTTCGCGTTCTCGGCGTTCCAGTTCCTGCTCCGAGCCTCGTACGCGATGCAGGACACCCGAACGCCCGCGCTCGTCAACGTCGCGGCGGTGTCCCTGAACGTGCTCGTCAACCTCCTGTTCTTCTTGGTGCTCGATCTGGGGATCCCCGGGCTCGCGCTCGGTCATGCGGTGTCCTACGTGTTCGCGTCGAGCCTCCTCCTCCTGCTGATCCGCCGCCGGGTCGGTGGGATCGACGGGCGACGGATCCTCGCGTCGATCGGGCGCATCCTCGTCGCCGGCGGCGCGACCGCGGCCGTGGCCTGGCTCGTGGCCGAAGGCTTCGAACGGTGGCTCGGTACCACGACGATCGGCACGCAGGCGGCGCAGGTGCTGGGCGCCGTGGTGGCCGGCCTGGTGGTCTTCGTCGCATCGGCGGCCGCGCTCCGGATCGAGGAGGTCGGCATGGTCCGCCGGCAGGTGACCGCGCGATGGCGATGAGAGCCTCGCTCGGCGACGATCGTGGGCTCGTCGGCAAGATCCTCCTCGTGTGGCTGCTCCTGTTGGCCGTCGTCGTGGTCATCGCGATCGACGCGACCTCGATCCTGCTGGTGAGGTTCCGCACGTCCGATCTCGCGAAGGACGCGTCGGCCTCGGCGGCCGAGGCGTTCCGGCAGACCGGAGACGAAGAGCAGGCCAAGCTCGCGGCCCTGGACACGATCGCCGATGCCGACGAAGCGGTGCGCCTCAAGCGGATCGACGTCGGCCGGCGCGAGGTCCGCGTCGTGCTCGCGGCTCGAGCCGACACGCTGGTGGTCGATCGGATCCCGTTCGTCGACGATCTCGCGAGGGTGACCGTGAGCGGCTCGACCGCCGCGCCGCGCGACTGACGCACCTCGCGTGGTCGGGAGCGGAGCCACCGGGCATAGACTTCGTGCCGTGACCCAGACGATGGAGCCGGTGCCCGTCCTGGCCGGCCGCTACGCGCTCGAGGAGGAGCTGGGCAGGAGCCGGACCGGGATGGTCTGGCGTTCGCAGGATCCTCTCCTGCAGCGCCCGGTCGCGGTCAAGCTCATCCACCCACGCCTGGCGGACGATCCCGGGTTCGCGCGTGCCCTGCGGGACCAGGCGCGCAACGCGGCCGTGCTGTCGGTGCCGGGCATCGCGCGGCTCCTCGACACCGGCGAGCAGGACGGCGTGATCTACCTCGTCCGCGAGTACGCGCCCGGATCGAGCCTGCGCGCCCGGCTCAGGGAGCGGGGCCCGGCATCGGCCGCAGAAGCGGTCCGGATCGGCATCGCCGTCCTCGGCGCGCTCGCCGAGGCGCACGAACGCGGCGTGCTCCACCTGGCGCTCGACCCTGACGACGTGATCGTGAGCGACGAGGGAGACGTGTGCCTGATCGACTTCGGGATCGGCGCGGCGGTCGCGGCGAGCCGGCCCGGGGACGCGACAGCGCTGCTCGACGACGAGCACCTGGCGCCCGAACAAGTCACGGGCGCGGCGCCGGACGAGCGCACCGACGTGTACGCCGTCGGATCCCTGCTCTTCGAGCTGGTGACGGGCGAGGGCCCGCGGGGGCGGGCCTCCGCTCGCGGCGTCCGCCCGGACCTGCCGAGGGCGCTGGACCGCGTGCTGGCCCGGGCGCTCGATCCCGACCCGGGGCGACGGTACCCGAGCGCACGTGCGTTCGCGGACGCGATCGAGCGCTCGGTGGACGCCGAGCTCCTCGACGTACCCGACGGAGGGCGGGCGACAGGCCTGTTCACGTGGATCGGGGTGCCCCTCATCGTGGCCGGGATCGCCGTCGCGACGATCACGCTCGGGCTGTGGCTGGGCGAGCTCGAGGTCGGGGGACCACTCGGGATCCGCGCCGCCCCGGACCAGCCGACCAAGGTCGAGCTCGGGCCGGTCGTGGTTCGCCCCGCCGCCGTAGCCGCGATCGATCCCTTCGGGGACGGCGACGAGCTCTCTTCCAACGCGGGTCTGGCGGACGACGGCGACGTGCGGACCGCGTGGCGTTCGGAGAACTACTTCGACGGCGAGCTCGGCAAGCCGGGGATCGGACTCGTGCTCGACCTCGGCGATCGTCGCGAGGTCCTCGGTCTGCGGCTGTGGACCCCGCACCCGGGGTTCCGGTTCCGCCTGGCGGTCGGCGACGACCCGGATGCGCTCCTCGACCAGGTGGGTGACGAGGTGACCTCGACATCGCTGTCACGGGCCCCGCTGCGTGGTGCGGGACGCTACGTGCTCGTGTGGATCACGTCCGTCGTGCCTGTGGACGACGGCATCCGCGCCGAGGTCGCCGAGGTACGCGTGCTGGTCCGGGGCGTCGACACCGAGGCGGTCGGTGCCTGACCCACCGGCCCGCGACGAGGACCTCGTCCGCCGGTACCTGTCCGGAGACCGAGCGGCCTTCGCATCCCTCGTCGAGCGGCACGAGCGGCGCGTCTACAACCTCGCGTTCCGCATGACCGGGCGCGAGGAAGACGCCCGCGACGCGACGCAGGAGGCGTTCCTCACCGTCCTGCGCAAGCTGTCGTCGTTCCGCGGGGAGGCCGCGTTCACCACCTGGTTGCATCGCGTGACGGTCAACGCGTGCTACGACCTGCTGCGTAAGCGCCAGCGGGCACCGCTGCTCGAACGCGGCGAGGACGACCTGCCCGCCGTGGAGCCGCCGCCGGCGCCCGATCCGGCGGACGCCTCGAGCCTGTCGATGGACGTGCAGCGAGCGCTGATGGAGGTCCCCGAGGACTTCCGCGTCGTGATGATCCTGCACGACGTGCACGACCTCCGGCAGGAAGAGGTGGCGGCGATCGTCGGGGTCCCGATCGGCACCGTGAAGTCGCGCCTGCACCGTGGGCGTGTGGCCCTGGCCCGGGCGATGGGCCTGGAGCGCGAGCCGCCCACGATCGGGGAACGGGCCGAGGCCGCCGGGCCGTCAGACGGAACGGTATCCCCGTGAGCCATCCCGACGACCTCCTCGCCGACTACGTCGACGGCGCGCTGGACGAACGCAGGCGCGCCGACGTGGACTCGCACCTGCTTGGGTGCGAGCGCTGCCGCGGGGAGGTCCGAGAGGCTCGGGGCGCCAGGGCAGCCCTCGCCGGGGTCGAGGATCTCCCGGTGCCGTTCGGCGTGACGGGGCCGGTGCTCGCGGAGGCGGGACGGCGGTTCGAGCGCCGCCGGGGCGTCGCCTGGGACCGGCTCCGGTGGGCGGCCGGCCTCGCGGCCGCGGCCGCGCTCGTCGTCGTGGTCGTCCTCAACCTCGGTGACGGAGACTCGCGGAACGCCGCGAGCCCGGCGGCTGGGGGCACGGGGGCGACCGGGGCGACCGGGGCAGAGTCCGCCGGAGCGGCAGCGCCCGGCCCGATCCGGTTCCTCGGTCTCGAACGGCAGCCCGACGTGAACTACGACGACGCCGGGATCAGGGCGGTCGCCTCCCAGGCTGCGGGGGCGCTCGTGTCGGCCGAGGCCGGCGCAGGCCAGGGTCAGACGGCGTTCGCCAGCGCGGCACAGGATGGGGCGAGCCGGACGACCGACGCGAAGCTCTGCGTCGAGCAGAGCGGCCTCGACATCGGCGACCCCCGAGACGACCTGATCCGCCTGATCGAGGCGAAGTACCAGGGCATCCCCGCGTACATCGCGGTGTTCGCCGAGGGACCGGGCGCCGGTCAGCCCCCCGACCACATCGTCGTGTGGGTGGTGGCAACCGACGATTGCCGGATCCTGACGACCGCCTCTCAGCGGATCACGCCGGGCTGACCGCCCGACGCCGGGTGAAGGTTCGAGCGTTCACTCGTAGAGTTACCGGTCGTGAGGTATCGCGTGGAGCAGCTCGCGGCCGAGTGCGAGGTCTCGGTCGACACGATCCGGTACTACCAGACGCGGGGTCTCGTCCCGCCGCCGACGCGGGAGGGCCGGCTCGCCTGGTACGACGAGCACCACGCCGACCGGATCCGCGAGGTCCGGGAGCTCAGGCGTCGCGGCCTCACGCTCGCGGCCATCGAGCGGCTGCTCGGCGACGGCCTGGATCCCGCCGACGCCGACCTCGCCCTCGCGGTCGCGGCTGCCCGCGGACAGGCGCGGGAAGACGAGCTCCTCACGTTGGACGGGTTCGCCAGCCGCAGCGGGGTCCCCGCCTCGCTGATCCAGGCCGTCGAGCGCGAAGGGATCGAGCTCGGCCGCTCCGTCGACGGCGAGGTCCGCTATACGGCCGCCGACATCGGGATGGTCCGCGGGGCCCTCCGTCTCCTCGAGTACGGGCTGCCGCTCGGCGAGCTCCTCTCGCTCGCCCGCGACACCAACGACGCGATGGTCGCGCTCGCGAACCGCGCGGTCGAGCTGTTCGACGAGCACGTGCGCAAGCCGACCCGCGACACCGCCGGCTCGGACGAGGCCGCCGCGGCGCAGCTGGTGGAGGCGTTCGACACGTTGCTTCCGGCGGTCACCAACCTGGTCGCGAACCACTTCCGGCGCGTCCTGCTCACCGCGGCCGAGGAGCGGCTGGGGTGAGCGAGCCGACGGCGGTGCCGGAGGGCCTGCCCGACCCGAGCGAGAAGGCGCGGGTCGTGCGGGGGATGTTCGACCGCATCTCGACCCGGTACGACCTCGTGAACCGCGTCATGACGTTCGGGATGGACATCGGGTGGCGCCGCCGGGCCGTCCGCGAGCTCCGTCTGCCCGGCCGGGCGCTGGTGGCCGACCTCGCGTGCGGGACTGGCGACCTGTGCGACGAGCTCCTGACCGGTGGGTATCGAGCGGTGGGTTTCGACTTCTCCCACGGCATGCTGCTTCACGCCCGGACGGCCGCGCCGGTCGTCGAGGCCGACGCGCTCCGGCTCCCGCTCGGCGACAGGAGCGTGGACGGCGCGACGTGTGGGTTCGCGCTGCGGAACGTGACCGACCTGGCGGCGCTCTTCGCCGAGACCGCGCGCGTCCTCCGGACTGGCGGGCGCGTCGCTTTCCTCGAGACGGGCGAGCCCGACGGCCGCCTGCTGCGAGCCGGTCACGCCGTCTACTTCAAGCGGATCGTGCCGGTGATCGGCGGAGCGCTCTCCGACAGGGACGCCTACCGCTACCTCCCGCGCTCGATGGCGTACCTCCCCGAGCCCGACCGACTGGTCGCGATGCTCGGGGAGGCGGGCTTCGTTGCGGTCGAGCGGACCCCGCTCGGGGGCGGCGTCGCGCAGCTGCTGGTCGGGACCCGTCGATGAGCGAACGGCTGCCCGCGTGACCGGCCTCACGGCTCGGGCGACCCGGTTGGGCCCGGCGTTCGATCTCCTCGCTAGCTACCGCGAGGGAGGGTTCTTCCTCGAACGGGCGGGCATGGGGCTCTCGACGAGCGGCGAGGTGGACCGCGTCGTCTCCGAGCCAGGCCCCGAGCGCATCCTGCGGCTCTCGCGGTCGGTGATGGAGATCCTCGCCCCGATCGGGGCCGACGACGCTGCGCCGGCCCCCGTGGCCGTGGCGTCCATCCCCTTCGACGATCGCGAGCCCGCGGAGGCGACCGTCCCCCGCCGCAGCGCGATCCGTCTGGACCCGGGCGAGACCTGGCAGGTCGAGATCTCGCCGTTGGGCGAGAACCAGCGCGCCGGCGAGCGCGAGCGCTGGGCGGGCCGAACGCTGCCGCACGACGCGTTCGAGGAGATGCAGCTCCGCCCCGATCCCGAGCCCGACGAGTACACGGGGGCGGTGGCGCGAGCGATCGAGCGGATCCGATCCGGCGAGCTCCGCAAGATCGTGCTCGCCCGAACGATGCTGGTGAACGCCGAGAGGACGCTCGACCCGAAGCAGCTCGTGTGGCGGCTGCGCGCCGTCGATCCCGACTGCTACGCGTTCGCGGCGCCGCAGCCGCAGGCGGTCGCCGGCTCCGTGCTCGTCGGTGCCACGCCCGAGCTCCTAGCTGCGTCGGCGCGGGCGCCAGGTCGAGGCGACGCCATTGGCCGGGTCCTCGCAGCGCTTCGGCGACGCCGAGCGCGACCGGGCGTCCGCGGATCGGCTGTTCGGGTCGGAGAAGGATCGCGAGGAACACGCCGTGGTGGTCGACGACGTCCGCCACGTCCTCGACGCGTTCTGCGAGGACCTCGTGCACCCGCACGAACCCGAGCTGCTCGGCACCGCGAACGTGTGGCACCTGGCAACGCCGTTCCGGGGCCGGTTGCACGACCCGTCGGTCACCGCGCTCGAGCTCGTCGCCGCGCTCCATCCCACGCCGGCCGTGTGCGGGTCGCCGCGTGAGACCGCGCTCGAGACGCTCGAGCAGCTCGAGCCGATCGAGCGGGGCGGTTACGCGGGCCCCGTGGGGTGGATGGACGCGAACGGGGACGGCGAGTGGGCGATCGCGCTCCGGTGCGCGGAGATCACCGGCTCGACGGCCCGGCTCTTCGCGGGCGCCGGCATCGTCGCCGACTCGGAGCCCGAGGCCGAGCTCGACGAGACCGAGCGCAAGTTCCGCGCCCTGCTCGACGCGCTCCGATGGGGCTGAGTCAGTCCCCGGCCAGATCCATCCCGAGCGGCGCCGATCGACTCCCGAACCCGGCCCGCCGGTAGAAGGAGAGCGATCGCGGCGTCGGCCAGACGACGGCCTCGCCCATCCCGTGCTCGCGCGCGAACGTCACCGCGGCGTCGAGCAACCGAGTCCCGAGGCCTGCGTCGCGGAGGCCGGGCTCGACGTAGACGTTCGTGACGTAGGCGATCGGTCGCTCCCAGCGGCCGCGGCTCGGATGCGGGACCTTCTCGACGAGCTGGAGCCAGACGCAGCCGACGAGGCGGTCCCCGTCGTGCGCCACCCAGGCGCGCCACGGCGCCCCGTCCGCGAGCACGTCGGCAGCGAACGAGCGGAACTCCTCCGCGAACTCATCGAACGTGCGCGCGGCCGGTGTGCCGTGCTCGACGCGGAAGTTCCACCGCAGACGGGCGAGCCCGTCGGCGTCGTCCGGCGTCGCCGGGCGGATCGTCGCCATCGCTCACATGGTAGGCCGGTCGAGTGCGGCGCCGACCGCCGCCTGGATCTCGGCGTGCATCTCGACGTTGCGGGCCCGGTCGATCGGCACCTCCACGACCTGGACGCCGCCGCTCTCCCGCGCTCGACCGACCGCGGGAGTGAGGTCGCCGGCACGCTCGACGCGAACGTATCCGGCACCCGCGGCCAGGCAGACCGGGCCGAGGTCGAGCCCGTGTGGAGTGACGAACAGCTCCTCGAGCTCGGCCAGCTCGCGCTGCGGGAGGAACGAGAAGATGCCACCGCCGTCGTTGTTCGGCACGACGAAGACGCAGTCGTAGCCTCGGCCGGCGCTCCAGACCAGCGAGCCGACATCGTGCAGCAGCGTGAGGTCGCCGCAGAGGGCGGTCGTCGGAGCGCCGCTCGCCGACACGCCGAGCGCGGTCGAGACGAACCCGTCGATCCCACTCGCCCCGCGGTTGGCGAGGACGCCGATGCCGCTGCGCGGAACCATGTACGCGTCGAGGTCGCGCACCGGCATGCTCGAGCCCACGACGAGAGTGGAGCCGTCCGGTGCGGACGCGGTCACGTCCCGCGCGATCCGGCCCTCGTACGGCTCATCCCATCCGTCGAGCAGGGCGTCCACCGCCGTGCGTGCCGCCCGATCTGCCTCCCGCCACGCGCGCGACCACGCGCTCTCCTCCTCGGGCTCCGGTCCCTCGAGCAGGTCCGGCACGAACGCGGCGGGCTCGGCTCGGAGCGTCCACGCCGCCCGGCGATGGGGATCGGCGACGAGGTGGTCCTGGTCGACGATCACGAGTCGCCCGGCTCGGCGCACGAGCTCGAGGGCAACCCGCGACGTGGGCGCCGCACCGAATTGGATGACGACCTCGGGCACGTGCTCGTTCGCGAACCGCGGGTCGGCGAGCAGGAACGGTCCGGCCGACAGCGCGCCCGGCGCTCGCAGGTTCGACGTGGGTTCGGCCAGGAGCGGCCAGCCCGCTCGTCGAGCGAGGTCTGGCAGGGTCGGTGGCGACTCCCGCATCGAGCTCGCGAGGATCAGCCCACGCGACGTGGACCGGAGTTCGCGCCCGAGGGCGTCGAGCTCTTCGGGCTCGGGGTCGACCGACAGCGTGAACCCGGTCCCGGAGGGCGGCGACGCCGGCATCGCGACCGAGGCGCCCACGAGCGGCTCGCGGAACGGCAGGTTCAGGTGCACCGGCCCCGGCGGAAGGCCCATCGAGGCGCGGGTGAGCTCGAGCATCAGTCCGCGCCAGGTCCGCTCATCGTGCACGTCACCCGGCACCGGGGCATCGATCGAGGCGCGCACGTACCCGCCGAACAGACCGATCTGGTCGATCGCCTGGTTCGCGCCCACTCCTCGCAGCTCGGGTGGTCGATCGGCGGTGAGGAGCACCAGCGTCGTCCGTGACATCGAGGCCTCGACGACGGCCGGCAGGAGCTCGGCGGCGGCGGTCCCGCTCGTGGTGGCCACGGCGACCGGCCGGCCCGTGGCCTTCGCGACGCCGAGCGCGAAGAAGCCCGCTGCGCGTTCATCCAGTTGGACATGCACCCGCACGTTCGGATGGCGGGCGAGCGCGAGCGCGATCGGCGTCGACCGCGAACCCGGCGACACGGTCGCGTGCTCCATCCCGAAGCGAACGAGATCGTCGACCACCCACCAGGCGGCCGCGAACGAACGCTCGGCCTCCCTCACGCGCTCGCCTCGGCGATCACCAGGCCGAGCGCGAGGAGCGCGCCGAACACCACTTGCAGCCGCGCGGTGCCCACCAGCACGGGGATCAGCTCGCGGCCCCCCGCGCGCCCCACCAGCTCGAACGGTCCGACCGCCGCGGCGCCGGCGGCGAGCGCGAGCAGCGACCACGCCGGCAGCCCGCCCCCGTCCGCGAGCGCCCCGACCACGACGCCGAGGGCGACCGCGGCGAACGCGCCGAGGACGCACACCCGGTACAGCGTCCGCGTCCGCCGTTCGCCCAGACGGACGGCGAGCGTGCGCTTGCCGGCGAGGGAGTCCGTCGGGATGTCGCGCAGGTTGTTCGCGACCAAGATCGCGACGGCGAGCAGCCCCATCGGGACCGAGGCCCACCAGGCGGCGGTCGTCACGGTCTCGGCCTGCACGTACGCGCTCCCCGCGGTGGCCATCACGCCGAAGAACAGGAACACCGTCACCTCGCCGAGGCCGAGCTCCGCGTACGGCTTCGGGCCGCCGCTGTAGAGCCAGAGCGCGAGCATCGCGACCGCCCCGATCGGCACCAGCCACCACGTGGTCGCCGCGGCGAGCGCGAGCCCCGATACGCCGGCGACGAAGATGCACCCGAGCGCCGCGACGAGGACCGAGCGCGGGGGGGCGAGCCCCGACGAGGTGAGGCGAGGCGGACCCAGCCGCTCGGACGTGTCGACGCCGCGCACGCCGTCGTGGAAGTCGTTCGCGAGGTTCACGCCCACCTGCAGCCCCAGACCCACGAGCAGCGCCGCGACGAAGCGCCAGGGAACGAGCACGCCGGCGGCTGCGGTCCCCACCACGACCGGGGTCACGCTCGCCCCGAGCGTCCGAGGGCGCGCCCCCTGCACCCAGACGCCGAGGCGCGTCACGGTCGCTTCGGGAACCTCGTGAAGTCCGGGTCACGCTTGTCGACGAACGCGTCCCGGCCCTCCTGTGCCTCCTCCGTCATGTAGTACAGGAGCGTCGCGTCGCCGGCCAGCTGCTGGACGCCCGCGAGACCGTCGGTGCCGGCGTTGGAGCCGGCCTTGAGCAGCCGCAGGGCGAGGGGGCTCATGCGCAGCATCTCGCGGCACCAGCGCACGGTCTCGGGCTCGAGATCGTCGAGCGGGACGACCGCGTTGACCAGCCCCCACGCGAGCGCAGTCTGCGCGTCGTACTGCCGACAGAGGAACCAGACCTCCTTGGCGCGCTTCTCCCCGACCTGGCGCGCGAGCAGGTTGATGCCGTACCCCCCGTCGAACGAACCCACCTTCGGGCCGGTCTGGCCGAACCGCGCGTTCTCCGCCGCGATCGTGAGATCGCAGCACAGGTGCAGCACGTGACCGCCGCCGATCGCGTAGCCGGCGACCATCGCGACGACGGGCTTTGGGAGTCGTCGGATCAGGATCTGCAGGTCCAGGACGTTCAGCCGGCCGATGCCCTGCTCGTCGACGTAGCCGTCGTCCCCCCGGCTCCGTTGGTCACCCCCGCTGCAGAACGCCTCCGGCCCCTGCCCCGTCAAGATCACGACGCCGATCCCCGGATCGTCGCGCGCCGCGTCGAACGCGCGGATGAGCTCCCGCACCGTGAGCGGGCGGAACGCGTTGCGCACGCCGGGGCGGTCGATCGTGATCTTCGCGATGCCTTCGGTCGCCTCGTACCGGATGTCGGTGAAGTCACCGGATCTCGACCAGGCCGGGATCGAAGCGTCAGACGTCATGACCGCGCACTCCTAGAGCGAACACTCGAAGGGTTTGGGCTAGCCTATCCGATGTGCCGGCCCTCGAACACGTGGCGCTCGCCGGCGGGGACGTCGTGGCCGTCTCGCTCCCGCCCGGCCCGGGATGGATCGAGGTCGTGGCCGAGACGTGGACCGCGGGCGCGGCCCTGCTCCCCGTCGACCACCGACTCCCGCACACCGAGAGGGGTGCCCTGCTCGACCGGGCCAAGCCGACGGTCGTGCTCGACCGCGGCGGAGGGCGCCGCGTCGACGGCGAACCCGCCGACGCCGGGATCTCGGTGATCGTCCAGACGAGCGGCACGGGCGCCGCGCCGAAGCTCGTGCAGTTCGATCGGTCGGCGCTGGACGCGGCCGTCGCGTCTTCGGCGCTCGCGCTCGGGGCGACCGCGCGCGATCGGTGGCTCTGCTGCCTCCCGCTCTCGCACGTCGGCGGCCTCCTCGTGCTGCTCCGCGCGATCGTGCTCGGCGCGCCGGTGACCGTCCACGCCCGGTTCGACCCCGTGGCGGTCGCGGCCGAGCGCGACGTGGCGTTCGTCTCCCTCGTCCCCACGATGCTCGCGAGGCTCGTGGACGCCGGCGCGGACCTCTCCTCCTTCCGATCGATCCTCGTCGGTGGCGCACACCTCTCGCCGGACCTCCGCGAGCGCGCCGAGCGCGCCGGCGGGGCCGTCGTCGAGACCTACGGCCTCACGGAGACCTGCGGCGGCGTCGTCTACGAGGGGATCCCCCTGTCCGGGACCGAGATGCGCATCGATGGGGACGGGGGGATCGAGCTGCGCGGTCCCACCCTGATGCGCGGGTACCGGTTCGACGCGGTCGGCACCGCGGCGGCGTTCACGCCCGACGGCTGGCTGCGACCGGGGGATGCGGGCGAGATCGATCGCGACGGCCGCCTCCACGTCGTCGGTCGGATCGACGACCTCATCAACACGGGCGGCGAGAAGGTGTGGCCCGACGAGGTCGAGGCGTCGCTCCGCGCTCACCCAGCCGTTCGCGAGGTCGCCGCCGGCGGACGGCTCGACCCCGAGTGGGGCCAGCATGTCGCCGTCTGGGTCGTCCCCAGCCGATCCGTCGGATCCGCCGTCGTTGGAGGACCTGCGAGCGTTCGCCGCGCGGAGCCTGCCCCGCTACGCCGCGCCGCGGGAACTCATCCTCACGGACCGGCTCCCCGTGACGTCCTCGGGCAAGCTCCGACGGGCTGCGCTGCCGCGGGACTGAACGGGAATAGGCTGCGGTTATCCTCGGTGGAGGAGCGGATGGTCGACGAGCGGAACACCGTTGTCTTGGGTTCGGGGCCGGCTGGGTACACGGCCGCCCTCTACGCTGCCCGGGCCAACCTCCGGCCGCTGCTGCTGAAGGGCCTCGAGGCCGGCGGGCAGCTGATGCTCACCACCGATGTCGAGAACTACCCCGGGTTCGCCGACGGCATCCTCGGGCCGGAGCTCATGGACGCGTTCGAGAAGCAGGCGGCGCGGTTCGAGACCGAGATCGTGGCGCAGGTGGTCACCAGCGTCGACCTGTCCGAGCGCCCCTTCGGGGTCTGGGCGGGAGACCTCGAGTGGCGGGCGAAGACCCTGATCCTGGCCACGGGTGCGAGCGCTCGGTGGCTCGGGGTTCCGGGCGAGGAGCAGCTGCGCGGCCGCGGGGTGAGCGCGTGCGCGACCTGTGACGGCTTCTTCTTCCGCGATCGCGAGCTCGTGGTCGTCGGGGGCGGCGACACCGCGATGGAGGAGGCGACCTTCCTCACGAAGTTCGCGAGCGCGGTGACGATCGTCCACCGCCGCGACGAGTTCCGCGCCTCGAAGATCATGCAGGAGCGCGTGCTCTCGAACCCGAAGATTCGCGTGATCTGGGACTCCGTCGTCGAGGAGATCCTCGGCGACGGCGCCGTGACCGGCGTCCGCCTCCGGAACGTGGCGACGGGCGAGGGACGGGAGCTCGCGACCGGCGGCGTGTTCGTCGCGATCGGCCACACGCCGAACACGGATCTCGTGAAGGGTCAGCTCGAGCTGAGCGATGCGGGGTACGTCGCCGTGCAGGAGCCGACGACCAGGACGAGCGTCCCCGGCGTGTTCGCGGCCGGCGACGTCACCGACGTGATCTACCGTCAGGCGGTCACGGCCGCCGGGCAGGGATGCAAGGCCGCGATCGACGCGGAGCGCTTCCTCGAGGAGCAGGCGCACACGAATGGCGGATGAAGGCATCGACCCGGGACGATCAGACGACCGGGCGGCGTCCCACCTGAGAGAAGGGAAAGAAGGAACGTGGCGATGATGGGTGATGTGACGGACGGCGACTTCGAGGAGCGCGTGCTCGGCTCGAAGGTGCCGGTGCTGGTGGACTTCTGGGCAGAGTGGTGCGTTCCGTGCCACATGGTGTCGCCGGTGGTCGAGGAGATCGGCCGGGACAAGGGCGAAACGCTGCAGATCGCGAAGCTGAACATCGACGACAACCCCGAGGTGACCCGTCGGTTCGGCGTGATGAGTATCCCGACACTGATGCTGTTCAAGGGCGGCGAGGAGATCGCTCGGGTGGTCGGCGCCCGCGGGAAGGACGCACTGCTCAAGGAGATCGACCCGCACGTACCCGCCGCCTAGGCGAGACCACCCGCCGTCCGGTTGCCGGATGGCGTGGGTTCCACGGAAACTCCGACCGTGGAGCTGATCCGACGGGGCACGCGAGGAGAGGACGTCCGCGACGTGCAGCACCGGCTGCTCGGGGCCGGCGCGCGCATCGAGCCGGACGAGCTCGACGGGACCTTCGGCCCCTCGACCGAGGAGGCCGTCCGGGTATTCCAGCGCACCCGCGGCCTGCCGGCGGACGGGATCATGGGTCCCGACACGTGGGGTCAGCTCGTCGAGGCCGGCTACCGGCTGAGCGACCGAACCCTCTACCTCCGCTCCCCCGCGTTCCGCGGGGACGACGTCCGTGCCCTCCAGCGGATGCTGGGCGCCCTCGGGTTCGACGCGGGTAAGGAGGACGGGATCTTCGGCCCGCACACGGATCGCGCCGTCCGCGAGTTCCAGCGCAACGTCGCGTCCCGGGTCGACGGGATCGTCGGACTCGACACCGTGCACGCGATCAGCCGGTACCGCCCCCCCGTGGACGCCCCCAGCCGCGCGGTCGTCCGTGAGGGGGAGGCGGCCCGCGGGCCCGGACTCGCCCTCTCGGGCTCGGTCATCGCGATCGATCCGGATCGAACCGACGCCGATCAGACCGACCGCTCCCTCGCGATCGCGCTCGAACTGACCGAGACCCTCGTCCGCCTGGGCGCCCGCCCGCTCCTGCTGCGTTCGGGGCCGGATGCCGGACCCACCGACGACCGCATCCGGCGCGCGAACGCCGGCGGCGCGGCCGCCCTGATCTCGATCGCCGTCGGATCCGGCCAGCAGGTGGAGCGCGGATCGGCCTGCTTCCACTACGGGACCCCGACCACGCACTCCCCCATGGGTCGCAGGCTCGCCGAGTCGATCCGGCACGAGATCGTCGAGCGGCTCGGTCTGGTCGATGGTGGCGTGCACCCGCGGTCGATCGCGATCCTGCGAGAGACGCGGATGCCCGCGGCCCGCGTCGAGCCGGCGGTGGCGAACGACCCGGACGACGCCGCACGCATCGCGGACCCGTCCTTCCCGCGTGACGTGGCCCGGGCCATCGCGGACGGTGTGGTCGCCTTCTCCCGACCCGCGCCGGCCGACCTCGCGCGTTCGACCTAGCGGGGATCGCTCACGCGCGCCCTGCGCGCCAGCGACAGGAGCAGCAGCCCGAGCGCGAGCCCGAGCGCGACCGCCTTGCCCGCCCTTCGCACCTCGTCCGTCGAGGGTCGTTCCATCGGCCGGGTATCGTACGGCGGTGGGGACGCTCAGCTACAGCCTGATGCTCGAGGGGCAGGAGGGCGTCACCTGGACCCAGTGGCTCGCGATCGCGCGCGCATGCGAGCGTCTCGGGTTCGACGGCCTCCTCACGTCCGATCACTACCTCTCCGTCGTGAACGTCGACGAGCCGGGGTCGAACGACGCGTGGACGCTCCTCGGCGCGCTCGCCGCGAGCACCGAGCGGCTGCGTCTGGGAACGATGGTCTCGCCGGTGACGTTCCGGCTCCCGACGGTGCTCGCGAAGGCCGCGACGACCGTCGACCGCATCTCGAACGGCCGCGTCCAGCTGGGGATGGGTGCCGGGTGGTGGGACGAGGAGCACCGCACCCACGGGATCCCGTTCCCCTCGACCAGCGAGCGGTTCGAGATGCTGGAGGAGCAGCTCGAGATCGTCCACGGCCTGTGGTCCGAGGAGGTCTTCTCGTTCGAGAGCCGCCACTACGCGATCGAGGCGTGCCGGTTCGTCCCCAAGCCGGTGCAGCGACCACATCCCCCGATCGTGTTGGGAGGCAAGGGCGGACCGAGGTTGGCACGGCTGGTCGCTCGGTGGGCGGACGAGTTCAACCGGGTCGGCGGGACCCCGGAGGAGATGGCCGGATCGATCGGGCGCGTGACGGAGGCGCTCGACGCGGCGGGGCGTGACCGCGCGAGCGTGACGATGTCGTTCATGACGTGGGTGTTCGTCGGTCGCACCGAGGCCGAGTGGAAGGACCGGGTGGAACGCGCCCGACGCATGGATCCGACCGCGGGGGTGTTCGACGACTACCTCTCCGACCTCGTTCGCGACTGCATCGTCGGGACGGTGGACGAGGCGATCCAGCGGATGAACGCGTACGCGGCGGCGGGCGTCCAGCGGTTCGTCCTGAACCACACCCTGTTCGACGACCTCGACCAGATCGAGCTGCTCGCCGAGGAGATCATCCCGAGGGTCGGGGCCTGACCGTGCTCCCGATGCCCGAGAGGCCACCCCGCACGCCGCACGCCGGCACCGAGCTCGAGATCCTGACCGCGCAGCTGGACGACAAGCGCGCGGTCCTGCTCCGCAAGATCGCCGGCCTGTCCGATGACGACCTGCGCCGACGGCCGACCGTGTCGAGCCTGTCCCTGCTCGGCCTCTTGAAGCACTCCGTGTACGTCGAGCGATGGTGGTTCAGCTGGGTGTTCGCGGGGATCGACGTCGCGTTCCCGTGGACGGACGACGATCCAGACGCGGACTTCCGACCGGAACCCGACGAGTCGGCCGCCGGGCTCGCCGCCCTCTACCTCGCGGAGATCGAGCGCTCGCGCGCGATCGTCGCGACGGCCGACCTCGACGATGCGGCCGCCCGCCCCGGCCCCGGGGAGCCCACGACGCTTCGAGGCATCATGGTGCACATGATCCAGGAGACCTCGCGCCACCTCGGGCACGCCGACATCATGCGCGAGGCGATCGACGAGGCCACGGGCGACTGAGGTCCCGGGAGCCCGTAACTCCTTGCAGTGCAACGGTTTCCGGGAGGAAGCTACTCCGGCGCTCGACCGGGGCCCGAGCCGATGATCTCCGAGACGATCCGCTCGAGGTCGTCGGCCGACCCGAACTCCACGACGATCCTGCCACGCCGCTTGTTCATCTGGATCGTGACGCGCGTCGCGAGCTGTTCGGACAGGAGCTCCTCGACCTCGGCGAGCGGACGTTCCTCGGGCTCGGGGACCGCGGCGAGCTGAGTGGCGCGCTCGACGTGCGACGGATGGTCCAGGTAGTTGCGGACGAGCTCCTCGACCTCGCGCACCGAGACGTCCTCCGCCGCGATCCGCACGGCGAGCGTCCGCTGTGCCTCCGCGTCCCCCAGCGTGAGCAGCGCGCGGCCGTGACCCGCTTGGATCCTGCGCTCGGCGAGCAGCTGCTGCACCTCCGCCGGGAGCTGGAGGAGACGGATGGTGTTCGCGATGTGGGACCGCGACATGCCGAGCCTCTCCGCGAGCGTCTCCTGCTTGAGGCCGAGCTCCTCGAGGAGCTCGCGGAAGGCCTCCGCCAGCTCGATCGGGTTGAGATCCTCACGATGGATGTTCTCGATCAGGGCCTCGCGCAGCGACTCCGCGTCGTCGCTCTCCCTGGTCACCGCCGGGACGGTTGCGAGCCCCGCGAGCTTCGCCGCCCGCAGCCGCCGCTCGCCGGCGATCAGCTCGAAACCGTTCCCCGCCTTGCGGACGACGATCGGTTGCAGCACCCCGACCTCGCGGATCGACATCGCCAGCGCCTCGAGGGCGCCGTCTTCGAACGTGGTGCGCGGCTGTCGCGGGTTGGGCGCGACCGCCTCCACGGGGATCTCGAGCAGGCCGACCCCCTCTTCGACCGCGCCCGGAAGCAGCGCCGACAGCCCGCGACCTAGACCTCCTCGTTTCATCAAGATCCTCCTCTGCGGAACAGACCCCACCGCCGCCTCCTGCCTCCGGAGTCGGTGGACCCTCCCGGTCCGAGCGGCATCTCGTCCTCTCGTTCAGGGTGGGTCTCATCGCCGTTCATCTCGACGACCGACGGCCCCTGCGGTGTCGACGGCTCATCGAGGGTCACCCTGACTTCCGCACCACGCTCGCCTCCGCCGCCCTCGTCAACGGCCGACGCGTCCTGGCGCGTCGTCGGGGCACCATCGCCGTCGGGTTCACGCTCATCCCGGTCGTCCTCGAGGGTCGGCCCGGCGTCGGGCTCCGGTCGGCCGGTGTCGTGACCCTTCGCGTCGGGTTCTTGGGCAGGATGAGTCGACGCGCGCTCGGGCTCTGTGGGCGGGGTGGTCTCAGGTTCACCCTCGAGCTCCCGTTGGGGGAGCTCGACCACCTGGCCCGAGTCCTGCTCGGTGAGCGCGGCGTCGTCCTCGCCGGTGTTCCGGTCGCCGGGTCCGACCAGCGGCCGCGGGGCGCGGGTGGGTTGCGGCTCGGGGGCCGGGACCACCACGCTCGGCACGTCGTCGACGATCGGGAGCGGACGCTCATCCGGGAGGCGAGAGGCGACCTCTCGGGCGAGATCTCGATAGCTCTGGGCGCCCTTGGAATGGGGGTCGTAGACGGTGATGGGCTGTCCGAACCCCGGGGCCTCCGAGAGCCGCACGGTCCGCGGGATGATGGTCTGGTAGACACGATCGCCGAAGTACCGCCGGACCTCCGCCACCACCTGCTCAGAAAGCTTGGTCCGGGGGTCGAACATGGTCATCACGATGCCGGTCAGTCGGAGGCCCGTGTTGACGTTCTGCTGCACGAGCCGAACGTTGCGCAGGAGCTGTCCCAACCCCTCGAGCGCGTAATACTCGCACTGGATCGGGACGATGAGCTCCTCCGCGGCCGCCAGCGCGTTCACGGTAAGCAGTCCGAGCGAAGGCGGGCAGTCCAGGAACACGAAGTCGTAGGCGTCCTGTTTGAGGGGCTCGATCGCCCTCTTGAGCCGCAGCTCGCGCGAGAACTGGCTCACCAGCTCGATCTCGGCCCCCGCGAGGTCGATGGTCGAGGGGACCGCGAACAGGTTCTCGATCGGGGTGGGGACCACCGCCCCCTCGATCGGCGCCTCGTCGGCGAGCACGTCGTACACGGTGACCTCGCGCTCTTCGTGACGGATGCCCAGGCCCGTCGAGGCATTGCCCTGCGGGTCCAGGTCCACCACCAGCACCCGGTGACCGAGCTCCGCGAGGGACGCCCCGAGGCTGACGGCGGTCGTGCTCTTGCCGACCCCCCCTTCTGGTTGGCCACCGCGATGATCCTCGCCCGGCGAGCGCCGTCGGGACCCGCGCCCGAGATCTCCGGGGCGCCCTTCCGCCTTCTGGGGGAAGCCTTCGAAGGACGTTGCGCGGCAGTCGCTGGCGCCCCTGAAGCCTTGCTTGCTCGTTTGGACGCTGGCTTCGGCTCGGAGGACGAACTGGCTGCCCGGGTAGGAGAGGGCTTCGTCACTGACGAGTCATGATAACCAGCGCACCCCCGCTTTCAAGCACGGGCGTGCGTACGACCGCCTCGAGGCCGGCCCCGGGTGGGATCTGCGGCTCCGCGGCGGCGGCGCCGGCGAAGTAGACGAATCGCCCACCGGGGCGAAGGATGCCGCGCGCCACGGCCCACGCTTCCGGCAGCGGAGCGAACGCCCGCGCGAGACAGGCGTCGACCTGTAGGCCCAGCTCCTCGACGGGGCCCGCAACCACCTGGGCGTTGCGCAACCCGAGCTCCTGGACCACGAGCTCGAGCAGGGCCGCTCGCTTCTCGCGACGTTCGCAGAGAAGCACGCGGACGTCGGGGAGAGCGATCGCCACGACGACCCCCGGCAAACCCGCCCCCGAACCGAGGTCGCACACGATCGACTCGTGCGGGACGAAGGGGGCCGCGCGGAGGCAATCGAGGATGTGACGATCCCGGATCCGCTCCGCATCCGACCGGGCGATCGCTCCGAGCGGCACCGCCCTGGCGACGATGAGCTCCTCGAACGCGAGGAGCCGGGCTGCCTGCGAGGGATCCAACTCGACCCCCAGCTCCTTCGCCTGAGATCGAAGGGCCTCCAGGTCGCTCATCGTTGTTTCACGTGAAACGACACCTTGAGGGCGGAGCCCTAGCGGGACCGCCGGATGACGACGCGTCGCTCGGCGCCCTCACCCTCGCTCGAGCTCTCGACCCCGTCCACCTCGGCCACCGCGGTGTGGACCAACTTCCTGAGGAACGGATTCATCGGCTCCAGCGTCTCCGACCGGCCGGTCCTTGAGACCCGCTTGGCGACCTCGCGCACCCGAGCCGAGAGGCGTTCGATCTGTCGCTTGCGGTAGTCTTCGATGTCGACAACGACACGGGCCGGGAGGCCGGTCCGCTGTCCGATGACGACGCGGGTGAGCTCCTGGATCGCTTCGAGCGTCTGCCCGTGGCGCCCGATCAACAGGCCCATGTCCTCGTCGTCTGGTTCGGGGCCGATCACGTCGACGTACATCGTGCCGTCCTCGAGTGCGGGCACGACGGTGGCCACGATGCCCATCCGCTCCAGCATGCCCTCCAGGAACTCGGCGGCGATCTCGGCCTGGTCCTCGAGATCGTCTTCGGAGACGTCGCCGCCGGGCTTGGCGCGAGCGCGGACGACTACGATCGCTTCCTGAGCACCCACCCCGAACACTCCCGCGCGAGGCTCCTGGACGACCTCGACGTCGGCCTCCTGTTCGCTCAGGCCGAGCTCGCCGAGGGCGGCCTCCAGGGCCTCCTCAACGCTTGGGGCGCTTCTTCGGATCTCCTCCACTGCCGTTGCCTCCGGGCCCTGGCTGCTCCGGGTCGGACCCGGGCTTGGGGTCGGACCCCGGCTTGGGGTTGGACCCCGGCTTGGGGTTGGACCGACCCTTCGGCGAGGGTCCTGGTTTGGGACCGGGCTTGTTGGTGCCCGGCTTCGGGGTCCCGCCGCCCCGCTGCTGCCGCTGCTGCTCGGCGCGCTCCATCATCGAGGCCATGAAGCCCTTCTTCTCGGCCTTCTGGGGCTTCGCCTTGGCGTTCTCGGCGAGCTGCTCGGCGGTCGGGCGGCTCTTGAGCATGAAGTACTGCTGACCGATCTGCCAGCCGTTCGAGGTCGTCCAGTACAGGACCAGCCCGGCCGGGAAGAAGATGCCGAACACGCCGAACATGATCGGCATCACCTTGAGGAGCGCCTGTTGCTGGGACGAGGCCCCCGGGGGGCTGGCCTTCTGCATCTGCCGCTGCTGATAGAACGTCGTCCCGAACATCAGGACGGCGAAGATGTAGTACGGGATCCGATCCACCACGTCGCTCCCGCAGTCCACCGGGTACTCGATGGCCTGCCCCGAGGAGCTCTTCGTCGCGAGTTTGGCATCGGGGTTCCCCGCATGGATCGCCGAGCACAGGAGGTTCATCCCGAGGAAGGACGTTCCTCCGGGCGGACCCGGCAAGGGCGGCTCGATCTCATCCACCTGCTGTTGGGTCGTGATGGGCTCCCCGTTCGCGGACGTCTCGGGGATCTGCTGGGAGACGGCCGCGTACAGCTGGCTGTCCGTCGGCACGTGGATCGGATGCTGCGGCCAGCGCAACACCGAGTACATCGCGATCAGGATGGGGAACTGCAGGAGCACGGGCCAGCACCCGGAGAAGGGGTTGACCCCGTACTCCTTGTAGAGCTTCATGATCTCTTCCTGCTGACGCTGCTTGTTGCCCTTGTACTTCTGCTGGATCTGCTTGATCCTCGGCTGCACGATCTGCATGTGCTGCATCGACCGGACCTGCTTGATGCCCAACGGCAGCAGCACCAGGCGGATCGACACCGTGAGCAGGATGATCGTGACGCCGTAGTTCGGGATGAAGTCGTAGATCTGCGCGACCACCCATCCGAGCGCGTCGAGCAGCGCCTGCCACGGCGCGAGCGCGATCATCGGCCGAGCTCCGTCTGTATGACACTATCATACGATTGACGCGTACGGGCCGGCGGGACGGGGTCGAACCCACCGCGCGTGAACGGCCCGCACCGTGCGATCCTCCACACCGTCATCGCCGAGCCTCGGAGTGCGCCGTGCGTCCGGATGGCCGCCTCCCCGTAGTGCGAGCACGTGGGGTAGAAGCGGCATTGGCCGCCGAGCCAGCCGGACAGGGTCACCCGGTACAGGCGGATCAGACCCACCAACGCCAGCCGGGCCGGCGCGCCGAGCATCCACGCGATTCGGCGCGCACGGTTCACGTGCGGATCACCTGCGCGCGCGAGAGCACGTCCTCAACCTCCGCCACCAGTTCCTGCGTCCGGGCACCGACGATCGCGGTCCTGGCGACCACGACGACGTCGTATCCATCCTCGACCTTGTCCGCGATCTCGCGCCACGCGGCCCGCAGGATGCGCCGGGCCCGGTTGCGGAGCACCGCGCCACCGATCCGCCGGCCGGCGACGAAGGCCGCCGACCCGGTCCCGGGGGCGACAAACACTACCACCCGTTCTCCGTGAAATGCCTGGCCGGAAGCGAGGGTCCGCGCGATCTGTTCGCCGCTCGTCGCAGTTCCTACGCCGACAGGCGAGAGCGGCCCTTCGCGCGGCGACGAGCCAGGATCGACCGGCCTGCCCGGGTCCGCATCCGGACGCGGAACCCGTGCTTGCGGTGTCGGCGGCGGTTGTTCGGTTGGTAGGTTCGCTTGGACATCGATCATCCTCGTCGGTCGCGCGCGAGCGACAGTCGTTCGGGCGGTCCGCGCAGTATAGCTGAGCCTCGCCGTGGGCCCCTCGGCGTCCGCCCCGGTCCCACCGGCTTCGAAGCACGAGAAAGTGTGACAAGAGCCCCACCCGGCGGCCCGCTGGGGAAAACCGCGGTGCTATAGTCCGGCGCGTTTCCCCGGGCGTCGGGCCTTCCCCACGAGATGTCGACCCTTCCCCCAAGGGTTTCCACAACTGTGGAAAGGCGCTGTGGATAGCTATGGCCATCGCATCGTTCGAGGAGGCCGCTGAGCGCACGTGGGCGCACGTCGTCGAACGTGCGCACGAGGAGCTCACCGAGAGCTCCTTCTCCATGTGGTTCGCCGGCGTCCGAGCCACGAGCTTGCACGACGGGGTGCTCGAGGTGATCGCGCCCTCGGACTACGTCCGAGACTGGCTCGCCAAGCATTACGTCGGGCTCATCCAGGACGCGGCGGCCGAGGCGGTCGGCCTCCCGGTGACGATCGAGCTGGGTTCAGCGCCGGTCGAAGAGGTTGCACCGCAACGCGAACCTGCCGATCCCCCCGAACGCAGGCCGGCGGGGGAGCGGGCGGCGTTGGGCGCGCCGGGCCTGCCCTTTCCCAACTACACGTTCGAGACGTTCGTGGCAGGTCCCTCGAACCGGTTCGCCCACGCCGCCGCCATGGCGGTCGCCGACACGCCGCCGTCCAAGGCCTACAACCCCTTGTTCATCTACGGCGGGGTGGGGCTCGGCAAGACGCACCTGTTGGTCGCGATCGGTCATCAGATGTTCGGCCTTTCCCCGCGCCTGCGGGTGAAGTACGTGACGAGCGAGAGCTTCATGGCGGAGTTCATCAAGGCCGTCCGCGAGCGGCAGGGCTATCAGTTCGCCGCGCGGTACCGCGACATCGACGTGCTGCTCGTCGACGACATCCAGTTCCTCGCCAAGCGCGAGGAGACCCAGACCGAGTTCTTCCACACGTTCAACGCCCTGCACCAGAAGGACCGGCAGATCGTGATCGCGTCCGATCGGCCGCCGCAGGAACTCGGCATGGAGGAGCGCCTCCAGTCGCGCTTCCGACTCGGCCTCTGCGTGGACGTGCAGCCTCCGGATCTCGAGACGCGGATCGCGATCTTGCAGCTCAAGGCCCAACGCGACGAGCTCCACGTCCCCGACGACGTGATCGAGGTCATCGCGGACACCTTCGACCAGAACATCCGAGAGCTCGAGGGAGCGCTCGTCCGGGTCGTGGCCTGGGGCGACCTCACCGGGCAGCCGATCACCAGCGAGCTCGCCGAACAGGCCCTCGAGGACCTGCTGCCACAGGCCGAGGCGGAGATCCCACCCGACCTGATCCTCGAGGAGAGTGCCCGGTACTTCGGGTTGTCCGTCCAGGACCTGATCTCGCCGAACCGCTCACGACCGCTCACGACCGCCCGGCACGTCGCCATGTACCTGATGCGCGAATGCAGCGGGCAGTCCCTCGTCAAGATCGGGGAGACCTTCGGGGGCCGCGACCACACGACCGCGCGGCACGGGATCCTCAAGGTCGAGAAGGACATGCGGGCGCGGACCGCCACCTACCGTCAGGTCCAGGATCTGTCCCGCATCATCCGCGGCAGGGCTCGCGCCGGATGATCGCCGGGGCACAGCCTGTGCGGAACCCGGGAGGGGATGGGGATGGGAGCGCGCCTCGCCCGGATGGGTCCACCGATTCCCCCAGTCGGTCCACATGTCGTACGGGCCCGATACGCTCGGCGAATGCCGTGGTTTCCCCGTTTTCCACAGGTCCTACTACTACTGAAAGAGTTATGAGATGGATCGAAGAAGCAGTGAGGGGGTGGACACGTGAAGTTCCGGTGTGACCGAGACGCCTTGTCCGAGGCTCTGCAGACCGTCCAGCGCGGCGTCTCGTCGAGGCCGGGGATCCCCGCCCTCACGGGGGTGCTGATCGAGGCGTCCGCGGACGGGGCCCTGACGCTCACGACGACCGATCTCGAGGTCTCGGCTCGGCTTTCGATCGACGTGCAGGTCGGGGAGCCGGGGATCTCACTCGTCCCGGCGAGGCTGCTCGCCGACACGGTGAAGAGCCTGTCGGACGCGCCCGTCGAGTTCGAGAGCGATCAGTCCCAGGCGCGGATCCGATGTGCGGCCTACGAGGGGTCGCTGAGGCTCCTGCCGGCCGAGGACTTCCCGGCGCTGCAGCCGCCGTCGGGCACCCGGATCGTCGCCGAGGCGCCGCGGTTCGCGGAGGCGGTCGGCCAGGTGGCCCGGGCCGCCTCGCGGGACGAGGCGAGGCCGGTGCTGACGGGCATCCTGCTCGAGGTCAGCCGTGAAGGCGTGACGTTGGTGGCCACCGACTCGTACCGACTCGCGGTCCGCGACCTGGTGGCGACGGCGGCCGGCGAGGCGAAGGCGATCGTCCCGGAGCGGGCCCTGTCGGAGGCCGGGCGCGCGGCGCAAGCGGTCGAGAAGGGCGAGGTCGAGGTGTTCGTCGACGAGAGCCAGGTGTCGTTCCAGGTGGGGCCGTTGATGCTCACGTCGCGGCTGATCGAGGGCGAGTTCCCGAACTACCGCCAGCTGCTACCGGAGCAGTACGAGAGCCGCCTCACGGTCTCGCGCCAGCAACTGAGCGACGCGGTGCGACGGGTCGGCCTGCTGGCTCGGGACACCTCGCCCGTCCGGCTCGAGTTCAACGCTCTCGGCGTCAAGCTGTCCTCGTCCTCGCCCGATCTCGGTCAGGCGGTCGAGGCGGTCGAGGCCAGGTACGAGGGCGAAGACATCACGGCTGCGTTCAACCCGAACTACCTCGCGGACGGCCTGGCGGCCGCATCGGGCGAGTCGGTTCGGCTCGAGGTGCGGGACGGGCTCAAGCCGGGGATCGTCCGGGGCGAGTCCGACGAGTTCACGTACCTCGTGATGCCCGTGAGGCTGCCCACGCCGGTCGGTTGATGCCGCGTTGCGGCTCGCGTGGGTCGAACTCCGGGATCTCCGCAACCACGTCGAGACGCGCCTGGACGACCTGCCCGACGGGCTGATCACGGTCGCCGGTCCGAACGGCGAGGGCAAGACGAACCTGCTCGAGGGGATCGCGTTCCTCTTCTTCCTCCAGTCGCCTCGCACGTCGTCTACGGAGCCGGTGGTCCGACGTGATTCGGGGGGACCCGCCTACGCGCGCGGCGAGATCCTCACCGAGGAGGCTGGCAGGGTCCTCGTCGAGGTCGAGATCCCCGGCAGGGGAGCCAACCGCGTCCAGGTGAACCGCTCCCCCGTGCGGCGCAAGCGCGATCTGCGCCGGCAGGTGCACGCCGTGTACTTCGGACCGGACGACCTCGTGATCGTGATCGGCGATCCCTCGAAGCGACGCGACTTCCTCGACGACGCCATCCGCTCCCTGTGGCCGCTCAAGGAGTCGGCCATGACCGCGTACGAGCGCACGCTGCGCCAGCGGAACCGGCTCATCAAGGAATGGGAGGGGCGCGGTGCACCGACCGACCTCGACGCGTGGGACGCGGAACTCGTGAAGAACGGATGCGCGTTGATCCGGCTGCGGGGCGAGGTGGTGACGCGTCTCGCGCCATCGGCGGAGGATGAGTACACGCACGTGGCCGGCTACGGGCTCGCGTGCGAGTACGCTCCGAACGTGACAGGCGAGCCGCTCGAGGAGGCGTTCGAGCGACGCCTGGCCGAACGCCGAGGCGACGAGCTCATCCGTCGGACGACGCTCGTCGGTCCGCACCGCGACGACCTCTCGCTCGCCGTCCGGGACCTCGGCGCGCGGAGCTTCGCCAGCCACGGGGAGGCATGGGCGGCGGCGCTGTGTCTGCGGCTCGGCCTCGCGAGCGCCGTGGCGGACGAGGCTCGGGAACACCCGGTCCTGCTGCTCGACGACCCGTTCTCGGCGCTGGACCCGCGGCGGCAGCGGCTCGTCGGGGAGCGGCTGCCCGAGCGCGGTCAGGTCTTCGTGAGCGTCGCGGACGATGCCCACGTGCCGCAGGTGTCTTCGTTGGTCCTCGACGTGTCCGCGGGAACCGTGACGCCCCGGGGGCCCTGAGCGTGCCGCACTCGAAGGGGTTCGGCCATCGCAAAGACGAGCGGACCCTGAGGGCCACCCCGATCGGCGACGTCGTCGACGGTCTGCTGCGGGAGCGGACCTTCGCCCGCGGCATGCCGATCGGCAAGCTCGCATCGGAGTGGGCCGCCGTCGTCGGGCCTCGGCTGGCCGCCGAGTCCGCCCCGGTGAGCCTGGAGGGCGGCGTCTTGGTCGTCGCCGCGACGACCGGGCCGTGGGGCGCGCAGGTCCGTTTCCTGGCGGAGCAGATCCGCGAACGCGCCGAGACGGCGCTGGGTGCCGGCAGCGTCGCGAAGGTCCAGGTGGTGGTTCGGGGGGACCCCCGGAAGGGGTTGTAGCGCAAAGCTTAGCGAGCGACCCGGCGGCCTGGGATCCAGGTGCGGAACCCCGATCGGCGTCACCCCTGGTTGATAGAATCTTTGGACGTTACCGCGGTTCCGTCGGCCCCCGAGACGCGTCGTCTCGAGTCTGGCGCGTCCGCGTTCCACGACGGAGGTGCATTGGCAAGCACGGCAACCAAGCGGGCCGGAGAACGGGCCGGAGAACGGGCCGGAGAACGGGCTGGAGCGACCACGCCCGGACGGTATGGCTCGGCGGACATCCAGGTCCTCGAGGGCGTCGAGCACGTTCGGCTCCGCCCGGGGATGTACATCGGGACCACCTCGAGCAGGGGACTGCACCACCTCGTCTACGAGGTGGTCGACAACTCGATCGACGAGGCGATGGCCGGGGACTGTGACCGGATCACGGTCCGGCTGCTGAAGGATGGCGGCTGCGAGGTCGAGGACAACGGCCGGGGCATCCCGGTCAAGCCGATCCCCAAGGCCAAGGACCGGCGGCCGGCGGTCGAGGTCGTCCTCACCACCCTGAACGCCGGGGGCAAGTTCGGGGGCGAGGGGTATCGGATCTCGGGCGGGCTGCACGGCGTCGGCGTGTCCGTCGTGAACGCGTTGTCGGAGAAGCTCGTCGTCCAGGTGATGCGCGAGGGCGGCTCGTGGACGCAGAGCTACGCGCGCGGCAAGTCGACGTCAAAGCTCACCAAGGGCAAGCCCTCGCGGAAGACCGGGACGATCATCTCGTTCTGGCCCGACCCGGAGATCTTCGTCGAGGGCGTCGAGTTCGACAGCCGGATGCTCGCGGAGCGGCTCCAGGAGCACGCCTTCCTCACCAAGGGCGTCGAGATCCAGCTGATCGACGAGCGCGAGGCCAAGCCCGTCAAGCAGTTCTTCAAGGCGTCGGGCGGCATCGCGGACTTCGTGAAGCACCTCGCCACGGGCAAGGAGACGATCCACACCAAGGTCATCTCGATGGAGGCCCGCGAGATGGATGCGGAGGCCGACGTCGCCCTCCAGTGGACCGGTGGGTACTCCGAGTCGATCCACTCGTTCGCGAACACGATCAACACGCACGAGGGCGGCATGCACGAGGAGGGCCTGAAGAAGGCGCTCACCAACGTGATCAACCGGTACGCGCGCGCCAAAGGACTGCTGAGGGAGAAGGAGGAGAACCTCCTCGGCGAGGACGTGCGCGAGGGCCTGATCGCGATCGTGAGCGTGCGCCTGCGCGAGCCGCAGTTCGAGGGCCAGACGAAGACCAAACTCGGCAACACGACCATGCGTTCGCTGGTCGAGACCACCGTGAACGAGCACCTGATGACGTGGCTCCAGGAACACCCTGGTGACGCCAAGCGGATCGTGACGAAGTCGTCCCAGGCGGCCAAGGCGCGCCTCGCGGCCAAGCAGGCCCGCGACCTCACGCGGCGCAAGTCGTTCCTGGAGGGCGGCGGCCTCCCCGGCAAGCTGGCCGACTGCCAGCTCACGGACCCGGCCGCGACCGAGCTGTTCATCGTCGAGGGCGACTCGGCCGGCGGCTCCGCCAAGCAGGCGCGCGACCCGGCGACGCAGGCGATCCTGCCGATCCGAGGGAAGATCTTGAACGTCGAGAAGTCGCGGCTGCACAAGATCCTCGAGAACGCCGAGATCCAGGCGCTGATCACGGCGATCGGGACCGGGGTGGGCGACGAGGAGTTCGACGTCGCGAGGGCCCGGTACCACAAGATCGTGCTGATGGCCGATGCCGACGTCGACGGCGCGCACATCCAGACGCTGCTGCTCACCTTCCTGTTCCGCTATATGCGCGAGCTGATCGATGCCGGCTACGTGTACCTGGCGAAGCCCCCCCTGTACCTGCTCAAGGAGGGCAAGCAGGAGCGGTACTTCTACACCGAGCGCGAATGGGACCTGTACCGCGCCGAGATCGATGGCCAGCGCAAGCTCGAGCCGCAGCGGTTCAAGGGCCTGGGCGAGATGGACGCGTCGCAGCTGTGGGAGACGACGATGAACCCCGAGCAGCGCACGCTCCTGCGCGTCACGCTCGAGGACGCGGCGACCGCGGACCGGCTGTTCAGCATCCTCATGGGCGAGGACGTCGCCTCCCGCAAGGAGTGGATCGAGGACAACGCGGCCGACGTGCAGAACCTGGACGTGTAGGGGGAGCGGTGGCGCAGGAATCGATGCTCGGCGGGAGGATCGAGGACGTCCAGCTCGAGGATCAGATCCAGACCTCGTACTTGGACTACTCGATGTCCGTCATCGTCGGACGGGCGCTCCCCGACGTCCGCGACGGGCTGAAGCCGGTCCATCGACGGATCCTGTGGTCCATGTTCGAGCAGGGCCTGCGCCCCGATCGTCCGTACCGCAAGTCGGCCAACGTGGTCGGGGGCGTGATGAGCAAGTACCACCCGCACGGCGACGTCGCCATCTACGACACCCTCGTGCGGATGGCGCAGGACTTCTCGCTCCGCGCGCCGCTGATCGACGGGCACGGGAACTTCGGATCGGTGGACGGGGATCCGGCGGCGGCGCAGCGCTACACCGAGGCGCGGCTCGCGCCCATCGCCCTCGAGCTTCTGCGCGACATCGAGGCCGAGACCGTGGACTTCGTCCCGAACTACGACGGCTACGAGCAGCAGCCGGTCGTCCTGCCGGCGCGCTTCCCGAACCTGCTCGTCAACGGCTCGGGCGGTATCGCCGTCGGCATGGCGACGAACATCCCGCCGCACAACCTCGGCGAGGTGATCGACGCCGTCGTGCACTTCATCGATCACCCCGAGTCCAAGCCGAGGGACCTGATGAGGTTCGTCAAGGGCCCGGACTTCCCGACCGGCGCGATCGTGATGGGCCACGACGGCATCAAGGAGGCGTACGTGACCGGGCGAGGATCGATCAAGGTCCGAGCCATCTGCTCGATCGAGGAGGCCTCGTCGGGCCGCCAGCGTATCGTGGTCACCGAGCTGCCGTACCAGGTGAACAAGGCCCGCCTCGCCGAGAAGATCGCCGACCTGGTCCGCACGGGACGCCTGAAGGACGTGGCGGACGTCAAGGACCACTCGAGCGGCCGCGAGGGCATGCGGCTGGTCATCGAGCTCAAGCGGGGCGCGAACCCGCAGGTCGTCCTGAACCAGCTGTACAAGCACACGCAGCTCCAGGACAGCTTCGGGGTGATCATGCTCTCGCTCGTCGACGGCGTCCCGAGGACGTTGAACCTGGCCGAGATGATCGGCTACTACGTCGACCACCAGATCGACGTCGTGACCCGTCGCACGAGCTTCGAGCTCAAGAAGGCCGAGGAGCGGGACCACATCGTCAAGGGCCTGCTGATCGCGCTCGACAACCTCGACGCGGTCATCAAGGTGATCCGCGGCTCCCAGGACGCCGAGGAGGCGCGCGGCAAGCTGATGCAGCGGTTCAGGCTCAGCGAGATCCAGGCGAACCACATCTTGGACATGCCGCTCCGCCGGCTCACGCGGTTGGCCCGCGCCGAGCTCGAGCAGGAGCACAAGGAACTCCTCGCGCGCATCCGCTACCTGAAGGGCCTGCTCAAGGATCCGAAGAAGATCCGCGGCGTGATCTCGGAGGAGATCCTCGAGATCAAGGAGAAGTTCGCGACCCCGCGCCGGACGCAGCTCAAGGCCGACGAGGGCGACCTCGACGTGCAGGATCTGATCGCCGAAGAGGACGTGGTGATCACGGTCTCGCGTGCCGGCTACGTCAAGCGCCAGCCGATCGAGAACTTCCGGCGGCAGGGACGCGGCGGGAAGGGGATCCGCGGGGCCAACCTCAAGGAGGAGGACGTCATCAACGACGTCTTCACGACGACGACGCACAACTGGCTCCTGTTCCTCACCAGCCGCGGCAAGGTCTACCGCGTCAAGGTCCACGAGGTGCCGGAGTCGGGGCGGACGGCCCGAGGGACGTACGCGGCCAACCTGCCCGGCGTCTCGATCAGCGGGGACGAGAAGGTCCAGGCGGTGATCGACCTGAAGGGATATTCGGGGGGCCGGTACCTGCTGTTTGCGACCCGTAAGGGGATGGTGAAGAAGACCGCCCTGCCCGAGTACGACTCGCCGAGGACCGGCCTGGCCGCGATCAACCTGAAGCCGGGCGACGAGCTGATCGACGTGCGCCTCACCGACGGGAAGGACGACGTCATCCTCGTCTCGCGCAAGGGGCAGGCGATCCGCTTCCGGGAGGGCCTCGTCCGCCCGATGGGTCGGCAGACCGCCGGCGTGATCGGGATGCGCCTGGCGGCCGACGACGAGGTGATCGTGCTCGGGGTCGCGTCCCAGGGCGAGGAGCTGATCAGCGTCACCCATCAGGGGTACGGCAAGCGGACGCCGCTGAAGGACTACCCGGTGAAGGGCCGCGGTGGCAAGGGGGTGATCGGCCACACGCTGACGAGGAAGACCGGCCTGCTCGCTGGCGCGTTCGTCGGCTCCAAGGACCAGGACATGTTCGTGATCTCTTCGTCCGGCATCGTGATCCGGGTGGCGGCGGCCGACATCCGCCGCGTCGGCCGCGCGTCCCAGGGCGTCCGGACGATGCGTGTGGAAGAGGGCGCGACGGTCGTTGCGCTCGCCCCGGTGATCGCCTCGGTCGAGATCGAGTAGTCAGCCGCGCGGCGTCGGTCCCGCGGGTCCCCGCCCCGAGGCGCGCTGCCGCGGCAGCGGCACGCGCCGGAACCTCGCGAACAGCAGCACGTCGTACACGCTCTTCAGGACGCCCGCCACCACGAACGGCGCCCCGACCGCGATGGTTTGCATCACCAGCCCGGCACCCGCCGCGCCGAACGGACGGACGACGTAGCGCGCCGTGTTCGTGAAGGCCGCCGCCGCCGTGCGTTCCTCGGGGGCGACCAACGCGGTGACGTACGCCTGCCGGGCGGGCACATCCATCTGCGACAGGGTCGAGCGCAGCAAGAGGGTCGCGATCGCGGCACCCAACGTCGGCATCGCCGGGATCAGGATCAAGACGGCGTTCGATGGCAGGTGCGTGAACACCATGGTCGGCAGCAGCCCGAACCGGGTGGCGAGGCGACCGGAGGCGATCGACGAGACGGCCTGCAGGAGGCCCGAACAGAACAGCACCGCGCCCATGAGCTCGGCGCTCGCACCGAACCGGCGTCCGAACCAGAACACCAGGAACGTCGAGACGACGAACCCACCCGCGAACGCGTCCAGTCCGAACAGCGCCGCGAGCCTGCTGACCTCGGTGCGCGATCGCTGGAGCGGTCGCGTCACGCGGCCGGCCTGCACGTCGATGGCGGGCGAGAGCCGACGGGTGAGGGCGACGCATCCGGCACCGACGAGCGCGAGCACCAGGATCCAGCGCTGGTCCGTCGGCAGGGTCGGGATGCGCTCGCGGATCAGCGCCGGACCCCCGCCCGCGAGGGCGCCGACGGCGCCCGCCAGGTAGGCGACGGCGTTGTAGCGTCCGAAGACCCGCGCGCGGACGTCCGGACCGGCGCCGCCCATCATCGCCTGCTCGAGCGACGTCAGCGGTCCCGATTCGTTGGCGTCGGTCGACAGCGTTCCGGTGAGTGCCACCGACGATCAGGACCGCGAGCGAATCGGAGAAGGCATAGGCGGCGCCGGCAGCGATCATCACGCACAGCAGGACGGTGTACGCGCGGCGCCGGCCGATGCGATCGCCGGTGAGGCCGACCGCGATCGACACCAGGGCGTTGCCGGCGAGGATCGCCGCGAACACGAGCCCCACCTGGCCGTCGAAGAGCTCGCCCTCCGCGAGCGCGGTCCCGAGGACCACGCCCGCGAACCCGTAGCCGAACGCGCGGAGGGACTGGATCGCGAGGAGGATCCGAAGGTCGCGCTCGAGCGGGGTTGCCGGATCCATGGTGCTTGTCCTCGGTGGATAATCCCATCGTGCTGGGAGCCGGTGTCGCGATCATCGTTGCGGCGAGCGCGGTCGGGCTCGTCATCGTCTTCTTCCTGTGGCACCGGTTGCCGCCGCCGGCTGCGTTCGCGCTCCTGGTCGTGTGCGGGATGGGCGTGGCTGCGGGCGGGCTCCTCGTCCAGGACGACGTCGGCCCCGCCTCATGGCTGGTTACCCTGGTCGTGCTCGGGGTGATCGCACCTGTGCATGCGCGTCTGGTGTTCGGTCCGCCCGGACCGGGCGGTGTGGTTGCCGCCGGGCCTGCCGCCGCGTAGAAAGGGCCCGAACCCGTGAGCGATCCCGCCGACCAGGCCACCGTCGTGCCACCCGAGCCCGCCCCCGCGGAGGCTCCGCTCCGCACCCAGCCGAGGCCCAGGCGCTCGGCACCCGCGCGAGCGCGCCAGGCGCGGGTCGTGCTCCGCAAGGTCGGGCCCTGGTCGGTGCTGAAGATCTCCTTCCTGTTCTACCTGTGCGTGATGGTGGTGATCATCGGCGCGATGATGATCCTGTACGCGATCTTGGGCGCGATCGGCTCCCTCGATTCCCTCACCCGCTTGATCCGCGATCTGTTCGCCGATCAGTCCTTCGAGATCCACGGCAGCTGGCTGTTCAGCCGGGGGCTCGCGATCGGCCTGGGGCTCGTCGTCCTTTGGACGCTCATCAACGTCTTCGTCGTCTTCCTCTACAACCTGCTCTCGGACGTCGTCGGCGGCATCGAGGTCACGCTGTCCGAACGCCGGTGACGCGGGCGCCGGTTCTCGGCACGCCCGGCGGACACGCACGATTGACACCCTTTCCGAGCCACGCGTACGCTTGGCGACGGGCCGGGTGAAGGCCCCTACGGTTCCTTGGGCCTGTAGCTCAGCTCGGTTAGAGCGCATCCCTGATAAGGATGAGGTCGTTGGTTCAAGTCCAACCAGGCCCACCCGGCGAGGAGGAGGCAGCGATGTCCGAGGGAACTGAGGAGACGAAGAAGAAGGGCGGCTTCTTCGGCAAGCTCATGAAGGTCGCGTTCATCGCTGCGATCGTGGCGGCGGTGGTGGCGATCTTCAAGCGCCGACGGGGCAAGGACCTGGACGAGGACGAGTGGCAGGAGCTGCCGCCCCCCGCGGGCGGCTGACCCGCCGAACCGTTCCGCCGAAGGGCCCGCGGTCGCCGCGGGCCCTTCGCGTTCTCTAGGGTGTCTCGGGCTCGCTAGACTCCCGTGGTGCGTGACGCGTGGGAGCTTGCACACGAGGCGGCTCGTGCGGCCGGTGTCGAGCTCCGCCCCCTCCCCGGGCTCGAGGACGCGGATTCGATCCTGCGGGTGATGGCTGCGACGTGGCCGGGCCATGAGAGCTTCCCCCGCGAGCTGCTCCGAGCGCTCGCCGACAGCGGGAACGTCCCGTTCGGCGCGTTCGACGGGGACGAGGCGATCGGCTACGTCCTCGGATGGGTGGGCGTCGATCCGCAGGACGGTCTGCACACCCACTCGCACATGCTGGCGGCGCTCCCCGATCGCCGGCACGCGGGGGTCGGCCACGCGCTGAAACTCGCGCAGCGCGCGCAGGCGCTCGAGCAGGGCATCGTCGAGGTCCGCTGGACGTTCGATCCGCTGGTGGCCCGCAACGCGTACTTCAACCTGCAAAAGCTGGGGGCCGTGGCCGATCGGTTCGATCGCAACCACTACGGGGCGATGGCCGACGAGGTGAACGCGGGGGAGCGGAGCGACCGGTTCACCGTCCGATGGCGACTCGCGCGCGAGCCGGGTCCACGCGACGTGGCTGCGACCGAGCCGGCGCTCGCGGACGACGGTGGGTGGCCGGGCGAGGTGCGCGCTCCCGCCGGGCGGTCCGCGCTCGTGGCCGTGCCGAGCGACTACCCCGAGCTCCGGGCGGCGGACCCGGCGCGCGGCTCCGCGTGGCGCGACGCCTCGGCGCAGGCTATCGAGGCCTGCCTGACCGCGGGGATGATCGCGGCGGGGTTCGACCGCGCGACCTCGAGCTACGTGTTCGCGCTCGCCGAGGACGTGCCCGCGTGACGCGCGTCCGCTCGGTCGAGCTCCGGCTCGTCTCGATCCCCCTCGTCCGGTCGTTCCGCACCAGCTTCGGCGAGACCACAGAGAAGGTGTGCATCCTCGCGCGGGTCGAGACCGACGAAGCGTTCGGCTGGGGAGAGTGCGTGAGCGACGTCGAGCCCACCTTCTCCGAGGAGTGGAACGACGGCGCGTGGCTGATGATCCGGGACGTCCTGGCACCGGCGTTGTTCGCGGCGGGGGACGTCGAGGCCGAGCGGGTGGGGTCGGTGTTCTCGTTCGTGCGCGGACATCCGATGGCGAAGGCGACGCTCGAGAACGCGGTGCTCGATGCGGAGCTCCGGGCCCGGGGGCGCTCGCTGGCGTCGTACCTGGGCGCGGTCCGGGACCGGATCGAGTGCGGGGTGTCGATCGGGATCGCGCCCTCCACCGACGTGCTGCGGGAGCAGGTCGCGGGCTACCTCGCCGAGGGCTACCGGCGGATCAAGCTGAAGATCGAGCCGGGGACGGACGTCGAGCGCGTGCGCGCGATCCGCGAAGCGAACCCGGAGATCTCGCTGTCGGTCGACGCGAACGCCGCGTACCGCCTGGGCGACATCGAGGTCTTCCGCGCGCTCGACGCGTTCGGGCTCCTCATGATCGAGCAGCCCCTGCACCACGAGGACCTGTGGGAGCACTCGCTCCTGCAGCGCCAGATCCGCACCGACGTCTGCCTCGACGAGTCGATCCGCTCGGCGGCCGACGCCCGGGCCGCGATCGAGCTTGGATCGTGCCGGATCGTGAACATCAAGCAGGGGCGTGTCGGCGGCCTGCTCGAGGCGAAGCGGGTGCACGACGTGGCGGCCGAGCTCGGCGTTCCCGTGTGGTGTGGCGGGATGCTCGAGACCGGGATCGGGCGCTCGACGAACCTCGCCCTCGCGGCGCTGCCGAACTTCCGGCTCCCCGGCGACACGAGCGCGACGTCGCGCTACTTCGCGGAGGACCTGACCGAGCCGCTCGTCCTGTCGCCCGACGGCACGCTCCCGGTCCCGGACGGCCCCGGGATCGGGGTCGACCCGGACCCCGATCGGCTCCAGGCCGCGACCCGCCGAGCCGAGCGGCTCGAGAAAGAGTGACAAGATCGGCCGGCGCGGGTTGACCGCGTCCGGGGCCGTCCGTAGAGTTCGCCATGAGAGACCGCTGTGACCTTCGGGTCGCGGCGGTTTCTCACATCTGGGGGTCGTTCCACCCGTTCCCATCCGTCCGAGCCCACGGTGCACGCTCCACCGGTTCGGTGGCGATCGCGGGGTTCGGTGGCGTAGGGCGCACATCGCGCCCGCGGCTCGTCCTAGACTCAGCGACGTCCGATCGGCGAGAGGTAGCGGGATGCGCAAGCGGGTCATCAGGGCGGGCGAGATCGAGATCGAGGACTCCGAGGGCCGGGTCCGCGCGCGGTTCGGCGTCTCGAACGAGGATCTGCCGTTCGTGTCGTTCTACGGGGCCGACGACAAGCTCCGGGCGCGTTTCGGCGTGCAGCCGGACGGCTCGGCCGGGCTGGCCATCGCCGACGACGAGGGGAAGGTGCGCGCGACGTTCGGCCTGTTCTCCGACGGCTCGGCGAGCATGGCGATGGTCGACCGGAACGGGAAGGTGCGCGCGAAGTTCGGTCTGGGCACCGAGGGCTCGCCGACGCTCGCCCTGCGGAACAAGGACGGGGAGCTCGGATTCGTCTACTCGCTCGCGCAGCAGGGCTCGCCGACGATCTCGCTCCAGGACGAGGACGGCAAGGTCCGCGCGCGGATCGGTCTGGCTGCGGAGGGCTCGCCGATCCTGCGGCTGCTCAACAAGGAGGGCGAGCTGCGGGCGATCATGGGGCTCACCGCCGACGGGACGCCGGTGATGCAGTTCCTGGACGAGAAGGGCGAGCCCGAGTGGACCGTGCCGAGCTCGTTCTCAGCGCCAGCCGAAGCCGCCGACGACGTGTCGCCGCCCGCCGAGCCGGAGGCTCGGGGGCGGGGCTGACCGGGCGTGTCGGGATGGTGGGCGGCCGCCTTCGTCGTCCAGTGGATGCTGCTCGCCGTCCTCGCGATCGTGGTGGTCGCGCTGGCGCGGCAGATCGGCGTCCTGCAGTTGCGGCTCGCACCGCTCGGCGCGCTCGAGGTCGACGACGAGGGGCCGCCGCTCGGCGAGGCACCGCCGGCTCGTGCCGCCCGTGAACGAGGCGGCTCGCCGCTCGTCATCGGGGGCCCGGGCCCTGGGAGGCTCCTGGCCTTCGTCTCGGCGTCCTGCCCGATCTGCGAGCAGGTCCTGCCGTCGCTCCCAGCGGCCGCGGCGGCCGGACGGCTCGAGCTCCAGATCGTCTCCGATCCCGACCTCGAGACCGCGTACCGGATCCCCGGCGTGCCGTTCGTGGTCGTGTTCGACGAGCTCGGAGTGGTTCGGTCGAAGGGGACCGTGAACTCGCTCGAGCAGGTCGAGGGGCTCGTCGATACCGCTCGTCGTCGGACGACGCAGGCCGAGGAGCTCCGGACCAGCTGATGGGGGCCGTCGAGCGAGCGGGGAGCGAGCTCGCGCGTCGGACCAGCAGGCGTTCGTTCCTCGGCCGGCTCGGCCGGACCGTCGTCGCGATCGCGGGAGGATCGATGGTCGCCGTGGCGCTCGATCCCGATCGTGCCGAGGCGCATCACATCTGCGGTCACACCTACACGACCGGCTCGTGCCCCCATCCGTACCAGCCGCTGTCCCGGACCGACGCCTTCGGCTTCCCGGTCCATCCCAGGTACGGGTACCCGGTCGACGACGATGGATCGATCTACCTCTCGCCGGAGCGTCAGACGCGCCGGAAGGTGTGCCAGACCGTGGTCCCCGAGCGGTTCTCGTTCGTCCACGATCCGCGGTACGGCGGCGGGTGGAGCCGGTGCTGCGGAGGACGGGTGCGGCACATCCAGGACTGCTGCTCGACCTCCGAGATCCGGATCAACGGCGACGGCTCCGTGACCGGCTACTGCCCTCGCGGTCTGAGGGTCTTCTGCATCACCTATCGAGAGCTGAACGTCACGTGCTGAGCGAGCCCGCGGGTCTCGCGCTGGTCGCGGCGTCGGTCGTCGCGGGGCTCTCCAGCCTGTTCGGTCCCTGAGGATTGTCGATGGTGGAAACCATCACCCCCGTGGTTCACGGGGGCAGCCGCAGCGGGTGGGCGGTGTCGCTCTCGCTGCACGTCGCCGGCGCGACCGCCGCCGCCGCGGTGTTCGGATCGCTGGTGGGGGCCGCCGGTGCGCTGCTCGGCGCGCCGTGGGGCGTCGCCGGGATCGCCCTCGTCGGTGCGCTCGCGGCCGCGTACCTCGCCCGAGAGCTCGGCGTTCCGGTGCCGGTGCCGCAGCTCCGGCGGCAGGTGCCGGATTGGTGGCGCACCTTCTTCCCGCCCCACGTCGCCGCGTTCCTGTACGGGATCGGGCTCGGGCCAGGGTTCCTCACGTACGTCGGGCACGGGACGCTGGTGGTGGTCTCGGCCGCGGCGCTCGCGAGCGGCCGCCCGCTGGTGGGGGCGGTGCTGCTCGCGCCGTTCGGTCTGGCCCGGGGGCTCGGCCCGGTCCTGGCGTTCGGGGTGCGCTCGCCGCGCGAGGGAGCGGCCCTCGTCGACCGCCTGGTGCGATCGGCGTCCCGGGTCCGGTGGCGCGTCGCGAACGCGGTCGCACTCGTGGCCGTCCTGGCCGCCGCGCTCGTACGGGTCGGAACGCCGGGGTCGACCTCCGATGCCGGGGCGCTCGCGGGCGCGATGCTGGCGCTGGCCTTCGGTGCGGCGGCGATCGCGAAGCTCGTCCGCTGGCCCGCCTGGCGGCGGGCCCTGTCGACGTACCGGCCGCCGAGGGGGGCGGCGCGGCCCGCCTCGGTGGGCGTGCCGGTGCTCGAGCTCGCGATCGCGACCCTCCCGTTCCTCGGGTTGGTGTCGACGGCGGGCGCCGCGGCGCTGGTGACGTTGGTGGGGTTCTCTGCCGCCGTCGTGGTGGGGCGTCTGCGGGCCGGTCGCCGCCTGGAGTGCGGGTGCTTCGGTTCGTCCGCGAGCCGCGACTACCGGTTCCTGCTGGCCCGCAACCTGGGGCTCGCCGCGGTCGCGTTCGTCGCCTGGCGGGCCGGAGCGAACGCACCCGTGGTCCGATCCCTCGGCTCGCCCGGAGGCTCCGAGTGGGTGCCCGCGGCGCTCGTCGTCCTCGGCCTGGCGCTCGCGACGTGGGTCGGCACCGTCGCCGTCACCGCGCCCGGCCGGAGGGGTGCCCGGTGAGGCGGCGCGTCCTCTGGCTCGGGGCGCTGGCCGTCGTCGCCGCGTTGGCGTTCGAGGTGCCGGCGGGTGCGGACCACACCGACCAGACCGATCCGAACGACACGGCGGGCAGGCTCGACCTCGAGGCTGTCGGGCTCGATCACGTGGGGGCACCGCGCTGGCGGTTCGCCACGTTCGGGACCTGGTCGGTGCGCTCGATGTGGGATCTCGGCGACCTGATCGTGCAGCTCGACACGAAGGGCGACGCCGGCGTGGACTTCGTCGCCGTCGTGCGTTCGGACGGACGTCGGCTCGTCGCCCACCTGTTCCGCCTCCGGCGCGGCGGGGGCCAGGCCGAGGTCTCCACGCTGCGAACCGACAGAGAAGGCTCGCGAGCCGCGTGGGTGGTGGTCCCGCTCCGGGAGGTCTCGATCGGACCGAACCGGACCTCCTATTTCTGGTCCGCGCTCTCCATCTATACGGGCGGGGATTGTTCGCGGCCGTGCCTTGACTCGGTCCCGGACACGGGCACGATCGAGCAACCGCTGCCGACGCCGACCCCGACGCCGACCCCGACGCCAACGCCGACCCCGACGCCGACCCCGACGCCAACGCCGACCCCGACGCCAACGCCGACCCCCGCCGCCGTGCCGCTGGGCTGATGGGAAGGCCGCATCTATGATTGGCCTCAGGGGACGTAGCTCAGCTGGTAGAGCACCTGCTTTGCAAGCAGGGGGTCGGCGGTTCGAGTCCGCTCGTCTCCACCGAAAACACCCAGGTCAGAGGTCACCTAGCCCTCCCTCCGGGGCCCGCCGAGGCCCAGTAGGCGGCGGTTTGAGAATCTTCTGAGGGCCGCGATCCGCGGCCCGTGGGCGGGCATCTTGCTGCCGTGGCCGCGCCCGCCCCTCTCATTGTGGGAACTTTCGGGTGGGAGTGTCCGCCGATCGTGGGTGGATCCCCGGGGAAGGGGGAGGCGTGGACCACAGGACCCAGCCGCCCGACACGGCAGCGTTCGGCGCCGCCGCCTTGCGCTCGACGAAGCGGCACCGACGGCCGACGGGAGCGCCCCCTCCGCTGCCGAGATCCGTCGGCGGTACTGGCGTGCTGTGGCTCGTCCTCGTGCTCCTGATCGTCGTCACGGGCACGCTCTGGCTGCACCAGACGACGGCTCCACTCGATCGGATCGATGCGCCCGTCACGAATGTCGTCACCTCCGCCAGGAGCGGCTGGGTCGACGCGGTCGCCCGGTTCCTGAACGGTGTGGCGTCACGGGGCAGCCTCGGGCTCGTTGCACTCGCAACAGTCGCCGTCGCGGCTTTGTCGCGCCAGTGGCGCCGCCTCGTCGTCTTCCTGATCGGACTCGTCGTGCTGGCGCAACTCTCGGCCCTCGTGACGATCTACGCCGCCCGACCTCGTCCGTTCGACGTCACCGCGATCGGAACGTGGGAGGGCTACTCCGCTCCATCGGCGCCGGTTACCCGGCTCGTCGTCGTGCTCCTCGGAGCCGCCTACGTGCTCGTCGTCGCGGGGCGCCCACGCATGGTCGCGAAGCTGGCGATCGCCGCCCTCGCCGTCGGCGTCGGCCTCGCGCGCGTCGAGCTCGGCATCGATCACCCGTCCGACGTGGTGTTCGGCCTCATCCTCGGTGTCGCGATCACCGTCGCGCTATTCCGGGTATTCGCCCCCAACGACGTCTTCCCCGTGCGCTACGGCAGGCGCGGCAAGGCGGCGCACCTCGACGTCGGGGGGCGGCGCGGCGAGGCGATCCCGAGGCGATGAAGGAGCAGCTCGGGCTCACGATCCTCGAGATGAAGCCGGTCGGCCTCGAGGGCTCGGGGGGTTCGACGCCGTTGCGGATGCGGGTCGTCGACGAGGAGGGCGCGAGCGTTCGGTCTTCGCGAAGCTGTACGCCGAGAACCACGTGCGCGCCGACTGCTGGTACAAGCTCGGGCGCCTGATGCTCTACGGCCGGCTCGAGGACGAGACGCCGTTCAAGACGGTGCGTCGGTTCGTGGAGTACGAGGACTACACGCTCCGCCTGCTGCGGCGAGTACGGCTTCTCGACGCCCGCCGCGCTCGGCATCGTCGAGATCACGCCGGAGCGCGAGTACCTGATCGCGATGGAGTTCTTCGAGGGCGCGGTGGAGATCGGCGAGGCCTCGGTCGACGATCGCGTGATCGACGAGGGACTGCTGATGATCCGACGGATGTGGGACGTGGGGCTGGCGCACCGCGACATCAAGCCCGCGAACCTCATGGTGCAGGACGGCCACCTCCGGCTGATCGACGTCTTCTTCGTCCAGGTGCGGCCGTCGCCGTGGCGGCAGGCCGTCGATCTCGGGAACATGATGCTGGTGCTGGCGCTCCGCTCGGACGCGGAGACCGTGTACGGACGTGCGCTCCACCACTTCACCCCGGAGGAGCTCGCCGAGGCGTTCGCCGCCACCCGGGGCGTGGCGAGCCCGACGCAGCTCCGCCGATCGATGAAGCAGGACGGGCGGGACCTGCTCGGGGAGTTCCGGCGGCTCGCACCGCGTCGCCGGCCGATCGCGATCCAGCGCTGGAGCGCGCGTCGGGTGGCGCTGATCGTGCAGTCGCCGTCGTCCTCGTCAGCGTCGCCGCCTCTTTCGGGGTGACGCTCCTCTTCCCGGGCCGAGGAAACGTCCTGCGACCCGCGTGCGGGACCGGGCGGACGATGCAGCTGATGGCGCAGTCGGTCCCGTCGGCCGCCAGCCTTCCCGTGCGTACAGTCGCTGGCCGTCGGGTGGGTCGTGGAGAGCACGTCCGTCGCGAGCGGCCGGGCGACCTTCACGCTCGCGTTCGATGTGGGCCTCGGCCAGCCACCGGGCCCCAGTGAACTCGCCCTGCTGAGCCCGGTCATCGTCACGCTCACCGCGACCTGTCCGCCGTCGGGGGCGGACAAGACGATCCTACCCGTGGACGGCGGATGCGTGTCGTACAAGACCTCGATCCCCGAGGGCGACGGCCTCGTCCCCTCGTTCGACACCGAGGGTGGCCTGTCGTTCGTGGAACGGGCGGACCTCGTCGCGCTTGTCGAACGGGAGGAGCGCTTGGCGCTGTGCGGCGCCGGAGCGCCGCCGTGTGGCCCGTGAGGCTGAAGGTCTGAGCAATCATCCCCGGTCCAGGCGCTTCGACATCCTCGGGATCGCACCCTCTTCCTCGTTGTGTTGGCGGACAGTACCGGAGGATCTTCGTACTTGCATCCCTCGTGAGCCTCTCGAAATGGCACGACACCATCGCCGCATTGCCAGAGCCCGGCCAGCCTCTGCTTCTACGCAGCCTCAGGGAGGGCCGCGGTTGGCCGGATGTCATAGCGCTCGAGGATTGACTGAAGAGGCAGGTCCTCGAAGACGGGGATCAAGGCACGGTCGAGGATGAGCCACCTGGTAGGGGTGTTCTCCCAAGCGTTCTCCGAGACGTCGAACCACCTGTCCGGGGCCTGAGTGACAGTGAGCAACTCTCGCCGCACTCTCAGCCGGGCGAGAGAGTTGTTCACGGTGCGCTTCGGGATCTTGGTGTCTCGCTCGATCTCTGCCGCTTGAGCTGTCACATCGCCTCGCGGCGTGCAGTGTTGCCTCAGCCAGCGAAGGACCTGCATGTCCGTCCGGTCCGCATCGGCCCTGCAAGCAGGAAGTCGCGGGTTCGAGTCCCGCCGTCTCCACCGGAGATCACAGGGATCTCTTGTCGTCAACGGTCGAAATATGACCCCTTCAGGACGGCCGAAAACTGACCCCCTCACCCGACTCGTTGAGCCGTGGGCCTCACCGTCCTTCCGACGTCTCGGCCTTCAGCCGGTAGCTGTCGCCTCGAAGCGAGATGACCTCGGCGTGGTGGATCAGTCGGTCCACCATCGCCGCGGCGACCACGGCATCACCGAAGATCTCCCCCCAGGCCGAGAACGGCTTGTTCGACGTCACGATCACGGATGCCCGCTCGTAGCGGGAGGACACCAGCATGAACATCAGATTCGCGGCCTCGGGGTCGAACGGGATGTAGCCGACCTCGTCGACCACCAGCAGCGGGATGCGCCGCAGCCTGCGAAGCTCCTCGTCCAGGCGTCCTTGCCGGTGAGCGTCTCCCAAGCGAGCCACCCACTCGGTCGCCGTGGCGAACGCCACCCGGTGTCCGGCAAGGCAGGCCCGGATGCCGATGGAGATCGAAAGGTGCGTCTTCCCCGTGCCCGGCGGGCCCAGGAACACCACGTTGCCGGCCTCGTGGAGGAAGTCGAGCTGTGCGAGATGGGCGAGCACCTGGCGGGAGACCGACTTTTGGAAGCTGAAGTCGAACTCGTCGAGCGACTTGCGAGCGGGAAAGCGCGCGGCCCGGATGCGAGCCTCCCCACCGTGGGCGGACCGGGCCAGGTGCTCGGCCCCAAGCAGCTCCTCGGCGAAGCGTTCGTAGGACCAGGAGCCATCTCTGGCTCTCTTGACGAGCCCCGGCAGCGCTCCGGCCGCCGCCGGGGCCTTCAGGGCCCTGAACAGGTAGGCGAGCTCGGCCTTTGTGCTCATCTGGGTCCGTCCCCTTCAGGACCGGCCTCTGGCAAAGCCTGACAGCCGTTTTCGGACGCGGCCTGGACCAGGAGGCCGGGCAGCTCCGACGCTTCCACGGCGAACAGCCGGTCGTAGGTGGCGAGATCGCGGATCTCCACCGCCGGCTCCTCTCGCTCTGCCGTTCCTTCTCGGAGCTCCCGGATGGCCCGGCCGTGCTCGGCCGCAGTGATCGTTCGGTGCGGCGTGAACGAACGGCCATGGCGAGCCACCACCTGCCCGTCGCGGGTCACGGCCACCACCTCGTGCTGGGTGACCCGCACCTCGACCACCCGGCCCACAGCCACGGGGTGCACCGAGTAGTCGCGACGTGTCCACTCGCACGTAGGGATCGGGGCGAACGGGGACGTGGAAGCGCCAGGAGATCTCCGGATGGTGATCGGGAAGGGGCAGCATCGCGGCCAGGTCCTCGGCCAGGCGATCGGCGGGGCGGCACCTGATGATGCGGTGGAACCGGACGTTGGCGACGTGATCGAACCAGTCATCGAGCTGGGACTGGAAGTCGGCCGGGTCGCGGAAGCGGCGGCCGGGAAGGAACGAGGTCTCCAGGTAACCGTTCAGCCGCTCCACCACCCCCTTGCCCTCGGGATCGGCTCTGGGTCGAAAGTGCACCCCGAACCCGAGTGCGCTGGCGTATCGGGCGAGCGGCTCGGTGGGGCGGGGATTGCGGGCCATCTTGTCCAGACACAGGGCCCCCTCGCGGTCGAACACCGCGGTGCGCGGCACCGCGCCAAAGCGACCGAGGCCCCGATCCAGCGCCCAGAGCAGGTCGGGCGCCGCCTTGTTGAACACGAGCGTGCCACAGCCCACGCGCGAGTAGCCGAGGGCTCCCGTGAGCACGTAGCCCCGGCGGAGGTGGCCGAAGCCGACGGGGATCGGGAACGGAGGCTCCCAGAGATCCCACTGGGCGATCTGGCCGGGCACGTATGTGGTGCGCTGGTAGATCCGGGCTCGTCGGAAGAGCGGGCGGACCTCCCGCAGGTGCTCGTTCAGGATCGACTTGCCGCCCGGTAGCCCTGGTCGCAAAGCAGCTCGAGGACGCGCTTGCCGGGGATCTCGGAGTCCTCATCCAGCAGGCGCAGGATCTCGCCCTTGAACGGGTCCAGCTTCGAAGGGACCGCTTGGCGCGCGTACGTCGGCGGCTCATCGGATCGAAGCGCGGCCCGAACGGTGTTGCGGGCAAGGCCGAGACGTCTGGTGATCGCCTTGACGCCCAGCCCTTCGGAGAGGTGCAGCCGTCGGATCTCTGCCCACTGATGCACGTCGATCATCCTTTCCCCCTGGTCGGCTCGACTCGCCGACCAGGCTCAACCCTCCGAGTGCTCGAGTCCCGGAGGAAGGCCCAGGGGGGTCAGAATTAGACCGGCCCAGGGGGGTCAAGATTCAACCGGCGTCGACAATCTCTCCGCGGAATTGACTACGCGCCCAACGAAGATGCAGGCGGAGCGGGCGGCCCGGGATGCGGGCCGCCCGTCTCGCGGATCACCGTTCGGGATCTGGGAAACGGCCGAACGAGCAGATGGAGCTACCCGGCGAGCACACGGCCCTCCATGGCTTCGAGCTTGCCCGCGTCCCACAGCTGCGCGGACCCCTGGATCCGAGCGGTCTCGGCGAGCACACGGCCCTGCATGGCTTGCAGCTTGCCCGCGTCCCACAGCTGCGCGGACCCCTGGATCCGAGCGGTCTCGGCGAGCACACGGCCCTGCATGGCTTGCAGCTTGCCCGCGTCCCACAGCTGCGGACCCTGCCGAGGGTCCGCAGCACACGGCCCTGCATGGCTGAGCTTGCCCGCTCCCACAGCGCGGGACCCTGCCGACGGTCTCGGCGAGCACACGGCCCTCCATCGCCTGCAGCTTGCCCGCGTCCCACAGCGGTGAGGACCCGTGGCCCTGAACGGTCTCGGCGAGCACACGGCCCTGCATGGCTTGCAGCTTGCCCGCGTCCCACAGCGGTGCGGACCCGTGGGCCCTGAACGGTCTCGGCGAGCACACGGCCCTCCATAGCCTGCAGCTTGCCCGCGTCCCAGAGCGGGGCTCCGATGCCGGCCGCCTCGCGGGTACCGCTGCCTTCCACGCTCGTCACGGATCGATCGCCTCGACCCGCCACGTTGAGTGCCACCGCGCTGAGGATCAGCGCCGCGGCCGCGAGAGCGGACACGGCCACGGTCCAGAACGTGAACAGCGCCGGTCGAGCGGAGAACCCCATCGTTCCCGCTTTCGTGCTCATGATCCCTCCCTTCACTCGGGTACCGATCTCTGATCCCGAGGCTAGAGAGAGCACCGACCCGAGGAATCCCCGAAACCCGTACCGATCGAGACCGTGACCGGTAGGTCTTGCTCACGACCCGGAGGGCCGGGATGGGAACGTCGAGGCCAGTTCCGTGCGGGAGCGGATGCCCAGCTTGCGGTAGATCCGCTTGAGATTGGCCTCCACGGTGTGGACGCTGACGAAGAGCGCGTCGGCCACCTCTCGGTTGGTACTCCCGGCGGCGACCAGCTCCGCCACCCTGGCCTCGGTCGGGGTCAGGTCCACCGACGAGGCGGCCCGGCCGCCGATCCGCGCCAACTCGGCACGTGTCCGTTCCGCCCACACCGCGGCGCCGAGCCCCTCGAAGATCTCCAGAGCCTGCGTGAGCGTGTCCCGAGCCTCCCGCTTCCTCTTCGCCCGGCGCTGCACCGCTCCCCTCACCAAGAGCGTCCGGCCCAGCTCGAAGGGAAGGGGTAGGCGATCGTGGTGACGGACGGCCTCATCGGCTGCCGCCGATGCACCCTGGAGATCACCCCGGGCCGCGAACACGAGCGCCCGGCATCTGGCTCCCGTCGCCATGGCCCACGCCCGATCGAGGCTTCTGGCCGGCGTCCTCGAAGGGCGCGAGGAGCGCCTCGGCCTCGTCGAGCCGCCCGAGGGCCACGAGCGCCTCGACCTCATCCGGGACGATCCGGAAGTACGCGGGCTCCCGAACGCCCATCGCTTGCTCGAGCTCGACGGCCCTGGACAGATACGCATCGGCCTCGGCGGGTCGGCCCAGGGAAAGCTCGAGGAACCCCAGGACCGACAGGTTCGGGATCAGGAGGAGGATCTCGCCGGCCGCCTCGGCGACCCGCAGCCCCTCGAGGGCTTCCAGCCTCGCCGGCGTCGGCCCGCCCCAGATGGGCTTCCACCAGGCCCACCGCGAAGTGGCCCTCCGACGACAAGGCCCCCATGCGGTTGCCGCTGGGCGGCCGCCCTGCTCTCCCGGGCGTGCTCCATGGCTGCATCCCAGTTGCCCGCCCGGCACTCCAGCTCGGCGAGGTGGTACCGGATCTGCGGGATCGGGCTCTCAGCGCCGTGCGCCGCGGCATCACCCAGGAGCTCGGTGAACGTCCGGCGGGCCTCGTCCAGGCGATCGGTGAACTTGAGGAGCTGAGCCACGATGAAGCTCGCACGCAGGACGTGGGATTTGAATTCGCCCTCCATGTGCCCTTCCAGGGCGATCCCGCGATCCAGCAGCTCCTGATCGACCCCGCGTCCGAGGAGGAACTCGACGAATGGATACGCCGTGAACGCCTCGGCCATCACCCGTGGTTCCTGCAGCTCCTCGGCCAGCTGCAGCGCTGCGCGAGCGTGCCGTTCCGATGCCGCGAGGTCTCCCCGGAACAGCCAGGCGTACCCGAGATTCTGCTCGATCCGTGCCCTGAGCGCGAGATCGTCCCCCGCCTCGCCCCGAGCAGCCTCGAACACGGCCCAGGCCCCCCGCCACCCTTCGTTCTCGGCGAGGGCCATCCCCAGGTCCAGCAGCACGCGGGCCCGAGCCGGCCCGGCCATCGAGAGGTCCACCGCTTGCTCCAGGACGCTCCGCGCCAGCGAGGTGTCCCCGCACTCGTGGTGAGCCACGCCCGCCTCGTGGGTCCGACGCACCTGATCCTCGCCTCGGTCCGGCGGCGTGGCGCGGCGGGCCATCTCCCAGAGCTCGGCCGCAGATTGCGGCGCTCCCCGGGAGAAGGCCAGAGCGGCGGCCTCCTCCAGGGCGGCGGCGACGGCGACGTCCGGGCCCTCGACGGACAGGGCCAGGTGGCGGGCTCGTTCCTCCGGATCGCGGACGATCGTCGCGAGCCGCGCGTGCAGCTCGCGGCGCCGAGCCGGCGGGATCCTCTGATAGACGGCGGACGCAAGGAGGGGGTGGGTGAACCGAAGGCGGTCGCCGACGACCTCGACGACGCCGTTCTCGATGGCCGGACCAAGGCGACCGTCGACCGCGGAAGGATCGATCGCGGCGGCGATCGCATCCAGCGTCGGTGCCGACAAGGCCGAGACGACCTCGAGCGCTTCGAGGGTCTCCGCGGGAAGCCCCTCGAGGCGGTCCTCGATGAGCTCCTGAAGGCGGTCCGGGATCGGAGGCCGTTCGCCGGCCGCCACGTCATCTCCACGGCGAAGGAGCGCCAATCCGATCTCCTGTGCGAAGAAGGGATTGCCTCCCGACATCTCGTGGAGGTTCAAGAGCGTGGTCCGGGAGAACCCTTCCCCCACCTTGGTACGAAGGACCCATTCGAGGGCGTCAAGCGACAGCGGTCCGACGTGGACGGCGTGCACGCGATCCTCGGCGAAGGCCGACACGACGCCGAGGGGGTCGTCATCGGCACGGGCGCCTCGAGCGGCCGTCATCAACCCAACCTGCTCGTCCTTCAGGCGCCGCACGACGAACTGGAGCACCCGGACCGAAGGGGGGTCCATCCATTGGATGTCATCGACGGCCATCACGACCGGAGAGGTGGAGGCGACCGATCGGAGGCATCCAAGCACCGCCAGGGAAACGGCCCGCTGGTCGGCCCGGGCGCCCGAACTCGGGGACCGCAAGAGGGCCACCTCGAGGGCCAGGCGCTGTGGCTCCGGCACGGTGGGGAGTGCCTCCTCCAGGATGGGCTCAAGGAGGTCACCGAGGGCTGCGTAGGACAAACGTGTCTCGGCCTCGACCGGACCGCATGAGAGGGTGCGGAAGCGCCGGAGCCGAGCACCCGCCAGCCCCTCCTTCCACACGGTGGTCTTCCCGATGCCGGGATCACCCGACAGGAGCAAGGCGCTCGGCCCGGTCGGGATCGAGTCCAGGAAGCGATGAAGGATCGCGAGCTCGGACTCGCGCCCGATGACGTCACCGGCCAAAGGCGCTCCCCGCGTCGGTGGACGCCAGGATTCTAAGGATGGCGGGTCCGAACCTTGCAGACCCGTCGAGGCCCAGAGCCATGTACCGGCCGTGTACCAAATGTGTACCGGGTCAGACTTCTATTGGTGAACTTTGCGTCTCCCACCTCCCCCGAGTCATGCCCATGACCTGCGGAAGGGGCAAAGCCGCTGGTCAGAGCGCTGCCAAGATCTTGCTTTGCAAGCAGGGGGTCGGCGGTTCGAGTCCGCTCGTCTCCACCACAGAACCCGCAGGTCAGAGGTCATGCGAGCTGCGATCGCGGCCCAGCGTTCCTGTCACTCTGGGCAGGAGGCAGCACTTTAGGCAGTACGAGGCCCTACCGCCACGCGGCTGCGAGCATCGACCGGAGCCGCTCCCGCTCATCCGGGTCGCGGTCGGATCAGTTGCTCCTGGCCGGATGACACCCTTGACCGCTCCTCGGAGGCTCATAGGCCCGCCCCGCGGGCGGAACGGGCACTACAACAACAGCATGGCGGCCTTTGTACCGGATCCGGCCGACTCATCTCCGAGCATCGGCGTCAAGGCTCGCGCGAGCGGGCTAGCTGCGCGTTGGACCGCGAGGAGTGGGTCCGTGCCGTCGAGAAGCGCCAGGCCTTTCGGGCGTTAGCGGCTGGTCGTCGCCGTCTTCCACGTAGCGGACGCTTGGCACTCCGCTACCGCGTAGAAGGACCAAGGGAAGAAGGCCGAAGGGTTGGGGACTGATCTTGTGTCGGTGCCCCAACCCTTCGGGGAGCGGGCGCGGATGCCAGGGGGGAGGGACCTTTCCAAGGGGTCCAGTCGCGCTTCCGCGCCCACGACGAACGGTTGCAGTCGCACACGGAGTAGCGGCACCCCCGATTGCCCTCGTCCTCCTGGACGAACTCCGAGTATCCAAAGGCCGCGCAGAACGCCCTGGTTGAGCCGTCCTGTTTCGAAGCTCGGAGGGGCTCGACGTTCGGTGTCATTGGGCGTCAGCCGATGCTTCGACATTCTGGCTCGTCCACCGGGACGAAGACTCGTCCACCGGGACGAAGAATGGACACGCGCACTGGCAGAACAGGCACGGTCCGGAGTAGGCATGGAGGAACTCGAAGTGCCGGCACCAGGAGCAGCTGCTGGGCGGGCTCGCGTCCGGGTCGATCCAGCGGACTGCGGACTGGCTGGCTTTCGTCACGGAACGCCTCCGTAGGTGGTGCGCGCCACAGAGGTATCGGCTGATTGGGGCAGCCCCTTTCTCGGCCGAAAGACCCATTTGCCTTGGTCGTTCGTCGCCCACATCAGGCCCTTGGGGTGGCGCTGGTACTCCTTGCCCATGATGCACACGCCGCAGTTGGAGCATGCGACGTGGGAGTCCCAAGCGTGACAGGTGGTGCAGTGCCGGACGACGAGCGCCATGGGACCGTCACCGACGATCCGCACCTCGGCGGCGCAGATCCGCCCGTCGCAGCCCGTCACCTCTAGCGGCGGGGCGATGGCCGTCATGGACGAACACGCCCGAGTTGCTGCGTCGACCCCCTGAACGTCTCCTCCAGTCCGTCGATCAACCGCGCGTCCAAGCCCGGCAAGACGTGGCTGTAGACGTTCATCGTCACCGTTCAACGCGCCCATCGCGCCGATCCCACTGGACCAGCGCTGGATTCATCACCATCTCGCGCCTTATGGGCGCGCTGTCGCCGTTGGTTAGGGGGTACATCGGGGGCAGCTCATGTTCCGTCGCAGAAGCATGAGACCCGACATCGGTGCTGGATCGGGCGGCTCCCGTGCCGATCCACGCCCTGACCCCTATCTCCCGGATAGCACTTCGTGCCTCTGACCTGCAGGAACGTAGCCCGAGGCAGTACCGAGGCAGGGGATGGGATAGGCCGGGACGCAGGTCACGCTGATCCTCGCGGACGGCGGCTCGGTGTCGGATCGAACGGATGCAACACCTGTTCGGGCATCTACACGGTCGACGGCGAAGCCCTCTCGTTCGGACCACTCGGCGGCACGAAGATGGCTTGCGCCGACGGCATCAGGGTGCAGGAGGCGGCTTGCCTGGCCGCGAGGGCCGAAGTCGCTGGGAGCTCGATCGAGGCTCCCGACTCACGCTGGTCGACGGAGCCGGCGCTCCGTTGCTCGGCTTCGTTGACGTGCCCGCCGGTGCTGCCTCCTGACCGGTTCAGCGCCGCGACACCGCGGTGGACCGCTCCTCCGGGGGGTGCGGACGGGCTACCCTCAAGGGCCCGGCGTCACGCGATGATGAGGCTGGGACGGCTGCGGCACGGTTCGGAGGGGGAATGCCATGAAGCTCGGGGCGGTGCCAGGCGTTCGGGTCCTCCGCACGTACGAGCGGGCCTGGCTCTCGAAGGACGTCGTCGCTGGGCTCGTCCTGACCGCGTTGCTGGTACCTCAGGGGATGGCGTATGCCGAGCTCGCCGGCCTCCCGCCGATCACCGGCCTCTACACGTCCATCCTCTGCCTGACCGCCTACGCGCTGGTCGGGCCCTCGAAGATCCTGGTCCTCGGTCCAGACTCGTCGCTCGGCCCGATGATCGCCGCGACGATCCTCCCCCTCGTCGGGGCCAACGGCGATCCGGCGAAGGCCGTCGCGCTCGCCTCGATGCTGGCGCTGCTGGTGGGCGCGATCATGCTGCTGGCGGGCATCGCGAAGCTCGGCTTCATCGCGGACCTCCTGTCGAAGCCGACGCAGATCGGCTACATGAACGGTCTCGCGCTCACGATCCTCGTCGGCCAGCTCCCGAAGCTGTTCGGCTTCTCGGTGGACGCCGACGGCTTCATCCCGGAGCTCCGAAGGCATTCGTCGACGGCGTCACCGCTGGTGAGACCGTGGCGGCGGCGTTGGCGGTGGGGGTGGGCGCGCTCGTCCTGATCCTCGTCCTGCAGCGCGCGATGCCGAAGGTGCCGGCGGTCCTCGTCGCCGTCGTCCTGGCGATCCTCGCGGTCGACGTGTTCGACCTCACGGCGAAGGGTGTGTCGGTCGTCGGGCCGCTGCCGAGCGGGTTCCCGCCGTTCACGATCCCCGACGTTTCGTTCTCGGACCTCTCCCTCCTGCTCGCCGGCGCGTTGGGCATCGTGTTCGTGGCGCTCGCGGACACGATCTCCACCGCGTCGGCGTTCGCGTCTCGCGCCGGCGACCGGGTGCACGGGAACCAGGAGATGATCGGGATCGGCGCGGCGAACGTCGCCGCCGGGTTGTTCCAGGGGTTCCCGGTGAGCACGAGCGGATCGCGGACCGCCGTTGCCGAGCAGGCGGGCGCCAAGACCCAGGTCGCGGGCCTGGTCGGGGCGGGGGCGATCGTGGTGCTGCTGGTGGCCGTTCCCGGGCTTCTGAAGAACCTGCCGCAGCCGGCCCTCGCGGCCGTCGTGATCGCGGCATCGCTGTCCCTCGCCGACGTCCCTGCGGTCGTCCGCCTCTGGAAGCTGCGGAAGACCGAGGCGTGGCTCTCCATCACGGCGTTCCTCGCCGTCACGCTCCTCGGGCGTCCTCCCCGGGATCGCGATCGCCGTGGCGCTCTCGATCCTGAACGTGTTCCGCCGGGCCTGGTGGCCGTACCAGGCCATCCTCGGGGACACGCGCGACCTCCCCGGCTTCCACGACGTGGCCGGCCACCCGGATGCGATCACGATCCCGGGGCTCGTCCTGTTCCGATTCGACGCGCCCCTGATCTTCGCGAACGCCCGGACCTTCCGCGAGCAGGTCACCGAACTCGCGGAGGGGCACGGCGTGCGCTGGATCGTGATCGCCGCCGAGCCGATCACCGATATCGACACGACCGCCGCCGACATGCTCGAGGATCTCGACGAGTGGCTGAACGCCCGCGGCATCTCCCTGGTCTTCGCGGAGATGAAGGATCCGGTCCGCGACAAGATCGACGCGGTACGAGCTCACCCGCACGATCGATCCGACGACACTTCTATCCGACCGTCCAGGCCGCCGTGACCGCCTTCATCGCTCGATGCCGGTGACCGGGACGGAGGCACCCTGAGCGCGCGGCGCAGACCTACGGCTCGAGCACCGGGGGGCGACCGATGGCCGTCCTCCACAGGTTCCGCGTCGCCGACTTGCCACCCCATCGCTCTGGCGGCCGGCGAGTAGCCGATCGCATGGCTGGGCAGCCGAACGCGCAACGCCTGTGCCCTGATCGAGAACGTGAGGGGTGGGTCCAGCTCGAGCGTCTCGCCGTCGAGGCCGACGTCGATGGCCGATCCCGACGACACCTCGAACGTCGGGGTCGCCCAGGACGTGAGCCCCGCGAACCGGTCCGGCTGCCCGGTCGCGAGCGCCGCGAGGAAGGCGGCCGCCTCCTTGTCGCTCCGGATCTCGAGGGCGACGACGCCCAGCCGTCCCGTGTCCAGACGCGAACGGCTGCCGAGCGTGGCGAGCGTGGAGCCATACGGGTTGTTGGAGATCTGGATGACGTGTGCTCCGCGGTGGGGCTCGCCGTTCGGTCCGGTGAACCGCAGGTCGAACGGCTCGGTGTCGGGTGCGAGGACCGTCGGGAGCGTGCTGAGGGTGGTGTCGACCTTGGCGTTTCGGTACTCGGGTGATCGGACGATCGCCGCGTACAGGCCGAGCGAGACGTTGTTCACGAAGACACGCCCGTTGACCTCGGCGAGGTCCATCGGTCGCTGCCGCGCCTCTCCGAAGGCATCGAGCGCCCCGACAACGTCGTCGCGGTCGAGCCCCAGATCGAGCGCGAGGTGGTTGCGTGTTCCCGCGGGGATGACCACCATCGGAACCCCGCGCTCGGCCGCGACGCTCGCGACGAGTGCCTGCGACCCGTCCCCTCCGGCCATTCCGATCACGTCGGCGCCACGATCGATGGCTTGGCGAGCGAGCTCGAGCAGGTCATCGCCCGGTCGGAGGACCACGGGTTCGATGCCCCGTTCGCGGCACTCGTCCACGAGGTGGAACCGCTCCGCCTTCCCGCCACCGGACTTCAGGTTCATGATCGCGACCCCGCGCGTGGCGGGGGGCACGGGGGTCCCCGGGGTCTCGCTCCGCTTGAGCGCATTCACGCTCCGACCGAGGGCGAACCGCGAGAGCGCGACCGCGAGCAGGAGCGGCACGACGCGGACGAGCAGCGACACGGGCCCCCCGCTCTCCTTCGCGAAGCCCATGAGCACGAGGCCCGTGAGTGCGGCCAGGGCGACGAGGACGGCGATCGCTCGACGTCGCCCCAAGCGCGTCAGTCCGTACCACGCGGCGAGGGCGGCACCGGCCAGCAGAGCGAGCTGGGCGACGAGGAGGGGGATGTCGTCGGTGACGGTCAGGAACGTCGCGACGACGACCAGGGCACCGAGGAGCAGCGCGGCGGCAGCGGCCAGCCGATGCGTGAGATCCGGTCCCTCCCAGGATGTGGTCATCGCGGGGAGCGTAGAGCCCACGGCCGGGCGCTGTCAGTCCCTCCGGTCGGCGGCCGTGCCCATGAACGCGAGGGTGAGCAGCCCGACCCCGGCGCCGACGCAGAGGCCTCCGACCACGTCGGTCAGCCAATGCACGAGTAGGTAGGTACGGCTCCACGCCATCGCGATCGCGAGGCCTGCCGCGAGCACCGTCGCTCCGGCGCGTCGCCCCGTGGGAACGAGGAGCCCCACCAGCAGGACGGCCGTCACCGCGGCGAAGGCTGCGTGGCCCGAAGGGAACGACGACAGGGAGCTCTGGAGGAGAGCGCCCGGCGGCCGAGGGCGGTCGACGGCGGCCTTGATGAGGTTGTTCGTCGCCCACGACGTCAGTTCTCCGATCAACAGGACGGTGATCGCACGTCGACGCCGATCGCGCCAGAGCACCAGTCCGGCCAACGCGACGATCGACCAGCTGACCGGGAACCTTCCGAGCGGGTCGAAGACACGCTCGGCGATCGACGTCAGCGCATCCCGGCGCATCGTCGTCACGACCTCGACCCACGCGCGATCGATCCCGAAGGCTTCTCGATGGTTCCCCACGACGACCGCCCCAACGACCACGAGCAGGAGGAGGGCTCCGCCGACGACGGCCGCCCTCCTCGGGTGGGCGAGCCCGTAGCGCCGCCTGCTCGCCGGTGGGGGGGTGGCGAGCGGCGCGGCCGGCGGCGTCGGACCGGGGACGGGGATGACCGCGCTCGCTTACCGTGCCGCCCGCGCCCGCCCACGGAGCAAGGCCCGGCCGGCGAGCGACGTCGCCTCCCCGATCGTGGCGCCGATGAGCGATCCCACGACGATGTCACCCGGGTAATGCACCCCCGTGTGGACGCGCGAGTATGCGACGACGGCCGCGAGGCCGCGGAGCGGGACCGCGAGGCCCGGCATCGACCCGGCCACGGCCCCGGCGAACGCGAACCCGGACGCCGAGTGTCCCGAGGGGAACGAGGTCGACGTAGGCATCGGGACCCATCGCTCCGCGGGCACGCCGGCTGTCTGGCGATCCGGGCGCGCGCGTCCACTCGCGAACTTCATCGGGATGTTGACGAGCGCGGAGTTGACGCCCACCGCCACGAGACCGGTCAGAGCCGCTCGACGACCGGTACGCCCGCCGAGGAGGAAGAGCGCGCCGGCGGCGCCGAGCCACAGCTTCGAGTGGTTGGCCAGGCCCGAGAGCCGTCGGAGTGGCTCGTCGAGTGCGGGGGTCGGCGTGTTCGCGATCGCCCGATACACGGCTCGATCGACCTCGGCGAGCTCGTGAAGGGCCGCGGCCGCCGCCGACCGGCGTGGTGTGGGACTCGCCTCCAGACGTCGGGCGAGGCGTTCCTCCGCCGGTCCACGTCGGTCGAGATCTCGGGCGTCGCTCACCGGGCGATGCTAGTCGGCCTCGTGGTGAGGAGCCAACGCACCGTGCGGTCGCGCGACGCGATCGCTGGCGCTGCCTCCTGAGCGACGTGGCCAAGTGCGCCTCGCGCAGACTAGGGGCAGTGGTGCTCTGCAAGCAGGGGGTCGGCGGTTCGAGTCCGCCTCGTCTCCACCATCCGCGCGATCGCCGGCCTGCCCGACGACCCCTCGATGTGTCCCGCATCGGCCGGTCGGGCGCCGACCGCCGGTCGACCGGATCCTGGGGTTTGGCTGTAGCCGCGGGCAGGGTCACAATCCGCCGTGGGGGTGGCATGAACTCGTTCACGGCGCGCCGGCTCGCCTGGTCGATCGGGATCGTCTCGATCCTGCTGATGCTCGGGACCATCGTCCTGAACATCGTCGATCGAGCCGAGACGCTCCCCGAGACCGTCGGCGGGCGGGGGATCCCTCGCGTGATCGACGTGGTGGTCAGTCTCGGCGTCACGGCCATCGGGATGCTGATCACGGCACGGCGCCCGAAGAACGTGATCGGCGGGCTGTTCATCGCAGCGGGGCTCGCGCTCGCGTTGGCCGGGTTCGGGGCGGCCTACGCGATCCACGTGCTGGCCGTCGACCCGGGAGCCTTGCCCGGCGGCCGGCTGATGGCACTGATCAGCACGAGCGTCCAGCCGATCCCGATCGGTCTCCTCCTGTTCCTGTTCCTCCTGTTCCCGGACGGCCACCTGCCCTCCCGGCGATGGCGACCGGTGGCCTGGTTGACGGCGGCGGACCTCGCGGTCCTCACGGCCGCCTCGGTCGCCTTCGGGATCGCCTCGTGGTCCCTCCCCTTCGCGCCGATCGACGAACCGGTGGGCGGTGGGGTCAGGGAGGTCGCCGTCTGGGTCTTCCTGGTCGCGGTGGTCATCTTCACGTTGGCGATGGTGCTCGCGTTCGCCTCCGTTGCCGTTCGGTTCTCCCGGTCGACGGGAGAGGAGCGTCTCCAGCTGAAGTGGTTCGTGTCGGCCGCGGCGCTCGTCGCGGTCTCGGCGATCGTAGGCGTGTTCTATGACGCGCCGATCACCGATGTGGCGTTTAGCGTGTGCCTCTTGCTGTTGATGGGGGCGATCGCGATCGCGATCTTGCGATACCGCCTCTACGAGATCGACCTCATCATCGGCAAGGCGATCGTGTACGCCCTGCTCGGCGGGTTCATCACGGTCGTCTACGTGCTCTTCGTGGTCGTGATCGGCGTGGCGATCGGCGTGACCGAGGGGCTGACCCTGATCGCGACGGCGGTGGCGGCCATCGCGTTCCAGCCGGCCCGCGAGCGGGCCCAGCGTGTAGCGAACCGCATCGTGTACGGCGAGCGGGCGACCCCCTACGAGGTGCTCTCCGAGTTCTCCGAACACCTGGGCGATGCCTATGGTGGCGACGACGTGCTGGTCCGGATGGCGAGGCTCCTCGCGGAAGGGACGGGGGCGACGAACGCCGTGGTGTGGCTCAAGGTCGGACCGGAGGTTCGGCCGGCGGCCCGCTGGCCTTCGGACGCGGACGTTCCGAGTCCGATCCGCTTCTCGCGGAACGAGGCGCTCGAGCTCGACGATCTGACCGAGTCGGTCGCCGTTCGACACCATGGGGAGCTGCTGGGCTTCCTCAGCGTGCGGAAGGGGCCCAAGGAGCCGCTGTCCGCGGTCGAGAGCAAGCTCATGACCGACCTCGCGGGGCAGGCCGGGCTCGTCCTCGCCAACTCGCGACTCATCGAGGACCTGCGCGCATCTCGTCAGCGGCTCGTGGCCGCCCAGGACGAGGAGCGGCGTCGCATCGAGCGCAACCTGCACGATGGTGCGCAGCAGCAGCTGGTGGCGCTCGCGGTGCGGCTGAAGCTCGCGCGTTCGACGGCATCGAAGGATCTCGCCGAGGCCGATGCCATGCTCGAACAGCTCGAGCGCGAGGTCGCCGATGCGCTCGAGAACCTCCGTGATCTGGCGCGCGGGATCTATCCGCCCCTGTTGGCGGACAAGGGTCTCGCGGCCGCGATCGAAGCGCAGGCGCGGCGCGCGGCCGTACCCGTGAACCTCGAGATCGACGCGATCCGTCGCTACCCGCAGGAGGTCGAGGCGGCCGTGTACTTCTGCACGCTCGAGGCCCTGCAGAACGCCGCCAAGTACGCCGAGCCGAGCGAGGTCGCCGTCCAGCTCCAGGAATCGGAGGGGGATCTCGTGTTCACGGTCCGCGACGACGGGCGCGGCTTCGACCGGGCGACGACGCCGCTGGGAACCGGTCTCCAGAGCATGGCGGATCGCCTTGCCGCACTCGATGGAACGCTCGAGATCCGCTCCAGGCCTGGATCCGGGACGGCCGTGATCGGGCGGATGCCGGTTCAGCCCGTCGTCGCCCCGACCCGGGACCCGGATCCACCCTCCGCGTAGCGCTCTCCAACGGCGGGGCTCGGTCGGGCTGGTAGTCACCTCGACCCACCGTGGCCGGTCGCCGCGCCACGAAGCTCCCACGTGGTTCAAGCCTGAGCGCCGCAGAGCCGACAAGGAGTAGGGGACTGCCCGACGCGCGAGCGGGCAGCCGTCGGACGCTCATGACCGAACAGAGGACCGGGCTCCTCGGCCGTTACGGCCGCCTCTTGTGGGGCGGAGCCGCCCTGCTGCTCCTGCTCGTCCTGGTCGCTTCCGTCTTCCTCTCCGGATCGTCCGTCGACGGCGCGGAGCAGGACGCCGAGGCACGAGCCGAGGGCCTCTCGGCATCCGTCGTGGAAGACCAACTCACCGCCGACCTGCTCACTAGGGACATCACCGGTACCGCCTACCGTGACCTGACGGTCCGGATCCAGGCGAGGGTCCTGTCCGACGACCGGTTCACGGTCGTGCGGATCTGGCGCATCGACGGCGCCCTCATCTACTCGACCGCGCAGAAGGACGACACCAGCGTCGTCGCCGGCGGCGATCGATGGATCGAGCAGGCGCTGGGCGGCCAGACCGTCAGCGTGCTCTCGAGCCCCGGGACCTACCACGAGGGGCTCAAGCGACCGAACGAGGAGCTGTTCCAGACGTTCGTGCCGATCCGTCTGGGCAGCGACGCCCAGGTCGACGCCGTCGCCGAGATCGATCAGCGGTATTCGGCCGTCCACAACGAGGCGTTCAAGGTATGGCGGCCGGTGCAGCTCGTGGTCCTCCTGCTGCTGGTCGGGGTGGGCGTCCTGTTCGTCCGGTGGGTTCGGAACGCGCCGGCGCCCCAGGAGCTCGGTCCCCCGCCCGAGCGCCGGCTCGGGCCCGGTCGGCGGGCCGACGACCTGAACGTGCGTGACGCGGTGGCTCGGGCGGATCAGGCGGAGCGCCTGGCCGAGGAGTCCCGGAAGCGGCTGCAGGAGCTGGAGGCGATGGTCGCGGCGACGCCGAGCACCGCGACCGCGACCGCAGCGCTCGAGGAGCTCGACCTGAGGCTCCGGGCCTCGGAGGCCGAGCGCGAGGAGCTCGCCGGCACGGTCCGCCGGATCCAGGCGACCCTGTCCGAGAAGGAGGCGGAGCTGGCGCTCGCGCGCGAGGGCTCCGAGGGCACGCGCCCGCAGACCAAGCGGGCGAACAAGCTGATCGCGGAGGCGGAGAGCCGGGTCGCCGGGGCCGAGAAGAAGGCCGCCGCGGCCGAGAAGAAGGCCGAGGAGGCGGGCAAGCGCGCGACGGTCACCGCGGAACGCGCGCTCGAGATGGAGGCGCAGCTCGCCGAAGTCGAGCAGGCAGGAGCGTCGCGAGGGGACGGGGACACGAGCGTGGGGCGCATCGGCCCGGGGATCAACAAGGAGCTCGAGGCGAGGATCGCCGAGCTCGAGAACGCGCGCCGCGCGGACGTCGTCGAGCTCCAGCGCGCACAGGAGTCGTTCGCCAACACACAGGTGGAGTTGTCCAACGCGATCCGCAAGCTCCGTGAGGCGGAGGCTCGGGTCCAGGAGCTCGAGCGGGCAGGCACGAGCCGGCCCGTCAGGTCCGACGACGGGTCGGTGGGAGAACCCGCTCCCGTGCCGAGTTACGTCACCGGCTCCGATCGCCACCCCTGGGCCGCGGAGACCTCGGACGAGGTCCCGTCGCTCGGCGCGTTCGGGGACGGGGGATCGCCGCACGGGTGGGAGACGAGCGGCTCCGATCCCGAGCCCGTGGCCGAGGAGGGGCCCGAGGCCGAGGGACTCTCGCTCCGCGAGCGGCTGGCGCGGGCCGCGGCGGCCAGGCGACGGCTCAGCTGAGCCGGGCGGGGAGCGGCTCGGTCGTCCCAGGCGTCGTCGCGACGTCGAGGTCTCGCAAGAGGTCGACCGCGTAGGTGGCAAGGAGCGTCGACTCGACCGTCGCGGCCGCCAGGATCCTCGGGATCGGGTAGCCGTACCGGCGGCTGAGCTCGAGGTGCGGCTCGCACAGCGGCACCATGCGCCCCCGGCGATGCCGAACCACGAACGCCGCATCGCCGGGCGCGCGCCGTCCCCACAGCGCGAAGCACAGGTAGCAGATCAGCCGCAGGCGTTGGGGGTAAGCCCGCGACGCGCGGAACCCGTGCTCGTGCTCCACGACCCGGCCCCACAGGGCGACGGTGCCGAAGACGGCGGGGTCCCGGGCCCGCCGCAGGTCATCGGGTTCGGTCACGGCGTGGAGCCCGCACGTGCAGTCGAGCTCGGGTCGGACGTGTCCACGATCGCGTGTGCACGAGGCGGTCGCCGGGCGCCGGGGCGGCCAGGCCCTGCCGTCGCCGGCGATGGGGGTCAGGCGGACACGCGAGCCGTCGCGCGAGCCCAGGAGGGTCCACGTCCGCCAGGCCTGGATCGGCTCGACGGTGTGGGTCGGCGGGGCGAACAGCCCGGTCGGCATGGCTACCGCGCCAAAGGGGCGGGATCGGGCTCGGCGGGCTCCTGCCGGTCGGGCTCCCGCTCGAGATCTGGGACGTCCTGCGGCATCGGCAGGGAGACGGGCTCGACCTCGATGATCCGCTGCGGTCGACCGATGTCCATGCGATGCTCCTAGCCGCGTACCTGCGCCGCCCTCCTGCGCCCGCGCTCCTGGGGCGTCGCCGGTATCCGAGCGTACTCCGCCGGCCCCGTGCCTGGCCAGGGCAGTCCTCTCAGACGCGGACGAGCTTGTTGACGCCGTCGAAGTCGCTGAAGAAGATCCGTCCGCCCGGCCCGACCTCGAACGACAGGGTACTCGCGCCGTGGTCGACCACGACCGAGTGGCTCGCGACCGCGTCCCGCTGGTCGTCGAACACGATCCGCGTGATCTCGCCGTTGTTGACCGCCCCCGAGAACGCCGCGCCCTCGCTCCGAGGTCCGAGGCGGCACCCGTCGCAGAACGCGATGCCGGTGATCCCGATCGTGTTCTCGTAGTAAAGCTCCGGGAGCACGGGGTTCGGACCGTCCTGGTTCGTGTTGCCGGGGGAGGCGCCGTCGCACGTCTCGTTCGGTCCCCAGCCGTAGTTCTCGCCGCCCTCGATCAGGTTGATCTCGTCGTTGCATTCGGGCCCGTTCTCCGTCTCCCACAGCGAGCCGGTCCGCGGATCGAACGCGAAGCCGAACGAGTTGCGGATCCCGAAGACCCATACGCGGTCGCCGAACGGGTTGTCGGGGGGGACGTCGCCGTCCGGGCTCGATGCGGATGATCTTGCCGCGGTCCTCGTTCGTCGTGTCCTGCGCGTTGGAGGAGTCGTGGGCGTCGCCGACGATCGCGTACAGCATGCCGTCCGGCCCGAACGCGATCCGCCCGCCGTTGTGGTACGGGCTCCCGCCGGCGACGCTCGAGAACAGGACCGTCCGATGGACGCCGCTGCCGTGATCGTCGCGGTACCGCAGGATCTGGTTGCTGAGCTGCCCAGCGGCCGAGCGCGTCGCGTAGACGTAGACGAGCGGCTTGTCCGGGTACCTGGGGTGCAGGGCGATCCCGAGCATCCCGCGTTCGCCATCGCCGTTCACGCCGGGGACCGTGACGAACAGGCGATCGGCGTCGGTGTCGAGATCGCGGACGCGCACCTGGCCCGTTCCCTTCTCGACGTACCAGATCTTCCGGCCCGGGCCGAAGGTGAACGCGACGGGCCGCTGGAGGCCGCCGACGACCTCCCGGGCCCGGATCCGCGGCGCCGCCGACGCCGGGGTGGACGCGACCCCGATCAGCCCCACCAGGCCCGACACCACGACCGCCGCGATCCGTCTGCGCATGACAGCTCCTCTACAGTTCGTCCCGCATGACCACCTCGATCTTCGGGAGCGCCGTCCATCGCGTCGAGGACCCGCGCTTCCTCATGGGCGCCTCGCGCTACGTGGACGATCTCCCGGCCGATGGGGCGCTGCGGGCCCGCTTCGTCCGCTCCATCATGGCGCACGCGCGCATCCTGGGCGTCGACACGAGCGAGGCGGCGGCGATGCCGGGGGTGGCGGCCGTGCTCCTGGCCCGCGACCTCGACCTCTCGCCGCAGCCGCCGTCGGACGAGGTCGAGGGCGCGTTCGAACGCCCCGTGCTGGCGGAGGACGTCGTCCGGTTCGTGGGCGAACCCGTGGCGCTGGTCCTGGCCGAGTCCGCGGCGCAGGCGCAGGACGCGGCGGAGACCGTCATGGTCGACCTGGATCCGCTCGACGCCGTGATCGGGCCGGAGGCAGCGGCGGACGCACGGGCGGCGCTTCTGTTCCCGACGGCCGGCTCGAACGTCGCTGCCGGGTCCGACGAGCGCTGGCAGGAGGACGTGCTGGCGGAGGCGGACGTGGTGGTTCGGTTGCGCGTCCGGCACCAACGGTTGGCGCCCGTGCCGATGGAGCCGAACGCCCTGCTCGTCGAACCCGGCGACGACGGCCCGCTCACCCTGTGGGTCTCGACCCAGGTGCCGTTCGACGTGCGGGACGACGTGGCCGAGCGGCTCGGGCTCGAGCGGGACGCCGTTCGGGTGGTGGCGCCGGACGTCGGTGGCGGGTTCGGGGCCAAGCTGCAGGTCTACCCGGAGTACCTCGCGTGCGCCGCCGCCGCGGTCCGCCTCGGCCGACTGCGGCAAGGTGCTGAACCCGATGCTGGCCGAGGGCCAGGTGCACGGCGGGCTGGCACAGGGCATCGCCCAGGCGCTCTACGAGGAGGTCGCCTACGACGGTTCCGGCACGCCGATCACCTCGAACCTGACCTCGTACCTGATCCCCGCGGCCAGCGAGCTGCCGGCGTTCGAGACGGCTCGCACCGAGACGCCGACCCCGCTCAACCCGCTGGGGGCCAAGGGGATCGGCGAGTCCGCGACCGTGGGTTCGACCGCGGCCGTCGTGAACGCCACGGTGGATGCCCTGGCGCACCTCGGCGTTCGACACCTGGATCCACCGCTCTCCCCGGAGCGCGTCTGGCGCGCGATCGTCGAGGCGATCGGGTGAGGCGCGTCGCGGCGGTGGTGGCGCTCGGTCTGTTCGCGGCCGGCTGTACGAACGTCGACCGAGTGGCGACGGCGTTGACGACCTCCCCATCGGCGTCCACGGGCTCGCCCGCACCCGGCCCGTCGCCGACGGCCTCGCAGACGGCCGCGATCGACATCGAGACGCCGCTCGCGAACGGCGAGGTCGCGAACCCGGTCTCGGTCACGGGCACGGCCGACGTCGTGGACGCGTCCCTCACCGTCCGCGTGCTCGACGCCAACGGGCAGGAGCTCGCGGCGATGGTGGTGCAGGCGAGCTGCGGCGACGGCTGCGCCGGGAGGTTCGCGGCCGAGCTGTTCTTCTTCGTCGAACGCCGGCAGCCGGGGACGATCGAGGTGACCGGGATCTCCGATGCGGAGGACACGGCCATCGCGACCGTCCCCGTGGTCCTCGTTCCGGCCTGACGGCGCCTGCTAGGGTCGGCGCCGATGCCCGAGGGACGTGCCCGATGACCGAGCGACCGCTGTGGGAACGGCGGTTCCGCGCCCCGACACGGACGCTCCCCGTCTGGAGCCCGGCGGCCCCCGATCGCTTCGTCCTGCGTTCGGATGAGGAGGGGTCGTACCAGGCGTACGCGTGGGAGCTCGGCTCCGCGCGACCGATCCGGCGCACCGACGAGCCCGTCGGCGTGGTCTACGCGACGATCTCGGGCGACGGATCGAGGGTCGTCTGGTTCTCCGATCCGACCGGCGACGAATCGGGCCGCTGGCTCGCCGTGCCGTTCGGCGGCGGTGAGGTCCGCGAGCTGCTGCCCGGTGCTCCGGTCGGCTGGCCCGAGGGCCTCGCGATCGGGCGCGAGCTCGTCGTCGCGGCGATCGCCGATCGGAACGGCTTCGCGATCTACGTCTCCGAGGGCGGGGGCACCGCGAAGGAGATCCACCGGCATCCCGACCTCGTCGGGTTCTCCGACTCCGACGCCCACCTCGAGGGGTTCGACCATGTCGGCCTGTCCGCCGACGAGACGCTGGTCTGCATCGAGGCGGCCCAGGCCGGCGACAACATCCATCGCAGGCTGCTCGTGCTCGATCCGCGGACCGGGGCCCAGATCGCCGAGCTCGCCGACGGGACGGACCTCGGGGTGAGCGCGTTCGCGTGGTCACCCGTGCCCGGGGATCAGCGGATGTTGTTCGCCCACGAGCGGGACGACGCGATGCGACCGGGGGTGTGGGATCCCCTGACCGGGGAACGCTCGGACCTGGAGGTCGGTCTGCCCGGCGACACGATCCCGATCGACTGGTGGCCAGACGGGCGCTCGATCCTGCTCGCCCACCTGTTCCGGGGCCGCGACCGCCTGTACCGGCTCCACCTCGGGCCGGGTTCGCTCACCGAGATCGGGCACCCGCCCGGCGAGATCCACGGCGCCCGGGTCCGTCCCGACGGCCGGGTCTGGCTGCGGGTCTCGAGCGGCGACCGTGCGTCCGCGCTGCTGGACGACGCGGGCGAGGTGATCCTCCCGGCGGCACCGGGTGGGATCCGCGAGGGAAGGGCCTACCGCGAGTGGCTGTTCCGCAACCCGGCCGGCGACCTCGTGCAGGGGTGGCTCGCGACCCCGCCGGGCGAGGGCCCGTTCCCCCTATACCTGAAGGTGCACGGGGGACCGAACTGGCTCTACCTCGACACGTGGTGGCCGGACGTCCAGTCCCTGCTGGACGAGGGGTTCGCCGTCGCGATGGTGAACTACCGGGGGTCGATCGGGTTCGGGCGAGGGTGGCGCGACCACATCGTCGGCAACTTCGGGTTCCCCGAGGTCGAGGACGTCGTCGCCGGTCGTGACGACCTCGTCGGACGCGGGATCGCCGATCCCGACCGCGTGGTGATCGGCGGCTGGTCCTGGGGTGGGTACATCACCTTGCTCGCGCTGGGGACGCATCCGGATCGGTTCGCGGCCGGCGTGGCCGGCGTGCCGGTCGGGGACTACATGGACTCGTACGACGACTCCGCGCCGTCGCTGCAGGCGTACGACCGGACGCTCGCCGGCGGCGTCGTGCACGACATCCCGGCGTTCATCGCCGAGCGCTCCCCGATCACCTACGTGGACCGGGTCCGAGCTCCGGTGTTCGTGCTGGTCGGCGAGCACGACACGCGCTGCGTCCCGGGGCAGGTGTACCGGTACGTGCGCGCCCTGAGGAAGGCGGGTGGCGACGTCGAGCTGTACTCCTACGCGCAGGGCCACAGCTCGTACGTGGTCGACGAGGAGGTGCGCGAGTGGGCGGCGGTGCTCGGGTTCCTGCGAGCGCGCGTTCGGCTGCCGTGACCCGACGGGCCGGCGATCGGAGCTAGACGAGCCCCTGGTCGAGCATCGCGTCGGCGACCTTGACGAAGCCGGCGATGTTCGCACCGTTCACGTAGTTGCCGGGCGTCCCGTACTGCTCCGCGGTCTGACGGCACTGCTTGTGGATCGACTTCATGATGTCCTTGAGCCGCGCGTCGACCTCCTCGCGCGGCCACGCCATGCGGAGCGAGTCTTGCGCCATCTCGAGGCCGGAGACCGCCACGCCGCCGGCGTTCGCGGCCTTGCCGGGCCCGTACAGGATCCCCGCGCTCACGAACTGCTCCACGCCCTCGGGCGACGTCGGCATGTTCGCGCCCTCGCTCACGACGAACACGCCCTCGCCCAGCAGGTTGGCCGCGTCCTTCGCGTTGATCTCGTTCTGGGTGGCGCTCGGGAAGGCGCAGTCGGCCGGGACGCTCCACAGCGGGTTGGCGTCGGCGGTGGGGTCGGCCGGCGTGAAGGTGATGCCGGGGAAGTGTTCCGAGTACTCGGAGATGCGGCCGCGCCGCTGGTTCTTGAGCTCCATCACCCAGGACAGCTTCTCGTTGTCGATCCCGGCGGGATCGTGGACGAAGCCGCTCGAGTCCGAGAGCGTGACCACCTTCGCGCCCATGTCCATCAGCTTCTCGACCGTGTACTGCGCAACGTTGCCGCTGCCCGAGACCAGGCAGGTCTTCCCCTCGAGGCTGTCGTCGCGCGTGTTGAGCATCTCGTGCGCGAAGTAGACGGCGCCGTACCCGGTCGCCTCGGGACGGATGAGCGAGCCCCCCCATTCGAGGCCCTTGCCCGTGAGGACGCCGGTGAACTCGTTCTTGATCCGCTTGTACTGGCCGAACAGGTAGCCGATCTCCCGGCCACCCACGCCGATGTCGCCGGCCGGAACGTCGGTGTTCGGGCCGATGTGGCGCTGGAGCTCGGTCATGAACGACTGGCAGAAGCGCATGACCTCGGCGTCGCTCTTGCCCTTGGGGTCGAAGTCGGCGCCGCCCTTGCCGCCGCCCATCGGGAGCGTCGTGAGCGCGTTCTTGAACACCTGCTCGAACGCGAGGAACTTCAGCAGACCGAGGTAGACGGTCGGGTGGAACCGGAGTCCACCCTTGTACGGTCCGATCGCGCTGCTCATCTCGACGCGGAAGCCGCGGTTGACGTGGATCTCGCCCTGGTCGTCGACCCACGGGACGCGGAACATCACGACGCGTTCGGGCTCGATCATTCGTTCGAGGATCTTGGCGTCGCGGTAGAGGGGCTCTCGATCGAGCAGGAGTTCGATCGAGGTCGCGACCTCGTGGACCGCCTGATGGAACTCGAGCTCTCCGGGGTTCTTCGCCTCGACCTCGGCCATCAGTCGTTCGACGTACGCGCTCACGTCGGTACCTCCTGAGAAGGGGTTGGCTCTCGTGCGGAAGCGTACCGGAGCCCGCTGGCAGCGCCGGGGCCATCGGCCCCGGCCTTCGGGGTCGTTCGGGCCCGTGCGGGGCCGGAACGAGGGAGTCTCGGACGCCGCCCGGAGCGGCGCGAGCGCGGGCGCGCCCGGCCTGCCGATCCGGGCCCGTGCGTACACTCCCCTCATCCCATGGGACGAGCGACGGGCGACGGGCGCGAGAGGATCCGATGAGCATCTGGGTGGTGATCGGCGCGGTCGCGATCGGGGTGGCGATCGCCTGGCTGGGGCTCACCGCCCTGCGGGCCGCCTCCGGCGTAGGGGTCGACCTCGAGGCGCCCGAGCCAGAGGACGTGGAGGAGCTCGACGTCTACCTCGTGTGCCGGGAGTGCGGGACCGAGTTCCGGGTCACCCGGATCGGCGAGCTCCAGATCCCCCGCCATTGCGGGGAGCCCATGGAGGTCGTCCGCCGGCCGGCGGGAGCGGACACGTAGGTTCTCCACACCTGTGGATGCAGGCGTGGGGAATCACACCCATGTGATCCCATCGGGGGGTGCCGGGACCCGGCGCCTGCCTCAGCGCCAGCGGGTGGCCGCGATGAACCCCGCGCCGATCACGCCTAGGCCGATCCAGAGCCAGTGCTGCTGCGTTCCGCCCGGGAGCAGGAAGTCCGCGTAGTTCAGGATGATGATCAGCACCCCCAACAGGATCAGCCCGAGGACGAGGTAGCCGTACCAGCGCGGGCTGGGCTTCGGCTTGGCCTTGGTCGGCGGAGGCGCGTACCCGCGCGAGGTCTTCTTCTGTCGCTGTCGGGACTTCGGCATCGCGCCGACGATGTTACTCGGGGGCGAGCCACATCGAGTGCACGGCGGCCGCCTGCACGGCGGCACGAGACACGGGGCACGGGCGGAGCTCACCGGCGGCCCACAGTGCCGCCTGGTCGTTCCAGTGCGGCGATACCGGGTTCCCGGATTGCCCGGTCGTGAGCACGGCGCGCGAGGCGTCCAGGTCGGACAGGTCCACCACCACGCGCCAGGACGGGATCACCACGGCGTCGAACCCGAGGCGGGCATCGATGCCCGCCTGCAGGACGGTCTGCTCGTCGCCGCCCAGCTCGTGATCGGCCGCGACGAACAGCGGCCCGAGCCCGGGCATCCGCGCGAGGGGGTGCGCGAACCGGACCCGGTGCAGGGCCCCCCATCGCCAGTCGCCCTCGTCCGGGCCCAGGCGCCCCACCAAGAGGGAGGCGGCCTCCTCGAGCGCGGCCGCGAAGATCTCCGGCCACGACCCGCCGGCCGGTGGCGGGCGGCCGTCTTCGAGCATCCCGGGCAACGCGGTGCAGACGAACGGCTCGCGCCACGCGAAGTACGTGTCGAAGAGCGCGTGTCGGTCGTCCTCCGCGCCGAACGCCCGGGCGGCGATCCGGCCGATCCAGACCTCGTAGACGGCGGCGGCGCTCGAGTCCGCCGCAAGATCTCCCGACCACCCGTCGAGCGCCCGGATCGCCCGGCCGGCGAGGTCGCTCCGGGCCTCGGTCTCGAGCAGCCACGGCAGCAGGCGCCGAGCGGGTAGGGACCGGGTGTCGACCTGGATCGACCCCACGTCCTGCGGCGTGAGGGTGTCGTCGGCCCCCAGCAGCTCGGCGATCCGCTGGGCGCGGAACGACGGGTGGAAGTCGACGCCGATCAGGTGCGGGTAGTCGTCGTCGTGGATGCGGTTGTTCGCCGTGACGATGAAGCCCGAGCTCGGATCCTTCGACCACGGCAGCGCCTCGAACGGGAGGTAGCCGTTCCACTCGTGCTCGGAGGTCCATCCGGCGACGGGAGCCGAGCCGTCGCCCGCGCGGCGGAGCGGGAACCGGCCGGCGCACTGGTAGCCGATCGTCCCGTCGACGTCGGCGTAGACGACGTTCTGACCCGGGCAGGCCAGTCCTCGCAACGCTTGTCGGAACCCGTCGAACGACGACGCCCGGACCAGGTCGACGAGCGCGCTCGGTTCGAGCAGCCCGTCCACCGCGGCCCACCGGAGCGCGAAGGTCCCGTCGAGCCGCTCGTACTCGGTGCCCGTGACACCCACCGTCGCGGTCTCCAGGATGGGGCCGTGTCGCGTCTCGCGCACGTCGAACGTGACCGGCGGCCCGCCCCGGACCTCGATCGATTCAGGACGTACCGTCACCGGTTCCCACGCGCCGTCGAACTCGGCGGCCGTGCCCTCGTCGTTCAGGCGTTCCACGTAGAGGTCCTGGATGTCGCCGCTCACGTTGGTGACGCCCCACGCGTGGTGCGGCGTCGTGCCGACGACGATGCCCGGCGCGAACGGGAACGCCACGCCACGCGCCTCGTAGCCGGGTGCCCGCAGGTGGAGCTCGAACCAGGGCGCCGGCTGCTGGGCGAGCAGGTGCGGATCGTTGGCCAGGAGCGGCCGCCCGCTCGCGGTCCTCGAGCCCGCGACGACCCAGTTGTTGGAACCCGTGCCGCTCGAGCGCGGGAGACCGTCGAGCAGTCGCCCCGCGAGCGAGCCGGCCGCCAGGCCCGGCGGATCCGTGGGCAGGGGCGGCAGCAGCGCCGCCGCCTCCTCGGTCCCGAGCGCTTCGGACAGGCGGAGGCGGAGCAGCTCGTGGTCCCAGTTGCCCGACAGTCCCCAGGCGAGGTACGCGAAAGCCGCCGCCCACTCCCCGAGGTCCTCGGGCAGCTCGGGGGCGACGGCGAGCATCGCGTACTCGAGCGGCGGGGCCGGCATCGCCTCGACCCACGCCCGGGCTCCCCGGACGAAGCGATCCATCATCGTTCGGGAGGCGTCGCTCCAGCGCTCGGCCTCGAGGGCGCCGATCCGATGGAAGCCGACCGTCCGCGCGAACCGGTCGGCGGGCAGGGTGAGGTCGGAGAACCAGCCACAGAGACGCCCGCCGGCCGCGCGGAGCGCGAGCTCGATCTGGAACAAGCGCTCGGACGCCTGGACCCACCCCTGCGCGAACCAGAGGTCCTCGAGCGAGCCGGCCGACACGTACGGGATGCCCCAGCGATCGCGGAGGACCTCGACCCGCGTGCGAAGCCCGGGCACCGCGACCTCGCCCTCGAGCCGCGGGAGCGCGGCGCGGGCGGCCTCCCGGAGCTCGTCGAGGGGATCGGCCATGCGGCCCGAGCCTATCGAGTGGACCGCACCGCGGTCCCCTCCCCATCCGCGGGCGGCGCGAGCGCCCTCGGTGCCCGTCTGGAATGATGCCCGGGATGACCGAGCACCGGCCGTGGTTCGCGACGTATCCCTCCGGGGTCCCGCACACGCTCGAGCCCTACCCGAACCTCTCGGTGTTCGGCATGCTCGAGGCCTCGGCCCGCAACCACCGGGACGCGCCGGCGCTCGCGTGGTTCGGCCGGAAGATCTCCTACGCCCGCCTCCTGTCGGAGGTCGAACGCTGTTCGGCCGCCCTCGCCGGCCTCGGCGTCGGCAGGGGCGATCGGGTCGCGCTCGTCATGCCGAACTGCCCGCAGTACGTGATCGCCTTCTACGCCACGGCGCGCCTCGGCGCGATCGTCGTCGGCAACAACCCGCTCTACACGAAGCGCGAGATGGAGCACCAGCTCATCGACTGCGCGCCCAGCGTGGTCGTCGTGCTCGACCTCCTGTTCTCGGACTTCGCCGACGTGTTCCAGACCGTGGGTCTGGAGCACATCGTCGTCGCGAGGCTGAACGACTACATGTCGTTCCCGAAGAAGCAGCTCGCGCCGAGGCTGAGGTTCCGCAAGCGCCAGCTCGAGCAGGGCAAGCCGTGGCCGCCCGTCCCGAAGGGGGCGCGCGTCACCTGGTGGGAGGGATGGCTCGCCGCGGCCGGCCCCGCCCCCGTCGCCGCCCTCGTCGAGCCAGGGACCGACGCCGCCGGGTTCATCTACACGGGCGGGACCACCGGGATCTCGAAGGGCGCGATGCTCTCCCACCGCAACATGGTCGCGAACGCGATGCAGGCGGCGGCGTACCTGGAGCTCGAGGAGGGCAAGGAGGCGTTGCTCGGGCCGCTCCCGTTCTTCCATTCGTTCGGGATGCTCACGATGAACGTCGCCATCCTGATCGCGGGCAAGATGGTCCCGATCCCCAACCCGCGCGACCTGCATCTGGTGCTCGACGAGATGGCGAAGGAGAAGCCCACGTTCGTCCCCGGTGTTCCGCGCCTGTTCAACGCGCTCAACGAGTCGCCGCTGGCGGCCAAGTTCGACCTGCGGTCGGTCAAGGCGTGCATCTCGGGGGCGGCGCCGCTCCCGGCGGCCGTGGCGGAGCGGTTCGCCGAGATCACCGGCGGTGCCCGGCTCGTCGAGGGGTACGGGCTCACCGAGTGCTCGCCGGTGACGCACGCGAACCCGTTGGATGCTCCGCGGCCGGGGTGCATCGGACTGCCGATGCCGGACACGGACTGCAAGATCGTCGATCTCGAGGACCCGGAGCGAGTCCTCGAGCCCGGCGAGCGGGGCGAGCTCTGCGTGAATGGGCCGCAGGTGATGCTCGGGTACTGGAACCGACCCGAGGAGACCGCCCTCGCGGTGCGCAACGGGTGGTTCCACACCGGCGACGTCGCGATCATGGAGCCGGACGGGTACTTCAGGATCGTCGACCGGTTGAAGGAGATGATCCTGGTCTCCGGCTTCAACGTGTACCCGAACGAGATCGAGGACGCGCTGTACCGGCACCCGAAGGTGTCGAAGGTCGCGGTGATCGGGGTCCCCGACGAGAAGACCGGCGAGGCCGTGAAGGCGTTCGTCGTCCTTCGAGAGGGTGAGACGGCCACCGCGGAGGAGCTCGTCACGTGGGCGCGCGACCCCGCCAACGGCCTCACCGCGTACCGGACGCCCAAGCAGATCGAGTTCCGCGACAGCCTGCCCGAGACGATGGTGGGCAAGGTGCTGCGGCGCGTCCTCGCCGAAGAGGAACGTCAGAAGGCCGCGACCCCGGCGTCGTGAGCCCGCTGCCCGCCGATCTGGGCGAGGGCGCCGCGCTCCGGCGGCTCACGATGGGCGACCTGGACGAGATCTGGGCCCTCGTCGACGCCGAGCGGTCGCGCCTCGAGCCCTGGATGCCCTGGATCGACGGCACGCGAACGATCGAGGACCAGCGCCGGTGGCTGGAGAGCGTCGTGCACGACGAGCGGTCGCTCGACGGATGCGGGATCTTCGTCGACGGGCGGTACGCGGGCGGTGTCGGTCTGCGGTGGGACCCGTTCGATGTGCGGGGGGAGATCGGCTACTGGATCGCCGCCGGGGCCGAAGGGCGGGGCCTGGTCACCCGGGCCGTCCACGCGCTCATCGATATCGGGTTCGGGGAGCTCGGGCTGCATCGGATCGAGATCCGCGCGGGCGTGGAGAACGCGAGGAGCCGAGCGATCCCCGAACGTCTCGGGTTCGTCCGCGAAGGGGTCGAGCGTGGCGGCGAGCGCGGATCGAGGGGCTTCTACGACCTCGTCGTGTACTCGATCCTGGAAGATGAATGGCCTCGCGGGTCGTGACGCCCATCGGAGCCGTCGTGTTCGACCTGTTCGGAACGCTCGTCTACGAGTTCCCGAGGGCCGATTGGGACGCGTGGCTCGATACGAGCGCGGCGATCCTCGAGGCCGATGTGGACGCGTTCCGAGCCGGGTGGGACGCGACCACGATCGAACGACAGACGGGCCGCCTCGGCGACATCGAGTCGTGCCTCCGGACCGTGGCGGCTCGGGCGGGCGCCTGGCCGACGGAGGCTCAGATCGCCGAGGCGCTCGAAGTGAGGGCCGAGATGTACCGGACGTGGTTCGTCCCCCGCCCCGGAGCTGAGGAAGTGCTCGCTCGCCTCCGCGCGGACGGTTACCCGCTGGCACTCGTCAGCATGTGTACGCCGGATACGCCCGCGATGTGGCGCGCGTCCCCGCTCGCCGGCTCCGTCGAGGCGGAGGTCTTCTCGAGTGAGGTGGCGCTCCGCAAGCCCGAGCCCGAGATCTACCTGCTCGCGTCCGGACGGCTCGGCGTGCCGCCGGGTGCCTGCCTGTACGTGGGCGATGGCTCCTACCATGAGCTCTCGGGGGCGGCGGCCGTCGGGATGCGCCCGGTGCTGATCCACGATCCGCTGGAGTCGGCGGAGATGCTCCGACCCGAGGCCGAGGAGTGGGACGGCGAGACGATCGACGACCTCCGCCGGATCCTGCAGCTGGTGGAGGGCTAGAGGGCACCAACGCGACGGGCGGCGTCGAGCGCCGCCTCGCGCTCGCGGGGGGACAGACGCCGCAGCGGCGGGCGCACGTCCGGGCCGACGGGAACGCCGCGCGCGAGGAGGATCTCCTTCAAGGCCGCGTGGATGGGGAGGGGCCCGAGGAGCGATCGAAGCGTGGCGACGTGCTCGCCGGCCGTCGCGTCGCGGTCGTGCACGAGCGCCGCCACGATCTCGGGGAACGCCGTCGCGAGGCCCGACACCGCGCCGTCGGCGCCGTGCTCGAGCGCCTCGAGCACCAGCGGCTCGGAACCGACGAACAGGTCGAGCCCGTCGAGCACGTACGGGGCGACCGCGCTCCACGGCGTGTCGGAGACCTTCATGCCGGCGAGGTTCGCCGACGACCCGCGCAGCCGTTCGACCACGCTGACGGGGATCGCGTAGCCGGACCGCCCGGCGAACTCGTACAGGTAGAAGGGCAGCGGTCCACAGGCGTCGGCCGCCGAACGCAGGTGCTCGAACAACGCGTCGTCGTCGAGCGGGAAGTAGGGCGGCGCGATCACGGCGACCGCGTCGGCGCCGACGTCCTTCGCGTGCGTGGCGAGGGTCACGGTGTCGGCGGTCGTCTGCGCGCCGGCGTGCACCGCCACCTGGAAGCCCTCGGGCCGCGCGTCCACGAACCGCTCGGCGACCCGCTGTCGTTCGGCGACCGAGAGCAGGATCCCCTCGCCGGTCGTGCCGCAGGCGAGCACGCCGTCGATCCCGCCGTCGGACAGGAAACGCACGAGCGGGCCGATGGCGCGCTCGTCGAGCTCGCGCCCGTCGGCCGCGAGGGGTGTCACCGCCGCGGCGATCGCCCCCCTCAGCATGGCGAGATGCTAGCGAGCCGTGGTTCCAGGCACCGCTCTGATGGGTACGTGTACGACGATGAACCGCGGAGAAGGAGGAGCGATGCGGCGTCTCGAGACCCCCGACCCCGACCCTGGCCCGACCCCCGGCCCGTTCCCGACACCCCAACCAGAACCTGGACCCGTTCCCGAGCCGGAACCCCCGACGCCCGAACCGTCGCCCACACCAGCGCCGCCTCCCGACTCGGAGCCGCCGATACGCGCCTGAGCGACCTCGTGAACCACGCGAGCGTCAGTCGCGGACCGGTTCGATCCGACGCCGGTACGGCGAGCCGTTCCCGCTCGGCGTTCGGAACTGCGCGCGCTCGGTCGAGTTGGCGAGCGCCAGCGTGGACGCCGTGCCGCGGCTCACGATCTCCGAGACCCGGTCGAAGTAGCCGGTTCCGACCTCCGCCTGATGGCGCGTGGCGGAGTACCCGAGAGACTCGAGCTCGAACTCGCGCTCCTGCAGCCGCACGTAGGCGCTCATGCCCGCATCCGCGTACCTGTGGGCCAGTTCGAACATCGAGGCGTTCAGCGCGTGGAACCCGGCCAGGGTGATGAACTGGAAGCGGTAGCCCATCGCCCCGAGCTCGCGCTGGAACGCCGCGATCGTCCGCTCGTCCAGGTGTCTGCGCCAGTTGAAGCTCGGCGAGCAGTTGTAGGCGAGGAGCTTGCCGGGGAACGCCTCGTGGATCGCTTCGGCGAACGTTCGGGCCTCGTCGAGATCCGGGGTCGAGGTCTCGCACCAGACCACGTCCGCGAAGGGCGCGTACGCGAGCCCGCGGGCGATCGCGGTCTCGATGCCGCTGCGGATCCGGAAGAACCCCTCGTGGGTCCGGTCACCCGTGACGACGAACGGCCGGTCGACCTCGTCGATGTCGTTCGTGAGCAACGTCGCGGACTCCGCGTCGGTGCGGGCGACCAGCAGGGTCGGCACGCCGAGCACGTCGGCGGCCAGTCGCGCGGCGCCGAGGGTCTTGATGAACTGCGAGGTCGGGACGAGCACCTTGCCGCCGAGGTGCCCGCACTTCTTCTCGCTCGCGAGCTGGTCCTCGAAGTGCACGCCGGCCGCGCCGCTCTCGATCATCGCCTTCATGAGCTCGAACGTGTTCAGGGCGCCGCCGAACCCGGCCTCGGCGTCGGCGACGATCGGCGCCATCCAATACGTGCCGGTGTCCCCGTCGGCCCAGGCGACTTGGTCGGCGCGCTGGAGCGCGTTGTTGATCCTGCGGACCAGGCTCGGCACGCTGTTCACCGGGTACAGCGACTGATCCGGGTAGGTCTGCCCGGCCAGGTTCGCGTCCGCGGCCACCTGCCACCCGGAGACGTAGATCGCGTTCAGCCCCGCCTTGACCATCTGCACCGCCTGGCCGCCGGAGAGCGCGCCGAGCGCGGGGACGTGGTCCTTGGTCGTCATGAGCCACCACAGACGCTCCGCGCCGAGCCGCGCCAGGGTGTGCTCGACGGCGATCGAGCCGCGCAGTGCGATCACGTCTTCGGCCGAGTGCGTGCGTTCGATCCCGGTCCACCGCGGGCTCGAGTCCCATTGCGTTCGGAGGTTCTCGGCTTCTCGCTGGATCCGCTCGTCGTACGTGAGATCGATCATGATCCGCCTCCATACCCCGCCTACCACCATGGATAACGAACGGCCCCCGCCGGTGCGAGGGTCGAAGGGGGGCACTTGCGTGGGTCGGATGCGGCCGCCGAGCGCCCCCTAGAACGCGGGTACGAGGAAGCCAGCGACGAAGTTGAACGGCGATTCAACCATCCGCCCGAGTCTCGCACACCCGACCCATCGGGCACAAGGGGACCGGGTAAGACGGAGGGTCCTACCGCGGGTACGTCACACGCCTGACGATCGTCGATCCGTCGACGGGCTGACCGCGGCCTCCCGACGGTCGGTGCGGCCCGCGCGGCGATCGCGTACGAGCAGGATCCATCCCGTCACGGAGACGACCGCCGCGGCGAGGATCAACGAGCCGAGTGCCAACAGGAACGCCGTCTCCCGATCCACGCGCCCGAGCGTACCGGATGCTCTGAGGCGGGGCTCGAGCCTTCCTGACCCCTTCGGTCCGGCCGGCGGCGGGTGGGGCAAGATAGGCGGATGCAGCTGCCCGTCATGCCGCCCGTGTCGCCGATGCTGGCGAAGTCGATCAAGGACATCCCGTCGGGTCCGTTCAGCTACGAGCCCAAATGGGACGGGTTCCGCTCCATCGTCTTCCGCGACCGAGACGAGGTCGAGATCGGGAGCCGCAACGAGCGTCCCATGACGCGGTACTTCCCCGAGGTCGTCGAGGCGATCCGCTGGAACCTGCCCGAGCGCTCCGTGGTCGACGGCGAGATCGTGGTCCCCGACGCCGAGGTCCGGCGGCTGGAGTTCGAGGTGCTCCAGCAGCGGATCCACCCGGCGGCCAGCCGCGTCAACCTGCTCGCGGGGACGACGCCGGCGCACTTCATCGCGTTCGACCTGCTCGCGCTCGGCGACGCCGACCTGACGCGACGACCGTTCGGCGAGCGGCGGGCGGCGCTCGAGAAGGCGCTCGCGGAGGCGAGGTCGCCGATCCACCTCACACCCGCGACGACCGACGCGGAGCTCGCGCGGCGGTGGTTCGAGGAGTTCGAGGGCGCCGGCCTGGACGGGGTGATCGCGAAACCCCTCGAGGGGACGTACCAGCAGGACAAACGGGTCATGTTCAAGATCAAGCACGAGCGCACCGCCGACTGCGTGGTCGCGGGCTACCGGGTGCACAAGAGCGGGCCAGATGCGGTCGGCTCGCTCCTGCTCGGGCTCTACGACGACGCGGGAGACCTCGCGAACGTCGGGGTGATCGGCGCCTTCCCGATGCAGCGCCGGCGCGAGCTGTTCGAGGAGCTCCAGCCGTGGGTCACCACGTTCGACGGCCATCCCTGGGACTGGGAACGGGACATGGCCGAGACGCGGACGCCGCGGAGCGCCGAGGGCAGCCGCTGGAACCCGAAGAAGGACCTCTCGTTCGTCCCGCTGCGACCCGAACGCGTCGTCGAGGTGCGCTACGACCACATGGAGGGCAACCGCTTCCGGCACACGGCGCAGTTCGCCCGGTGGCGGCCCGACCGCGATCCGCGTTCGTGCACGTTCGAGCAACTGGACGAGCCCGTGGGGTTCGACCTCGCCGAGATCCTCGGCGTCGGTCGCGCCGGCTAGCGCTCGCTCCGCGCGGCCCGGCGCCTGGCTTCGGCTCGGCGCTCCGCCTCCAGGCGTTCGAGGTCGACGTCGCTCGCGTCCAGGTAGGTCATCGTGCCGGCGATCGCGCGATGGCCGGCCGTCGTACCGATCAGGTCGTGCATCTGCTGCGCGACACGCCGGTAGGTCGGATGCCCCTGGGGCGACGAGCGTAGCTCGATCAGGTGCATCGCCTCGCGGGCGCTCATCTGCATCACGAACCGGATGCGGTACGCCATCGCGACCGCGTACTGGGCGACGTCCTCGCCCGCGTGCTCGGCGAGCGTCGCCCACGTCGACGCCGAATCCTCCATCACGCGGTCCCACTCGTCGCGCATCCCGGCGTCGTCGATCACTTCGGGTACGTCGAACCCGTGCGCCGGGGACAGCCGCTGCCACTCGAGGGTGAGCAGCCGGTGGCGCTGCAGGTCCCGGAACGCACCGTAGTCGCACAGCACGTCGAACCGGTACCCGGTGCGTTCGAACGCCCGACCGGGTTTGTGGCGGCGGTTGCCGCGCTCGCCGACGTAGGCGCGCAGCACGGCCTCCCGTTCGTCCGCGCTCATCGTGTGCGCGAGCGACTGCAGCCGGTCGTCCGGCAGGTCCGAGGAGGCGTACATCGCGGCGGCGACCACCTTCTCCTCGCCGAGCGGGTCGTAGTCGGTGAGCGTCACGCTCTCGCGATGGCCCGGGTCGGTGCCCTCGGTGAACTTCGCCGTGACCTCCGCCGTCGCCTCGCGCGTCTCGGCCAGGTAGCGGGACCACGCCACGCCGCGGTCGGGGAGGTCGACGCGCTTGAGGAACGCCGGGATCACCTTGCGGAGCTCGACGAGCATCAGGTCGGCGTACGCGCGCACCTCGGCGAGCGGGTGCGCGCGCATCCGGATCAGCATCTGCTCGTAGGCCTGGCCGGTCGCGAAGACGCCGAGGTTCGAGCGCGTGCCGGCCGGCAGCAGCACGCGCAGCGTGTCGCAGGTCTTCGCCGTGATCGTCGAGCGGTACAGGAAGTCCGAGTCGTTCGGGTCCTTCGGGAAGCGCTCGACGAACCGGTCGAACAGCGGCTGGAACATCCGGCCGTAGGCCTCGAACGTCCGCGTCGCGTACGTCTCGAACGCCTCGCCCGCGGGGCCGCCCTCGATCTCGGGCGGCGTCGTCAGCCGCCAACGACCGCCGGGGCGGTCGTCGTAGCGCATGTAGCGGGTCGACTGCTCGAGGTACGCGGCAAGGCGACCCCATTCGATCGCCTTGGCGAGCAGCTGCGAGGCCTGCTCACATGCGAGGTGCACGCCCCCGAGCTGCGCCACGGAGTCATCGCCGAACTCGAAGAACACCCGGTCGAACAGCTGCTCGGCCTTCTCGACCTTGACGCCCTCGAGCCCGGGGACCACACCTGACTCGAGCGGCTCGGCGAACTCGTCGAGGAACAGGCGGCGGAGGGACTTCGGCGTGCGCGAGTAGCGGGCGAACAGCGCGCCCTTGACCACCTCGGGCAGGTTCGTGAGCGCGAACACCGGGCCGTCGAGGTTCGTGAAGTGCGGCTGTAGCCGGGCGCGCTCCTCGGCCGTGAACTCCTCCCGGACGAACCAGGGTGAGGCCATACCTAACCGCCGGTCCCGCCGGTCCCGCCGGTCCCGCCGGTGGGGCCGGTGACCGTCGGTTCGCCCGCGAAGAGCGTCACCGTCGAGCCCGCCTGCACCTCGGACCCGCCGACCGGCTCCTGGGCCGCCACCTTGTTCCCGAGCGTGCACAGCGGGTTCTCGGGACGGGTCTCCGAGGATTTCACCGGCACCAATCCGGCGTCGCGGATGTCGTTCTGGGCCGAGCCGAAGGACTGACACGTCACGTCGGGCACGACCACGGTCCCCGGTCCCGACGAGACGAAGATCGTCACGGTGGACCCGGGGTCGACTTCCTGCCCCGAGGGGGGATCGGACCGCGTCACGTCGCCCTCGCCGACCGTGTCGCTCGGCTCCTCCTGCGGCCCAGCCGGCTCGAGGCCGAGGCCGATCAGGGTGGCCTGCGCCTCCTCGAGGGAGGCGCCCTCGAGGTCCGGGATCGCCACCAGGTCCGGCGCGGCGACGATCGTCAGGTCGACCTTCGTCCCGCGCTCGACCTCGTCACCTGCGGCCGGATCCTGTTCGAGGACCGTGCCGGGCTCCTGCGTGTCGTCGGCCGCGGGGACGGGCGTGACGGTCCCGATCGCGAGGCCCGCGTCGTTGAGGTCGCTGATGGCCTGGGACCGCTTCTCGCCGACCACGTCGGGGACGGTGACCCTGACGCCCGTCTGCTGGTCGTCGTTGTTCAGCAGGCTCGAGGCGAGGATCCACAGGAGCGCCCCGAGCAGCGCGATGAGCACGAGCGTGACCACGATCGGGATCCAGTTGCGGCGCTCGGGTTCCGGCGGGGGAAGCATCTGGGTCGCCTGCGCGGGCGGTGGAGCGAGCACCTGGGTCGCGCCCGCCGCGAGCAGCGGGGTGGCGTCCACCGGCAGGCCGCGCTTGGCGCGTTCGAGATCGGCGCGCATCTCCACGGCCGACTGGTAACGGTTGACCGGGTTCTTCGCGAGCGCGCGCAGGATCACGGCGTCGAGGTCGGCCGTCACGTCCGGGTTCAGCTTCGACGGCGGCACCGGCTGCTCGAGCACCTGCTTGGACGCGACGGCGACCGGGGAGTCGCCGAGGAAAGGCGGCCGTCCGGTCACCATCTCGTACAGCACGCACCCGAGGGAGTAGATGTCCGAGCGCCCGTCGACGGGCTGGCCCTGCGCCTGCTCCGGGGACAGGTAGGACGCGGTGCCCAAGATCGCGGCCGTCTGCGCGACCGTGTCGGCCGTCGTGGTCACGCGCGCGATGCCGAAGTCGGTGACCTTCACCTCGCCGCGCGGGTTCAGCATGATGTTGCCGGGCTTGATGTCGCGGTGGATCACGCCGCGAGCGTGCGCGGCCTCGAGCGCACCGCAGACGTCCATCGCGATGTCGATCGCCCGGTCGGGAAGGATGCGGCCGCCGCCCGACAGGAACTCGGCGAGCGTTCGCCCCTCGACGTACTCCATCACGATGTAGTGCACGCCGTCGTCCGAGCCGGTGTCGAAGACCGAGACGATGTGCGGGTGCCCGATGCTCGCGGCGGCCTGCGCCTCGCGGCGGAACCGCTGCACGAACCCGTCGTCGTCGGCGAACTGCGGGGCGAGGACCTTCACGGCCACGGGCCGCCCCAACACGGTGTCGGTGCCGAGGAACACCTTGGCCATGCCGCCGCGGCCGAGCTCGCGCTCGACCCGGTACCGCCCTCCGAGGGTCACCGGCAGGTCGATCTAGGAACCTCCTGGTCACAGAGACCGTTCATGCGCCCAGGGCGGCCTCGAGGACCGCCCTCGCGATCGGCGCGGCGACCTGCCCGCCCGTCGCTTCGCTGCCAAGGCTACCGCCGTCGAGCACGATAACCGCGACGGCGACCTCGGGAGCCTCGGCGGGCGCGAAACACACGAACCAGGCGTGCGGGTCCGCCCCCTCGCCGTGCTGGGCGGTCCCGGTCTTGCCGGCCACGGTGACCCCCGGGATCTGCGCCGCCGTCCCGGTCCCCTCCTCGACCACCCCGACCATCATCTGGTTGAGCGCCGCGGCGTTGGGGGGCGACAGCGGGCGCGAGAACTCCTTCGGGTCGAACTCCGCGATCACGCGCCCGCTCGGGTCGCGTGCCTCGGTGACCAGGCGCGGCTGCATCTCGACGCCCCCGTTCGCGATCGCCGCCGCGACGAGCGCCATCTGCATCGGGTTGGCCGCGACGTCCTGCTGCCCGATCGCCGAGACCGCGACGGCGGGATCGCGCCCCACGAACGTCTCGGGCGCCGGGAACACGCCCGAGGTCCACGGGATGTCGAACGGCACGAGGTCCTGGCCCGCCTCCGCGGTGAAGCCGTACTTGCGCGCCTCCTCCGCGAGCTTGTCCGCGCCGAGCAGCAGCCCGACGGCGCCGAACACGACGTTACACGACTGGCGGAGGGCATCGGCCAGGGTGATCTGCGAGCCGCCCGAACACGTCGAGCCGCCGAAGTTCTGGATCGTGGCGTCGGTGAGGGGGAGGTCGAGCTCGTTGGGGTTGGGCCACAGGCTCTCCGGACCGAACCCGTTCTCGAGGGCCGCCGAGGCCGTCACGAGCTTGAACGTCGAGCCGGGCGGGAACAGCTCGTCGCTCGCGCGGGAGAGCAGCGGCTTCTCGGGGTCGGCGTTCAGCTCGTCCCACGCGTCCCGCACGGCCTTGGGATCCTGCGAGGCGAGCAGGTTCGGGTCGTAGCTCGGTTCGGAGACCAGGGCGAGCACGTCGCCCGTCGCTGGGTCGATCGCCGCGATCGCGACGTCGCCGGGCTCGGCCGCGGCGGCCTGGGCGGCGGCCTCCTGGATCTCGGGGACGAGCGTCGTGACGATCGTGCCGCCCTGCTTCGGCCGGCCGAGGATCAGGTCGGTGAGCGTCTGCGGCAGGAGCTCGGCCGCGTCGCCCGCGAGGAAGTCGTTGTAGGACTGCTCGAGCTCGGTGCGCCCGAACACGAACGAGTAGAAGCCGGTCTCGTGCGCGTAGAGTTCGGCGTGGGGGTACCGGCGTTGGTACCGCAGGGCCCCCGGGCTCTTGCGGCTGGACGCGAGGACCGTGGTCCCGTCCGCCGCGAGGATGCTCCCGCGGTCGACCCTGTACTCGGCGATCAGTTGCCGCTGCGCGTTCGCGGGGTCGTTCGCGATCCGGTCGGCGGCGAAGACCTGCAGGTAGTTCACCTGGGCGAACGCGATCAGGAACAGCGCGAGCAGGGCGATCCCGAGCCGACGGATCTGCCGCTCCACCTACGCGACCCCCGGTTGCTCGACCCCACCCGCCCGCTCGGCGGCACCCACCCGTGCCGGCCGCTGCCGGGGGGCGAGCGGGCCGCTCGAGACGCGCACGAGCAGGCCCAGCAGGACGAAGTTCGACACGAGGCTCGAGCCCCCGTAGCTCACGAACGGGAGCGTGACCCCCGTGAGCGGGATGATCCGCGTGACGCCCCCGACGATCACGAACGCCTGCAGCGCGACCAGCGTCGACAGGCCGACCGCGAGCAGGGTCGAGAAGCCATCGGACGCTCGGATCCCGATGCGGAGCCCCTTGCCGACCAGCACCAGGTACAGGAGCAGGATCGCCGTGGTCCCGAGCAGCCCGAGCTCCTCGCCGATCGCCGCGAAGATGAAGTCGGTCGACGCGAAGGGGATCAGTCCGGGGGAGCCCTGTCCGAGGCCGGTCCCGACGATGCCGCCGCTCGCCATCCCGAACTGCGCCTGCGCGAGCTGCCCGTAGCCCTGCGCGAACACCTTCGCCGGGTCCAGCGCATGCAGCCAGATGTCGACGCGGAGCTGGACGTGGTCGAACAGCAACCACCCCGCGTACGCGCCGACGATGAACAGGATCAGGCCGATGACCAGGTAGGCGGCCCGCCCGGTCGCGACCCACAGCATGACCACGAAGATGCCGAAGTACAGGAGCGAGGCCCCGAGGTCGCGCTGCAGGAACAGGATCGCCAGCGAGGCACCCCAGGCGAGCAGCACCGGGCCGAGGTGCTTGGCCGGCGGGAGGCGGAGCGGCCCGATGTGCGAGGTGGCGACCCGCAGGAGCTCTCGCTTCTGGTTGAGGTACGAGGCGAGGAAGATCACGACCAGCACCTTGCCGATCTCGGCCGGCTGGAACCCTACCGGGCCGATCTGGACCCACAGCCTCGCGCCGTTGATCGTCCGGCCGATGCCCGGCGCGACCGGCAGGAGGAGCAGCAGGAGGCCGAGTAGGCCGATCGTGTACGTATACGCGTCGAGCATCCGGGCGTCGCGCACGACGATCAGCGTCAACCCGAACGCGATCAGGCCGACCACGATCCAGGTCGCCTGCTCGGCGGCCAGCCCACCCGAGAGCCGGAAGATCATCGCGAAGCCGAGGCCCACCAGGACGGCGGCCGACGGGAACAGGGCGGGGTCGGCACGCGGCGCGAACGCGCGGGTCACGAGCAGCGCTCCGGCGTAGCCCGCCGCGAAGATCGTCGCGTACAGGGCGAAGGTCGCCGGCAGCTGCCCGCGCTTGCCGTAGCCCGCGATGATGTACGCGCCGATCGACAGGATCAGCGCGAGGACGGTGAACGCGATCGACGGAGCGAGCGAGGTGCGGCTGCTCGCCGCCGCGACGCGGCTCACGTCGTGGGCTGCGCGAAGCGGGCGACGTCGTCCCGGATGCGAGCCACGATCGCGTTCGCGCCCGCCCGATCGTCGGCCGTGATCCCCTCCGGGAGTTGCCGGTACAGGGCGAGGGCCTGGGCCTGCTCGGCCGGGATCGCGGTCTCGACCACCACCGAGTGCAGTTCGAAGCCGGCGACCTCGGTCGGCACGCCGCGGAAGATCGCCACGCGGCCGTTCGAGACCCCCACGTACCACTGCCGGTCGAGGTAGAAGCGGAGCCCCACCATGCCGAGGGCGACGACCGCAAGGGTCACACCCGCCCAGATCCCGACCGTGGTCCCGACCCTCCGACCGCTGCGGGGCCGCGGCGTGGGAGCGCGGCGCTCGACGCGCGACGGTGGTCTGCCCGGGCGGGCGGCCGACGCCTCGGGCGGCGGCTCGGGGATGGGTGCGCCGACGATCGTGATGTCCGATCGCTTCGGCGGCGCCGGGGGAGGCACCGGTCGTTCCATCGTCGGTTGCTGAGGGATCGCGGACCCCCTCGTCGCTCCCGGCCCGCCGCCGTCGTCGGCGAAGTCGAGGATCACCGCGGTGATGTTGTCGATGCCCCCGGCGCGGTTCGCGACCTTGACCAGCCGGTCGACCGCCTCCTGCGGGTCGGCGGCGTCGGCGAGGATCTCCCGGATCTGGCCCTCGGGCACCATGCCGGTGAGCCCGTCCGTGCACAGCAGGAGCCGATCGCCGCCGACGACCTCGACGTCGCCCTCGTCGACCTGGACGCTCTGGTCGACGCCGAGCGCGCGCGTGAGGATGCTCCGATGGGGGTGGGTCTCGGCCTCCTCCTGGCTGATCTCGCCCTCCACGACCATCCGGTGGACCAGCGTGTGGTCCTCGGTGAGCTGCGTGAGCTCCCCGTCGCGGAGCAGGTACGCGCGGGAATCGCCGACGTGCACGAGGTGCACCCGGTTCCCGTCGACCAGGGCCGCCGTGAGGGTGGTCCCCATGCCCGAGACGGTCCGGTCGTTCTGCGAACGGTCGAAGACCGCGCGATTCGCCTGTTCCACCTGGTCGGAGAGCGAACCCTCGTGCCGCTCGAACATCCCCTGCACGGTCTCGAGCGCGAGGCTCGACGCGACCTCGCCGCCCCGGTGTCCGCCCATCCCGTCCGCGACCGCGTACAGCGGCTCGACCACGAGGTAGGAGTCCTCGTTGCCCTCGCGGACCTGCCCGATGTCCGTCGCGGCGCCGACGCGCACCTTCATCGCTTGAGCTCCAGGACGGTCTTGCCGAGCTTCAACACGTCGCCGGCGTGGACCCCCATGGGAGAGTCGACGCGGCGGTCGTTGAGGAGGGTGCCGTTCGTGGAGCCCATGTCCTGGACGTACCAGGAGCCGTTCTCCGCGTACAGGCGTGCGTGCACCTGTGAAACGTACGTGTCTTGGAGGCGAATCGCACATCGTTCCCCCCGGCCGATCTCCGCGGGGCTGCGGAGCTTGATCGGGGTGGGCTTGCCGCCGCCCGCATCGTGCACGACCACCTGGGTGGGCGCCTTCCCGCCTCGGGACGCCTTCGCCGGGCCCGCGGGCGCGGGCGCCCGCGTCTGGGTCGTCGCGCCGCGCTTGCGGCTGCCGACGTCCACGGCCACCGAGCGGATGGCCCGGAACACGAAGAAGTACAGGAGGACGAGCAGCGAGTACTTGAGCACCGACAGCACGAACGGCGACACGTCAGCCGCTCCGGAACTCAAGCTCGGTCTCGCCGATCGTCACGCGGTCGCCGTGCTCGAGCACGTGCTCCTGGATCGGCTCGCCGTTGACCATCGTCCCGTTGGTCGAACCGAGATCGGTGAGTACGAACCCCGACCCCGTGCGACGGATGCGAGCGTGCTGCCGCGATGCGCCGGGATCGTCGACCACGACGTCGCACTCGGGGAGTCGTCCGATCGTGACCGACGGCTCGGCGAGCGCGAAGGTCCTGCCGTCGGCCAGGTTCACCAGCGAGCCGCGCTCGCCGACCGCGGGCTGCGGCGCGAGCTCCAGCTCGCCCTCGACGAACGAGGCCACGCAGCCGAAGCGGCCCTTGCCGAGCCCGGCGTCGATCTCGAACTCCACCTCGGGCGGCCCCACGAGACCCCACCCGCGCTCGGACGCTGCCTCGCGCACGACCTGCTTCAGCTCGCTCATGAGCGCCTGCTCCGCCTGCTCGAACCGCCGCCCGTCGGACTCGGACAGGGTGAAGACGTACCGGTTGGGGGCCCAGACCTCCTTGACCCCCACCGTCTTGCTGGTGTCCATCTCCCGCATCATCCGCTTCGCCAGCTCGACCGGTTGCAGGCCCGAGCGGAACGTGGTCGCGAAGAAGCCTTCGACGAGGCCGCCGAGACGTCGCTCGAAGTCGCGAAGGATGGGCATGGGACGCTGTTTCCGCTGGTCGGAAGGTAGGTCGCGCGGATTCTACCCCGCACGCCGAGCCCGGAACCCCGGCACGAGCACCGGAGGGCGACTGCTACGATTCGTTCCCCTTCGGGCGAGTGGCGGAATTGGCAGACGCGCAGGATTCAGGTTCCTGTGTCCGCAAGGACGTGGGGGTTCAACTCCCCCCTCGCCCACCAACGATGGAGGTGGCGCCAGCCTCCTCGTCCTCCATCGCCGGAACCCGCAACGACGCGCCCGTGTCGGATCGCTGTCGGGTCGTTGTCGGTGGTGACGACGGCGGCGAGGTTGGGTCCCTGTCGATCCCCTCCTGTGGGGGATCGAGGTCAGTGGCCGGCTCCCGGGAGCACGGTGAGCGTGCCCTCCATCCCGGCCTCGCGGTGGCCGGGGATCGAGCAGTAGAACGTGTAGGTCCCCGGCGTTGCCGTGAAGGTGGTGTTGACGGTCTCGTTCAGCCCGAGGACCAGCTTCACGCCGAGCTCGTCGATCGTGAAGTCGTGGTCGAACGCGTCGAGGTTGGTGATCGACAGGGTGATCTCGCCCTCGCTCGCCTCGATCTCCGACGGGACGAACCCCGTGATCGCCGCGTCGAGCGTGATCGGTCCCCCCTGGTCCGTCGATCCTCCTCCGCCGTGCAGCGCGACGACGGCCGGCGTCGCCCCGAACTCCAGCGTGCCCGCCGTGAACGGATCGCCCATGGCCGGGTAGGTCTGGGGCGCGGGTGGGGCGTCGGGGGTGACCTGGATCACGCCGACGGCGCCGCGCCCCGTGTACGCGAACGAGTGCGTGACGAACGGGTACAGGCCCGCATCGGGGATCCGGAGCTCGAACATGGCCCCCGCGCCGGGCGCGATGTTGTAGGTCTGCAGGCCGTTGAGGACGGAGGTCGGGTTCCCGTCCGCGTAGACGTGGTCGAACAGCGCGCCGATCACGTGGAAGGCGGTCGTGAGGGTCGGGCCCGCGTTCAGCACCCAGAGCCGCGTCAGCTCGTTCGGAGGCGTCTGGAGCGGCGCGTCGAGGTAGCGGTTGAACATCCCGTCGAACACGACGTACGTCGGGTCACCCGACTCCATCTTGTCCACGTCGCCCTCGAACACGCCGCCGACCGGGTGGTCGGCCGGGTAGAACTCGCTCGAAGTCAGGACGTACTCGCGCGCGGGGGGCAGGCCCGGCGGCTCGACGATGATCGCGCCGTACATCCCGTTCGAGATGTGGTGCAGCACGGGCGGGACGCCGCAGTGGTACATGAAGATGCCGGGGAAGCGGGCGACCCAGTCGAACGAGTGGGTCTCGCCCGGTGCCACCGGCTGGTAGTTCACGTCCCACGGCGTCTGAGCCGCGTGGAAGTCGATCGAGTGCGACAGGTTCTCGGTGGAGGAGTTCGTCAGCGTGAACCGGACCGTGTCGCCGAGCTGGACCCGGATCACGGGCCCGGGAGCGGTCCCGTCGAACGTCCACGTGCGGTACTCGACACCCTCGGCGATCGTCTGCGTGGACTCCTCGGCGTTCAGCTCGACGGGCACGATCTCTCCCGAGCCGCCGCCCTGGATCCGGTACCCCTGCGTCCCAGAGGGGCCGGTCGCCGACTCCGCCGCGGCCGTCTTCGGCCCGTCGGAAAAGCCCCCGATCCACGTGAGGCCGATGATCAACAGCGCCACCTCGATGAACACCCCCGTCACCACGAGTCGTCGCATCGCCCCCGCTCCTCCTGTGCCCGATCGGATGAACGTAGAGTAACTTACTTAACGTAGAGCGCTAGGCCAAAGGTCCCGGTAGTATCGGGACCGTGGATCTGACGCTCTCCAGCCGAGGCGACTACGTGGTGCGGGCGGCGCTCGCCCTGGCCGGGGCCTGGGACGACGGCCTCCGGTATCGGAAGATCCGCGAGGTCTCCGACGAGATGGGGCTGCCCCGCAGCTACACCCCGCAGATCCTGGGGTTGCTGGCGCGTGCGGGTCTGGCCGAGTCGAAGGCCGGACCGACCGGCGGCTATCGGCTCGCGCGAGATCCCGGTCGCGTGTCGCTGCTCGAGGTCATCGAGGCCGCCGAGGGCTCGCTGACCTCCCGGTCGTGCCCGATGCGGGGCGGTCCGTGCCGCTGGGACAACGTATGTGCGGTGCATCCCACGTGGCTGAAGGCATCCGAGGCGATCCGATCCGTCTTCGCGAGGACCTCGCTCGCGGAGATCGCCGCGGTGGATCGGAGCCTCGACGGCGGGGGGCCGATCCCGCTCCCGCCGCGTGGGCACCGCAGAGCGACCGCCCATCGGCACGACCGCTGATGGGCCACGCGGGGCCGGTCGGCGCTCGCCGAAGGGCCGAACGGCCCTCTCACCCCCGGCGCGTCCGCGGTACCACAAATACGGAGGCGAACGAGATGGCCAGATGGGAAGGGTTCCGCCAGTGTCCGGGGTGCGGGTTCGACATGAGGACGGGCGAGGGCGTGCGCTCCTGCTCGTGGGGGGAGTGCCCCTACCTGCCCGAGGAACTGGACGTGTACTGCCCCGACTGTCGCTTCAACCTGTTCACGATGGAGGGCAACCCGCCCTGCGACGACCCGCTGGCCTGCGAGCACGCGAAGGAACCCCTGTCGCACGTCGAGAACGTCCGCAGGTGGACCGAACAGGTGGGTTGATCGTCAGCCCGCGTCACCGGAGTCGTCCGGCTCCCGAGGTTCGGGGACCAGTCGGAGTTCCGGCGTGCCCGGCACGCTCGGCAAGGAGGTCGCCGGCTCCTCGGTCCCGATGAGCACGCGGGTCACGTTCGGGAAGTCCAGGCGCGCCGAGCCGGCGCCGTAGCCGACCTCCTCGACGCGGAGGGCCGGGAGCTCGCCGTACCCCTCGACGGTCGCCGCGAGGATGGCCGCGCCCGTCGCGGTGGTGAGCTCGGCCGAAACGCCGCGAGAGAAGACCGGCGCTCCGCGCAGGAGCTCCACGACGGTGGCGGTCGGGATGGGCATCGCCCCGTGCTCGGTCCGAGCCATCCCGAGCCCCGTCGGCACGGCCGAGGAGAACACGCGATCCACCCCGAGCATCGTGAGCCCGAGCGCCGTCCCGGCCACGTCCACGATGGCGTCCAGCCCGGCGAGCTCGTGGAAGGTCACGGTCTCGATGTCCCGGCGCTGCACCCGAGCCTCCGCCTCCGCGTACCGACGGAAGATCCGGTGGGCGAGGTGCAAGGCATCGGGAGGCAGGTCCGACGCGTCGAGCAGCGCCCGGACGCTCGCGTACGTCCGGATCACGCCCGCGGTACCGGCCGTTCGAACGTCGGCACGGATCGCCCGGATACCGCGCTCGTCGACCTCCTCGAACTCGAGCTCGAACGGCTCGAGCGGCAAGGTGGCCAGATGCGCCCGCAGCTCGGTCCGGTCGACCCCCGCGTCGACGAGCGCGCCCAGCGCGGAATCTCCCGAGATCCCGGCGATGCAATCGAAGTAGGCGAGTCGCATCCGGTCGGCTTCCAGCGAGCGATCCTCCCCTTCGACCGCGAAGGCGTTGATTGTATACTTCGGCCCTTCGCAGAAAGCCGCAGGTCAGTGACCCCTTTCGGCGGATCCCGACGATGACCTTCTCTCCCGAAACCCTCAGCCGGCTCGTCCTCGTTGCGATCGGATTGGCGGCGCTCGCGATGGTGCTGTCGGCGCTCGCGCCTGGCCGGCGCCGCCACAGCGAGCCCGTCGAGATGGACGAGGTCCTGCACGGGATCCTCGACGGCCAGTCGAACCGGCTGTCTCGACTGGAGTCGGGGGTCCGCGCGCTCGCCGGCACCGATCGACGTCAGCAGGCGGACATCGAGGGCGCGGTGCGCCACGTCGGCCTTGTGCGCTACGACGCGTTCGAGGACGTCGGCGGCCGGCTGTCGTTCTCCTGCGCGCTGCTCGACGATCACGGGACCGGTGTGGTCATGACGTCGATCAACGGGCGACACGACACGCGGGTGTACGCGAAGCCGGTCTCCGAGGGCCACAGCCCCTACAGTCTTTCGATCGAGGAAGAGGAGGCGATCCGGCGGGCGCTCGAGCCGGGCGCCGACAGGGCGGTGACGGCGACGTGATCTGGCGGCGGGACGACGCGGAGCGCGCGGGAGGCGAGCTGCCCGCCGCGCCGGAGCGCGTGGCCTCGGACGAGCGGCACGACACGACCGAGACGGTTCCGGGACGACGGACGGAGGTGCGAGGGATGGCAGATCAGGTGCAGGGCGGAGAGGTCACCATCGTCGGACAGGGGGCCAAGCTCGAGGGCACGGTCGTTTCGGCCGGGTCACTCAGGATCGACGGGCAGGTGAAGGGGCAGATCAACGCCGAAGGGGACGTGATGCTCTCGCCGCAGAGCCAGGTCGAGGCGGACATCCGGGCGCAGAACGTCGTGGTCGCCGGCCGGTTCAAGGGGTCGATCACGGTGAAGGGCCGCGCCGAGCTCGCGCGCGGGGGCCGGGTCGACGGCGACATCACCTCCAAGACGTTGGTCGTCGAGGACGGCGGGATCTTCCAGGGGCAGTCGATCATGGACCAGCAACCGGCGCCGGGTCCGCAGCAGAAGGGCGCCGCACCGACCAAGGCGGGCGCGTCCGAGGCCGAGGAGGCCAAGGTCTAGCGTGCTCGACGTTCGGGCGATCCGCGAGGATCCGGACGGGTTCCGCACGGGCCTCGCCCGGCGCGATCTGGGGGATGCGGTCGACCAGATCCTTGCGCTGGATGAGCGCCGGCGCCGGCTCACGGTCCGGGTCGAGGAGCTGCGCGCCGAGCAGAACCGCGCGAGCAAGGCGATCGGTCGCGCGCAGGGCGAGGACAAGCAGCGGCTGATCGCCGAGGTCGCCAAGGCGTCCGCCGAGCTGAGGGAGCTCGAGCCCGAGCTCGCACAGGTCGACGCCGAGCTGTCGGACCTGCTCGCCAGGACCCCGAACGTCCCGCACGAGTCGTCCCCCGACGGCTTCACGGACGAGGATGCCGTCGAGGTCCGGCGCGTCGGCGACCCGCCGACGTTCGCGTTCGAGCCGCGCGATCACGCTGCGCTGGGCGAGCTCCTCGGGATGCTCGACACCGAGCGGGGCGCCCGGACGAGCGGATCGCGGTTCGTCTACCTGCTAGGCGACATCGTGCAGGTGCAGTTCGCGCTCGTCCGGCACGCGCTCGATATCCTGACGGCTCGCGGGTTCGTGCCCGTCATCCCGCCGGTGCTCGTCCGTGAGGAGGCGATGTTCGGGAGCGGGTTCCTCCCGACGGACGAGGTCAACATCTACGTCACGACGCCGGACGAGCTGTACCTCGTGGGGACCTCCGAGGTGTCGCTCGCCGCGTTCCACGCCGGCGAGATCCTCGACGAGGCCGATCTCCCGGTCCGCTACGCGGGCTACTCCACGTGCTTCCGACGCGAGGCGGGGACGTACGGAAAAGACATGGGCGGCATGTTCCGCCTCCATCAGTTCGACAAGGTCGAGATGTTCTCGTTCTCGCGACCCGAGGATTCCTGGGCCGAGCACGAGTTCATGGTGGGCATCGAGGAGCAGATCATCGGCTCGCTGGGTCTGCCCTACCGCGTGGTGAACGTCGCGGCCGGAGACCTCGGGGGCGCCGCGGCGAAGAAGTACGACATCGAGGTGTGGCTCCCCGGACAGGACCGCTACCGCGAGCTGACCTCGTGCTCGAACTACACCGACTACGGGGCCAGGCGCGGGCAGACCCGGATCCGGCGCACGTCGGGCGAGGTCGAGATCCTGCACACCCTGAACGGGACGGCGACCGCGGTGGGCCGGACCCTGATCGCGATCCTCGAGAACGGCCAACGGGCGGACGGGAGCGTCGGGCTCCCTGCCGCGTTGCACACGTACCTGCCCGAGGACCTGCGCGAGCTCCGGCCGAACGGCTGAGGACGCGCGCGGTGCGTTCGGGCGGGCGCTAGTCGGTGTCTCCGCCGAGCTCGCCGGACACCATCGCCGCGAGGTCGCGGAAGCGGCTCTCGAGCTCGCGGTGGGCGGTGACGTCGATCGCCACCCCCTGCCAGTAGCGGGGCCGCCCGTCGTCGTCCCGGACGAGCACGGCGCGGCTGTCGAGCCACACGATGCGCCCGTCCGGGCGGACGACCCTGAACTCCTCGTTGAACGGCTCGCCGGTCTCCTCGGCGCGGGCGTTGGCCTCGTACACGCGCTCGCGGTCGTCGGGGTGCACGAACCTGCCGAGGTGGTGCGGGTTCGACCGCAGCTCCTCGCTCGGGACCCCGAAGATCTGCTCGGCCTGCGGGCTGAGGTAGGTGAACCAGGTCTCCTCGGGCGGCCCGCCCGGCGTCTCGATGAACGTGACCGCGGGGATCTGCTCCACGAGATTGCGGTACCGCTCCTCGAGCAGGCGCAGGTCGCGCTCGGCCTCCTTGCGGGCGGTGATGTCGATCGTCACGCCGTGCCAGAAGCGCGGCGCCCCCTCGTCATCGCGGACCAGGACCGCCCGGTCGTGCATCCAGCGGGCCTCGCCATCCTTCGTCAGCTGCCGGAACTCCTCGTCGAACGGCTCGCCGCTCGCCTCGGCCCGGGCGTTAGCCTGCCGGATGCGCGGGAGATCGTCCGGATGCAGCGTTCGAACGAAGAAGAAGGGGTCGCTCGTCGCCTCCTCGGGCGTGAACCCGAGGATCTGCTCGATCTGCGGGCTGACGAAGGCGAACCGCGACTCCTCGGGCGCGTCCGGGGTCGCGTGCTCGAGGTAGGTGATCGCCGGGATCGCCTCGACCAGCGAGCGGTAGCGCGTGCGAGCCTCCCGGCGTTCGCGATCGATGCGGCGGGCCTCGGTGATGTCCACCATGAGGCCCTGGAGCTCGTTCGGACGCCCGAGGGCGTCCCGCGAGAGCACGTGCGCCTGATCCCGGACCCACCGGACGCTGCCGTCTCGGTGGAAGACCCGGTACTCCATCTCGAAGCCCCCCGAGTCGTCGATGGCCGCGTCGATGGCGCGGACGCGTTCGCGGTCCTCGGGGTGCACCGTCGCCAGCCGTCGCTCGGTGTCCTCCCAGTCGGGGAACCCGTAGCCGAAGATCGAGGTCAGCTGTGGGCTCACGTAGCGGAGGCGGTACCCGCCCTCGACCGGGTCCGACTCGGTGACGTAGATCACGCCGGGGACCTGTTCGGCGAGGTCGCGGTACCGCAGCTCGGTCTCGGTCGCCGCGCGCTCGGCCTCCTTGCGCCCGGTGACGTCGATCATCACGCCCTGGAAGAGTCGGGGATGACCGTCCTCGCGCGACATCAGGATGGCCTGGTCCGCGACCCAGACGATGCGCCCGTCCTTGTGCAGGTAGCGGAACTCCATCGCGAACGGCTCGCCGGTCGCCTGGCACCGGAGGTAGGCGGCGAGGACGGAGGTGCGGTCGTCGGGATGCAGGCGCGACATCCAGAAGTCCTCAGGCGTGTGCCATTCCTCGACCGTGTAGCCCAGGAGCTGCTCGATCCGGGGGCTCGTGTAGTACTGCGGTTGGGCGCCTTCGGGGCGGTTCGCCTCCCAGACGTAGGTCACCGCCGGGATCTGCTCGGCCAGGAGCCGGTACCGGTGCTCGGCCGAGCGGAGGTGGGACTCCGCCCGGCGACGCTCGCCGATCTCGAGCGCCATCATGGCGTTCGCCTCCTCGAGCTCGGCCGTGCGTTCGGCGACGCGGAGCTCGAGCTCGTCGCGGGCGGCGCGCAGCTCCCCCTCGACGCCCTTCAGCTCGGTGATGTCGAGCTGCACGCCGAGCCAGTGCAGGGGTCGTCCGTCGTCGTCGCGGACCAAGGTCGCGACGTCACGGAACCAGACGACCCGGCCGTCGTTCGCGATCAGCCGGTACTCGCGGCTCCACGGCCGCCCCGTCTCGTTGTGCAGGTCGTGGGCCGCGAGGATCGGCTCGCGGTCGTCGGGGTGCAGGAGCTCCATCCAGATGTCCGGCTGGCCGAGCCACTCGTCACGCGAGTAGCCGAGGGCCGTCTCGACGTGCGGACTGACGTACATCGTCCGGCGGTCGTCGTCGGGCGCCACCTGGTAGATCACCGCCGGGAGGTTCTCCACCAGCGCGCGGTAGCGGGCCTCATCGGTGCCCTGCTCGAGCCGGTCGGTCCCCGGCCCGGCGCCCTCGCGTCGGCTGCCCTCGGTCACGGTCGCACCATGGTGGCAGAAATCGGCTCGTGCCCGGCGCCTCGGCTACCCTTTTTTCCGGGAGGGTGGCCGAGCGGACGAAGGCGGCGGTCTTGAAGACCGTCCCGGAGCGACGACGGGATTCGGTTGAGGACGATCGGTGCAGGTCAGCGGGCTAGTCGCTCATCCCGGCTCAGTCCATCACGACCCATCGACGAGCGGCATTGGCGGCAGTTTGGCGGCAAGTTCACCGGTCAGCGAGCGTCCTACCCGCCGAGGAACTCGAGCCGCTCCCGAGACGATCCGGCGCGAGCACCATGGCGACGTTCTCCCCGGGGAAGGCAGGCGAATTAGGGGGTCGCTATCGGGTGTTTCCGGATCGAGTTCTTTGGGCCCTCGCCCTGCGCAACGCCGATGCGGCCCTCAGACGTCGGCTTCCGCTTCCTCCTCGAGCTCGGCGACCTCGATCGCCAATCCGAGCGCACGGGCGATATTGCCCGTAGCCGATGCCACGCGCGCCGTCCCCACGATCGGGGCGACCGCGGCGAGGACGCCTCGGACCTGCTCTCCATCGATGTCGACGTCGGAGGCCATGCCCAGGTTCAACAGGTAGGAGGCCGCAGGGGCATCCACCGATATCAGGGCGGCGATCCGCACGAGCATCAGGGACTGCGGGTCGAGGCTGGATACCTCGAGGGAGTCTGCGGTCATCCTCGCAAGCAGGTCCAGTACCGGCTTATCACCCACGATATGCCTCCTCCCATGGCGCGTGAACTCGGTCCTCGTGAATCTAGCACCGCGCTCCGCCGACCGCATCAGGCTGAATTGGCCGACCGGAGAGTTCATGGCTCGTTCACGTTCGCGTTGGGATGATGTGGAGGACTGACCCCAGGTCGGGCGGACTCACGGGCCCTCACCGGAGGATGGCGCCGCCATGAGGCCCGACGAACTCGAGCGCCGACTACAGGAGCGCCTCGATGCGCTCGGTCCCGCTCCACGCGCCGAGCTGCTCCGCGTCCTGATGCTGTCCGGCTTCGAGCGCGCCGACCGGATCGGAGAGTTCTGGAGCTACCCACAGAGCCGCATCTTCGCCGAGCTGCTTATCGACTGCGAGGAGGACCGGACACTCCGGGCGGTGCTCGTCGGGATGCTGCGCGAATCCCAACGCTGAGCAGAGGACCCAGAGGCGGGCGGAGAGGGTCCAACGCCTCTGGCTGCTACCTTCATCAGCGCGGTCGCTGCTTTCGAGCGGATCGGAGAGGTTCGTCGTGAGTGATCCGACGAAGATGAGCAGGCAGGAACGAAAGCAAGCCGATCGCGCCGAGTACGAGGAGTCGCTGAAGCGCGCCGCGCAGGCGCACGCGCTTCCCCCGCCGCCCCCGGCGAACACATCCCAGCAACCCGGCCAGGATGGAAAGGACACGGGTACGGCCGCGACAGAGTCGGTCGCACCTGAGAATCAGCGGGTCGTCCAGGTGAATGAATCGGAGCTTTGGAGATGGGCCACCTGCTGGAAGTGCGGGGAGCAGCAGTGGGCTCCCGCTCGCAAGTTGTTCGCGTGGAAGTGCAAGAACTGCCAAGCAAAGAACAACGAACACCTGAGGATCCTGCTGCCCCGAGTCCGTATCTACGGTTCAGGCATCGGCGCATCCCGCATGAAAGGGCAGTTCACGTTCTTCAAGTCAGGTGTCGGTCTGACCGGCGGCTTCTGGGGTAACCGACCCCTCCAACCTTGGAATACCATCACCGACTTCTCGATCGATGATGCCGAAGGGTTCCAGAAGCGGTACACGGCGACACGCATCTTTGCCTTCGACATATTCGCCGCCGCAGTCCCGAAGTGGCAAGGCACGAGTCGTCTCACGATCCGCGCTGGGGGCGAGGGCTGGACCGCGATGTTCAAGATGACTCCTCTTGCCCTTGAGCAGAAGGTGCTGCCCGCCCGGCAGCTGTGGGAGATATATGGACCCGAACAAGAAGTCCGGGAATAGAACTCAAACACAGACCGAGGACATCCCCTCACAGATTCGCGAACTCGGCACCCTGAGAGATGAAGGGCTCATCAGCAACGAGGAATTCGAGGCGAAGAAGCGCGAACTCCTGGATCGAATCTAGTAGCCGAGCCGGTTTCAGGCTGCTGAAGCCTACCTAGACCGCCGCCCTAACCACAATCTCGCCGGGGCATTGGGCGCCACGGGAGCCCGCGCCGCACGGCGAGCCGGTGGTCTGAAGGGACTTCCGGCCCTGTCACTATCCGCCGCGGACACGAGACTGAAGGCGGTGGGAGGTGGCCGTTTGAGCACACTCCCGACACAGGGAGGTGGGGAAATGCGAAGGACGGCGACGCACGTGACGTCACAGGATCAGCTGGCGACGGTCTTCGTCGCGGCGGGCGGGCTTGTCTACGTGCTCTGGCTGTTGGGGGTCGGATCCCAGGGCGCGAGCGGGGTAAGGGTCGTTGCCGGGATCATCCTGGGGCTGGGCTTCGGGGCGTCGGCATCCGCCGTCGTGCCCGGCTTCAACCGGCTGATTCACGGATCGAAGTCCTACCTCGCGATCGCGTCGCTGCTCGGGCTCGCCGCGCTCGTGGCCGCGATAGCCGCGCTCGTGACCGGAAATGAGGCGATGCTCGGAGTTCTCGTCGCCACCACCGTCGTTCTGTGGGCGGTCTCCACGATTCGGCACACAGCCGCGTCACCCGTGACCGCGCGTCCAAGGCCAGTGGCCTCGGGTAGGTAACCAAGGTGGTCTAGCCGAGGAACTCGAGCCGCTCACCGGTTCCCGACCGTCATAGCCTTCTGCGGATCGCGCCATCGGCCGCCGAGGGCTCCGGATCGTGTCAAGATCAGCCCGTGGGTGGGAATGCGGCGGAAGGCGAGCCCGAGCCTCAGGAGTCCCAACTCGGGGACGCCGTCCTCGACGCCATGCGCGGGGCTCTGCGCATCCTCGGCGGGATGGTGCAGATGGCAGCCGGGATGACGAGGTTGTTAGCCGTTGCCGTGCTCAAGGCGGCGGCAGCAGCCGAGAAGGCTGTGGAGGCATCGGAGGATGAAGAGAAGCCGGAGCCAAAGCCGAAGCCTCGTTGACGGGCTGTGCGGGGGAACGTGGGTCGTCGAGAGCGCCAAGTAGCTTCCGCCCATGGTCCGCAAGGAGCGAGAGATCCTCGAGCGCGGGCTCGAGACGTTCGTCCCTGGACTGCACCCCGCGTGAGGGCAGACCGTCCACCGGGTTTCCGGCCTCGGAGTCTCGCCCGGTCACTGGGCGCACCGGGAGCCCGCGCCGCACGCGAGCCGGCGGTCTAGCCGTACAGGCTCCCGGCGAGCAGCGAGTGCGCGTTCCACGCCCGGACGCGCTTGGCCTCGGCGTGATCCGCTCCGCGATACAGCAGCTGGCCACCGGGGCGGGCAGTGACCTCGTACCAGGGACCGCCGGCGCTGTGACGCTCGACGGGATGCTGGTCCGGATCGTGGGTGCGGAGGAAGCGCTCGATCTCCGGGCCGTAGTGGCAGAAGTCGCGCTCGAGGACCGGCGAGTGCTGCGCGGCGAGCAGCTGGAACCTCTCAGACCCCACGAGAGCCAGCGAGGGCGTTTCCGCTGCTAGATTGCCCTCCGGGAGGGTGGCCGAGCGGACGAAGGCGGCGGTCTTGAAAACCGCTAGCGGGGCAACCCGCTCCTGGGTTCGAATCCCAGTCCTCCCGCCACCTTCCAGCGTCGTTGCGGCGTCGGCGGAACAGCCTGGCGGCGTGGGCGAGTCGGTGGGGCCACGATGGGGCCACACACTCAGCGCGATGTTGGCGGGATCGGTCTGCCAAAGGGCGCCCCCCCTCGGACGCAGCTCTTGGGTTCGATGGCTGGTCGGCAGAAGCTTGAGCAGCTGCCCGATTCGCTCTGCGCGGCCGCGGTCGGGGGCGGTCTCGCGCGCTGCCTGACGGTGCGCATCACGAAGGTCATGGAGACACATGCTCCATGCGAACGTATGCAGGCTATGGTATGCTCCGGCAAAGTGACGGGAGGTGGCAGGAGTGGCCGGCGATCGTCGCGATGCCGCGAAGCGGTCCGCGGATGATGCCGGTGCATCGCTCCGGCAGGGCCCGGTCACCATGCGCGACATCGCACGGGCCACCGGGCTGTCCCAGAGCACCGTTTCGCGCGTTCTGAACCGCACGCCGACCGTGGTTCCCATCGCCGAGGCCACGCGGGCCCGCGTCCTCGCGGTGGCCCAGGAGCTCGGCTACAGGCCGAACCCGCTGGCCAGAGGGCTCCGCGGCGCGAGCACGATGCTGCTTGGGGTCATCGTTCGGGACATCACCGACCCGTTCTTCGCCGGCGCCATCGAGGCAGTTACGGTCGAGGCCAGCCGGCGCGGGTACAACGTCGTGCTCGGGCACGCCCACGCGCGCGCCGACGAGGCGATCGCGCTGTGGGCGGTGCTCGAGGCTCGGCACTGCGACGCCATCCTCTTGTTCGGGGACATGAGAGACCAGCCCAGGCTGATCGAGGATCTCGCCGGCGCTAGGGTCCCGGTGGTCGCGCTGTGGCAGGGCTCGCGCCCGACCAACGTGGCTTCGGTGAGCGTCGACAACCGCGCCGGGATCCACGCGGTCCTCCAGCATCTCGCCGCGCTCGGGCACCGACGGATCGCCTACGTGGGCGCCCGGGCGCTCGGGGACATCAAGGAGCGGGAGGAGGCATACGCCGAGTTCATGGCGCGGCTCGATGAATCGGTCCTGGACGGGTACATCCGGCACAGGCCGAACGAGTTCGCCGGCGGCATGACGGCGTTCGACGAGCTCTTCGAACTGCCGCAACCTCCGACCGCCCTGGTGACGTCCTCCGACGTGTTGGCGATCGGCGCGTTGCACGCGGCACGCGAGCGCGGATTGGCCGTTCCGCAGGAAGTGTCGATCGCGGGCTTCGACGACATCCCGGTCGCCGAGTTCACGGTTCCGGCGCTGACAACGGTGCGCATGCCGGTGCGGCAGATGGTTGCCAAGGCCGTGCAGATGGTTCTCGACGACTCCCAACTCGACCCGTCCCGGCCCGCGGTGTTACAGCCATCGCTCGTGGTTCGCGCGACGACGGACCGGGTGAGCGGTCCACCGGGCTGAGTGCGTCCGCAGGGCGAACGAAGGAGGGCGGGATCGACATGGTGGCGAAGTACGCGGTGGGCGTCGATTTCGGGACGGAGTCGGGACGGGCCGTGCTCGTCGACGTCGCGACCGGCGCCGAGGTGGCGACCGCGATCTACGAGTACGAGCACGGCGTCATCGACGACCACCTGCCGGCTCCCGACGACGACGTCCGGCTGGAGCCCGACTGGGCGCTGCAGGACCCGCAGGACTACATCAGGACATTCCAGGCGACGGTGCCGTCGGTCCTGTCGCGATCCGGGGTCGATCCGTCCGACGTGGTGGGCGTCGGGATCGACTTCACCGCGTGCACGATGTTGCCGACCACCGCCGAAGGGGTTCCGCTGTGCACGCTGGCCGGATACCGGCGGCGACCGCATGCCTGGGTCAAGCTGTGGAAGCATCACGCGGCCCAGCCGGAGGCGGATCGGATCAACGCCGTGGCGCGCGACCGCGGCGAACCCTGGCTCCCGAGGTTCGGCGGCAAGATCTCCTCCGAGTGGTTCTACTCGAAGGCCCTGCAGATCCTGGACGAGGCGTCCGACATCTACGCGACGGCGGACCGGCTGATCGAGGCAGCCGACTGGGTGGTGTGGCAGCTCACGGGCGTCGAGACCCGCAACAGCTGCACGGCGGGCTACAAGGCGATCTGGACCAAGGGCGAGGGGTTCCCGCCCTCGGAGTTCTTCGCGGCCCTCGATCCCGCCTTCGCGAACGTCGTCGACGAGAAGATGTCCCGGGACGTCCGGCCGATCGGAGAGCGGGCCGGGGGCCTGACCGAACGTGCAGCGGCATGGACGGGTCTGCGGCCGGGGACGGCGGTCGCCGTGGCGAACGTCGACGCGCACGTCTCGGTGCCCGCCGCCACCGTTGTCGGACCGGGCCGGATGGTGGCGATCATGGGCACGAGCATCTGCCACCTCGTCCTCGGTGACCGGTCCGCCGTGGTCGACGGGATGTGCGGGGTCGTCGAGGACGGCGTGATCCCCGGCCTGTTCGGCTTCGAGGCGGGGCAGTCCAGCGTCGGCGACATCTTCGCCTGGTTCGTCGACAACGCCGTGCCGCCCGAATACCACGAGGTGGCGGCGAGGGATGCCCTCGACATCCACGCGGTCCTGGAACGCCAGGCGGCAGCGCTGCGCCCGGGGGAGTCCGGCCTGCTCGCGCTGGACTGGTGGAACGGAAACCGGTCGATCCTCGTCGACGTGGACCTCACCGGTCTGCTCGTGGGCGCCACGCTCGCCACCAGGGCTCCAGAGATCTACAGGGCACTGATCGAGGCGACTGCCTTCGGCACGCGGGTCATCGTCGACGCGTTCGAGGCGGCAGGAGTGAAGGTCGAGGAGATCGTGGCCTGTGGCGGGCTGCCGGACAGGAACCGTCTCTTGATGCAGATCTACGCCGACGTGACGGGACGCGTCTTCCGCGTGGCCGAGTCGACCCAGACGCCGGCGCTGGGCTCGGCGATGTTCGGGGCGGTCGCCGCCGGAGCAGCGGAGGGCGGCTACGACAGCATCGTGGATGCCGCGGCCAAGATGGCTCGGCTCCGCGACGAGCGCTTCGACCCGAACCCCGATCATCGCGGCGTGTACGACGAGCTGTATGCGGCCTATCGAGAGCTCCACGACCACTTCGGCCGGGGCGCGTCGAACGTGATGAAGGACCTCAAGGCGATCCGGGCGCGGGGGCGATCGGAGACCATCCCGGCGTAGCCCCGAGTCGGCCCCGGCGCAGGTCCCGGCGCGGCGCGAGCCTCACGCCGCGACCAGGAGATCGGCCGTTCGCGGCTGTGCACGCCGACGGTCGGTCACGCCGGATCCGGTCACCGCCCCGCCCCCCGCTTGGACGGCGCCAGGCGCCAGCGCGCCGAGCGGATCACAGCGCGCCGGCCAGGTGGTGGTACGCCTGGTTCCAGCGCAGCTCGTTCCGGAACCGGGCCGGCGTCGTGTCGGCTGTGATGGTGACGAGCTCCACCCCCGCGATCTCGGCGAGGTCGTCGAGCGCCTCGAGCGGGAGCGCCTGCGTGAAGCAGGTGTGGTGCGGCCCGCCGGCCATCAGCCACGCCTCCGCCGCCGTGGACAGGTCCGGGCGCGGCTGCCAGACGGCGCGGGCCACCGGCAGCCGAGGCAGCTCATGCTCGGGCTCGACCACGTCGACCTCGTTGGCGACCAGGCGAAGCCTGGTGCCGAGGTCGGCGAGCCCGACCACGAAGCCGGGTCCCGGTGGAGCGGTGAACACCAGGCGGACCGGGTCCTCCCGCCCGCCGATCGCGAGCGGATGGATCTCGCAGCTGGGGCGGGCGGCCGCGATCGACGGGCAGACCTCGAGCATGTGGGCGCCGAGCACCTGGGGAGACTCGGCGCCGAGGTTGTAGGTGTAGTCCTCCATGAAGGACGTCCCGCCCTCGAGTCCCGCGCTCATCACCTTCAGGATCCGCACGAGCGCCGCGGTCTTCCAGTCACCCTCAGCGCCGAAGCCGTAGCCATCGGCCATAAGGCGCTGCACGGCGATGCCGGGCAGCTGCCGAAGCCCGATGAGGTCCTCGAACGTGTCGGTGAACGCGTTCGCGCCGACCTCGTCCAGGAACGATCGCAGGCCGAGCTCGATGCGTGCGGCTTCCCGGAGCGAATCGTGCCGCGGCTCTCCTCGCCGGAGCTCGGGAACGACGTCGTATTCGTCCTCGTACACCTTCACGAGGAGATCGATGTCGGCGTCGTAAACGCGCGAGACCCGCTCGACCAGCTCGCCGACGCCGAACCCGTTCACGGAGAAGCCCAGACGGATCTGGGCTTCCACCTTGTCGCCCTCGGTGACCGCCACGTTCCGCATGTTGTCTCCGAGACGGGCGATGCGCAGTCCCCGGGCCTCGTACCAGCCGAGCGCCGCTCGGGCCCAGGTGCCGATGCGCCGATGGACCCCGGCGTCGTCCCAGTGCCCGACGACGGTCTTCCTCCGATGGCCCAGCCGCGTTACGAGGTAGCCGAACTCCCGGTCGCCGTGGGCGGACTGGTTCAGGTTCATGAAGTCCATGTCGATCTCCGCCCACGGGAGGTCGAGGTTGTGCTGCGTGTGGAGGTGCAAGAGCGGCTTGGACAGGGACCGGAGCCCGGCGATCCACATCTTGGCCGGCGAGAAGGTGTGCATCCACGCGACGACCCCGATGCATCGTGGGTCCGCGTTCGCCTCCAGGCATACCCGCTCGATGGCCTCCGGCGTCGTCAGGACGGGCTTGGCCGTCACGCCCACCTGGATGGCCGGCGTGTCCGAGAGCCCCCGGACGATCACGGATGTCTGGTCCGCGACCGTCCGGAGCGCATCCTCTCCATACAGACTCTGGCTCCCGGTCAGGAACCAGAGTGCGAGCTCGCTTGCATCCATCGTTAGTCACCTTCCGGAAGGCCGAGGAACGCTGCCGTGGACATGCCGTCAGCCCTCGAACCGGCGCTGGAGGATGGCGTGGATCGAGACCGCGGCGAGGATGATGCCTCCGTAGATCACTTCCGTCCAGAACGCCGCGATCCCCATCGCCACGATCCCCGCCTGGATCGCGCCGATCATGAACGCCCCGATGAACGTCCCCCAGACGGTCCCGCGCCCTCCGAATACCGAGGTGCCGCCGACGAAGACGGCCGCCAAGGCAGGCAGCAGGTAGGCGGCTCCTATCTGCGGGTAGAAGTTCGAGACCTGGATGCTCTGCATCACGCCGGCAAGGGCAGAGTAGATGCCGACGAGCACGAACATCATGGTGCGGGTGCGACGGATCGGGATGCCCATGAGCTGGGCCGCCGAACGGTTGTCGCCGATGACGTGGCCGTTCTGCCCCAGGCGATGCCGGAAGAGCAGCACCCAGGTCCCGATCGCCGCCAGGACGAGCCAGACGAACTGCATCGGGACGCCGGCGAGCCGTCCGTCCAGGACGCGGAACGCCGTCGAGTCCCTCGCCTCGACCAGCGCGTAGCTCTTGCCGCTCACCAGGGCGAGCGTCAGCCCCCGGTACAGGAACTGTGTGCCGATCGTGACCACCAGGGCCGGGATGCCGATGAGGGTGACGATCGCCCCGTTCAGCAGCCCGGCGAGCGCGCCGACCGCGAGGGCGGCGAGGACGGCGAGCTCGACGTTGCCCATGGTCCGCTCGACGGCGACGAACCCGACCATGCCGAGGCCCATGATCGAGGGGAACGAGAGGTCGATGTCGCCGCTCACGATGACCATCGTGAGTGCCAGGGCGGGGAGCGCGAAGTACGGCGTGGTCTGCGCGAAGGACACGTAGATCCGGTTGTCCAGGAAGGTGTCGGGCGCGAGGACGATGAACGCGATCCAGAGCAGGACGAAGGCGACGGTGATGCCGATCTGCGACGCATACGTTGTGGCGAAGGACCGGACGGTCCATCGTCGCCTCATCGCTCCGGCCCTCTCGACGTCCTCCACGGTCGCGTTCACGACGGACCTCCGGCCTCACCGGCGTCGCGGTGCCGTTTGGGCTCGACGAAGCTTCCCGTCGCGGCGACGGCCCGCATGATCTCGGTGACCTCCTCGAGCGAATAGCGGGAGGTCGGGAAGTCGCCGGCGATGCGGCCGCGGTCGAGGACGACGATGCGATCCGCGACCGAGTACACGTGGAAGATGTTGTGGTCGATGAAGATCGCCGACTTCCCGGCCGTCTTGATCCCCTTCACGAAGTGCAGGAGTTTGTCGGTCTCCATCAGCGAGAGGCCCATCGTCGGCTCGTCGAGGATGATGATGTCGGCCTCGAAGTGGAGGGCCCGAACGATCGCGAGGCCCTGACGCTCGCCGCCGGACAGCCCGGTCACGTGCGTGTCCGGAGTCAGGGCCGCGGAGGTGAACCCCATCGACTCGCCCATGAGTTCGGCCGTGATCCGCCGCATCTTCCGGACGTCGAGGAACCCGAGCGGGCGGCTGACCGGCCGTCCCATGAAGATGTTGCGCCACAGCGAGAGCTGTTCCGCGAGCGCGCGCTCCTGGTACACGGTCTCCACGCCGAGCGCGCGAGCCCGGTCGACGGTGAGCCCGCGGACCTCCTGCCCCCGGAACAGGATCTGTCCGCTGTCCGGCTCGTGGACCCCGGTGACGATCTTGATCAGCGTGGACTTGCCGGCGCCGTTGTCGCCGAGGAGGCCGAGCACCTCGCCCGCCGACAGCCGAAGGCTGACGTCCTTGAGGACGCGGACGCCGCCGAATGACTTGAAGATGTGACGAAGCTCGACGTGGACCTGTTCGTCTCCGCCCGCCGTCACCTCTGCCTCACCCACCGTCAGTGTGGCATGCCCCGACGCGGCCCGGGGCCGGCGAGCCCTCTGCTCGCCGGCCTCCACGCCTCGCGCCCCGGCGTCGCCGCCGGGCGTCACCGGATCTGCTGCTCCACGAGCGGCGCGATAACGTCGATGTTCGACGCGTCCACGAAGCCCCCGCCCGTGTTCACGAACAGGCCGCTGAATCCGTACGTGTGCGACAGGCAGAGCTGCTGGATGCCGAGGAAGCCCTGCAGGTACTGCTGCTGGTCAATCACGAGGTCGATGAACCCGTCCTGCACGCCCTGCACGGTCGAGGGCGACAGGTCGAACCCGGCCGCGTACAGGTCGTCCGGTCCGAGGTTCGCGGCCTCCATGTAGGTCGGGATCGTCGAGGTGAGGTTCCCGTGGTCGATGAAGATGGCCTTGACGTCCGGGTTCGCGGAAACGTACCCGGTGAAGGTCGAGACGCCAGCCGCGGGGTCGGCGTTCGTCGCGTCGTCGATCTCCTGGTAGTCGACCGTCAGCCCTGCCTCTTCCAGTGCGTCGAGGATTCCCTGGGTCCGCTCGCCGCGGCCCGGCTGGGACACGAGGCCCCACACGAACGCCCGGTCGCCGGACTGCAGGCCGCCCCGCTCGATCGCCTCCTGCGCGAGGGCGAAACCAGCGTCGTGAAGCACGGCGCCCACGTAGCCCGTGCCCTCGGCGGCGTACTTCGCCTCCGCCTTCGGGAGCTCGGTGTTCATCACCGTCACGATGATCCCCTGGGTCCTGGCGTCATCGATCAGTGGATCGAAGGCGTCGTCCCCGGGGTGCCCCATGATGGCGATGCCGTCGGGGTTGGTGGCCACCGCCTCCTGGAACTGGGTGACCATCTTCTGGGGGTCCCAGTCCGACCACGTGTACGTCACGTTCGGGCCGAAGGCGGCTTCGGCCGCCCTCGCGCCGTTATAGACGACGGTCTCGAAACCGCCGCCCTCGGTGCCGCCGGGGAAGAACACGATGTTCATTCCCTGACAGAACTGTCCCGCGCCGCCGCCCTGCGCCGCCTCACCGGTCGCCTGCTGCGCCTCCCCGCCATCCTCGTCGCCGGTGCAGGCGGCGAGCACCAGCGCGAAAGCGCCCAGCACCGCGATGAACCGCCAGCGACCCCAAGCGTCGCGCGATCGCACTCTTCTCATCACGCCCCCTCCTTGCTCGCAACTGCGGTCCCGATGCCGTGAACTGGTACCGATATCGCCCCCCTTCGATCCCTCCGTCGAACTCCTCCGAGCCCTAACCCCTAAGGGTCCTTCAGGGATTGCATTCGAGTGTATGCAAACGTATTCTTCTCTGTCAAGATAGGCATCTATCCGGGTGGTCGGGCAAGCGGGGCAATGGAAACCGTGACGTCGAGGACCGGGGTTGCGTTTCGGCGCTTCGTCCGGCGCTGGCGACCCGATCGGGGAAGCGGGAGGTGAGGCGTGCCGTCACCGGAGCTGCGTGAGGCGGTCGCCGAGGCGAACCGAAGACTGGCGGCCGAGGGACTGGTGGCACTGTCCTTCGGCAATGCGAGTGGCGTCGATCGGAACCAGGGGGTCATCGTCATCAAGGCGAGCGGCGTGGCGTGCGACCGGGTCGAGCCGAAGGACACCGTGTTGGTCTCGCTCGACGACGGCCGTGTCGTGGAAGGATCGTTGAGGCCGTCCTCGGACACGCCGACGCACCTGGTCCTGTATCGGCGGTTCGGCTCGATCGGCGGCGTCGTCCACACGCACTCCTCGTTCGCCTCCGCGTGGGCCCAGGCGGGGCGAGCCATCCCCTGCCTGGGCACGACCCATGCCGACCATTTCGCGGGATCCGTCCCGGTCACCCGAGCGCTGACCGAAAGGGAGATCGCGGGCGACTACGAGGGTTCAACGGGTGAGGTCATCGTCGAGACGCTCGACGGGCTGGGGCTCGATGCGTGGCACATGCCCGCCGCGCTGGTCGCAAGCCATGGCCCTTTCACCTGGGGAACCGACCCGGCAGAGGCGGTGACGAACGCGGTGGCGCTCGAGGCCGTCGCGGCGATGGCCTCCCGGACGCTGGCGCTCGCCCCATCCGTCGGACCCGTCGACGATGCGCTTCTCGCCCGCCACTTCGGCCGCAAGCACGGCCCCGATGCCTACTACGGGCAAGCCGGGCGTGGAGGCTCGTGAGGACGGCCGAGGATCAGGGCCCGTCGTCGGGGACCGGAAGGGCCGAGACCCCGTCGCTCGCTCGGCACACGAAGATCTCGCACTCGAGTCCGGTGGCCTCCCCATAGGCGCCACCTACCGCCCGCTCGAACTCGCCGGTCATCGAACGCTCGACGAGGGCGACGGCGCATCCGGCGAACCCCCCGCCGGTCAGGCGGGCTCCGAAGCATCCCTCGGCCGTTCGGGCCGCCTCGACGATGGCATCCAGGGCCCGGCTCGACACCTCGAAGTCGTCTCGCAGGCTGCGGTGGCTCTCGTCCATGAGCCTGCCCACGAGCTCGGCGTCGCCGGCGCGCATCGCGTCCGCGGCGGCGAGCGTTCTGGCGTTCTCCGTGATCACGTGGCGGGCTCGTCGCTCGAGGGTGCCGGCGAGCTCGGATGAGCGTGAACGAAGGTCGGACTCGGACGCGTCACGCAAGGATCCGACGCCGAGCGCTCGGGCCGCCGCCTCGCACTCGCGCCGCCGGTCGTTGTACGCCGAGGTCTCGAGCTCCCGGCGGGTTCCGGTGTCCAGGATGACGATCGCGGCGCGATCCGGGATCGGGACCCATTCCGATCGGAGCGACCGGCAGTCCAGGAGGATCGCGTGGCCCCGCCGTCCCCGAACGCAGGCCAGCTGATCCATCAGCCCGGATGCCAGGCCGACCCACTCGTTCTCCGCCCGCTGACACAGCCTGGCGATCGCCGTCGAGTCCCACGCGAACCCCGAGGTGAGCTCGAACGCTCGAGCCGCGGCCAGCTCGATGGCCGCGGAGGAGGAGAGTCCCGCCCCGATCGGGATGTCGCTGGCGATCGCCCCGTCCCACCCCGCCAGCGAATGGCCGGCCTCCGTCAACGCCCACGCCACCCCCTGGACGTAGACGCCCCACCCGTCCGATCGGCTGTCGAAGCTGTCGAGCGCGACGACGGCCCCTCCGTGCCCTTCCGACCGGACGTCGACGCGCGGATCGGGCCGGGGACGGATCGCGACGCACAGGTCGCGATCGATGGCGGCCGGCAGCACGAAGCCGTCGTTGTAGTCGGTGTGCTCTCCGATGAGGTTGACGCGTGCGGGCGCGCGCAGGAGCGCGTCGGGGTCGGCGCCGAACTGCTCGCGGAAGAGACGGACGGCCCGGTGCCCTGCGTCCACCTCCTACTCGCCGTCCCCGTGGCCCGGGCCCGCGAGGAAATGCACGTCGGACTGGCCTCGGAGGCGCTCGGCCGCCTCCTCCGGTGTGAGCTCCCTCGCGGCCTCGGCGAACATCTCGTATCCGGCCACGAACTTGCGTGTGGTGGCGGAGCGCAGCAGCGGGGGGAACAGGTGGGCGTGCAGCTGCCAGTGCTCGCCGTCCTCGTCGCGTCCCGGTGCCCCGTGCCAGCCCAAGGAGTACGGGAAGAGCCTGCGGAACAGGTTGTCGTACCTCGCGAGCAGCCGCCGGAGGAGCTCGGCGAGTGAGCGCCGCTCCTCGTCGTCCAGGTCGGTGAGTCGCGAAACGTGGCGTCGCGGCAGGACGAGGGTCTCGAACGGCCAGAAGGCCCAGAAGGGCACGACCGCCACCCACCCGCCGCTCTCCGCGACCACCCTGACCTCGTGTCTCAGCTCGAGATGGGCGTAGTCGAGCAGCAGCGGCCTGCCCGACACCTCGAACGCGGCCCGTTGCCGGTCGTCCTCGATCGCGGGCTCGTCGGGGAGGTGCGCGCTGGCCCACAGCTGACCGTGCGGGTGCGGGTTGGACGCCCCCATTTCCTCGCCGCGGTTCTCGAACACCAGCACCGAGCGGTATCGGCTGGAGAGCTCGGCGACCTGCTCCACCCAGAGGTCGACTACGTCCCCGATCTGCGATGTCGACATCAGCGCGAGGTCGAGATCGTGGCGGGGGGAGAAGCACAGGACGCGGCAGGTGCCGGGTCCGGTCCGCACCTGCAGGATCGGGTCCGCCTGCGTCGACCACTCCGGGGTATCGGGGCGCAGGGCGGCGAAGTCGTTGGTGAACGTGAAGGTCCGCTCGTACGCGGGGTTCCGGTCGCCGCCGGCGCGCTCGTTGCCCGGACACAGGTAGCACGTCGAGTCGTATTGGAGGCGCGGTGTGGGGGCGGATGGCTCCGTCCGGCCGAGCCACGGGCGCGCCGTGCGTCCAGCCGACACGAGGACCCATCGCCCGTTCAGCGGGTTCAGCCTGCGATGTGGTGACGGCGGGAGGCGGATGACGTCGTCTCGCGCCGGTCCGGCTGATCGCATCCGGCGACACGATACCGGTGCTTGCCGCGACCGGGACGGCCGGGCGTTCGTCGAGTCCGTTGTCCGGCCGACCACGGGCGATCGCCGGTCGGGTCGTCGGTGCCGACTGCTCGCTAGTCGCACGCGGTCGCCCGGAGGTCGGAGTCGGCTACTTGACCTCGGGTCAACTCGCCGCGGAAGGCCCGCCGCGGACGGCAGTGGACCGATCCGTCGTGGCGGATGGATGCACGAGGGGGACGACCCCTTCCCAGCCGGAGCGCAGGACCTCGACCAGCGAGGGCGGCGTGATCAGCGTCGCCGTACCCCGTGCGGGCCGATCGACGCGCTCCGCGTAGCCAGCGGTCGACCACCGGAGCAGCCCGGTGCCGAGGACGATGTACGGGACGTCGTCGCGCAGGACGAACGCGCCGTCGGGAAGCCCGTCGAGCGAGCCCCGGTGGAGGCGGTGGACGCGTGCACCGGGTTCGAGCCGCTCCTCATGGAGCTGCGCGTCGATCGCGTCGGCGCCGGTCTGGCCCGGGTTGGTCGCGCGCCAGATCTCGCCGAAGCGCACGTAGTCCTCGCGCCGGCAGAGCGCGCAGGGGCGGTGGCCGGCCGCGAACGCCGTCGCCTCGTCGAGGAAGAACAGCTCGGTGAATCGGCCCGGCTGCAGGAGCGGTGCGCGGTGCCACCCGCGGAACCGGAGCCGGCATGCGATCCACCGCCGACCGTTGTAGCGCCTGCGGATCCGGCCGCGCTCGTCGTGCAGGCATCCCCGGTTCCCGTACACGAGTCCCCGCCCGGGCTCGGCCACCAGTTCCCCGAGCGGCGTGACGCGGTTCCGCAGCGGCATCAGGGCCAGAGGCGGCGGGCGCGTTCGGCCAGGTCACGCCGCAGGGCCGCCTCGTCCGCGCCGAGCAGCGCGCCGTCGCGCACGACCGACTCGCCCCCCACGAAGACGTGCCGGGCCCGGCGGTCGGGTCCGAGGACCAGCCCCGCGAGGGGGTCGGGCACGTCCGCGAGGTCGTCGCCCGGCCAGACGACCAGGTCGGCTCGGTAGCCGGCTTCGAGCCGGCCGATGTCGTCGCGGCCCAGGCACCGCGCGCCGCCCTCGGTGGCCAGGCGGAGCGCATCCGGCGGCATGAAGACGTCGGCACGCCCGGCCCGCTGCCGAGCCGTGTACAGCGCCTGCCGCAGCTCGGGCTGGAGACCGCCGACCTCGTTGGACGCCACCCCGTCCACGCCGAGCCCCACCGGGACCCCGGCCGCCTCGAGGTCGGTGACCCGGCACATGCCGGCGCCCAACCGCGCGTTGCTCGACGGGCAGTGCGCGACGCCCGTGCCGGCCGCTCCGAGACGACGCACCTCGGCGTCGTCGAGATGGATCCCGTGCGCCACCCACACGTCGCCGTCGATCCAGCCGAGGTCCTCGAGCAGGTCCACGGGGCGCCGGCCGAAGCGTTCGAGCACGTCCCGCCCCTCGTCGACCGTCTCGGCCAGGTGCGTGTGCAGTCGGAGGCCGAGACGGCGGGCGAGGTCGGCGGAGCCCCGCATCAGCTCGGGTGTGACGCTGAACGGGCTGCAGGGCGCGACCGTCACGACCACGCGCTCGCCGTCGTGGTGCCTCGCCGCCACCGCCTCGGTCGAGGCGAGGATCGCGTCCAGGTCCTCGACGACGTTGTCGGGCGGCAACCCCCCGCGCGACTCGCCGAGGTCCATCGAGCCGCGCGCCAGGTGCAGGCGGATCCCGATCGTGGCGGCGGCGTCGGCGATCGCGTCGAACACGGTGTCGTCGCCCCGGGGCACCAGGTAGTGGTGGTCGGCGGCCGTCGTGCACCCGGTGAGCGCGAGCTCTGCGAGGCCGACGAGCGCCGCCGACCGGACGTCCTCGACGTCGAGGCGTCCCCACACCGGGTACAGCTCGACCAGCCATCCGAACAGGTCGCATCCGAGACACCGGCCGCGGGTCATCCATTGATAGAGGTGGTGATGGGTGTTGACGAGCCCTGCGGTGATCAGGTCGCCGTCGCACCGGAGCACCTCGTCGCCGGGCTCCTCGGCCACCGATCCGACGGCCTCGATCCGACCGTCGCGGACGGCCACGTCGCCCGGCCAACGCGCTCCCCGAAGGACGGTCCTCACGGCGGTGAGCGTAGACGTTCCGACGCGTGCCACGATGCGACCGTGCACGGGGCCGACGTCTCGATCCGCGGCCGGCGCGTGGTGACGCCGGACGGTGTCCGCGAGGCGTGCATCCACGTCTCGGACGGGACGATCCGGCGCGTGGCGCCGTTCGACGACCCGCCGCCGGGCGTGCCGCTCGTCGACGCCGGTGAACGCGTCATCCTGCCGGGGCTGGTCGACACGCACGTCCACGTCAACGAGCCCGGACGCACCGAGTGGGAGGGGTTCGAGACGGCGACGCGCGCCGCGGCCGCCGGTGGGGTCACCACGATCCTCGACATGCCGCTGAACAGCATCCCGGTGACCACCACGCCGGAGGCGCTCGCGGACAAGCGCGCGGCCGCCGACGCGAAGGTGCACGTCGACGTGGGGTTCTGGGGCGGGGCGGTCCCCGACGAGCTCGGGCACCTGCGCGAGCTGCACGAGGCGGGCGTGTTCGGTTTCAAGGGGTTCCTGTGCCCGTCGGGCGTCGACGAGTTCGAGCCCCTGGATCTGGAGCGGCTGCACGACGCGATGGCGGAGATCGCGGCGTTCGACGGGCTGCTGATCGTGCACGCCGAGCTCCCGGGACCGATCGAGCGCGCGACCGCTCGGCTGACCGGGGCAGATCCGTTCACGTACGGGACGTACCTGGCGTCGCGGCCGCCCGAGGCCGAGGAGCGGGCGATCGCCGCGGTGGTCGAGGGCAGCGAGGCGACGGGCTGCCGGACGCACGTCCTGCATCTGTCGGCGGCGTCGGGTCTCGATGGGGTGGACAGGTCCGAGGGCCGTGTGTCGGTCGAGACCTGTCCGCACTACCTGACGTTCGAGGCCGGCGAGATCCCCCGCGGATCGACCGAGTTCAAGTGTGCGCCCCCGATCCGTGACGCGGGGAACCGGGAACGCCTGTGGGATGGGCTGAGGAGCGCGCGGATCGCAGCCGTCGTGTCCGACCATTCGCCGTGCACGCCCGACCTGAAGGTCGGGTCTTTCCTCGAGGCCTGGGGCGGGATCGCCTCGGTGCAGCTCGGTCTGCGGGCGGTGTGGACGCAGGCGCGGCGTCGCGGGTTCGCGCTCGAGGACGTCGCGCGGTGGATGAGCGCGGGGCCGGCCGCGATCGCGGGGCTGCGGCGCAAGGGCGCGATCGAGCAGGGACGGGACGCGGACCTCGTCGTGTTCGAACCGGACGACGCCTCCGTGCTCGAACCGTCCGAGCTCCACCATCGCAACCCCGTCACGCCCTACGCGGGCCTTCGGCTCGACGGACGCGTCATGGCCACGTACGTTCGGGGTGTGGAGGTCTATTCGGACGGGGGGTTCCTCGACGCCCCCGCGGGGCGGCTGCTGGGTCGGGGCGCGGCGTGAGCGACTTCACGACGCTGCCCGATCTGGCCGAACGGCGCCTGGGCGGGATGGTGCTCGTCGCGAACGACGAGTTCTTCGCGCCGAAGGAGAACCTCCTGAAACCCGAGGCGCCGGTGTTCGATCCCGAGCGTTACACCGACCGGGGCAAGGAGATGGACGGCTGGGAGACACGCCGTCGTCGCGAACCGGGCCACGACTGGTGCATCGTCCGCCTCGGCGTCCCCGGGATCGTCCGAGGCGTGGTCGTCGACACGAGCTTCTTCCGCGGCAACTACCCGGACCGGTGCTCGGTCGAGGGCGCGGTGGCCGACGGCGACGACGTGCACGGCGCGGAGTGGTTCGAGCTGGTACCCGAGTCGGTGCTCGAGGCAGACGCGGTCAACCGGTTCGACGTCGGCTCGCCGCTCCGCGCCACGCACCTGCGGCTCGCGATCTTCCCCGACGGCGGGGTCGCCCGGCTCCGCGTGCACGGCGAGCCGCTGCCGGACCTCCGGACGCTCACCGACGTCGGCGGGCGGATCGACGCCGCCGCGTCGCTCTCGGGCGGACTCGTCGTGGATGCGAGCGACCGCTTCTTCTCGTCGCCGCACAACCTGATCGCACCCGGCGACTCCCACGGGATGCACGACGGGTGGGAGACGCGGCGCCGGCGTGGCGAGGGTCACGACTGGGTCGTGCTCCGCCTGGCCGCCGAGACGGAGATCGAGCGCGTCGAGGTCGACACGTCGAACTTCAAAGGCAACTACCCCGAGTCCTGCTCGCTCGACGCGCGCCTCGCGCCGCAGGTCGTCGGCGATCCCGAGGCGGATCCCGGATGGGCGCGGGTGCTCCCGCGTCGCCCGCTGGGGCCGCATCGCCGGTTCGCGTTCCCGGTCGATCCGCCGGCGCCCGCGACGCACGTCCGGCTGAACATCCATCCCGACGGCGGGATCGCGCGGCTCCGCGTGCGCGGGCGGGTGACCGACGTCGGCTGGCGCGCGTTCGGCGTCCGATGGCTGAACGCCAAGACGCCCGAGATCTTCGAGGAGCGCATCCTCGCCTGCTGCGCTTCTCGGGCGTGGGCCACGGGGATGCGCGAGGCCAGACCGTTCGCGACCTTCGACGCGCTGCTCGAGACCTCGGATGACGTGTGGGCCGGAGTGTCCGACGAGGAACGACAGGAGGCCTTCGCGGCCCATCCACGGATCGGGGAGCGTGGCGGTTCGGCGTGGGCGCGAGGGGAGCAGGCCGGGACGGCGGGGGCGAGCGACGAGATCCTCGAGGCGCTCGAGCGGGGCAACCGTGAATACGAGGAGCGGTTCGGCCACGACTTCCTGATCAATGCGACGGGCAAGAGCGCGGAGGAGCTGCTCGAGGCGCTGCGTGCGCGCCTGCGGAACGACCCCGACGCCGAGCTCGCCGAGGCCGCGGAGCAGCAGCGGCAGATCACCCGGATCAGGCTCGAGAGGCTCGTGCGGCCGGTGGCGCCGCCCGCTCGACCCGGAGGATGATGCGCGGCGTGGGTGCACTCACGACGCACGTCCTCGACACCTCGGCGGGCCGACCGGCCGCCGGGGTCGCCGTCGAGCTCGAGGTCCTGGCCGGCGGCGGGTGGGAGCCGGTGGGGGCGGGCATCACCGACGAGGACGGGCGGTTGGGCGACCTGCTGCCCGAGGGCACGGCGCCGATGGTCGCGACGTACCGGATCCGCTTCGACTCGGGCGCGTACTACGGCGCGCGGGGGGTCGAGACCTTCTACCCCGCCGTCACGGTGGAGTTCGAGATCCGGGCTCCCGGGGAGCATCACCACGTCCCGCTCCTGCTGAGCCCGTTCGGCTACGCGACCTACCGGGGGAGCTGAGATGGGGTTCGAGCTCGGTCCCAACCGCTACGGCAAGTCCGGGATCCACCTCGCGACCGTGGTGCGGGGCGCGCGGCGGCACGAGTTCTCCGAGCGCGAGATCGAGGTCCGCCTGGAGGGGGACTTCGAGGAGGTCCACACGCGCGGCGACAACGCCACCGTCCTTCCCACCGACACGATGCGGAGCTCCGCGTGCGCGCTCGCGTTCGAGCATCCCGAGGAGCCGCTCGAGGCGTTCGCGCTGCGGTACACCGGTTATCTCCTCGACGCCTCGCCCGCGGCGGGCCGGGCCGAGGCCTGGATGACCGAGCGCCCGTGGGAGCGCGTGGTGATCGACGGGACGCCCCACCCGCACGCGTTCACCCGTGGCGCGTTCCGGTGGACGACGCACGTGGTCCGGGACCGGGACCGCGTCGACCTCTCGGGCGGGCTCGACGAGCTCTACCTGTTGAAGACCACGGGCTCGGCGTTCAGCGGGTTCCTCAAGGATCGGTTCACGATCTTGCCCGAGACCGACGACCGGATCCTCGCGACCAAGCTCGACGCCCGGTGGCGGTACGGCCGAACGGATCTCGACTTCGCCGCCGCACGCGAGGCGTGCCGGACGGCGATCGTCCGCGCGTTCGCGTACCACGACGACAGCCGGTCGGTGCAACACACGCTGTGGCACATGGGCACCGCCGTGCTCGAGGCCTCGAACGACGTCGAGGAGGTCACCTTCTCGTTGCCGAACCTCCACCACATCGCCGTCGACCTCTCGTACTGCGGGATCCGCAACGACGGCCAGGTCTTCGTCGTGACCGACCGCCCGTCCGGGCGGATCGAGGGGACGGTGCGGCGGACCGACGACGCGCCCGCGTGAGCCGATCGATCGCCGACGACGGCTGGCTCGACCTGCTCGAGCGCGTCCGCGGGGCGGGGGCCGAGCAGCGTCGCCGTTCCCCCCGCGACGTGGCCGAACGCCAGCCGCTACAGACCCTCTACGTCTCGGCGGACCGCATCACGCCGACGACGGTGGCGGATGTCGGGACGGAGGCGCTCCGGCTGCTCGACGCGCACGCCCCCGACGCCGGCGCGTTCGCGGCCGCGTTCGGCGTCGAGGCGGCGGTCGCCGAGCGGGCGCGATCCCGCGTCCACGCGAAGCTCGAGCGGGAGCCGGTCGAGGACCTGCGGGTCGACTTCGAGGACGGCTACGGCGTCCGGTCCGACGACGAGGAGGATCGCCACGCCGACGAGGCCGCTCGAGCCGTCTCCGCCGCGCGTGGGGGCGGCGCCGCGCCGCCGTCGTTCGGCCTGCGGGTGAAGTCGTTCGCCGACGGGCACGAGGCGCGGAGCGTCCGGACCCTCGACGCGTTCCTGACGACGGCGATCGAGGTGTCGGGCGGCCTTCCGGATGGGTTCGTCGTCACGTTCCCCAAGGTCACCACGGTCGACCACGTCGCGATCTTCGCCGAGGCGCTGGAGCGGCTCGAGGTGGTGCTCGGCCTGGCCGAGCGGTCGCTGCGGTTCGAGGTGCAGGTCGAGACGCCGCGGTCGGTGATCGGTGCCGACGGCGGGGTCGCCGCGCAACGGATCCTCGACGCGGGGGACGGCCGGCTGAGCGCGATGCACTTCGGGGTGTTCGACTACACGGCGTCGCTCGGGCTGATGCCGTGGGAGCAGCGGCTCGATCACCCGGCCAACGACCTCGCCCGCTCTCTGGTGCAGGTCGCGCTCGCCGGCACGGGCGTTTCGATCAGCGACGGTTCGAGCAACGTCGTGCCGTCGAGCGACGCCACCGACGATGTCATCGCGGCCTGGCGGGTGCACGCGGCTCACGTACGGCACTCGCTGGCGGCCGGGCTCTACCAGGGGTGGGACCTGCACCCCTCCCATCTGGTCAGCCGATACGCGGCCGTGTACGGGTGGCTGCTCCCGCATCTCGACGACGCCGTCGGGCGCGTGGGCGCCTGGCGCGCGGGCGCGGCCACGCGGGGCGTGCTCGACGAGCCCGCGACGATCGCGAGCCTGCTGCGGTACCTCCGGTTCGCGGTCGCCTCGGGGGCGGCCGACGAGGCCGAGGTCCTGGCGCGGACGGGGCTGGCGCGGGACGAACTGCTTCCGCCGGGTGCGGCTGTGCCGTGAGTCCCCCCGACGGCGTCGAGATCCTCGGTCCGTCGCGGCGCCGCTTCGACGAGGTCCTGACCGACGAGGCGCTCGGGTTCGTGGCGGACCTCGAGCGCGAGTTCGGGGGGCGGCGCCTCGAGCTGCTCGAGGCCCGTGCCGAGCGGCAGGCGCGGCTCGACGAGGGCGAACGCCCGGACTTCCTCGCGGCGACCCGGCCCGTCCGGGACGCGGACTGGCGGGTCGCGTCGGCGCCGGCCGACCTGCGGGACCGTCGCGTCGAGATCACCGGTCCCACCGATCGCAAGATGGTGATCAACGCGCTGAACAGCGGCGCGCGGTGCTTCATGGCCGACTTCGAGGACGCCAACGCCCCGACGTGGTCGAACATGGTCGACGGCCAGGTCAACGTCGCCGACGCGGTCCGCGGCACGATCGAGCTCACCGGCCCCGACGGGCGCGAGTACCGGCTGGCCGAGGAACCCGCGACGCTCCTGGTCCGCCCGCGCGGGTGGCACCTGCCCGAACGGCACCTGCTCGTCGACGGCCACCCGGTGTCGGGCAGCCTGTTCGACTTCGGGCTCGCGTTCGTCCACAACGCGCGCGAGCAGCTCGAGCGCGGGACCGGCCCGTACTTCTACCTGCCCAAGCTCGAGGGCCACCTCGAGGCGCGCCTGTGGAACGACGTCTTCGGCTGGTCGCAGGACAGGATCGGCATCCCGCGCGGGACGATCCGCGCGACCGTCCTGATCGAGACGATCCTGGCAGCCTTCGAGATGGACGAGATCCTCTACGAGCTGCGGGACCACTCGGCCGGCCTGAACGCCGGGCGGTGGGACTACATCTTCAGCATGATCAAGAAGTTCCGTCGTCGTCCCGAGCTCGTCCTGCCCGACCGCGCCCAGGTCACGATGACCGTGCCGTTCATGCGCGCGTACACGGAGCTGCTGGTGCGGACGTGTCACCGCCGCGGCGCTCACGCGATGGGGGGGATGGCCGCCTACATCCCGAGCCGGCGGGATCCAGCGGCGAACGAGCTCGCACTGGCCAAGGTGGCCGAGGACAAGGAGCGGGAGGCGAACGCCGGGTTCGACGGGACGTGGGTCGCGCACCCCGACCTGGTCGAGACCGCGACGGTCGAGTTCGACCGGGTCCTCGGCGACCGGCCGAACCAGCTGGGTCGGCTACGCGAGGACGTCGAGGTCTCGGCGGACCGGCTGTTGGACGTGCGGGTTCCGGGCGGTGCGATCACCCGGGCGGGGCTGCGGACGAACGTGAACGTCGGACTGCGCTACCTCGCGTCGTGGCTGTCCGGCGTCGGCGCGGCCGCGATCGACAACCTGATGGAGGACGCCGCGACGGCCGAGATCTCCCGGTCGCAGATCTGGCAGTGGGTCGCGAACGGGGCCCGGCTCTCGTCCGGGGAGATGGTCTCGTCGTCGATGGCCCGTGAGGCGATCGACGCGGAGATGGTGACCCTCCGCGGGCAGTCGGGTGAGGCGGCGTTCGAGGAGTCCCGCTTCGAGGAGGCGCGTGCGCTGTTCGAGCGGGTGGCGCTCGCGCCGGACTTCGTCGAGTTCCTGACCCTCCCCGCCTACGAACTCCTCGACTGATCTTCGGAAGGCCTCGCGGTCGAGGTGAACGGATGGCAACCGATGACGCGTGCGACCCATGGGATGCCCGGCGACGTCATCCGGGATCGTCGGTCGCTGTCATGCGGCCATCCGCCATCTCGAGGACCCGGTCCAGGCGGGGCGCGAGCGCGACGTTGTGGGTGGCGATCAGGCAGCTGGCGCCCTCGGCGGCCGCCCGGCCGAACGCGTCGAGGACGCGTCGCTCGGAGACGGCGTCCTGATGCCCGGTGGGCTCATCGGCGAGGACGAGCGTCGGCGAGAGCACGAGCGCGCGGGCGACCGCGGCCCGTTGCTGCTCGCCGAGCGAGGTCTCCTTCGGGTACCGCAACGCGAGATGCGCGATCGCGAGGTCGTCCATCAGCTCGTCGACGCGTCCACGGAGCTCATCGAGGCGGCCGCTCAGCCTGGCCGGGTACTCGAGGTTCTCGCGCACCGTGAGCTCGTCGAACAGCCCGAGCTTCTGCGGCACGACCGCGAGCTCGTCCCAGCCGGGCACCGCGTCCGCCGGTCCGGAGCGCTGGATCACGCCCCCGTCCGGCCGTTCCCATCCTGCGATGACGTTCAGGAGCGTGGTCTTGCCAGATCCCGATCGCCCGACCAGCCCCACGAGCTCGCCCGGCGCGAGGACGAAGCTGACGTCGTCGAGCGCGTGAACCACCTCGTCCCCGCGCCGATAGGTCTTGGACACGTCGCTCGCCTCGAGGACGAACGGGAGGTCGGGCTCGAGCGCCGGCGCGGTCGTGGGTGGCTGCCACCGGTCGGCGCGGTCGCCGAACCGAGCCTCGCGCCGGGGCGCGGTTCGCGCCGACCCGGCGCTCGCGCCCCCGGCGGTGTCGGCGGGCGAGACGCTGGAGGACCGACGGACCCCGTGCTCGAGCTCGAGCGCGGCGTCGGCGCGTCGGATGACCGACCGGTCGTGCGTCGCGACCACGAAGGTCACGCCGGCACGCGCGAGCGTGACCATCGTGTCCATCACGTGCTCGGCGGACGTGCTGTCGAGCTCGGCCGTCGGCTCGTCGGCCACGACGATCGTCGCGCCGCCGATCAGGACCTCCGCGATCGCGGCTCGCTGCTGCTCGCCCCCCGACAGCTCCGACGGCAGGTGGTCGACGCGCCCCTCGATCCCGAGCGTGGACAGGAGCGCCTGCCGGTCGAGCCGGGGAGGCCGATGGGACAGCCTGCCGGCCAGGCGCAGATGCTCGCCGACCGTGAGGTGCGGCAAGAAGTTGTCCGAGGGCCGCTGGAACAGGTAGCCGACGGTCGCGCGCCGGAAGCGCCGGAGCGTGCGGGCGGACGCGTCGTGCACGCTCGTCCCCTCGACCATCAGGGTCCCGCTCGTCGGCCGGTCGAGACCCGCGATCAGCCGGAGCAGGGACGACTTCCCGCTGCCCGAGGGTCCGACGACCGCGAGGAGCGCCGCGGCGGGGACCTCGGCCGAGAGCCCCTTCAGCGCGCGAACCTCGCCGCTCGCGGTCCGGTAGGTCTTCACCAGGTCGCTGCACCGGGCCGCGACCTCCGGCTTGCGGCCGGTCTCGGGCGCCTCAGTCCGCAAGACGCATCACCTGCCCGAGATCGGCGGCGCGCGCGCGCCGTTCGGTGAGCCATCCGCCGAAGATCGCGACCAGCAGCAACACCGGTGCCGCGAGGGCCACGGTGATCACCGGCACGACGTTGAGCGGCTCGGGCGGGACCGCCTCGATCGGATCCAGGAGCGGGATCGTCAGGCGCGCGGCTACGATCGCCAGCACGCCGCCGACGACGTACGCGATGACGAGCATCGCGCCGACCTCGGTGGCGATCGCGAGCAGGTGCCGCGAGGACCGCATCCCCATCCGCAGCGACAGGCCGTACGACACGATCTCGGCGCGCTGCCGCGTCTGCAGGTACATCAGCATGGCCGCGAAGACGAGGAGCGCCGCGAGCAGCCCGAGCCCGTTCATCACGAGGAACGTCTCGATCACCGCCGCGATGTACGGGATGTCCTTCACCTCGTCCGCGGTGAGGATCAGTTCCGGGACGAAGCCGAGCTGGGGCAGCGCCGCGCGGACCGCCGCGGGCCTGCCGCGGATCCAGAACTCGTCGCTCGCGTTCGACCCGGTGAGCGGGTTGGGAACGCCGGCGAACCCCTCGAGGAGGTTGCGGGCGTCGACCACGACCAGCGGCCGGAGCGAGGTCATGCCGGGGAACGCGTCCGCGCGACCGACGATCCGGACCGGCAGGGTCGTCCTGTCGATCGTGATCTGGGAAGGGTTCGCGTTCGGCGCCGCGGCCATGACGACCGGCAACGTGCCGTCGAAGGGCTGGGCGAGACGGTCCAGGAGCGTCCGGAGCGGTTCGGGGGAGAACGCCGGGTCCCAGTAGGCGGTCGAGGCGAACGTCCCCGTGTCGATCGCGAGCAGGTCGAAGGGGACGTCGGCCCGGAGCTCGCCCGCCTGGAGCCGCCGGACGACCCGGGTGAGGGGCAAGGGGAACCGCTCGGGCGTGGCGTTGATGCTGTCGATGCGGGCCTGGACGTCGCTACCGACGTAGACGCCGGCCTTCGCGTCGACGGTCACCGCCATCGAGCGTGCGACGGTCTGCGCCTGGACGAACAGCCCCAGGCACAGCCCCGCGGCCGCGATCAGGAGCATCGTGAGGCGCGAACGGGCGGCGAGCCGGTGGACCGCAAGGTAGGAGGACGTCCCCCAGCCGGCGCTCCGGCCTCGGGCCCACGTGAGGAGCAGGACGAGGCCTCGTGCCACGAGCGCGACGAAGCCGGCGAGGAACGCGATGGGGAACGCGAAGAGCAGCAGGCTGGGCGCCTTCGTTCGCAGAGCCTGGTCGATCACGACCGCCCCGCCGCTCCGCAGCCGCTGCAGGATCAGCAGGGAGAACGCGATGAGCGCGAGCTCCCACGGGATCCGCGAGAGGATCCCGAACCGGCTCCGGTGCTGCTCGGATTGCCGAAGGAACGACACGGTCGAGACGACGCCGATCGCCACGATGGCCCCGAAGGCGGCGATGGCCCCGGACCACATCGCCTGGGCCGACGCATCGGTGGCCAGCGCGCCGTCGGGGCCGATGGTCCGGACGAAGGCGAAGGCGAGCCCGACGCCCGCCGCGGCACCGGCCACGCACGGCACGACGGCCTCGAGGCTGGCGCGGCCACCCACCGCTCGAGGCCTCGCGCCGCGAGCGAACAGGAGCGTCGACTCGACCCGCCGGGCCGCCATCGCGAACGCCCCGGCACCCGCGACGACCGCGAGCGCGATCAGGATGCCGGCCACCCGCAGCAACCTCGCGGATCCCTCGATCGCGACCAGCCGGCCGTGGACGTCCCGCACGACGTCGTCCATGGCGCTCCCCCACTGCGGACCGCTCGCCCGGTTGCAGAAGAACGCGATGAAGCATCGGTTGAGCAGGGTCCGAGCCTCGATCTGGTCGGAGATGCGCGAGGTGATCCGCTCGGCGTCCTCCGCCTCCTGCAGGGTGAGATCGCGCGTGAGCGGCGCCTGCCACGCGTAGCTGACGTGATCGAGCCCGATCGCCCGAGCCGCGTCGTCGAACTGTGCCCGCGGAAGGATCAGCGCCTGGGCGGGTGGGGCACAGTCCGGGCAATACAGGACGAGCTCGTCGTTCCACGGTCTCCAGTACCCGGAGGCCCCGCCCCGATACAGGGACCGGTAGATCCCGCCGACGGGGAGCGTGACCGTCCCCTCGTCGGGCGATCCGACCACGATCGTGTCTCCGGGCGAGATCCCGAGCGCGTCGGAAACCAGATCGGGGACCAGGACGCCGTCGGCCGCGGAGCCCTCGAGGATGTCGACGTTCGAGAGCGCCTGCTCGCCGGTGAACAGACGCGTCTCGCGCTGATCCTGCTCGCCGAGGACCGAGACCGGCACCTCCTTGGCGAGGGCCGACTCGACCGGGCGGGCGAGGTAGGGGTCCGCCGCGACGAAGCTGCGGATCAGCTCGTCGGCGCGGCGTTCCACGTCGCCGTGCCGGGGCGACCCACGCAGCGGCATCGCGCCGTTGCGGTACATCATCCCGACCGCCCAGCGCGTGTAGGTGGGATCGTCGATGCGGGCCTTCACCAGCTCGCTCGCCGAGGCCGAGATGAACAGCGGGTAGGCGGAGGCCGCGAGCGCGAGCAGGAGCGCGCCCACCGCGATCGAGACGAAGAGGCCCGGATAGCGCAGCAGGACGAAGGGCGCCTTCGACCACAGGGGGTCGGCGTCGCCGGTGGAGCTCCGCTCCCGTCGGTGCGCTTCCGCCATCGTCCTCCGCGAACGCTCGTCAGTAGGTTCTACGCCCGCGAGGGCGTTCGTGTCGGCCGTCACTTCGGTGGGCCGCGATCACGGGGGGAACATTCCTCCGAGTCCGTATCGTGGGGGAACCGTGAACGACCGATTCCTGCGTGCGCTCCGGCGCGAGCCCGTCGACCGTACCCCCGTCTGGTTCATGCGGCAGGCGGGCCGGTACCTGCCCGAGTACCGGGAGCTCCGCGGCGACCGGGACATCCTCGAGGCCATCCGGGTGCCCGAGCTCGCCGTCGAGCTCACCCTGCAGCCGCTCCGGCGGATGCCGCTGGACGCGGCCATCGTGTTCGCGGACATCATGGTGCCGGTGGCGGCCATCGGTGTGCCGGTGCGGATCGAGCCCGGCGTCGGCCCGGTCGTCGATGAGCCCATCCGTGACGCCGGCGGCGTGGCCCGGCTCCGCACCCTCGAACCGGACGTGGACGAGCCGTTCGTCTCCGAGACGATCCGCCTGCTCCGCAAGGAACTGCGGGTCCCGCTGATCGGGTTCGCCGGCGCCCCGTTCACGCTCGCGAGCTACCTCGTCGAGGGCGGTCCCTCGCGGGATCACGCGAGGACGAAGGCGCTGATGCACGACGATCTGGACACCTGGGCCACGTTGATGGACGCGCTGGCTGACCTGTCGCGGTCGCACCTGCTCGCGCAGATCGAGGCGGGGGCGCAGGCGGTGCAGCTGTTCGACTCGTGGGTGGGCGCGCTCTCGCCGAGCGACTACACGCGCGGGGTGCAGCCGTGGGTCCGGCGGGTGCTCGAGGACCTCCCGGTGCCGTCGATCCACTTCGGCGTGGGGACGGGCGAACTCCTCGGCCTCATGCGCGATGCGGGCGGCGACGCGATCGGCGTCGACTGGCGCGTGCCGCTCGACCGGGCCTGGGAGCGGATCGGGGGCGACCGCGCGATCCAGGGCAACCTCGACCCGTCGATCTGCACGGCGTCGTGGGATGCGGTGGAGCGTGCCGCGGTGGAGGTGCTCGATCGCGCGGCGGGGCGCGACGGGCACGTGTTCAACCTCGGGCACGGCGTCCTGCCGCGGACGTCCCCCGAGAACCTGCAGCGGTTGGTCGATCTCGTGCACGAGCGGACCGTTCGATGATCGCGACCCCGACCGGCGTGCTCGTGATGGCGTACGGGACCGCGAGCGGTCCCGACGACGTCGAGCGCTACTACACGGACATCCGCGGCGGCCGCCCACCCACGCCCGACCACCTGCAGGAGCTGCGCGACCGGTACGCGGCGATCGGGAACCGGTTCCCGCTCCTGGAGATCACCCGCGAGCAGGCGGCGGGGCTGGAGCGGGAGCTGGATCGGGACGAGCCCGGCGCCTTCCGCGCGTACCTCGGGATGAAGCACTCGCCGCCGTTCATCGCCGAGGCGGTCGAGCGGATGCGCGCCGATGGGATCGAGCACGCGGTCGCGATCGTGATGGCGCCGCACTGGTCGGGGATGTCCGTCGAGAGCTACGTGGAGCGCGTCCGCGAGCAGGCGCGCGATGGGCCGCCCTCGTTCGCGTTCGTCCGCTCGTACCACGACCACCCCGGATTCGTGTCGTTCCTCGCGGGCCGGGTCGCCGACGCGATGGCCCAGCTCTCGCCGGCCGAGCGCGAGGGCGCGACGGTGATCTTCTCCGCCCACAGCCTCCCGGTCCGAACGCTCGAGGACGGATCGCAACGGTGCCTGCGCTGCCAGGGATGCGAGGACTCGTGCCGGTACCGCGACGGCCTGGCCCGGACGGCGGACCTGGTTGCGGCCGAGCTCGGTCTGCCCCGCCACACGATCGCGTGGCAGAGCGCCGGACGGACCGACGACCCGTGGTGGGGCCCGCCGCTCGAGGACGTGATCGAGCGTCTCGCGTCAGAGGGCCGCCCGGCGGCGGTCGTTTGCTCGGCCGGCTTCGTCGCCGACCATCTCGAGATCCTCTACGACCTGGACATCGAGGCGAGGGCGATCGCCGAGCGTTCGGGGATGCGGCTCGTGCGCACCGAGATGCCGAACGCGGATCCCGCGTTCGTGCGCGTGCTCGCGGACGTCGTCCGCGCGCACCTGGCGGTTCCGGAGGGCTGAGGCCGTGGGCGATCGCGTGGTGGTCGTCGGCGGGGGGGTCTCGGGGCTCGCGACCGCCCATCGCCTCCTGCGGGACGGTCCGTCGCTCGACGTCACCGTGCTCGAGGCCGGCCCGGCGGTCGGCGGCCGCCTGTCCAGCGTGGTGGTCGGCGACCTCGAGATCGAGGGCGGACCCGACTCGTTCGTCGCGCGCAAGCCCTGGGTCGTGGACCTATGCCGGGAGCTCGGCGTCGAGCTGATCGAGCCTCGCGCACGCGACGCCTACGTGTGGACCGACGGCGGCCTCGTGCCCCTGCCGCGCAGCGCGCTCGGGATCCCGGTCGACCTGGACGAGCTGGTGAGGTGGCCGGGCCTGTCGCGCGCGGGTCGCGCTCGGGCGCTCTCGGACCTGGTCCGCAAGGCACGGCCGGCCGAGTCCGACGAGTCGATCGGCTCGCTCGTACGCAGGCGGATGGGGGACGAGCTCGCGGAGGGCCTGACCGGTCCCCTGCTCGGCGGGCTGTTCGCCGGCGACGTCGACCGCCTGAGCGTCGAGGCGTCGTTCCCCGAGCTCGCGCGGTGGGAGCGCACGTTCGGCAGCCTGATCCGCGGCGCCCGGGCGGCGCTCGGTGCCGCGACGGACGCCGGTCCGATGTTCCTGCGCCCCCGGGGCGGTGTCGCGCGTCTGCCCCACGCGTTGCTCGGGTCGGTCGGGACGGAGCGCGTCCGCGTCGGGACGCCGGCGAACGCGATCGAGCGCGATGGCGGCGGGTTCGTCGTGCGGGCGGACGGCGGCTCGTTCGCCGCCGAGCGCGGTGGTGCTCGCCACGCCGTCGTTCGTCGCGGCCGACCTGGTGCGCGGGCTCGATCCGTCGGCTGCGGAGGCGCTCGGCTCGATCCCGTACGCGAGCACGGGAGTCGTGCTCCTCGTCTATCCCGAGGACACGGCGGAGGCGCTGCCGGAGGCGACCGGGTTCGTCGTGCCGCGGGGACGCGCGCCGATGACCGCCGCGACGTTCCTGTCGCGGAAGTGGCCCGAGGAGCGGTTCGGTACCCGGGCCGTCCTGCGGTGCTTCGTTGGGGCGGTCGGTTTCGAGGACGTCCTCGACGCGGAGGACGAGGACATCGTGGACGCGGTGTGCCGACACCTGGCCGCGGCCTTGCCGTTGCCCGATCGGCCTGCCGCATCGGCCGTGGTGCGGTGGCCGCGTTCGATGCCACAGTTCGAGGTCGGCCATCTGGAGCGCGTCCGGGCGATCGAGGCCTCGCTGCCACCGGGTATCTTCGTGAGCGGCAACGCGTACCTGGGGGTGGGCGTGGCCGACGCCGTGCGGAGCGCCGGCGAGGCCGCCGAGGGGGTCCTGGCTCACCTCGCTGGTGCCGTCAGATCGGAGAACGTGGGATGAGTGAGACCGTCTACGCCCTCTACACGTGCTTCAGGGCGACGCGCGCCTTCCGCGACCTCGACCTCGACGATGCCACGCAGGAGGTCGAGAACCTGGTCAAGGGGTGGGACGGCGAGGTGACCGTTCGCGGTGATGTACTCGACCGTCGGGTTCCGTGCGGACACCGACCTGCTGCTCTGGCTCGTGGGGCCGAGCCCGGACGCCGTGCAGGACGCGCTCGTCGCCTTTCGGCGGACGCGTGCGGGCCGGGAGCTCGAGATCTCGTGGACGTTCATGGGCGTGGTCAAGCCGGCGGAGTTCACCCCCGATCACGCGCCGGCGTTCGTGAAGGGCGAGGCGCCGCGGCGCTACCTGTGCGCGTATCCCTTCGTCCGGACGCCGGAGTGGTACCTGCTGCCCGCCGACGAACGGGCGTCGCTGCTCCGCGAGCACGGCGAGGCGGGCCGGGAGTTCCCCGAGGTGCTCGCGAACACCACGAGCGCCTTCGGCATCAACGACTGGGAATGGATCCTCGCGTTCGAGGCGGACGAGCTCGATCGGATCGTGGACTGCATCCGCCGCCTGCGGGAGGCCCAAGCCCGCCGGTTCACCAAGGAGGAGGTCCCGTTCGTGACCGGCATCCGCAAGGACGTGCGCGCCGCGTTCGCGGATCTCGCGTAGGCAGACCGTCACGACCCGAGGGCGAGAGCGACCTCAGTCCTCCGGCAGCGGATCGAGCCCCCGCAGGTTGCGACCGTGCAGGTACACGGGGTCGATCGGGTCGAGCCCTCGCAGGTTGCGACCGTGCAGGTACAGGGGGTCGATCGGGTCGAGCCCCCGCAGGTTGCGACCGTGCAGGTACAGGGGGTCGATCGGGTCGAGCCCTCGCAGGTTGCGACCGTGCAGGTACAGGGGGTCGATCGGGTCGAGCCCTCGCAGGTTGCGACCGTGCAGGTAGACGGGCTCGGCCGGTGCGGCCGCCCGATCGCGACCGGCGGACGAACGGCCCACCTGCATCCCGACGATCGCGCCCAACAGGGTTACGGCGATCAGCGCGGCCAACAGAAGCCGAGTGCCCCGTCCGCTCGCCCACGCATGCCCTGCGCCACCCGCCACCTCGGTCCGAACCGTGGCCATCGGGACCCCCTTCCTCGAGAGGCCCGCCGCGCCTGCCGCGGCTCCCGGACCCGCTCTCGTTCCGAAGGCGTGGGAACCGACGGAACGGCCGTTCCTTCGCGGGGACCGATCTCAAAAGAGCCGGGTCAGAGCTGCCAGGGGACCGGGGAACGAGGATCTGGCACGTAGGAACAGAACGTCCCGGTCCTGACGGTCCGGTCCAGGTGGAGCCCGAGCGCCGGGCCGTCCCGTCGGATCCTCGACAGGGCCGACCTGATCGCCTTGGTGACGTTGACCCGGGTCTGCTCGGACACGGATGCGGCCTTGCGATCGCGGCCTCCGAGACCCACCGCCCCCGCGAGCTCGCGAACCAGGAAGTCACGCTCCTGCTTGACGCGCGCGGCTCGTTCCACGTCTTCCCATGCTTCGGCTTCGGCGAGCTCCTCCTCGAGCTCGCTCAACCGGCTCCGGTACGCGGCCTTCGCTTGGGGGTCGAGGATGCTCCCCGCGTCGTCGCTCGCGATGTGCACGTCGTCGGGCATCCGTGATCGTTCACGAGGATATGGTGACCCCCCCGATGCCTCGGCGCTGCTCGCGAGCTCCATGACGTGGACCTCGACCCCCGGATCCTTCAGCAGCCGGGCGAGGTACCGAAGCCCCTTCGAATCCTTCAGGCGGAGGACGTCACCCTCGTAGGCGATCGACCAGTACTCACCCTCCCTACGGAAGACGCTGGGCCGGATCGACGCGGCGCGAGAGGGGGGTGTCGCCTGGCCCGAGCCGTCGATCGCCCCGATGGTTCCCTCGAGCAGCGCCGAGATCCGCTCACCGAGAGCCACCATGCCGAGCTTCCGACAGGTCGTCGAGGCGTCCGTGAGGAGCTCGACCGCACGTTCGCGGTCGCCGGGATGGTCTCGGGCCATGAGCATGCGGCCGTACCCGTGCTGCGTGTGCGCGATCCAGGGGATCGCCCCCAACTCCGCGTTCACCTCCAGCGCGCGCTCGAAATGCCGGACCGCCTCATCCCATCGAGCCATCGTCGAGGCCAACACGCCCAGGGATCGAGCGACCGAGCCCAAGCTGACTTCCGCAGAGTGCGTGCAGACCCGCCCTTCGTACGGCAGCAGGAGGTCGTAGAGCGTCGCGGCGCGCTCGCGATCCCGCAGGAAGTCGATCACCTCGGGGAGATGGGATAAGCCGATGAGCCAGTCGTTGTTCCGGGGAAGGACCGAGAAGCCGTCGTTCGCGAGCGCTTCGAACGCCGTCCGCGCCTCCGCTTCGCGCCCGATCTCCGCGTATAGGTGGGCCAGGACGCACCGCAACATCGGTCGGGTCCGATACTCGGCGACCGAGTTTCGGATCGGTCCCTCCACCTCGTCCAGGCGTCCCTGCTCCATCCGAAGCTGGAACATCTGGAGCCGGTACGAGATCAGAGCGTCCCATCGCTGCGCGCGCTCACCGAACCGGAACGCCTCCTCGATCAGTTCCTCTGCGTCTTCGAAGTTCCCGCTGAGGAGGGCGCGCATCGCCCGGGTGTGCGTGAGGATCCACAGCTGTGCGGGTTGACGCAGACGCTCGACCAGGCGCGCCATCGCCCCGATCTCCTCGTCCACAGCTCCGATCCGTCCCATCTCGAGGAGCGAGCAGATCCGGAAGTCGTACCCCTGGGCGATCCGTTCGGCATCCCCGACCTCCTGCGCGACCTCGAGGATCTCGGCCGCGATCGCGAGCCGCTCCTCCGGATTGTCGGGGAACCACACGGTCGCCCATCGTGCCTCGAGGGCGTACGCGAGGGTCGCGCGGTCGTCGATACGCCGAGCCATCGCGACGGCTCGTTCGCTGACCGCCGCGGCCGATCCCTCCGGTGGACGATCTCGGAGCGCACCAGAGAGACGGGCCAACAGCCGCGCACGCAGCACGCTGTCCCCTTCGTCGGATGCGGCGAGGGCGGCCTCGAGGAGCGGGATGAGGCGTTCGTCGGACGCGGCCCGCGCCCAGACGAACCTGCCCCCGTACCCGATCGCCGCGCGGGCGAGATGTTCGGGAAGGTCGAGCTCGGTCGCGAGGTCGGCCGCCTCGAGGAACGTCTCCCGGGCCGCGCTCTGATCGCCGGCCCGCGCTTGCACATCTCCCAAGGCCAGCAGCACATCACAGCGAGCGCCGTCCACCGGTCCGAGCACCCTTAAACCTTCGAGGGCCATCCCGTAGAGGCGGACCGCCTCCTCGTATGCGAGCAGGGACGCGGCCCGATCCCCGGCCCGCCGCGCGTACTCGACGGCCTCGTCGGCGTCACCGTCCTTGGCCGCCTCGAAGAAATGGAGGGCCAGCTCCGCGAGGTGCGGCTCGGGGTCGTCGGCGTGGATCGCCTCCAGCGCCTCGCCCGCGCGGCGGTGGAGCCCGATCCGCTCGGGAGCACCCAGCTCTTCGTACAGCGTGTCCCGGATCAGCGCGTGGGCGAACCGCTGCCGACGCAGGCTCCCGGGCGAGTCGGTCACGACACGAGCGGTCGATGCCTCGCCGAGGAGCCTCAGCAGCGCTTCCCGAGGGAGCTCGCTCATCGACCCGAGGACGTCGATCTCGAACTCCCGACCCAGCACAGACGCGAGCGACAGGGCGCGGTGACACTCCGGCGAGAGGTGCCCGAGGCGAGCACCGATGACTTCACGGACGCCCTGCGGGATCGACAACACGAACGCGTCGGCCTCGCCGGCACGCTCGAGGCGTCCCTCGGAGGCGAGCAGACGGATGACCTCACCGACGAACAGCGGGTTCCCTTCCGTCTCCTCATAGACCGCGGTCACCACCTTCGTCCGTGGCACGCGTGCGGTCGCGATCTGCAGGAACGTGGCAACGTCCGCCTCGTTCAAGCCGGTGAGCCTGATGTGGCGCGTCACCCGGTGACGGCCGAGATCGACCAGCGACGTACCCAGTGGATGATCGGGACCGAGATCGACGTCGCGATAGGCGCCCACGACGAGGATGTGCGCTTCGGTGAGCTCGCCGGCCAGGAACTCCAGGAGCAACAGGGACGGTGTGTCCGCGGCATGCAGGTCGTCGAGCACGAAGACCAACGGCTGGCTCTTCGACGCGTTCTTCAAGAAGGTGCAGATCGAATCGAACAACCGGAAGCGGGCGGCCTCGGGATCGGCGGAGCCCGGAGCCTCGGGAAGACCGACGAGGATCCGCCTGAGCTCCGGGAACAGGTGGACGAGATCGGACGCGCCTTCGCCCAGTTGGCCTTCGAGCGCCTGTGGATCGCTGTCACGCAGATACGAGCGCAGGGCCTGGACCCACGGCCAATACGCGGGTGCCCCGCCCGCCTCCCAACACCTGCCCCACAGCACCTTCGCACCGCGTCGACCGGCCTCGTTGCCGAGCTCGTCGGCCAGCCGGCTCTTGCCGATCCCCGGCTCGCCCCCGAGCAGGAACAGGCGGCCTCGACCGGACAGGGCGTCGTCGAGCCCGGACCGCAACTCCTCCAGCTCGGAGCCGCGCCCGACGAACACGCTCGCGGTCCTCGCGTGCGAGGTCTCGCCCGGAGCTAGCGACTCCCGGCCGGAACTCACGGACCCCACGGGGACGGAAGGGGCGAGGCCACGGCGAGAGCCTACGCCTCCGAGCGACGTGCGATGATGGACGCCACCTCGAGCGAACGGAGGTTCCGCCATGGCGCACCCGAAGGACAAGGGCGAGAAGCAGGCGAAGAAGACCGCGCAGAAGTCGATCAAGGAGAAGCGCGCCGCCAAGAAGGCCAAGAAGTCCTCGGTCGCGCGCTCCGAGTAGCGCGTGTTCGAGGAGCTGCTCCGCGCCTGGGACGGCGAGCAGGTCGTCGTCCGGTTCGACGAGCCGAGCTCGACCTGGATGTTCGTGTGCGTGCACTCCACGCTGCTCGGGCCCGGCGGGGGCGGCACGCGCATGAAGGTCTACGCGGAGCCGCACGACGCGCTGCGCGACGGGCTCCGACTCTCGGCCGCGATGACGAGCAAGAACGCGATGGCCGGGCTGCCGGTCGGCGGCGGCAAAGCGGTGCTCGCGGTCCCCGAGATCCCGCAGGGTCAGCCTCGGCGCGAGCTGATGCTCCGCTACGGTGATCTCGTGGAATCGCTGCACGGCACCTACATCACGGCCTGCGACATGAACACGTCGCCCTCGGACATGGACGTGATCGCCGAACGATGCTCGTCCGTCCTGGGCCGCACCGAACGCAACGGCGGCTCGGGCACCTCGGCGCCGAACACCGCCGTCGGGGTATTCCACGGGATCCGATCGGCGGCCGAGCATGCGTTCGGGTCCGGCGACCTAGGAGCGCGGACCGTCGCGGTGCAGGGCCTAGGTGCGGTCGGCGCACCGCTGGCGCGGATGCTCGTCGACGCGGGCGCGCGGCTCACGGTTGCGGACGTCGACGACGTTCGGGCGAAGGAGCTCGGGGAGGAGCTCGACGCCGAGGTGGTCCCGGCCGATCGGATCGCGGGCGTGGTGTGCGACGTCCTCGCGCCCTGCGCGACGGGCGGGGTGCTGAACGCCCAGACGATCCCCGAACTGCGGTGTCGGGTGATCGCCGGCGCCGCGAACAACCAGCTCGGTGAACCGGCCGACGCGGAGCGGCTCGACGAGCGAGGGATCCTGTACGCGCCCGACTACATCGTGAACGCCGGAGGCGTGATCCACCTCGTCGGCTACGAGCTGCTGCACGAGACCGACGACCAGGTCGACGAGCGGCTCCGACAGATCGGCGACACGCTCCGCGAGGTGTTCGGGCTGGCAGAGGCTGAAGGGATCTCGACCGGTGCGGCTGCCGACGCGATCGTGGCCCGCCGCCTCGAGGCCCCGAGGGACGCCTGATGGCTCGCGACCTCGCCTCGATGGACTGCGTCCCCTGCCGCGGCGGGGTGCCGCCGCTCGATCACGCCGAGATCGAGTCGTACCTCGCCGATCTCGGTGATGAGTGGCGGGTGGTGGACGACCATCACCTCGAGAAGGAGTTCCGGTTCGCGGACTTCAAGGAGGCCCTCGCGTACACGAACCGCGTCGGGGAGCTCGCCGAGCGCGTCGGGCACCACCCGGACATCTACCTCGCGTGGGGCAAGGTCCGGCTGACCGTGTGGACGCACAAGATCGACGGCCTGAACGAGGCCGATTTCGTCTTCGCCGCCAAGGCGGACCGGGCCCTCGAGCCATGACCTTCGACCTGCAGGAGAGCCGGCAGCTCCTCGCCGGGACACCCGGCGCGCTCCGAGCGACGCTCGGTGGCCTGTCGGACGCGTGGCTGCTCGCCGACGAGGGACCGGGGACCTGGACCCCGTGGCAGGCGCTCGCACACCTGACCCACATCGAGGAGCGGGACTGGCTCGGCCGCATCGAGACGATCCTGGAGCACGGGCCCGAGGAGGTCCTCGGGCCCGTGGACCGTGAGGCGGGGTTCGAGCGGTTCGCGGGCTGGAGCGTCGGCCGGGTGCTGGATCGGTTCTCCGACCTGCGCGGCGCCAACCTGTCGCAGCTGGACGGGCTGCACCTCGGTCCGGACGACCTGGTCCGGATCGGTCGTCACGCGGACTTCGGCCCGGTCACGCTGGAGCAACTGCTGGCCACGTGGACCGTGCACGACCTGAACCACCAGACCCAGATCGTGAAGACCCTCGCGAAGCGCTACCGCGACGCGATCGGTCCGTGGCGGCGGTTCCTCCCGGTCGTCGACCTCCCGTAGCGCTCGGCCCGACGCTCGGGCCCAAGCGCCCGGGCCCAAGCGATCAGGCCCAAGCGATCAGGCCCAAGCGATCAGGCCCGGACCAGCCCGAGCTCTTCGAGCGTGCGCCACGGCACCACGTGGCAGTACGGCTCGTGCCCGTTCTTGTCGTAGTACCGCTGGTGGTAGTCCTCGGCGGGGTAGAAGGGGCCGGCGGGCGTGATCTCGGTCGCGATCGGTCGGTCGAACCTCGACCGGGCCGCGTCGCGTGAGGCCTCGGCGATCCGCTGCTGCTCGTCCGAGTGCGTGAAGATCGCGCTCCGGTACTGGTCGCCGACGTCCGGACCCTGGCGGTTCGTCTGCGTCGGGTCGTGCATCGCCCAGAACACCTCGAGCAGCTGCTCGAAGCTCACGACGGCCGGGTCGAACTCGACGCGGAGCACCTCGGCGTGGCCGGTCCCGTGCGAGCAGACGTCACGGTAGGTCGGGTTCTCGGTGTGGCCGCCCGCGTAACCGACCTCCGTCCCGGTGACTCCCGGAACGCGCTCGAAGACGTACTCCACTCCCCAGAAGCAACCGGCGCCGAACGTCGCGGTCTCGGTGGACATGGTGGACATCCCTCCTTCGTGGGTTCATCTCCTCTGTCTGCCGGGCCCCTCGAAACGTTACGCGTCGACGGGATTCAGCCCTCGAACGACGCTGCGGCGTCCAGGACCCGCTCGACCTCCTGTGGACCGTGCTCGGTGCCGAGGGTCCACAGCTCGTAGCCGCTCGGCGGCAGCCAAACGCCGCGGTCGAGCAGGTGGTGGAAGAAGCGGCCGTAGCGGGCGTGGTCGGCCGCCGTCGCGCCGGCGAAGTCCCGCACCGGTCCGCCCGAGAAGAACGCGCTGAACAAGGACCCGGCTCGGTTCACGGTCACCGCGATACCTCGTCGCGAGAGGCGCTCGGTCAGGCCCTCGGCGAGCGTGGTCGCGGTCCTGTCGAGGCCCGGGTAGGGGTCGAGCTCGGCCGCGAGATCGAGCGCCGCGATCCCGGCCGCGACCGCCACCGGGTTGCCCGATAACGTGCCCGCCTGATACACGGGGCCGACCGGCGCGAGCCTCTCCATCACGTCCCGCCGGCCGCCGAACGCCGCGCACGGGAACCCCCCGCCCATCACCTTGCCGAGGATCGTGACGTCCGGCGTCACCCCGTACACGCTCTGGGCGCCGCCGAACGCGATCCGGAACCCCGTGATCACCTCGTCGAACACGAGGAGCGCCCCGGCGGCCGCGCACCGGTCGCGCAGGCGTTCGAGGAACCCCGGTTCGGGCGGCACGACGCCCATGTTCGCGGCGACGGGTTCGACGATCACCGCGGCGATCCGCTCGCCCCGCTCGGCGAACACGCGGTCCACAGATCCGATGTCGTTGAACGGCACCGTGAGCGTGTCGCGAGCGGCCCCCTCGGTCATGCCCGGCGACCCGGGGATCCCGAGCGTGGCGACGCCGCTCCCCGCGCCCTTGGCGAGCAGCGCGTCCCAGTGCCCGTGGTAGCAGCCCTCGAACTTCAGGACGAGGTCGCGGCCCGTGAACCCACGAGCGAGGCGGATCGCGCTCATCGCCGCCTCGGTGCCGCTCGAGACCAGCCGGACCATCTCGACGGACGGCATCGCGGCCGTGATGCGTTCGGCGAGCTGGACCTCGAACTCGGTGGGAGCGCCGAACGTGGTGCCGCGCGCGGCCGCCGCTCGGGCCGCCTCGACGATCTCGGGACGGGCGTGACCGAACAACAACGCCCCCCACGACTGCACGAGGTCGACGTACCGGAAGCCGTCCGCGTCCACCAGGTAGGCGCCCTCGCCCCGCACCGCGAACCGCGGGATCCCCCCGACCGCCCCGAACGCGCGCACCGGCGAATCCACGCCACCGGGGATCACGCGCCGCGCTCGCTCGAAAAGCTCCTCGGATCGGGTCACCGCGATGATGCTATCCGGCGGTCGTCACTCGCCGACGGGCCAGTGCTCGACCGCGATCTCGGGCATGGGGAAGTCCTTCGGGTTCCCGGTCGCGAGTCGAGCGTTCGCGCCCGCCGCCGCGGCCGCGATGAGCGCGTCCGCCTGTGAGAGGGTTCGGCCACGTCCTCGGTACTTCCTTCTCCACCACCCTGCCAGGCGACCTTCGGCCATGCCGAGCGGGGCGACCGTGAGTCCTTCGAAGAGCGCCGTCGCGGCCTCACGCTCTCGAGGTCGCAGCCCGGCGGTGACCTCCTCGACGGTCACCGCGCACACGTAGGGCGTCTCGCCCGCGGGCTCGAGCGCGTCGATCCGGGCCAGCGTCCGCGGCCGCCCCTTCAAGACGTCGATGACCACGGTGGTGTCGAGGAGAAGGCCTGCCATCAGCCGACGCGACGGGGGTCTTCTCGTCGCGACTCGTGCACCCATCGAGCGGGATCGGGATCCCAGGGGTGACCCTCATCCGAGATGCTCCCGAACGCCGAGCGGATCTTCTCCCAGCGGCGTTCGGCTTCGAGCTGTCTGCGAACCGCGTCCGCGATGTACGAGCTGCGATGTCTCGGGCCGACCTTCCGGTCGATCTCGCCGACCAGGTCGTCCTCGAGGCTTATGTGCACACGCATCGGCACACACGATAGCACACAGAGCCAACGCGCAGAGACACCCGGACGCGTTGCGGTTCAGGGGCTCGGCGGCGGCTCGCCCTAGGACACGAGCCAATCGGCCGCGTCCTTCGCGTGGTACGTGAGGACGAGGTCGGCGCCGGCGCGACGGATCGAGGTCAGCACCTCGAGCACGGCCTTGCGTTCGTCGAGCCAGCCGTTCTGGGCGGCGGCCTTGACCATCGCGTACTCGCCGGAGACGTTGTAGGCGGCCATCGGGAACCGCGTCTCGTCCTTCGCGCGGCGGATCACGTCGAGGTAGGGGAGCGCGGGCTTGACCATCACGATGTCGGCGCCCTCGTCGATGTCGGCCGCGATCTCGCGGATCGCCTCGTCGGCGTTCGGCGGGTCCATCTGGTAGCCGGTGCGGTCGCCGAACCGCGGCGCGCACTCGGCCGCCTCGCGGAACGGGCCGTAGAACGAGGAGGCGAACTTCGCCGCGTAGGCCATGATGCCGACGCGCGCGAACCCGCCCTCGTCGAGCGTGTCGCGGATCGCCTCGACCTGCCCGTCCATCATGCCGCTCGGCCCCACCAGGTGCGCGCCGGCCGTCGGCCTGCGCGAGCGCGATCCGCCGGTAGCGCTCGAGCGTCGCGTCGTTGTCGACGTGGCCGTCCGCGTCCAGGACGCCGCAGTGGCCGTGGTCGGTGTACTCGTCCAGGCACAGATCGGCGATCACCACGTGGTCGTCGCCGAGCTCCTCGCGCAGCATCGCGGAGCGCCCTCTGCGCGATCCCGTCGGGGTTCCACGCCTCGGAGCCCTCGGCGTCCTTGCGGTCGGGGACCCGAACAGCATGAACGCGACCACGCCCTTGCTCGCGATCTCGACCGCCTCCTTGCGGAGCGACTCGAGCGTGTGCTGGGACTGTCCCGGCATCGAGCCGATCGGGACGGCGTCGGAGACGCCCTCCTTGACGAACAGCGGCGCGATCAGGTGGCGCGGCGCGAGCTCGGTCTCGCGGATCAGCGCTCGGAGCGCGGGCGTGCGCCGCATCCGTCGCGGCCGGTGCCGAGGGAAGGCGCTCATCGGATGGATGCTACCGCGGCGCGAGCGCGCGCTCGACGGCGGCCACCAGGCCGTCGATCGTGTGCGGGTCCGCGACGGCGTGCACGCGCAGCCCGTGCTCGCGAGCCTCGCGCGCGGTGACCGGCCCGATGCAGACGACCTTCGGGTTCCCCTTGACGGCGCCGAGCGCCCGCACGAAGCCGCGGACCGTCGAGGCGCTCGTGAACGTGACGGCGTCCACCGTCCCCGCCCGCAGCGCGGCACGGGCCTCGGCCGGGAGCGAGCGCGGCATGCGCGTCCGGTACGCGTCGACCCGCGTCGGGGTCCAGCCCTTGCGCGCCAGGACCTCCTCGAGCCCTCCCGGGGCGACGTCGGCGCGCGGCAACAGGACCCGGCCGCTCCCGCGCGGGAACGCCCGGCCGAGCGCGGCGGTCGTGAACGCCTTCGGGACCAGGTCCGGGTCGCGGCGGCTCCAGCGGCGGAACGCCTGCGGCGTCCCCTCGCCGACCGCGGCGACCTCCGCCCGGACGTCCCGGGGCGTCAGGCGTTCGGCGAGGACGTCGACGGTCCGCGGGCTCGTGAGCGTCACCCACGCGAACGCGCCGTCCGCGAGCTCGCGCAGGGCCGTGGTGAGCGCGGCGGAACGCACGGGCGCGTCAGCTCGATCGCCGGCGCGACGATGGCCGTGGCGCCCCGGCGCTCGAGCAGGCGGGCGAGCTCGTCCGCCTCCGGTCGGGGCCTCGTGACGATCACGGTCGTCCCGGCGAGCGGCCTCACGGGCGCACGAGCCCGAGGATCTCGTCCGCGCCGCCGGCCGCGAGGTCGAGCGCGGCGAGCTCGGCCACCTCGGCGGGGCTCGCGGCCTCGATCTCGGTCCGGGCGAACCGCCCCCCGTCGGGCGTGAGCGCGATCGCGATCATGCGGACGCCGTGGTCGGTCGGCTCCGCGAGGGCGCCGAGCGGGAGCGCGCACCCGCCGCCGAGCCGGGCCATGAGGCCGCGCTCGGCGTCGAGGGCGAGCCTGCTCGGCGCGTGATCCAGCGGGGAGAGCGCCGCGATCGTGCCGCCGTCGGACGCGCGCGCCTGGACCGCGAGGCACCCCTGGCCGGGAGCGGGCACCATCTCGGCGGTCGACATCGGCGCCGAGTGCTCGGGGACGACGCCGAGCCGCACCAGGCCCGCCGCCGCGAGGATCAGGGCGTCGGCCTCGCCGTCGGCGAGCTTGCGGAGCCGCGTGTCGACGTTGCCCCGCAGGTCCGTCACCCTCACGTCCGACCGCCAGCGGGCGACCTGGGCCCGGCGGCGGATGCTCGAGGTGCCCACCCGCGCACCCGGACGCAGCTCGCCGTCGCGGGTGACGAGGACGTCGAGCGCCGAGGCGCGCTCGGGCACGGCGGCGATCACGACGTCCTCGTCATCGACCGCGGGGAGGTCCTTCGCGGAGTGCACGGCCACGTCGATCTCGCCGGCGCGGAGCGCGCGGACGATCTCGGCGACGAACAACCCCTTCGTCCCGGCCGGGTCGGTCGCCGGGTCGGCGCCCCGGTCGCCGGCGGTGGTGATCGGCACGAGTTCGGTCTCGGAGCCGGCGGCGGCCAGGGCCGCGGCGACCTCGTTGGCCTGGGCGAGCGCGAGCGCCGAGCGGCGCGTGCCGATCCGGAGCGTCACTCGGCGGGGAGCTCGAGCCCGAACAGCTCGGCGAGCGGTCCGGGCGTACGCGTCCTGCGTCCCGACGCCCGGCGTCTCCTTCAGTCGCACGATGGGCTCGTGCAGCAGCTTGGCGACGACCCCGCGCGCGAGGGCCGCCACCGCCTCGCGCTCCTCGGGCTCGAGCCCGGCCAGGTCGGTTCGGAAGCGCTCGAGCTCCGCGTCGACGGCCGCGTCGCCGCGCTCGCGCAGGGCACGGAAGAGGGGACCGAGCCGTTCGGCCCGGCGCCGGATCGTGAACCGCTGGACCTCCTCGGCGACGATCGCGTGGGCGCGTTCGATGTCGGCGTCCGTCTCGGCCGCCCGGACCGCGACCGACCCGCGCAGCCCGTCGATGTCGACGAGCGTGACGTTCCGCAGGTCGCCGGCGGACGGCTCGACGTCACGCGGTACGGCGAGATCGAGGACGAACAGGGGTCGGTCGCGTCCCGCGAGCGTGTCACGCAGGAGGCGTTCGGACAGGACGGTGCCGGCCGCGCCCGTCGCCGAGATCACGACGTCCGCCCCGGCGAGCGCGCCGGGCAGGTCCTGCAGGTCGCCGGGTTCGGCGGAGGTGCGTTCGGCCAGCGCGCGCGCCCGTTCGAGCGAGCGGTTCAGGACCCGCACCGTCGCGACGCCACGACGACGCAGATGCGTGACCGCGAGCGCCGCCATCTGACCCGCGCCGATCACGACCGCGTGCCGGTCGGCCAGGCCGCCCAGCGCCTCGGCGCCCAGGTCGGCACCGGCCGAGACGAACACGTCGGGCGCCGCGCCCACGCCGGTCTCGGACCGGACCCGCCGCCCGGCGGCCACCGCCGCGTGGAACACGGCCGTGAGCGCCGGGCCCCGCGGCCGACTCGCCGTCCGCGCGCCGCAGCGCCTCGCGGACCTGCGAGAGGATCTGGGGCTCGCCGAGCACCATCGAGTCGAGCCCGCCGGCGACGGTGAACAGGTGCTCGACGGCGTCGCGCTCGTAGTGCGAGTACAGGGGCTCGGCCAGGTCGTCGGCCGCGACGCCGCGGGTCTCGCAGAGCACGCGCTTCAGCGCCTGGAACCCCGCGTGGTAGGAGGGGACGCTGCCGTAGATCTCGACGCGGTTGCAGGTGGACACCACCACGGCCTCGTCGATCGCGGGGTCGTCGGCGGTCCGCCGGTACGCCTTCACGAGGTCGTCGTCGGCGAAGGCCAGGCGTTCGAGCAGCCCGACCGCGGCGCGACGGTGCGAGATGCCGAGGGCGAGGATGGCCATGGGTGCCCGCGATTCTACGCGTGCCCCCGTGGGGCGTCGGACGGGCGACGGCCGGGGGAGAGGTCGTCGTGCGGGTAGCATCTCCAGCCGCTTGTACCGCAACGCATCCCCAGGGGATCGCCACGTCGTGGAGGGGTCGATGGAACGAGGCAGGGCCCGAGACCTCGGGATCGTGATCGGGACGTACCCGACAGGTCCGCGGAACTCGGTGACCGACGTGGCGGGCGTGCGCGTCGGTCACGCGACCGTCGTCCGCGAACCGGCCGCCGGACGGAGCCGGTGCCGTGCGGACGGGCGTCACGGCGGTGTTCCCCCACGAGGGGCTGCCCTGGATCGAACGCGTGTACGCGGGGACCCACGTGCTGAACGGGTTCGGCGAGCTGATCGGCACCAACCAGATCGCCGAATGGGGTCTGCTGCACTCGCCGATCGTCATGACGAGCTCGCTCGCGATCGGCCGCGCGTACGACGCGACTGTCCGGTGGCGGACCATCCGGCACCACACGACGACGCACGAGGGCGGCGACATGCCGTTCGTGTGCGAGTGCGACGACTCCTACCTGAGCGACGTGACGAGCTTCCCCCTCTCGGACGAAGACGTCTTCGCCGCGCTCGACGACGCCGCCGGCGACGTGGCCGAGGGCTGCGTCGGCGCCGGGACCGGGACCCAATGCATGGACTTCAAGGGAGGGATCGGCACCTCGTCGCGGACGATCCCCGGCGGGTGGACCGTCGGCGTGCTGGTGCTCACGAACTTCGGCGAGCGCGAGCTGCTCCGGATCGACGGCGTCCCGATCGGTCGCGAGATCACGGATCTCATGCCGGGGGAACATCGGGAGGGGTCGGCGATCGTGGTCGTCGCGACCGACGTGCCGATGGTCCCGCACCAGCTCCGCCGGCTCGCAGCCCGCGGCGGGTTCGGCCTCGTGCGGTGCGGTTCGACCGGCCACAACGGCTCGCGGCGAGCTGATGATCGCGTTCTCGACGGCCAACCGGATCCCGCTCGGTTCGGCCGACGGGACGGTCGGCGCCCGAGCCGTCCTGGACGGCCCCGGCGAGGGGTCGCCCGACGTGTTCAACCCGCTGTTCTCGGCCACGGTCGAGGCGGTCGAGGAGGCGGTCGTGAACGCGCTGTTCACGGCCGAGACGACGGTCGGCCGCGACGGCCACGTCCTGCACGCGTTGCCGCTCGAGCGCGCGCTCGAGATCCTCGCCCGCCACGGCCGGGGACCCCGGTAGGGCGGAGCGTCCGAAGGTCACCGGCTGCGGGGGTCGCACGACCGTCCCGCCATCTCGCCGTCTCCGCGACGATTCGATCGGAAGGAGGCGTCCGATGGACAGGCCGATGGACAGGCCGATGGACAGGGAGGAGCTACGTCGGGAGGCGACCCGGGCGTTCGGCACCGTGCGCGACGCCATGACCACGGGCGTGCTCACGTTCGATCCGCAGACCCGGGCGAGCGATGCCGCGCTGCAGCTCGGCGCCCAGGGCGTGGCCGGGGCTCCCGTGGTGGACCAGGGGCGTGTGGTCGGGGTGGTTTCGCTCAGCGACCTGCTCGCGCGCGAGGGGCATCTGGCCCCGCAGACGAGCGGGCCGTTCCTGCGGGGTGAGCGGCACCTCGCGAACCTCACCGTGGCCGAGGTGATGACGCGTGAGGTCGTGACGATCGAGGGCGACCAACCGTTGATCCGCGCGGTCGACCTGATGGACGCGGCCGGCGTGAACCGGCTCCCCGTGGTCGACGAGCTCGGACGAACGATCGGCATCTTGGCCCGGGACGACGTGATCCGCGCCATCGCGCTCGCCGTCCGCGAGCTCGTGCCCGCGGGCGCGAGCCGGGAGGCGGCGGCTCCCGCATCCGGCTAACCGGATCGCTGCGGATCGAACGGTTCGGGCGCGAACGGCGGATCGGCGCCGAGCACGAGTGCCGCGACCAGCTCGGCGCTCCCGGCGCCGAGGATCACGCCCTCGGAGCCGTGTCCCGTGGCGACGAACAGCCCCTCCCGCACCCACCCGAGCATCGGCCGCTCGTCCGGCGAGACCGGCCGGACGCCGGACCAGGTCGAGACCACCGGGGCGTCGGCGAGCGCCGGCACCAGACGCGACGCCTGCGCGGCGACGATCCGGGGGACGTCGAGGTCCAGGGGCTCGGCCGCGAACGAGGGCTCTCGCGAGGTGCCGGTGAGGACCGACCCGTCGGGCGCGGGCTGGATCATCGGCGAGACGTCCCGGGTCTCCTGGGCGTCGCCGAACTCCCGCAGCGACAGTCGGAGCGGACCCGGCTCGTGGGCGCGGGACGGCGCTCCACCGGCCACCAGGCGCCGCGCTCCGCTCTGGATCCAGTGGCGGAACAGCGGCCGCTCGGGTGCCGCGTGCACGAGCCAACCGCGTGCCGCCGTCACGTCCAGCGAGACGCCGACCGGTCGCGCGAGCGCGGGCGACCATGGCCCCGCCGCGAGCACCACCGTGTCCGCTTCCACGAGGCCGTCGTCGGTCACGGCGCCCGTCACGCGTTCGCCACGTTCGACCAGACGGCGCGCGGGCGAGTGGTGTCGGATCGTGGCGCCGGAGGCGCGGGCGAGGGCGCCGAAGCACACGGTGAGCGCGAGCGGGTCGACGCGGTGGCCCTCGTGCAGCAGGTAGGCCTCGAGCACGTCCGGCGACAGCTCGGGTTCGAGCTCGCGGACGCGATCGTCGACGCGTTCGACCTCGACGCCGACCGCCTCGGCGGAGGCGGCCCAGGCGCGCAGGTCGTCGACCTCGTCCTCGTCGATCGTCACCGCGAGCGTCCCGATCGGCACGGGCGTCCAGGAAGAACGGCGTCGGCGGATCGTCCGCGATCTCGGTGTAGCGCTCCAGGCTCCGGCGGGCGAGCGGCGCGAGGACGGGGTCCTTCGAGGTGTCGAGGTACCCGAGGTTGCGGCCCGAGGCACCGGCGGCGAGCTCGTCCTTCTCGAGGAGCGTGACCGACGCGCCACGACGCGCGAGCTCGTACGCGCACGCCGTCCCGATGATCCCGCCGCCGACGACGAGGATGTCCGGCACGGACGCGAGCCTACCGGCTGGTCGGTGCGTTCCGTAGAATCGTCCGCGGAGACGTGGCTGAGTGGCCGAAAGCAGCCGCCTGCTAAGCGGTTAGGGGCTTAACCGTCCCTCACAGGTTCGAATCCTGTCGTCTCCGCTGGTGTGATGTCTCGGGACATCGTTCACACGTGTCCCGGGACATCCTTCCACCTCACGATCGCCCGTGCGGTTGGTAGTCGCGGGTCGGATCGAGGGACAGGTCCCGGAGCAGCTCCCCGTCTTGGGTCAGGACCCGCACGTGGAGGCCGTCGACCAGGGCGAGCACCCGCGTGCCGGAGAGGTTCCGGCCAAGCCCGATGTGGTGCAGCCGGGAGTTGTGACGCAGCGTGATCACCCCGGTGATGTCGACCTTGTCTCGCCTCACCCGGAAGTGCGGAGGCACCGTGAACCCGGCGAGCGCGGGCGCCGCCTTGGGCCGGCCGGCGAAGGCCTCGGCGGGCGTGCGCCGCCCGATGGCCCGGTGCGGCCTGACGGTGTTGTAGTAGACCCGGAACCGGTCGAGGTCGGTCTGAAGCTCGGCGAGACTGACCGCGGCGTCACGCTTCGCGAGCCACTTCTTCTCCGTCTGGTGGAACCGCTCCACCTTCCCGCAGGTCTGCGGGTGGTAGGGGGTCGAGCGCACGTGACGGATCCCGAGCCTCGCCGTCTCGACCTCGATCGCGCAGCGACCCCCGCCGCGCGGTTCCGCGGTGAACACCGCGCCGTTATCGGTGAGCAGCGATGCCGGGAACCCATGGGCCGCAGCGGCTCCATGGAAGGTGGCCACGACGTCGGCAGCCTTGAACACCACCCGCGCATCGCAGGCCACGAGGAACCGTGAGTGGTCGTCGAGCACGTTCAGGATCTCCACCTCGGCGCCGCCGGCGAGCGTCCAATGCGTGATGTCCGCCTGCCAGCGCTCGTTCGGCATCTCCGCGGCGAATCGGACGTAAGAGCTCCTCGGTCGCTTCTGGGGCTGCGGGGTCACGAAGCCCCGGCGCGACAGGATCCGCCAGATCGTCGCGACCGACGGGATCGATCCCTCGCCGTGACGCCTGGTGAGGTGGTAGGCGATCGTGTGGGCTCCGGCATCCAGACCCTGGTCCGCGAGCTCCTTGCGCAAGGCAACGATCTCGTCTTCGAGCACCCCCAGGGTGCGGTGCGGACTCCGCCTCGGCCGGCGGGACCGCGGCTCGAGGCCGGCCTCCCCTTCGGCATCGAACCGGCGAACGAGCTCATGGACCCACCGGCGGGAGACCCCGTAGTCCCGGGCCACCTCGGCCTTCGTGCGCCCCTCGACCCTGACCGCGGTGACGACCAGCCTCGCAAGCGACATCCCACACCCCTTCGTCCTGAGGTGTGAACGATGTCGCGAGACAGGGCGGAACTATGTCGTGAAACCAGACACTGTCGTCTCCGCTGGTGGATGGCGGTGGAGGCCTCGACACTGCACCGTGTTCTTGTCACTCCGGCCCCGAGGCAGTGTTTAGGCGGCAAGGCGGGCGTACCGGTCAGGACTGCTCGGGCTCGCGGCTACTCGGTCGCGGTCATTCAGACCTGGGCGAACGCCCTGCAGACCTGACCCGTCTGCGTATCGGTGGCCTCCGCCGCGACGCCATCGGGTCCGGTCGTGTCCTGATGGCGTCGTACAACCGCGAGGTCACCGCCGTCGCTTGCCACCCTGGTGCCTCGGAAGAACACTCGACCACCGGGCTGGAGGTACGCCGTGTGACGGAGCTCGATGCGCCACTCGTGCCCCACCGGGCTCCGATGGAGTTCGAACCGCACCACGATCGGTCCCGCCACCCCCATGTCCGTGAGTTCCAGCCGCCATCGAGCACCGTCGCTGCACGTACCCGTTCTCACCTCATCCTCCGGCGCCGCTGAAGCACGAGCAGCCGTTGGTGCGGTCTGCGTCGGTCTCGTCTCCGAACCAGGAACGGCGGGAGTCGACCGATCGAACGGCCCACCGCTCGTCACGATCCAGATCGCCGGGTCCTCAAGGGTCTCGACCCGGTCACCAGCGCTCATATACACGGAGGAACGCATCCTGCACGATCTCCTCCGCCTCGTGGCGGTTCCCGGTCACCAGGCAGAGCGCCGTGAACAGGCGTCGGAACGTGTCCTCGTAGAAATCCTCGAAGCTCGCCGCGGTCTCGCCCACGTCGGCCCCCTCGACCTCCCCCTCGGGCACGGATCGCAGGTTGGCCTCCATCGTGTGTCATGAACGCGCGAGAGGCCAGCGACGCTGCAACGAAACTCCGGTCGTCGCTGGGCAGCGCCAACGTCGTGCTCGGTTCGCCCGAGGCGGAGGCGCGCCTAGACCGCCGTTTGGTAGGTTCGACCCGGAGGCTCGACTGGTAGCAACGATCTCTCGATCCGCCCGGGGAAGGGGCCGATGAGCCGACCGTCCGACAACCCTGCAAGACGATGGGCAGCCGATCTTCGGGCATCGGGAGGCTTCAGGTGGCACCGTTTCCGTTCCTGGCAGGCGTACGGTCGGGATCGACGGGCGTGGGGAGGCTACAGGTGGCACCGGTTCCGTTCGGGGCTGATGTTCGGTCGGGCCAGTACGCTCGCCTTCGCGGCCACCGTCATCCTCGGCTCGGTTGCGCTTGTTGGATTGCTCGCAATGGGACGAGGAAGCGCCCCGAGAGTATTGGGCGGAGCGTTCACGATCGGGGTGACGGACGACGGAGTCCCTTACGTTGCGTTAGACCCCGAAGGGCTGGGGCAGGCGCAGGGTGGGGCGGCGAATGACCGGGCCAGTGGTGAGAACGGCTCCTCGGCGGTTGCGCTCTTTCCTTTAGACACGAGCGAGGGTGTCCTATCTCTCGACGGCGGAGAGGGCTCGCCGGTGGGGAACGATCCCCAGCCTCCGCCTGGTCCAGATCCCGGCCCTGATCCGTCACCTGATCCGTCGCCAGGACCCTCCCCCTCCCCGACGCCGCCTCCAACAACCACCGAGCCGCCGCCTACGAGCACCGAGCCGCCCCCTACGACCACCGAGCCGCCGCCTACAACCACCGAGCCGCCCCCTACGACGCACCGAGCCGCCCCCTACGAGCACCGAGCCGCCGCCTACGAGCACCGAGCCGCCCCCTACGAGCACCGAACCGCCGCCTACGAGCACCGAACCGCCGCCTACGAGCACGGAACCGCCGCCTACGAGCACCGAACCGCCCGGACCGTCGAGCGATTAGAACCAAGACCTCCTCGGCATCGATCAGCAACCCGGAACGTCCGCGTCTTCGGGTTGCGGTAGAACTCGCCGATCCGGTCGGCCCGGCCGAAGTCGGGGAGCGTCAGGACGTGGAGCAGCTCGGCGCGGGGAGCGGGACCGAGTGCGTCGAGCCGTTGACGGAGTTGACGCTCGACTTGCTCCAGATCCACGGGACGCCAGCACCCGCTAGCGATGACGCGACGCGCCGAGGAGCTCGGCGATGTCGACCTCAGACAGAGAGCTCAGTCAGGGCGGGAATCATCGCTCATCGCGAAGCGAGAGCCCCGGGGATAGGGGGAATCCTCCCGCCATGACTGAGGGTCGTCGTCCTCGAAGAACTCCGCGAAGCACACGCTGCAGGTCCCGACGATGACGGTGCGCACGCCCCGGCACTCCGGGCAATCGGCGACCGTCAACGAGGGGCTCACAACGTCGACGCTATCCCTCCCCCGTGACCACTGGCGGACCCACCTGCGGCGGTGATGTGAACATGCAGGGTCAAGACGCCCCGCGAAGGTGCCTCCGTGCGTGTCGCCAGGCGAAGATCGGGACGAACTCGCGGACCGGTACGGTCTTGTACCTATCGAGCGCTTGCTTGGCAGCTTGCTCGATCAGGTCCTCGGGCTGTCCCTCGAACTCCTCGGTCAGCTGCTTCCTGAGCCCGGGCAGCGGGTCCCTGAGCGCCTGTTCCAGCGGACTGGTGCGTTCCTGGGCCACGTCCAGCCCCTTTCGTTAGGGAAGGGATGCGTTCTTACACGCCAACTTCCCGCTCTGCAAATCGGATCCCCGGCCAGAGCAAACCACGGACGGCGCGTTCGAGGATCTCGCGCTCCTGACGCCCCACGAAAGGCCTGGTGGGCGGCCTAGTGCATCTGTGAGCCGGGAGACAGGAACGGACCCGTGACCGCACGGGAGGATCTTCGGCGGATCTCGGCTGGTCAGGCGCCCGCTAGGAGCCTGTCCCGACGCTTCGCCTGCGACGGCGGCCGATCGCGACCATCACCACGCCTGCGGCGAACAATGCGGCGATGAGCACCATCCACAGCGGCACGTTCAGGACCGTGCCGGTGAAGGCTGCCCCGCCGCCACCCACGACCCCGGCGAGGATCTGGATAGTGGTGGCTCTGATGACGGGGTCGCCCCGACGGTCGATGCCGGAGCACACGATCGTGTGGGGGCCCGGCTCGACGCTGCTCGGGATGGTCACGACGGCGCTGAACTTGCCATTTTGGCCCACCGTCGTCGAGCCGAGGTTGATCCCCTCAGGCCGCAGGGTGAACGTGACCGTGGACCCCGGCTGCCAATGCTTGCCGCTGACGGTGACCTGGTCACCTGGGCTGATCGTGGTGTCGCTGACCCCGCAGGTCGGCCTCGTGGGCGGATACTGCTGGGCCGACGCGGGCGCCGCCACGAGGCCCACGAGCAGGGCGATCATGAGAGCCGACATCGAGACGGATGCGAGCTTCTTCATCGACCTCTCCCGACGGATCTCTTCGTCATGGCGGATCGATCGTGCCGTGACGCCGACGCTAGCACGGTCCGGGGGGCGGGGAAACCCTCGCCGGATCCGTCACGTATAGCATCCCGACGTGTCGGCGACCCGCGAACGCTCGGTAACCAGGCACCGGCGCCTGCCAAAACACCGGCGGTGGGGCTGGGGCGTCCTGATCGCCGTCGGGATCTTGTCGATCCTGGGCGTGCTCGCCGTCGTCCCGGCCCTCGGAGCGCGAGCGCGCCTGCTCACGGGCCGAGACGAGCTCGAGAACGCCCGAGAGCTGCTGCTGTCAGGCGAACTCGGAGCGGCGTCCGCCGCGTTCGGCCGGGCGGAGGACGCGTTCGACGAGGCGGGCGGCTACGCGAGGAGCCCGGTCCTGCGCCTTGCGGGGTCGGTCCCCTTCGCCGGCCGCTCCTTCGACGCGGTCGTCGTGCTCGCGGACGCGGGCCGGCTCGCCGCCTCGGCCGGCTCGGACCTGGCGGACGGGATCGAGCAGCTTCCCGGCGGGATCGCTGAGCTCGCGCCGTCCAACGGCACCATCCCCGTGGAACAGATCGAGGCGCTCCATCCCGCGATCAGCGACGCGCGAGCCAAGCTCGAGACCGCCCTCGCCGGCGTGAGGTCGCTGCCGACGTCGTGGATCGTGGGTCCCGTCGCGGACGCACGCGATCGGTCGATCGCCCAGCTCGAAGAGGCGACCGGAACGGCGACGGCGGCTGACGCGTTGGCCGGGGCGCTGCCCGGTCTCGTCGGATCCCAAGGGGAGCGCCGATATTTCGTCGCGGCGCAGAGCGCCGGCGGAGCTCCGCGGTACGGGAGGGTTCATCGGCGCGTACACGATCATGACCGCCGACGGCGGCCGCCTCCGATTCGACCGGATGCACAACATCACGGAACTTCAGGACCTGTCCCCGAAGCAGGCGCCCCCCGCGCCCGACGGCTTCGGCGAACCGTTCGCGGGGTTCGGGGGCACGGGGTTCTGGCGGAACCTGAACATGGACCCTCACGCGCCCACCGTCGGGAGGCTGATCGAGGCGCTCTACGAACGCGTCACGGGCGTCCCGATCGACGGGGTGATCTTCGTCGACCCGCAGGCGCTCGCGGACATGCTCGAAGCGACGGGTCCGATCGACGATCCCACGCTCGATCGGACCTTGGAGGCCTCGACGGTCGTCGACTACCTGGCCAATGAGGCGTACGGGCAGTTCGGAAGCGCGGCCGAGCGCAAGCGGGTCCTCGGCGCGGCGGTCCTGAGCGTGCTCCGCCGCTTCCTGGCCGGGACGGATCCGGTCGCGTCGTTCCGCGCGCTGGCCGATGCCGGCGCCGGCGGCCACCTGATCGTCCACTCCACCGATCCCGAGGTCCAGGCGGCCCTCGAGGCCGCCGGGGTCGGGGGAACCGTCGAGGCCCCGCAGGCGGGCGACGTCTTCGGCGCCTTCGCGTCGAACGCCGACGGCACGAAGATCGACTTCTACGTCCGGCGTTCGCTGAGCTATCGCGTCGATCTCGGCGAGGGCGGCGGATCCACCGCCGAGGTGGCGCTCACGGCCGAGAACACGGCGCCCAAGCATCCCGAGCGGAGCTACGTGTTCGGGCCGTATCCGGGAACGGGCCTCGAGCCGGGGGTCTCCGAGGCGTTCGTCTCGATGTACTGCGCCCCCGGCTGCGGAGCCCAGGACGCCACCCTCGACGGGAAGCCACAGGGCCTCGAGGCTCATCGTGAACGCGGGCTTTCGGTGTTCTCGACCTACGTGCAGACCGCGCCGGGGACCACGAGCGAACTGGCGCTCGAGCTGCAGCGCGCGGATGCCTGGACCGGGGACGAGCTCGGCGGGACCTACCGGCTCCGGATCCGGGCGCAGCAGACGGTCCTGCCGACGCAGGGAACGATCTCGATCCAGGCGCCCCCCGGGATGGAGATCGTCGACGCCACTCCGGGCATGCAGGTCGACGGCGGCCGGGCGACGTGGGAGGGCGACCTCGACGCGGTGCAGGAGTTCGAGATCCGGTTCCAGCGGCCGCCGCTCGGGCGCCTCTGGGACCTGCTCTCGACGCCGGTGTTCGGAGACTGACGGTTCAGCAGGCGACGCCCGGATCCGGCGCCGTCGGGCGATCGAACAGGTACCGAGCGGCGACGAGCATCTTCGTCCACTCGAGGACGACCGCCTCCGTCGTCGCGTCGTCGGACCACCACGTCCACCGGTCGTAGGGTTCGCCGTCGCTCAGCACGCGCACGACGAACGGGAAGCCGAGCGCGCGCCGGAACAACCAGCCCGCCCGCCGGGTGTGGAACGGCGACGTGACCACGATCGCGCTCCGCCACCCGCATCGGTGTGCGAGCGCCGCGAAGGCGCCCGCCTCCTCGGCCGTGCTTCCCCCGGGCGGCACCAGCCGCACCTGAGCCGGATCGACGCCCTCGCGTTCGAGGAAGTCGGCCGCCACCTGATGCTGGTCGTACAGGCCGCCCTCCTGGACGAACACGACGAGCCGGCCGGAGCCCGTCTGCCGAAGAGCGCGCGCGCCGGCGATCAGGCGGTTGCCCAGCACGTCGCCCGACGGCACGACGACGACGTCGGATCGAACCGGCTCGTCCGTCGACTCCAGGAGCCGGCCGGCGAGGACGAACCACGCGACGAACAGGGCGAGGAGCACGAGGACGACACGCAGCGCGGTGCGGCGTCGAGGCGGCGGCTTCGGCGCCTCGTGCTCTAGGTCGTCCACGCCTCGGAGGCCCAGGCGACCATCCGCTCCAGACCGGTGTCGAGCGGGACCTTCGGCTCCCATCCGAGCTCGAGCCTGGCGAGCGAGATGTCCGGGCGGCGCACCTGCGGGTCGTCCTCGGGACGCTCGGTGAACTCGATCGGAACCTCCGCGCCGACGGCGGCCCGGACGCGTTCGGCGAGCTCCAGCACGGTCACCTCCTCGGGATTGCCCAGGTTCACGGGTCCGGTGAGGTCGGACACGAACAACCGCCAGAGCCCCTCCACGAGATCGTCGACGTAGCACAGCGAGCGCGTCTGGCTCCCGTCGCCGTGAACCGTGATCGGCTCGCCCCTCAGCGCCTGCGAGACGAAGGTCGGCAAGGCCCGACCGTCGTCGCGGCGCATCCGCGGGCCGTACGTGTTGAAGATGCGCACGATCGACGACCGGGACGGCGTGGACGCGGTGGTACGCCATCGTCATGGCCTCGGCGAATCGCTTCGCCTCGTCGTAGACGCCGCGGGGGCCGACGGGGTTGACGTTGCCCCAGTAGGACTCGGGCTGCGGGTTCACCAGTGGATCGCCGTAGGCCTCCGACGTGGACGCCAGCATGAACATCGCGCCCGAGGCCTTGGCCAGACCGAGCGCGTTCAGCGTCCCGAGCGCCCCCACCTTGAGCGTGTGGATGGGATGGTCGAGGTAGTCGGCGCGGCGACGCCGGCGACGCGAGGTGCACGACCGCGTCGATGGCGCCCTCCACGGTGATGAACCGCGTGACGTCGGTCCGTTCGAACGCGAACCGGGCGTCCGAGGCACATCCGGCCAGGTTGTCCTCGCGACCGGTCAGGAGCGTGTCCAGGCACAGCACGTGCCAGCCCTCGGCCAGCAGGCGTTCGCACACATGGGAGCCGAGGAAGCCGGCGCCGCCCGTGACCACCGCTCGGGGCATCGGCTCAGGCCTCCGGACGGAGCGGCTGCTTGCCGACGGGCACGTACGCGAAGCCGGCGCCTGCGACCGCGCGCCCGTCCATGGCGTTGCGGGCATCGACGAAGACGGGAGCGGCTACCGCGTTCCGGAGGCGGGCGAGATCGAGGTCGCGGAACTCGGCCCAGTCGGTGGCGAGCACGACCGCGTTCGCTCCGGCCGCTGCGTCGTACGGATCGGTCGCGATCCGGAGCTCCGGGAGCTCGGCCTTGGCGTTCGCTCCCGCTCGGGGGTCGAACCCGACCACCTCCGCCCCGAGCTCGAGGAGCCGGCTCGCGAGGGCAAGCGCCGGCGACAGGCGGACGTCGTCGGTCTCCGGCTTGAACGAGAGCCCGAGGACGGCCACCCGCGAGCCCGAGAGCTCACGCACCTCGTCGCGAAGGCGCTCGACGACGGCCTGCACGGCCTCGTCGTTGATCCGGGCGACCTCGGCGAGCATCGGGAACGGGTAGCCGAGACGCTCGGCGAGGCGTTCGAACGCGGCGACATCTTTCGGGAAGCAGTAGCCCCCGTAGCCGAGACCCGCGCCCAGGAAGGCCGGACCGATCCTCGGGTCCGACCCCATGACATGGGTCACGGCATCGACGTCGGCGCCCACGAGCTCGCAGATGCGGGCGAGCGCGTTGGCGTAGGAGATCTTGAGCGCGAGGAAGGCGTTGGAGGCGTGCTTGGACAGCTCGGCGGTCGCGACGTCGGTCTCGATCAGGCGGACGCCGCGCTCCAGCAGCGGCGCGTACAGGCGCCGCATCGCATCGAACCCCTCGGCGTCGTCCGCCCCGACCAGGAGTCGGTCGGGCTCGAGGGAATCGTGAACGCCGGTCCCCTCGCGGAGGAACTCGGGGTTGGACACGAGGTGGAACCTCGCGTCGGGACGAACGCGCTCGAACGTCGTGCGGATGCGATCGGCGGTCCCGGCCGGAACCGTCGACTTGCCCACGACGACGGCGCCGTCGCGGGCGTCGCGTGCGATGTCCAGCGCGGCGCGTTCGACGGCCGCGAGGTTGGTCTCGCCGTCGGGGTTCGCGGGCGTGCCGACGCAGATCATCACGACCTCGGCGCCGGGAAGGACCGCCTTGCTCTCGTACTCGAACGAGAGCCGCCCGGCGGCGACCTGCTCGTCCACGAGCTCGGGGAGGCCGGGCTCGAAGAACGGCGGCTCGCCGCGGCGGAGCATGTCGATCTTCTCGGCGTCGGAATCGACCGCCGAGACCTCGTGACCGAGCGACGCGAGCGTCGCGGCCGTGACCAGCCCGACGTGCCCGGTGCCGATGACGCGCGACCTTCATGCCATATCCGTTCGTCTTGCTCCGGCAATGAGACTTTGACCGAACGGGGGACGGATGACGCGCTCGATCCGACGGCCGACCGGCACGATGAAACGTTCGTTGAGCGCAACCGTGCGGATCGAGATCGATTGCACCCGAAGGATCCTGCCGGCCACGAACCAGCCGAGGGCTCCCAATGCGTTCATGTGTCGGACCCACCCGGTGCGGAACCCCGCGGAAGCCAGCGCACGCCGTAGCTCTCGTTCACTGTACCGACGCACGTGGCGATACTTATCGTCCAGGGATCCGAATAGAGCACGATGCGACGGCACGAAGACGAATATCCACCCCCGCTGCGCGAGCCATGATCGAGCGGTTCGTAGCGCGCCGATGTCATCTCCGATGTGCTCGAGCACGTTGATCATGACCGCGCTATCGAAGCGGTCGCCCGGCTTGAACGACTCGATCGAACCGTGAACTACCTTGACACCGGGGAGGTGGAGGGCGGCGAGTGACCGAAAGAGAGACGGATCCGGTTCAAGTGCTGTCAAGCGCTCAACTCGTGTGGCCAGCTGCCTCGTGAAGTTGCCCGTCCCGGCACCGATCTCGAGGACGCTGCCGTTGAGTTCGGGTCCGAAGGAATCGATCACCCACTGCTGATACCCAACCGCGTCGCGAAGTACATCGAGGTCGAGCTTCTCTGCCTCGGTCAGCATCAACAGTCAGCTAGCACCGGCTCAGCGACTGACACCCCGACGCTTGCCTTCATCGGCCCCAAACCCGAACTCGGAGCAGGATCCATAGGGCTTCGGCACCATCGATCCAGTTGAGCTTCTTGCCTTCCTCTCGCGTACGGGCCCGATAATGGATCGGGACTTCGTAGATACGATGGCCGGCGCGCAGGAACTTGCCGGTCGCCTCCGCTTCGACCCCAAAGCCCTGCGATCTGATATCGAGGGAGCGCCAGATCTCCGTACGAGCCATCTTGAAGCAGGTTTCGACATCGGATAGCCATGTGTCGAACAGGAAGCTCGCCCAGAAGCCCAACACCTTGTTTCCGATGACGTACCAGAACGAGAAGGCGGTATGGGCACCGAAACTACGCGTGCCATAGACGACGTCCGCTTCACCGGCCAACAGCGGCTCGAGTAGATCGGTGAAGCTCCCGGGGTCGTACTCGAGATCGGCGTCGAGGATCGTGGTGATGTCGCCGTTCGCCGCCTGGAGGCCGGTCCGGATCGCGGCGCCCTTGCCCCGGTTGCGGCGGTGGTTCAGCACCCTGAGGCGTTCGCCGTCCGCCAGGTCCGCGACGGACTCGGCGCTCCCGTCCGTCGAGCCGTCATCGACCACCACGAGCTCCACGGGGAGCTGCAACCCGGTCTTCAGCATCCGCTCCGCTGCGGCCCGCAGCGTCGCACGCTCGTTGAAGACGGGCATGATCACCGTCAGCAGCCGCCCGTCGCCGCCCATCGCCTCAGCCTCCTCCGGAGGAGATGTTCTCGGCATCGGCCTCCTGCACGATCCGGATCAGTTCCCCCCGGTCGGTGAAGAATAGGCGCACCGCCCGCATCATTTCCTCCGGCGCCTCGGTGACCTGCTGGCGAGCCACGACCCCCCAATCGACCGGCCCGCGCTTCGGCGCAAGGCCCCAGGCCCACTGGAACATGAACAGGACGTTCCAGAGCACCAAGACCGAGGTCAAGCCGATCACGAGACCTCGGCGGCTCCACGCAGCGTCGGCGAGCGCGCTCGCGCCGATCACGAACCCGGGCGTGAACCAGAGCAGGAACCGGTTACCGAAGGACGACTGCTCATAGGAACCGTAGGAGGCGATGAGGTACACCATCGCCGCGAAGACCACCAGCAGCCCGATTCCCAACCGGCGGTCGCGTCGCACGACGATCGCGAGGCCGATCAGCGCGAAGGAACAGGACGGGTGTCCAAGAGAACGCGCCGTGATCGGCGCCGAACAGCACCCGGAAGAAGTCCGGGTCGAGGAACCGCCACGACACGCGGTATCCGGTGTCGAACGGGGAACCATTCACGATGGCCTTCCCGATCAACTGGGGAATCAGCCCCGCCAGCCCACCCAGCGCGAACCACCCGAGGGCGCGGCTCCGTTCGCCGAAAGTGCCGCGATCCAGACCGAGAAGCGACGCGACCGGAAGGATCGACCACGTCACGCCGACCGGATGGACGGACACCGCGAAGCCGCACAGGGCGCCGAGGGCGAGCCAGCGCGACGCGGTCCATCCCGGTCGGTGCCACACCCACACCAAGAGCGAGGACACGAGGACCGCGATACCGAACGGCCAGAACGGCAACAGGTACTGGTAGATCGGCAGCGACGAGGCGAGCCAGATCGCCGCGGTTCCGAGCACGGCGGGGCCCGTTCGGGCAACCGTCATCGCGACCCGCAAGGAGAGCAGCAGCCCGATCGACGCGGCCAGCGCCGTCACGACGGCCGAGATCCAGAGGTACGGCAGCGAGTACCCGTCGGCCGGCCAGTCGAGGCCCACGGCGCGACCCACGAGGACGACCCCGTGCGCGACGAGGACGAACGGCGCCCAGACGACCGCGGGCCCCACGCCCCATTGGTTCCGGACACGCCCGTTCTCCGTGTACATGTCGGGACGGAGCTCCCCGTCCTCGGAAACCGCGTTCAGGAAGGTCGGGTCGCCGCGAAGGAACTCGTTCTCGAAATCCAGGTCGTGATCGATCACCGGTGAGCGGACCCACGCGTAGTACCCGTTCCCGTCGCCGCGCAGGTACGGGAGCGCAAACAGGGGACTCAAGAGGAGCACCAACACAAAGACGCGAACTAGAACGGGCAGGTCTCGAAAGGCCTGTCGAAGACCGATCCTCAGCCTCTGCCGGGTACCCTGACTTCCTCGCCGGCTGTCTGTCGTACCCAGGCGGCTCACCGGCTGAGCACCTCCTGGTATGTCAGGAGCTGATCTCTGGCGAGCCGCGTCCAGTCGAGCCTCGACCGCAGCCTCCCGGCCACTTCCACCGCCCGCGCTCGGGCGCCGGGGCGTTAGCAAGTCGGCGATGGCCTCGGTGAGCTCGTCGAGCGCCCCGGAAACCACCACTCGGTGAGCGGAGCGATCGAGAACCTCTGCCACACCGCACGCGTCGGAGACGACGACGGGAAGGCCGCCGGCTGCCGCCTCGGCGGCCGCGTTCCCGAAGTTCTCCGTCGAGGATGGCAGGGCAAAACAATCGGCGTCCGCGAAGGCCGCGATCTTGTCCGTGCCCCACAGTCCAGCGTGTCTCCACGTGCAACCGCTCGCCGAGCGTCGACGCCGCTCGGTCCAGCTCGGTGAGCGTGCCGTCATGGTCATCGGGACCGGCGATCAGCACGTGAACCGATCGCAGTGGGGACACGGCACGAACCAGCTCCATCAGCCCCTTCGTTCGCGAGATCCGGCCTATGAAGAGCACCATCGGAGCGTCCATGGGGACACCGACTCTCATGCGGATCCCCCCTCGCGCCGGCAGCTCGCCGGCCGGGAGCATGATGCCGTTCATGCGCGTTCGGATCCGTCGATCAGGTATGCCATCCTGAACAAGCTCACGTCGCTCGTGTTCGGAGGTAGCGACCAGGAGCGCCGCGCGATCCACAATTCGACGCCCAAGCGCAGCGTCGAACGCACGCTTGGCGAGGATGGATCGCAGGCGCTGCCGGTGCATGCCGCAAGGCTCAAGCAGGTAGGGAACGTTGGCTCGGATTGCTGCGGAGGCGGCGACCGTCCCGACCGGATCTCGATAGCCGAGGATGTGGACGACGTCCGCGCGGTCGATTGCCGATCGAAGCATTCGGAACGATCGAGGCACTGGGGTCCCGTGCACGGTCGTTAGGACCGGGAGGCCCTCTCCGTCCCCTATGCCGGCTCCGACGAGCCGAACCTGGACAGCTTGATCTCGCATAGCATCACGAAGCCCGAACGCCTTTTCCACGGGTCCGCCGAACTCGCGCGCTAGTGACGGTACGGTGAGAAGGATCCGCATGTAGTCCTACCAGGACAGACCGTTGGCTTCGGGCCACAGCCGGAGCACGGCGATCGCCCAGGGTCGACTCCAGTGGATTCTCCCCTCTTCGAACGCCGACCACAGTCGATATCTAAGGCTGGCCGGGATGACATCATCGAGTGGCAGTTCCTCCGACAGAAGGGCCTCGCGAATCGGATCCTTTAGCGGACCAGCGAGCCACCGTCCGAATGGCGGGGCGAAGGGTCGCTTGGGAAGAGCCCGGGCACCAGACGCGCGCGCAAGCAGCTGTTTTCCGTTGGCAGCACGGACGTGCCCAGGAAACGCCAGCGCCACGTTGACCACCTCATCGTCAAGCAACGGCACCCGGACCTCCAGCGAATGGGCCATCGACATCTGGTCGGTATCACGCAGGAGCTGGTTCGGGAGGTAGTTCGTCATCTCCAAGAGCGTCACCCGATCGATCGGCTCGTTGTCACTATCGACGATCGGAGGCGCAGGGAGCGGGACTCGGACGCCGTGATACCGGAGTTCATCGGGCGACAGCAGACCCTCGGACGGCCAGGTATGCCGCGCCGTAGCCGTCCGCCATTGCCAGGGCGCCGAACGATGCGGCTGCCGGGGCGTCGGATGCGAAAGTGGTCCGGTCGCCCACCCCCTGATCAGAGGAGGTGCGGAGCCGAACGCGCGAGAAGACCGAGGCGAGCCGCGGGACGAGCCGGAACGACGGATATCCTCCGAACAGTTCATCGCCGCCCAAGCCCGACAGCGCCACCACGAAGCCGGCGTCGTGAGCCGCTCGCGCAACGAGCCAGCTGTTGACGCCGTCCGACGTCGGCTGATCCATCGCGCCCAGGATGGCCCCCAGATCTCGTGCGATCTCCGCCCCCTGGATGGGGACCAGCTGATGTCCGATGCCGAGCTCATCCGCCACCTGAGCGGCCGCCCGACCCTCGCCATCGCCCGCCTCAGGAAACGTGACAGTCAAACCTCGAGTCGCAGCATGCTGAGCCGCCACTCGGGCTACCGCGCCCGAGTCCACTCCTCCCGAGAGGAAGATCCCGACCGGCCGATCGGCGACGAGGTGACGGGTCACGGCATCGTCGAGTGTCTCCTTCAGTATGCGGGGGGCGTCCGTTGCCGCGCTGGGTTCTGGCTGGATGCGACGGCGTCCACCAGCGAACGACGCGGACCCCATCGGGCGTCCATTCGACGTAGGTCCCGGGCATCACCTCGCGGACCCCTTCGAACGCGGTGGTCGGGCCGTGAACGCTCCCCCACGTTAGGTAGGTCCCGAGGCCTTCGGGATCCGGGGCGCCCGATGCAAGACCCGCACGACAAGCGCCCGGACCTCGGAAGCGAACGCCAGTCCTCTGGCTGGACCGTCGCACCAGTACAGCGGCTTGATCCCGAGTCGGTCACGGCCTAGGAGCATTCGGTCACGATCCTTGTCGAACAGAGCGAACGCGAACATGCCTCGGAGTCGGCCGAGCAGCCGCTCCACGTCTCCCCCCAGATCTTCGTAGAGGTGAACGATGGATTCCGTATCCGAGGTTGTCCTGAAACCGGTGGCCTTTGCGTTCGAGTTCGGCCGCAGCTCCGCGTTGTTGTAGATCTCGCCGTTGTACGTGATCCACATCGCGCCTGTTTCTTCGGACATGGGTTGGTCGGCGCGCTCGTGAACATCGATGATGCGAAGTCGGGTGTGCCCGAGTACGCACAAGGTACGCGGAGTCATGATCTTCTTCACGGCCGACGACTCCGGGCCTCGGTGGTTCAGCGCTCGGAGCCCCGTCGTCGAACCGCTCGAGCGCGGGAGAGCCGTCGGTGACCACCCCCAAGGATCCCGCACATTAGTCGAGACGTCCTCGATGGGAACGGGAGCTTCACTGGCCGTCAGCGGAGTCCGGCCTGTAGCTGCGGACGAGGTTGCCGAGGAGATTCGTGATCCGATCGCCGAAGGCCTCGTACATGAACAACTCTTCGACGCGGGCTCGAGCGGCCCGCGCCATGCGGGCTCGCAGCTTCGGATCGATCTAGGAGCCTCCCGATCGCATCCGCGACAGCGTCCGGGTCCGTCGGGTCGACGAGCAGCCCGGTCTGCGGCGTCCTCGACGATCTCGGGAACTGCGGCCGAGCGTCCGGCAACGACCGGAAGACCGGACGCGGCGGCTTCGACGAACACAGCCCGAATCCTTCGCCCGCCAGCGTTGACTCCGACACGCGCTCGGTGGGAAGCGCGAAGACGTCTGCCGTGCGGTAGAGCTCCCGAAGGTCGGAGTCGTCGAGGTGGCCCACGAACGCGCACCGCCGTTCGATCCGGATACCCAGAGTCGCCTCTTCGAGGCGCTCGCGGTCTTCTCCGTCCCCCACGACAACGAGCCCGCGTGGGGTCGGGTAGCGGCTACCTTCAGGCCAAGCTCGAAGGAGCGTGTCGATCCCCTTGCCCCGGTCCCTCGAGCCCATCGTGCGACCGCGAGAACGCGTCCCGGGACTGGCTCTCCTCTCGGGTCCGCGCCACGACCTCGACGGGCACCGCATGAGGCACGACCACCGGCTCCCGATTGAGGCTCGCCCAGGCGCTCGCCTGCTGCGAGGTGAAACGACTCGGAGCGAAGACGAGATCCGCATGTTGAAGGGCGACGCGGACCGTCGGCCGGAGCGGTCGCCACACCTCTTGCCCGTGGCACCACACAGCGACCGGCGCACCTGCGAGTCGAGCGGCCGCGACCGCGACCGGCGCGAGATGCGGATGACACGCGACGATGACCAGGCGACGGCGCCATCGGCGCGCGAGCCGGATCGCGGAGATGGTGAACCCTGCCTTGTCCACCAGCGGGACCGGCCATAGTCGGCTGAAGCGCGGCCCCGATGGAGGATCCGAGCTGGAAGATCGCCGACACCGCCCCACAGCGACACGACCCCAACACGATCGGCGCCGTATCGCTCGGTGAGCGCTCGGACCAGGGTTCGTGAAACGCGTCGATCCCCCCGATCCCCAACGGATCCGTTGCTTAGGACGAGGACCCTAGGCGTCGTGATCTCGCGCATTACAAGCTCGGCCGTTCGGTCGGCTTTGTCGTCCCAACTCATCGCTCGGCGAGCTCGCGCTCGCTCTGTGTTAAGCCGACTGGCCAGAGCGGCATCGAGCCCCCGGCTGATCGCAGCCGCGAGTTCCCCGGCGTCCTCTGGATCGTTCACCACGAGTGCGTGCTTCGGCGTCCCCGACGAGCTCGCTCGAAACCGGCACGACGACTGACCGCCAGCGGTCGGCCAACGCCAACGCCTCCATCGCGGAAGGTTGAACGATCCTCACGTGAAGGCGCGACTAGCACATCCGCGGCTGCGACATACGGAAATGGATCGGGCGCGCGCGGCCACACTCGGATCCGGTCCGATACACCGACCGCTCGGCCCATCGTACCAATCTCGGCCTCCTTGACGACTCCGGCCACCGATCGAATCAGCCCGACTATCAGAAGCCGATGCCACGATCGAACTAAGGCAACGTGTTCGCCTATCGCACCGACGACAGGCGCCCGGACGCGTTCCCAGTACCTTGCGATCACCATATTGACGCCGATCGCATCGGCATCGAGGGCGTTGACTCGGTACACGCACTGCGTCCGGCCTGCCGGTTCGACGGCCGTCCACGACCCGTATGAGGCGGTTCGCGATGAACAACCAGAGGCACCGGACACGGGCCGAGCGCCCTGCGGACGATCCTCGTTTCTAAGCCGGGGATCACCTCGCTTTCGGCCGACATAGAGACGCGTCGGTCGAAGCGCGAGCGCCACCGCGCGACCTGCTGGACAACCGCTCGCGCCGTGCCGCCCCGACGATGCAGTTCCGGGGTGACGACCAAGAGGCTAGGTCTGGGCATCGATGAGGACGCTCGGACGCGCTTGGTCGCGGTCCGCCGATATCGTTGGGCGGTAAGAGGAAGCGCGAAGATCATGCCGGAAAGCAGCCAGAAAACGCATTCCCGACGTAATTCTGGAATCCCTGCAGCCCGCCAAAGAAGCCGAAGAAGAGGAAGTAGAGCATCCAGCAGAAAAGGACGAAGCCCGCCGCCGCGCCTCGCTGACCGCGGGCGTCTTTGATTGCCCCCCACTGCCGGGCCACCCACGAGATCGACCACGCAATCCAGAGCGCGAGGCCGACGATCCCCCATTCAACCGCGAGGGACGCGTAGCCGCCCTCGACCAGGTACTGTCCCTCGACGCTGTTCGGGTCCCCGCTCAGGTACTGCTCCCCGAGCGACTCCGTGCCAGTTCCGCGCCCGAAGATGCCCCCGAATTCGATCCCGATGCGTGCGTCCTCCGCGTACCCGTTGATGCGCTGCGACCACTCGCTGTTCGGCGACCTGGGATCCAGTGTCTGCGAGTACCACTCAAACCGATCGTCGACCACGCCGGGGATCGCGGCAGTGAGGACCGCCGACGCCGCGACAACGACGGCGATGAGGGTCACCGCCCGCGTCATCGCGAGCCTGCCTTCCGCGAGTGGGCCGGCTATCGCCGCGAACAACACGAGCGTCACGGCGACGACGAGCCCCGCTCGACCCCCCGAGACCCACACTCCGCCTCCGTTCAGCGCCGCACAGACAGCGGCCACCATCCGTCGATGTCCCCGGGCCATCGTGAAGGCGGCGAGTGACATGGCGAGGCCGAGGACCGCGAACGCCGCGAACCGCCCAGGCTCGACAAACGTCGCGGTCGGTCGGTACACCAATGTGTTATCGATGCCCCGGAACAGGTCGCCCCTGAGACCGGGGGTCACTCGGCCTGCCGCGAGGAACGAGGGCCCGATCGTCGCCTGGATGATGCCGATCACACACTCACGGCTGCAGCGATCGCCGACGCGATCAGCAGCCATCGTCGCAAGGAGGCTCGGGACGATCCAAGCACGAACCCCGCGACGACCAGCGGCGCGTACATGAAGTCGAGCTCGAAGACCGAGTAACGGGATCCGCCAGTCCTGCCACGCGGCGGGCACGGACATGATGAGCGCCCACGCGACGAGCGCGTACAGGATGAACCGCGTCGCGCCGGTCGCTTCGCGCCAGCGTTCGCGGAACCCTGGGTCGAGGAAGAGTCCCAGCAACAGGATGAGAAAGGCGACATCTTTAGCGAAATAGATACGTAGGTCGTTTCCGGCGAACCTCCGGAACAGGTCCTCGACCACCAGCCAGACCAACAGCACACCCATGGCGACACGCCAGTTCCGGACGAGGTACGGGATCGCGATCACGAACAGGAGGGCGAGCACCACCATGAACGGAGGGATCGATAGGAGTCCAGGCACCGCGATCGCCCCGCTGACCATGCCTCCGATGACCACGGCGACCGCCGCGGCGATCAGCCAGACCCACCACGCCGAGCGAGGCGTCCCGAAGGGGCTGGTTCCGACGCGAGCGGTCATGACCCCACGCTCGCGATCTGGATCATCCCCCTGGCGAACGTGTCGGTGCACTCCTCGAGCCCCCATCGCGAGATCGGATGCTCCGTGGCTCGAGCCACGCGACCCCTCAGCGCGGGGTCGGCGACGAGTCGGCGAAGGTGCTCAGTCGGGGCAGGCACGTCTCCGGAAGCGTAAGTGAAGCCCGTCGCGTTGTCCCGAGCGAGTTCGCCCACCGAGCGGTGGGCGGTCGTCGCGATCGCGGGGTGCCACTGGCGAACGCCTCGTTCACCACCAGGCCGAGGGCTCGTACTCAGACGGGAGCACGAGGACGTCGGCGGCCACGTACGTCGCGCGAAGGCCGGATTGGTTCGACGAACCCCAGGAATCGAACCGGTCCGCGACTCTGAGGCGCGTCCGCGCTCTGGTTCGACGTCGACCAGTCCAGCCACGACGGCTCGACGCCCTCGGAGTCCTTCACCCAGCGGGCCTCGAGCGCGTCCTTTGGGAGCGCCAGGAAGCCCGAGGCCGCTTGCCTCGCCCTTCCAGCGCTCGACGCCGAGCCCCCGGCGGAGACGCCGCGATCCTGCGGAGGCTCATGTCGGTCGGATCGGTCCCAGGAGCGGATCGAGTTCCCTGGCTAGATCGGGTCGCGCCAGGCCCGCACACGCGTTCGGAACCGACCGCCCCTGAACAGGGGGATGCCCCGGACCGCGCACGCACGTCGGGCGCCCCGGCGCGGGGGGCAATCGGTCCTCATGTAGTTAACGAAACGTCACCGGCGTCACCGTCGTCTGGGTTCGTGGTCATCTCGTAGCCGTCGAGCCGCCCGTCGGCCGGCACGTCGTCGACGTCGCCGAGGTGCGAGGGCAGGCGCAGGCGCGTCGCGCCTTGGAGGTGGCGGCCGCCGGACAACTTCCTGCTGGGGGCTCGCCGGGCGTCGGCAAGACGATGCTCGCGCGACGGCTGGCCACCATCCTCCCGGCCTTGTCGCGCGACGAGTCGCTCGAGGTCACCTAGCTGCCTTCCGTCGCAGGGCTGCTCGAGGGAGGGTTGATCCGAGAGCAGCCGTTCCGCTCGCCCATCACATGGTGTCACCCCCCGTGCTCCTCGGGGGAGGGACGGCGTTCCTGCGGCCAGGCGAGGTGTTCGTTAGCACACACGGCGTCCTGTTCCTCGACGAGTTTCATGGAGTTCCGCCGCGACGCGATCGAGGGTCTACGTCAGCCGCTCGAGGCTCCAACAGTCCCGAGCGTTGCGTCACCCGCGAAGACCGCGAAGTCGTTCGGGACGAGCGCACGGTAAGGAATCACTCTTGCCCGAGGGACGCCGCCGCCTCGACCAGGTCCATCGGTCGATTCCACGGAGCGAGCTTGCTGTAGAACGGCGCCACGAACACATCGCCGGACACATCCCCTCTCCCGGCGACGGCCGCGGATCCTCCTTCGCGGACCTCCTTCCAAAAGAACCCGTTGTCAACGACGAACGGTTTTCATGAACGACCGATCGGCATTGATCCCGATGGATGACAAGAAGGCAGGGACCCTGCTGGGACGGGGGTCAGAACCGCGCGTCCGACCGCTCGTTGGCATCGAGCGGTGTCTTCAACACCGGTACTGGAGGGGGAGTCGCACCCGGAAGCCTGCGTCGCATGGATGCGGCGACCAAAGGCGATGCCGACTCTCAGACGATCTCGTGTGATGCATCACCTCGACAAGCCTCCACTCAAGAGGTCGGCAGCGATCCTCTCCCAGGAGAAGTATTGGCGGTAAGCAGCCCTATTCTTTTCTCGCAATCGGGTAGCCCAGGAACGGTTGGTTGCGACGCGGACGATTGCGCGGGCAACGGCATCGATGTCTCCGATGGGAACCAGGTCGATCCCTGCTTCAGTCACTGGCCAGCACGTCTCTGGACCCGTGAACGCGACAATGGGTACGCGGTGAGCGATCCCAGCAACGAGTGTGCCCCGCCGGCTCGACGCAGTGCCTCGGACGAACAGCTGAACGTCGGCGCTCTTCATCTGGGAAGCCACATCTGGCTCGGGAAGCACTCCTGATGCAACGAGTTGAACGCGCGATCCGACCTCTTGTTCGATCCAGGGGCGCGCCAACTCCACTCCTCTCCCAAATGCCACCAGCCGGACGTCCTCATCCAGCATCGCCGCGGCCAGTGTCACAGCTCGAGACACGTCACGAGCCTCGTCTCGGCGGCCTTCGGTCATCGAGAAAACCACTACCGTGAACGGCCTAGTGACATTGGAACTCTCGTCCTCGTCTGCTCCAACACCGACATTGCTCCCTACGGGCAAGAGCCTCAAGCGAGGTGCCGTTGTCTTACGTGCCCATGGAATACAACTCGGGAGAATGGTCACGTAGGCGCGGCCAGATAAGCGCACGAGGATCCACATCACGCCCACTTGCGTCATCGCTCGAGCTTTCCGGGGGAGCGTGGTCGCGGGCCAAGGAGAAGGGTCGTGGAGCAGGACCCACAGTCGACCCCGCCCGATCAACGCGGCTACCGCGAGCGCCCTGATGGAGAATCCGCGGCGAGACCACGTGAGGTGGGTGTGATGCATCAGCACTCGGTCGGCTTCGCGAAGCTGACTCCGAAGTACCCACAGACTTCGGAGCCACCCCTCCCGATCCCATCGATGATGGACGACCGATGCCTTATGCCCCATGCCTCTTAGCGCTTCACTCAGTGCACGCGCGTGATCCAAGACGCCGTCCACTGGTCGCCGCGGCGGTCCGAGAAGATTGATGAAGGTAAGAGCATCGCCTTCCTGGTCTCGAGACACAGGGTCACACCTCGATCGAAGGCGCCACTACGGGTCGGTGGGCTCGACATCCAATCGGAAAGGTACGTGCACCGGGCCGAAACCGCCCGTCGCGGAGAAGTACGCGTCGCCCCGGCGCGTCTCAGGTCCTTCGGTGATCACGAGCGCTCCCACGACCTGTGGCTGCGCGTAGTACATCGCCCGGTGCTCCGAGTGCACCGAGAACCAGATCTCGTACTGCCCGGGGAGCAGCGGCAGCGGCCCGGTCGAGCAGATCAACGTGCTCGCTCCCTCCGGCACCTTCACTGACGTGCGCTCGGACATCATCGACATCGTCACGAGGTTCCCCATCGGCCGTCGCTGAGCGAGACGCCGATGACCGCGTCGTCGACGGTCTCGGAGGCCCGCAGCGAGACCTCGATCCCGACGGGAGCGTCCGTGGAGAGCTCCCCGCCGTCCGAACCGAGCGGCCCGACCTTCGCCGTTTGCACCTGGATCAGGTCGCCAGCGCTTGGGTGCATGTCGATTCCGGTCTGCACCCGCTCGAGGTACCGGTCGATGACCCGCTCCACGGGCCCCACCTCGACGACCCTCCCGTGGTCGAGAAGCAGCGCCCTGCGGCAGACGTCCCGAACCACAGGCAGTGAGTGCGACACGAACAGCAGCGTGTGCCCCTCGCGAACGAGCTTCGTCATCCGCTCGACGCACTTGGCCTGGAACGCCGCGTCCCCGACCGCCAGCGCCTCGTCGACGACGAAGACGTCCGGGTCGAGGTGAACCGCGATCGAGAACCCCAGCCGGAGCTGCATCCCCGACGAGAAGAACTTCACCGGCGTATCGATCGCACCGACCGAGCTCGGAGAACTCGACGATCTCGTCGAACCGCCGGCGGATGTCGGCTTTGCGTCATCCCCAGGATCTGGCCGTACAGCCAGATGTTCTCCCGCCCGGTGAGCTCCGGGATGCACGCCGGAACCCACCTCCATCAGCGCTGCGACCCGCCCGCGGATCCGGACGCGACCCGACGTCGGGTACGAGATGCGCGAGATGAGCTTCAGCGCCGTGCTCTTGCCTGCTCCGTTCGGCCCGATGATCGCGAAGGACTCGCCCTCCTCGATCTCGAAGGACACGTCCTTCAGCGCCAGCGTGCCGGTCTCACGAGCAGGTCGACCTCGCGCCCTCGAGCTCGCGGCGCTTGCCGACCGATCGACGCAGGTCGTGACGCAGCGAGGCGTAGCGCGGCTCCTCGCCCTCGGTCCAGCCCGCGGGTAACGCTTCGTGACCTCCTCGAACCGGACCGCGTGAGCCATGTCAGATCACGTCCGCGAAGTTCGGCTCGAGCGCGCTTGAACAGCCCGATATCCGAGCACCCCGATGACGAGGGTCCGCCGACACGCTCACGCCGAGGTATGCCCGGTTCGGGGCCGTGCCAGCCGCCAGCACCCTGCAGAAGCGAGTCCAGGAGCCCGGCCGCCGGGTTCAGCGCCACGTAAGGCACCGCCACTGGTCGGGCACGACCGAGAGCGGATAGGCGACCGGCGAGGCGAACAGCCAGAGCTGCAGCGCGAACGGGAGCGCGAAGCGGAAGTCGCGGTAGTACACGTTCAGCGCGGCGAGCGGGATCGACGACCGCGGCGGCAAGCGAGCGCGAGGAGCACGAAGAGCACTGGGGTGAGGAGCCACCACGCGGACACGTGGGCGCCGAGGAACGGCCCGACATGGAGAACAACACGAGTCCGATCAGCGAAGTCGACGACGTCCCAGCGACGGCCGCCAGAACCGGAACCTCGCGAGGGAAGTACACACTGCCGCACCATCGCTGCGTCCCTCAGGACCGCCGTTCGCCCCGAACGACACGCCGTCGACAGGAAGGTCCAGGGCACGAGGGCGGATAGTGAGAACGCCGCGTACGGCACGCACCTCGCTCGATACGCCGGCGATCCTGCCGATGGTCAGCGTGAAGATCGCCATGAACGCCAGCGGCTGGATCACGGCCCAGGCGACGCCGAGGACAGCTCTGCTTGTACTTCACCCGGATGTCGCGCTCGGCGAAGGCGACGATGATGGCCCGATAGGTCCACAGCTCTAGGAGTGCGGAGCCGGAGCGGATCCGACCTCCGCGTTCAATCACGAATTCATCGGTCGACATCGATACCTCACGTGCCAGCCTAGGATCGGTGCGAGCCTAGCAGTACCCGACTGGGCATAGAGCCTTGTTAGGAACGGCGGGGAGCTAGGCGCCAGCGTGCGACGGCATCCAGCGCAGGCCGCCGATCACTCCCACGCGGAGAGCAACAGCGGCGCTGGCAGAGATGGCCGCGAACAGTCCGTAGGTCGACGACGTGGCTCGAGGCGCTGACCGAACCATTCAAGGACCATAACGCCTGTGTTGGGGCCTCCGGCTCAGCATCGTCGTCCAGGAACGCGACGATGTCGCCGGTTGCTTCGGCAAGACCTCGGATGGTGGGAGGAAGATGCCCCGTTCCGAGACATCGACCCAGCGCGGGCGCGTCTTCCCCACGAACGCATCAACGACGCGCCGAGCATCGAGGTCGTCCGAAGGTCCGGGTGACGATCACCTCGTCGGCCTGCGTCGTCTGCGCCTTCACCGCTTCCAGGCACGCATGCAGCAAGGAGGCACGCTGCTAGGTAGGGATGACGACGCTACGTCGCATCGCTCTCACGCGCGATCGGTCCGCCCGGATGGACACCGAACAGACGCCTGAGATGACGTCGCGGCGTGGAACGCCCGATCCGGTAGAGCCGGAACCGCTCGCGGAGGACCGCGGGGAGAAAGGGCGCGTATCGCGCGATCACGGCCGCTCGCCTCCGCGCATCGTCGATCCTGCCCCGCAGCAGGTCCCGCATCAACCCTCCAACGGTCAAGAGTGATGTGATGGCGACGTGTTCGGGGGGAAGGAGTTTCCAAGCGAGCACGAGGCGGCCGCCGACCGCCGACCGATACCGCGCCGAACGGCCCTCGCGCGTGGCGCTGGCGACACCGACCCGGTGCCAACACTCTGCCGACGGCACGAAGATCGTCCGCCAGCCACGTAGCCACGACCGCCACGCGATGTCCGTGTCCTCGAGTCCACCCGGGTAGCGAGCGTCGAAGCCGCCGAGCTCGAGAAATCGGTCGCGCCGGACCGCCATGTTTCCTGCACATGCCTGGAAGACGCTGACCGGACCAGTCGCCGAGACCTGCTCGATCTCGAGGAGGGGTAGTGAGCCGCGTGTGCTTAACCACGCGGAGAAGGAGATGGGACGGAGTCGCGTAGCGAGATGAAGCTCCCGATGTCCGGCCCAATCCCATTGCCTCGCGTCGGTGGCGAACAGCTGGGGGTCGTCCAACAGAGGGGAGACCAGTTCCTGGACGAAGTTCGGGGCGAACCGCATGTCGTTGTTGACGAACACGACGATCTCGCCGTGCGCAGCACGCGCGCCGATGTTGTTCCCCTCGGCGAACCCGACGTTGACGGGAAGCGGTAGCCATGTGACGGGATACCTAGCCGCGATCTCTCTCGATCCGTCTCGACTTCCATTGTCCACAACGAGGATCTCGAGAGGCTGGTAGCTCTGATCAGCCAGGGTGGAGAGTGCATCCGGGAGGACATCCTCTCCCTCCAGGTTGAGGACAATCACCGACACGAGTGGTTGCTGCCTCATCTTCGGGAAAGCCACGAGCCAGTCGCGGGCCATCCCCAGAACCAAAGCCGCTGGAGGGAGGAAACCGGGGGTCCTGGCTTGGCGAACAAGCCCATCCCGCCCCGCCACTTCTGAGACCCAGGCCGATGAGGTAGATATTCCATCGGCCCTCGCCAAAGCGTGCCACTCCTTGGCTGAGATGACACGGATTATGCCCTCGTCGACGAACGATCCGAGTCTGAACAAAGGCTCCGCCTCGACGCAACGCGGACACGAGTCGGCGAGCGGCCTCCAGCGGATCGGTCGGGTGTTCGAAGACATCGAAGCCGACCACGACGTCGTACTCGGCGTCAGGCTCCGGAAGCACGGATCGCGACTCGAGGAATCCTGCAGGGAGCCCGCGACGTTCGAATCGGTGTTGGGCGAATCGGAACTCGGGTCCGTCCACATCCATCAGCATGACAGAGTGTCCTTGCGTAGCGTGGAACAACCCGGCGGTCCCGAACTCATTCGCAAGACCCGGTAACCAAGTCTGAGCTCGTTCCGCCGTCGAAGAGAGGACATCGACCTCGTGGCCGCGAGAGTTCATCCGTCGGGCCAACGCTTCCGCAAACGCTCATCCCGCAAGTGGGAGGCGCGAACACACTCGAGTAGAGGGCGACCCCCATAGGACCAGTCGTATCAGTTCGCGAAGCCGCATGACTCGGGCCACCATGGAGATCATGCTCCTCGGCCTCCTTATTCCCTCACGCCTGCGCGACACCTGTTCGTCACTGTAACGGAGCAGTGATGCTCGATGTCGCACCAAGAAGGAGGCTCAGTGCGATCGTGCTCCCACTCACGACGCTGCCGTACGGAAGCAAACGCGCGACCCGCGTAGCGGTCCCCGAGACCGAGCGAGCGCGACCCGGTTCGCGGCCACGCCGTTCGTTACCGACGCTCATGCGGCTTGAGCCACCAAAGGAATCCAACCGCGAACAACGTCGGCCTCATGCGAGCAAGGGCTATCCAGAACCGTTGGTACCAGGCACGCATTGCGGGGGAACTCGTCGGCAGCGGAGACATGGAATCCACGTGAAGTCCTGCGTCATTGAACAGCTGGATCATTGTGGAGCGGGTGAGGAACCATCGATGCGTTCGGTCCAGTATTCCCTCATCTTGGTACTCCCATCGCCCCAACATCAGGTTCAACCGAATCCTCCAGTACGAAACGCTTGGGAGACTTACCAGGATGCCGCCTCCCGGACGGAGGGCTGAGATTGCTGACCGGAGCGCACCTCCCGGATCGCTCAGGTGCTCAAGGACATCCGAGAAGAGGACTACATCGTAGCCCTCCCCGACGGATTGCCACGTCGCGGCCTCTCGAGGTCACCCTCCACGACGTCGACACCCTTACCGCGTGCGATCGACGCGAGTTCAGCATCAGCCTCGACGCCCCGCACCTCCCATCCCCGGGTCTGCAAGTAGATCGCCAACCCACCATCCCCGCATCCACAGTCAAGGATGCGTCCACTTACAGTTGGCAAGCGCGACGCGAGGAGCCGCCACTTCAAGGGAGCCGCGACACTCACACGCATGCCATCACCTCGCAGCACCTCGCAATACCGGCCGTCGACTGGTCCGTACCCTGCGCTCTCCCGACGAGTTCACTTCTCGTTCCACCAACAGATCTCAGGCAGCGCCTCCATCCTAGTCCGCACAGGCTGCGACATAGTTGCCTTCGCGGTTCGTCTCGAGTTCTGGGTCCCAGCCCGGGTAGAACTCCACCCCCTTGCGAGCGCGGTTGCCGATTCGGTACCCGAAGGGGACCAGGAAATCGAACGCGCCATGTCGAAAATTGCCGGGCATAGATCCATAGGAGGTTGTACCCGAATTGCAGCAGATCGATTGCGCCCGCGCGTACGCGGCCGTCCTGAGTATGTTCAGCCAAGGTTCGCGACCGTCAACGTTGTGGTGAGCCCTCCGCCGTCGGCGGCGAGCGTCGTGCCGGCTACGATGGATGACTCGTCGCGCGCCCTGAACAGGCAGCACGCCGCGATCTCGTCCGCGGTGGCGGGCCGCCGCAGCGGGATGTGCTGGGTCACGAGTCGGTAGGCCTCTTCGAGATTCCGCGCTCGGCCATGATCTCCTCCATCGATCGGTTCAGTCCACATCCCGGCCAGGGCGGGTGCGCCCGGATGCCGCGCGGACGCACACTCGACCGCGATCGAGCGCGCGAGGCCCACCTAACGCGGCCTTCGACGTCTCCTTACGCTTGAAAGGTAACGCCCTTGGCCAATGCGACGAGGATCGAGGCCTTCAACTTGCTCGCGTGAGTGCCGGCGTCGGCCCACCAACCGGGCAGGATGTCGAACGTCATCTCGCCTGCGCGCGTGTACTCGTTGTTGACATCTGTGATCTCGAACTCGCCTCGCTCGGAGAGCTCGAGACCCGCGATGATGTCGAAGACCCGAGCGTCATACATGTAGCACCCGGTGACGACGAGATCGCTCTTCGGATCCCTCGGCTTCTCTTCGATGGAGACGATGCGGCCATCACCCACGGTGGCTACCCCGAACCGCATGCTCTCTTGGATGGACACCTGCTTGAGAAGGATCTTGGCGCCTCGCTTCTGCCGACGGTAGCCCTCGATGTATGGAGCAAGATCATCCTGGATAGATCTGATCCCCAAGGATGACGACCATGGATTCATCGCCCACGTGCGGCGCGGCTCTGGCGAGCGCGTCTGCGATCCCCCGCTCCCCCTCCTGCTCCGCATACGTGATGCGAACGCCGAGATGTCCGGCATCCCCGAGCAAGACCTTGAAGGGCGCGCTGTCCTGACCGGTGACCAAGACGATGTCGTCGATGCCCGCCCGAGCCAGCGATCGGATCGGGTAATGGATCATGGGCTCGTCGAAGACATCGAGCAGGTGTTTGTTGACAGCCTTCGTCATCGGGAAGAGCCGAGTTCCGAGACCTCCCGCTAGCACCACACCTTTCACGAGAGCTCCCCCACGTACTCGATGAGGGAAGTTCGCCAGTCACCGAGCCTGACGCCCTCACGCCTGGCCTTCTCCAGCGAGAGGACGCCGTTCGCCGGTCGAGTCGCGGCTCGAGTTCCGTCCCGCTGCAGGTATGCGGCCGTGTCGACGTTCCTGACCCGCGCCGTCACTCCCGCCGCTTTGAGTGTCGCCCTCGCCAGGTCCGCCCAGCTGCCCGGCTCCCCGTCCCCGGCGACGTGCAGCACACCGGTCATGTCCTCGCGAGCGAGTTGAGCGAGCGCCGCCGCAAGGTCCCGGTGCCAGGTCGGGCGGCCCACCTGGTCGTCGACGACATCGACGTCCCCCCGGCGCTTGGCCGCTTCCAGGATGGTCTTCACGAAGTTCCTCTCACCGCCGAACACCCAGGAGGTCCTCACGACGAGATGCCTGCCTCGTCCTCGAACCTCGGCCTCTCCGGCCAACTTCGAGCGACCGTAGGCGTTAAGAGGCGCAGGACGATCCTCCTCCGCGTACTCCTCGGCCTTGGTCCCGTCGAACACGTAGTTGGTCGAGACGTAGATGACCCGTGCCCCCGTTTCCTCGGCGGCCTCGGCGACGTTCCTCGTTCCGAGCGAGTTCACCGCGTCAGCAGTCTTCGGATCTCGCTCGCACGCGTCCACATCGGTTAGGGCCGCGAGGTGGACGATGACGTCGACACCCTGCGCGGCCTCGTGGACGGCGCTGGGGACCGTCACGTCGAGCTCACTATGTGGGAGGAATCGAGCGGAAGGAAGCTCTCTTCGAAGGGCCTGGCCAACCTGGCCTCCAGCCCCCGTCACGAGAACTGCGGGATCCGTTCCCACTGGAGCTCCGGATTGTCACGATCACGCGCCGAGAGGATCGGCCGATCGATCCCCCACGGGATCGCGAGCGAGGGATCGTTCCAAGCGATGCCGAACTCGTCGGTGCCGTCGTACTCCTCGCTGACGAGGTAGATGAGGTCGATATCCGAGAGCGCGAGGAAGCCGTGGGCGACACCGGCAGGGATCTGCAACACCGTCGGCTCGTCGGAGCGCAACTCGATCATCTGGACAGGCGGGCGTTCGACCTTCCTTCGCACGTCCACGAGAGCGACCCGCGCCGAGCCGGATGCCACGTACCACCAGTCGATCTGTCGCCGATGGTAGTGAAGGCCACGGAGGACGTGCCGAACCGAATGCGAGTGGTTCGCCTGTACGAACCGAACCGACGAGTCGGATGCCTGAAGGACCTGGACGAGCCTTCCGCGATGATCGGCGTGACTCTCCGCGTTGATGACGTTCACACCGTCGATCTCATCGGTCACGGGGATGACTCCAGCTCATCCGAGTACAGCGCCTCTGCTTCAGGGAGCAAGGGCTCCCACCACGAGGGATGCAGCCGATACCAGTCCACGGTCTCCATCAGGTGATCATCGAACGATCCGACCGGCCGCCAACCGAGCTCCCGTATGCGGGAGGCGTCGATCGCGTAGCGTCTGTCGTGCAGCGGCCGGTCGTACTCGGACAGATACACAGCGTCGGGCGAATGGCCCGCGGCGCTCGCAACGCTTCGAGCTACCTCCAGGTTGGTGCGTTCACGACCTTGTGGCGCGATGTTATAGACCATCCCGAGGGTACCGCGCTCGATGAGAAGCTCGAGTCCGGAAATGGCGTCCTCCGCGTGCATCCAGTCTCTGACCTGGTTCCCATCGCCCCAGACGGGAATCGGCTGCTTCTGGAGGGCCCGAACCGTCCAGCGCGCGATCGCCTTCTCGGGGTGCTGCCACGGCCCGAAGCAGTTGGACAGCCGAGCGACGATGACGGGGACCCTGGGAAAGGACTGGCGAGCAATCTCGTCGGCTCGCGCCTTGCTCTTCGCATACGCGCTCGTTGCAGGGTCGCTTTCGACGACCGGATCGTCTTCCCGAAACGGGGGACCAAGGCATGGTCCATAGATCTCATCGGTGGAGACGTGCAGCACCAGGTCGGTGCCCGACGTCCTCTGCCGCTTTCAACACCCCCCGAGTCCCATCGACGTTCGCGTAGGCGAAGGCCTCGGCGTCGTTCTCGCTTCGCGTCACATGCGTCTGTGCCGCGAAGTGCACGATGACTGAAGGCCTCAGACGCCGAACCAGTGTTGTGAAGGCGTTCGTGGCGACATCCATCTGCTCGGTTCGAAACTGGCTGGAGTCCGTGGATCTCCGGACCGACTGAAGCCTGCGCTCATCAGCCGCGTAGGTTCCGACGTCTACGTTGACAACGGGCTGACCTTTGGACACGGCACGCCGGACAAACGTCGAGCCGAGGAAGCCGGACCCGCCGGTGACCACGACTCCCCCACTCATGGACGCGACTCTACTCGGGGCACGTCTACCCGGTAAGCCAGGCGCGGGCGCCGGCGCCTTCCCCTTGAGCGCCGCAGCGACGACGCCTGGACGGGTGCGCCCGGTCAGGAGATCGAGCGCCCCGGTCGCGAGGCCGTACGAGCCTCGCTCACCGACCTTTCAACACGAAGGGACGTTCCAGACAGTGCAATCGACAGAACGCGTCATCGCGGGCCCTTGAAGTCGAGAACTCTCGTCCGGGTCCCAGGCGCCCTCGGACCGCCTCGAGCAAGCTCCAGGCCCGGGGACAAAGTAGTGTCGGCTCAACTCGCGCCGTTCCGGACCCCGCCACGGTGCGATAGATCCTGCAAATGCACGGGTTGCCGCCAACGCCTCGCTGGCCGAGCGTAGCAGCACGCGTGTCCCTGGACTGGACGATCGAGACCTAAAGCCGTCGGGCTGGACTGCCGCTCAGCTACTCGCTCGCAACACCCACTCGGTAGCGACCTCAGCGATCTGTTCGAACGGCTGCTGAGCCGGATCGAAGCTGATCGCTGCCGCGGGCATCGCACTGAGCAGGGCTACGAGGCGTAGCTGCAACGGGCGCCGGTGGGTCGCGAGCACCTCGGGAGCGCGAACGTTCGCAAGGAGGCTCACCAGCGTCTCCTGCCCCCCAAGTGGACGTATCTGGACCGGAGCTCCTTGCTCCGGCGCGAGGATCAGGGCTGCAACAACCGGCTGAGGCGCGGTGGAGTGTCGCTCCGGCGCGCGGACGTCCTTGGCGTTGTATTTCCAGACGACACGTTGCTGGGCATCGCCCCATCGGGGATTGAGGCGGGGGGACCCGGCCAGAGTTGACCTTCCCCGTCAATGGCTGAGGCATCATCGGCGAGTAGGTCGAATCCGCCCGCCTCCATCGCCGCGGCGGTACTCGACTTTCCCGCACCTGCAGCCCCAAGGACGAGTAGAGCGCCTCCCTGGACTCCCACGGCTGAGCCGTGGAACGGTTCGGACCGAAGAGGGGGAGGGCGAGCGGAAGCACCGAGAATATGAACGCCGAAGCCGCGTCCGCCTCACTGATCGACCCGACCGTTGCTTCCGCGCGAGGCCGAGGCAGGACCTCGACGCGATACTCCGCATATCCACCCCAACCGACGACCAACGTCTCATCTTCCTCTCGCCACCACTCATCCGGCTGTGCAGGAACAGGCCCCGAGCGGGATCGCCAGGTGATCGTGGAATGGTGCTGCTCACCGGGCAGAGTGATCCATGGGAGTGCGAATGGGCTGATTCGGATACCGAACACCACGACGGCGTCTTGGTCGCTGGATGGGTACCCTTCCATGCAGGGAACGCGCAAGCCGTCGGCGCGACAGAGGTTGGACCTGCCCCGGGGTTCCTCAGCCCGTCTTGAGCATGTGGGGTCCCCGGCGCGCCCTCGCTCTTCGTCCCATCAGCACTCGAGCCCGTGTATCTCGGCCAGGGTCCCGAGGTCCCTCACCGACGGCGCCTCGTACTCCAGTTTGGTCCCCCGCTCCATCTCAACCCTCCATCCGCCGAAGCCACATCTCGGTGGGGACGATCTCTAGCGAATCGACCAACCACGGCGAATCGGCTCCACAAGCTGCCGACCCGCGGACGAACCCGCGTTGTGCACATAGGCTAGCGGAATCGAAGAGCCAAGGGAAGTCCCGTTGAACGTCTCGGGCCAACTGCCGGAAGAACGGCGTTTGGACGGCTTTCACCCTCGTCCCCTGCGACCGCCCAAGGAAGGCCGCGGTCAGGACCGGCTTCAGCGAGGGCAGGGGCTGCCGCAGATCGACCGGCAATGCCAATGCCGCCCGCACAACGCGCTGATCGTAGAGGGGGCACGCGTAGCGGATGCCCACACGCTGGAAAAGCTGCTCCGACATCTCCAGGAAGTCGCTCCCACCGAGGTACCGAAGGAAGCGGACAAGCATCTCACGCGAACTCCTCACTCCAGAGAGGGGCCCCAGGGTCTTGGGCGCAGCGGACCAAGGGGGTGTTCGCCGATATCGATCCCGGAACGCGATCAATCTCATCGGGGCAACACCCCGAAGGACTGACTTCAAGATGGGCCCATATGAATGCCCGGTCTGGCGTCGATAGGCTCTACCCGCGCGGACGGAGGCGCGGAACCGGCCCGATCGCATCACATCAAGGATGGATAAGGGCGGAGCGGCAAAGAGAGGATCGCCACCCTGACCGTCAAGCACGACGCCCACTCCCTCTCGCTGGAAGGCGTTCCTCCTCCCCACCGCACCTGGAAACAACGGGAAACCCACCGGACTACCTGCGAGGTTGGGGATTGCCAACAAGTCGTTCACCGTCACCGACGTGTCGATGACAGCCTCGCGCCAATCGTGCCCGGCCGAGTGCGCCATGGCACGCGCGGCGGCCCCTTCGGGCGGGACACTGTCTGGCTCGAAGCGCAAAGTGATGCAAGTCGCCCGTACGCCTGCGAGTTGGCTCGCGATCGCAACCGCCGCAGAATCGCGGCCCCCAGAGAGCGAGATGCCGAGGCTCTGACCGTGCGAACGCGCCGTCACCGACTCGACCACGGCCTCACGGACGGCCTCGGATGCTTCGTGGAGGGTCAGGTCTTCCACGGGGACGAGCTCTGGCTTGAACCAACGATCGATGCGGCGTCCCTGCGAACCTTTGAATGTGACCCAACGACCGCCCGGAACCCTGGAGATGCCGGCGAAAGGAGTTCGTTCACCCGCAGGGTCGACACCGGCCAGCCGATGTGAGACCACACCCACATCTAGGTCGCCGGACGCAAGCCCTAGCGCGAGTAGGACGGAGGGCTCAGGGGCAAATCCCAGACGGTCGCCGGCTTGCGCCCAATAGAGTGGTCGTAGGCCAAAAGCATCGCGTGCTAGTAAGAGCTCCTCGCCCTCCAAGTCCCACCGCGCGAGCGCAAAGTCAGCAGCCAGGCCATCCAAGCCCTGCGGCCCTTCTTCGTCCAGTACCGCAGCCAGGAGTTCAACTCCCGAATGCCGAACGGCCAACCTTGCAGATACCGACCCGGGGAGAGCTGCGTCGATCCGAGCATCCGCGACCAGAGCGCTTCCAGCGCGTTCGACGAACTGCGATGCCCCAACCTTGTTGACGTAGCAACCGAGTGCAATACGGCCAAAGCTGCGAACATGTACCTCTCCTCGATAATGCGCGGCTCGCGCAGCCCTTCGGAGATGGGATGGCTCTGCGCCGACCGGGTCGAAAGCCCGACGATGCCGCTCACGCCGGGTCGGACATTCGTTCGAGCAGGCCGCGCTCAACCATCCCGTCCACGAATGCGGACGCATCGTCCGCTACCCGTTGCTCGCCTTCTCCCGTATCGCGTGCGAGCGCCTGGATCGCTCCCTCGAGGGACTCGCCGCTCTCGAACGCTCTGATGAGCGACCGGCCAGTCGGGTTCACGAGGTGGTAGACACCGGTGTCCTGGTTGAGGAGTACCTCCTCGCCACCCACGGTCGCGCGAAGCACCCCCGGTGGGATGCGGAACCTCGTCAATCGGGGCTCCACTCTGCGACCCCGAACGCGGGAACCCCCGGACGATGGTCAATGAACCGGTAGCCGAAGGCGTCCAGCTCTTCCTGTAGGACCTGCCACTGCCAATCCGCCAGCTGGAGCATGAGGCGGCCACCGGGCTCAAGAGCATGCATCGCCTGCGTCGCGAGATCCCGGACGAACGCAAGGCCGTCCGCGCTCGGCCCCGTGATCGTCGACATGGGCCCAACACCGGCCATGGCAGGGCCGTCCTTCGGAGGGATGAAGGGGATGTTCGCGACAACCAGCGAGACGCGAGCAGCCGCCGAAGCCGGAAGAGGCTCGAGGAGGCTGCCGTGGAGGAAGCGGACGTTCTCAACCCCCAGCCGGCGCCCGTTGCGCCGCGCCCAGGCGATGGCTCTATGCGATACGTCGATTCCGTACACCTTCGAGTCGGGTCGCTCGGCGGCGATCGTGAGCGCGATCGCGCCGCTCCCGGTGCCGACCTCAACCACACGAGGGCCGGTCTTGTCCGCGATGGCTTCGAGGCCCAGTTCAACGAGTGGAAGTGAGACCTTCCTCGGCTTGAAGACACCGTTCGGGACGAGGAAGGCCCTCCCCGCGAACGGCACCGAGCGGATCTTCTCCCACCCGAGGAGACCGTATCCCTCCCGCCGCAGCGCGAGGCATTCCTTGATCGCCTCTCGCGCGTTAGCCGACAGGAAGTGCCCTCGACCGACCCAGGTGAGCGCCTCGATCGCCTGGCCGGAGACTCCGTCCAGCAACGGCACCCTGGTGTCCTGCTCCTCTGCAGCAAGGGCTCGCCGCACCGCGCCCTCGACCCGAGATTCCCGGGCGATGACCCACACCCGATCCCAGTCCGACACGAGCTCGGCCGCCCGCTTCACGTTCTCGGTCCACTGCGGACGCTCGAAGCGATGGCCGACGACATGGACAGCGAGGAACACGAGGAGCGATTCCGGGTCGGGCTCCAGCATGCCGCTCGAGCCGCGGGTCGCGCCCGCCCACAGACGCCGCTCGAGGCTCCGCAGGCTCCATGCAGGCAGGTGCGCCGCGTGCAGGCCCCAGTGAAGGTCGAGCCGGAACCCGTCGCGGTCGAAGGACGCCGCTCTCGACTGGCGCCACAGCACCCCGTTGTCGGTGCTGAAGATCCAGCCGCTCCGACCAAGGGCCGCGCGAGCCCGCTCGACATGCGACCTCGGGACGAGCACGTCGACGTCGCCGCTCGCATAAGCCACCGGTGTCCCGTACAACCGCATCTGGAGATCCGGGCCCTTGAGCATGAGCACGGGGATCCCGATCCCACCGAGATCGTTCGCCACCTTCCGAGCCTCGGCCTGCGCCCACAGCGCGAGCGCGGCCGGTGCGATCCTCGGCGGGATCGCGGTTCCGGGTTCGGTTCGAGAGGTCTTGGACATCGCCGGTCCTTGGCCCTGGCCGGGCCTCGCCGGTAGGCTAGCGCACCGTCCTCGCGTAGGGGTCTGGGGCCGCTCGGTGAACATCCTCGGGATCAACGCGTACCACGGCGACGCATCAGCGGCGCTCATCGTCGACGGCAACCTCGTGGCCGCCGTCGAGGAGGAGCGCTTCACCCGCATCAAGCACGACACCTCGTTCCCCCACCGCTCGATCCGCTACTGCCTCGAGACCGCGGGTCTCCGACCCGAGGACATCGACCACTTCGCCCTGTCCCGCAACCCCCGCGCGAACCTCGGACGCCGGGTGGTCCACGCCCTGAAGGACCGCGCCGGCCGGCAGGTGGCGGCCAAGCGGGCCTCGAACCTCCGGAAGATCCTCCGAGCCAAGGCCACGCTGGCGGAGGGCCTCGGCGTCCCCGAGTCCGCGCTCCGCGCGAAGCCGCACTTCGTCGAGCACCACCTCGCGCACATCGGCTCCTCGTTCTACGTCTCGCCGTTCGAACGGGCGGCCGTCCTCTCGATCGACGGCTTCGGCGACATGGTGAGCGCGATGTGGGGCGTCGGGGAGGGTCACCACCTCAAGATCGCCGGGGAGGTCGCGTTCCCCCACTCCCTCGGCGTCTTCTACACGGCCGTCACGCAGTACCTCGGCTTCCCGAAGTACGGCGACGAGTACAAGGTGATGGGCCTCGCCTCCTACGGGGAGCCGGAGCACCTGGACGTCTTCCGCCGGATCGTCCGGAGCGACGGCCTCGGCTACGAGCTCGGCCTCGACTACTTCCGGCACCACGTCGAGGGCGCCGCGATGACGTGGGACGGCGGGTCGCCCGAGCTGCCGCCGCTCTGGGGTCCGGCGATGGAACGCGACCTCGGCCCGGCTCGCGGCGACGGGCCGCTGGAGCCGCACCACCAGAACGTGGCGGCGTCCCTCCAGCGACGGCTCGAGGAGGTCGTCCTCGGGATGCTGCGGCAGCTCCACGAGCGAACGGGCATCGACGATCTCTGCCTCGCCGGCGGCGTGGCGCTCAACTGCGTGGTGAACGGCAAGATCTTCGACGAGACGCCGTTCCGGCGCGTCTACATCCAGCCCGCCGCGTACGACGGCGGCACGAGCGTCGGCGCCGCCTACCACGTGTGGCATCAGGTCCTCGGCCGGCCTCGCGGGTTCGTGATGGACCACGCGTACTGGGGGCCGGAGTTCGGCGACGCCCGGATGAAGCAGGCGCTCGAGGACGCCGGGGTGGCCTACGCGGAGCTCCCCGAGCCCGAGATCCTCTCCCGGACCGCCGACGCGCTCGCCGACGGGAAGGTCGTCGGCTGGTACCAGGGCCGGATGGAGTTCGGACCGCGGGCGCTCGGGAACCGCTCGATCCTCGTCGACCCGCGCCGGGCGGAGATGAAGGACGTCCTGAACGCGCGGATCAAGCACCGGGAGCCGTTCCGGCCGTTCGCTCCCGTCGTGCTCGAGGAGGCGACCGGCGAGCTACTTCACGAAGGACGGAGCCGTCGCCCGTTCATGCTGATGACGTATCCGGTGCGTCCCGACAAGGTCGCCGAGATCCCGGCGCCGACCCACGTCGACGGGACCGGCCGCCTGCAGACGGTCCGACCGGACCAGAACCCGCGCTACTACGCGCTCATCGAGGCGTTCGAGGCACGGACCGGCGTGCCGGTCCTGCTGAACACGTCGTTCAACGAGAACGAGCCGATCTGCTGCACGCCCGAGCAGGCGGTCGACACGTTCCTGCGGACGAAGATGGACGTCCTGGTCCTGGGAGACTTCTACGCCGAGAAGCCGGAGGGCGCGGAGGGACCGGATCCATGACGACGGCCTTCGCCGGACCGTCGAGTGGTACAGGGAGCAGCGGGCGGATGCGGATCCTCGTCCTCAACCAGTACTTCCATCCTGATCGCTCCGCAACCAGCCGGCTCCTGACCGAGCTGTGCGAGGACCTGAGTGAGCACCACGAGGTCTACGTCGTCACCGGGCGGCCGAGCTACGACCCCGCAGTACCCGATCCGCTCCAGCGGCCTGGTCTCCCAGGAGCGTCACAAGCGCGTGCACGTCGCCCGCGTGTGGTCGACGTCGTTCGACCGCAGCGAGGGGATGGCGGCGCGCCTGGCGAACTACGCGACCTACCTCCCGGCGAGCCTCGTCGGCGCGATGCGCGTCGCGCGCCCCGACGTCGTGGTGGCGATGACCGATCCCCCGCTGGTCGCCGTGGCCGCCGCGGCGGTGAGCGCCGTGCGGCGCGTCCCGTTCGTGTACGTGAACCAGGACGTCTTCCCGGAGGTGGGGGTCGTCCTGGGGAGGATCAGGAGCCGCTCGCTCGTTCGGTTCCTCGACGCGCTGAACCGTTCGCTCCGTCGGCGGGCCGAACGCGTGATCGCCATCGGCCGCGACATGGAACGACGCCTGGCCGAGCTCGACGGACCCCGATCGCGCGTCGTCGTCATCGACAACTGGGCGGACGGCTCGGTGGTGCGACCGCTCGAGGGGCCGTCGGTGCTCCGCGCCGAGCGGGGGTGGGACGACCGGTTCGTCGTGATGCACTCGGGCAACGTGGGCCTGTCGCAATCGCTGGGGTCGCTGGTCGAAGCGGCCGACCGCCTTCGTCGACGAAGGCGGACATCGTGTTCGCGATCGTGGGCGAGGGCGCGGCGAAGGCGGCGCTCCAGACCGACGTGCGCCGCCGGGGGCTGCGCAACGTCGAGTTCCTGCCCACCCAGCCCTACGAGACGCTCTCGGACTCGCTGGGGGCGGCCGACGTGCACGTCGTGGGCCTGCGCCGGGGGCTGGCCGGCTACATCGTCCCGAGCAAGGTCTACGGGATCCTCGCGGCCGGCAGGCCGTACGTCGCCGCGGTGGAGGCCGGCGCCGAACCCGCCCTCATCGCCGAGGAGCACGGGTGCGGGATCCGTGTCGAGCCCGACGATCCCGACGCCCTGGCCGAGGGCATCCTGCGGATGCGGGACTCCGACCTCGGCGAGATGGGCCGGAACGCCCGAAAGGCGTTCGAGGAGCGCTTCGACCGGCCGAGGGCTACCGAGGCCTACCGCCGGATCCTGGAGGACATCTTCGCCCGATCCGTTGCCCTCGGAGGGCCACGGCCGTAGCATCCGGCGGATGCTCCAGCGCTTCAATGAGCTCCCGGACGCCGTCCGGTACGGCCTCGCATTCGGCATCCCGCTCCTGGTCACCCTCTTCGCGACGCCCTTCGTCGCCAGAGCCGCGATCCGGCTCGGCCTCGTCGACCATCCGGCTCCTCACAAGACCCACGTCGATCCAACCCCGTATCTCGGCGGTGCCGCCGTCGCGGCGGGGCTCGGCGTCACGGGGATCGTCGCGGCGGGGGGCTCGATCCAGATCGCGACCATCTTGGTGGCCGCCATCGCGATCGCCTGCTTGGGCCTGGTCGACGACGTCCGAGGGCTCCAACCCCCGGTCAAGCTCGCCGTGGAGGCCGCCGCGGCGGTCGCCCTGTACGTGACGGGGAGCGGCGGGGGGGTGTTCGGCACGGCGGTCCTGGACCTGCCGCTCACGATCGTGTGGGTCGTGGTCGTGACCAACGCCCTGAACCTGCTCGACAACATGGACGGGCTCGCCCCCGGCGTCGCTGCCATGTCCGCGTTCGCGTTCTTCGGGATCTCCGCGTACGAGAACCACTATCTCGTCGGGTCCCTGGCGGTCGCGCTCGCGGGCGCGTGCCTGGGGTTCCTCCCCCACAACTTCCCGCCCGCCAGGGTCTTCCTCGGGGACGCGGGATCGCTGCTCGTCGGGTTCCTGCTCGCGGCGATCGGGCTCAACCTCGACCTGATCGGGCAAGCGGGCGTGATCCGGGTCGCCGTCCCGGTCCTCGCGCTCGCCGTCGCGCTGTTCGACACCACGTTGGTCGTGATCGCGCGGTTCCGCGACGGGCGGCCGGTCATGCGAGGAGGGACCGATCACACGTCCCACCGTCTCGCGGCCAGGGGCCTCACGCATGTCCAGGTCGCGCTCGTCGCGATCGCGGCGCAGGCGGCCTGCTCGATCCTGGCGCTGGGACTGTTCGTCGCCTCGGAGGGAACCGTGGTCGCGGGGGCGATCGTGGCCACCGCGCTCGCGGGCGGTGCCTTGCTGGCCATGCTCCGGCTCGAGCATCCGCGGGCTCCGACCGCCGAGATCGGGTCGGACGACCTGATCGAGATCCCCGAGGCGGAAGACGTCCTCGAGTCCCCCCCTGCGGCCGTCGACGGCCCCGGTATCCTGAACGTCCGGGAGGACCCGCTCGATGGCTGACACGTCCACATCCGAGTTCGACTTCAGGGCGATCCTCGGGGTCCTGTGGCGGAGGAAGTGGAGCATCCTCCTGATCGTCGCGCTGACGACGGGATCGGCGCTGTTCTTCAGCTACCGGCGCACCCCGATGTACTCCTCGACGGCCGAGGTCCAGGTGACACCTCTCACCGCGAGCCAGATCCTGACGACGAACCCGTACTGGACGCTGGCGAACATGGACAACGAGATCCACGTCGTGCAGTCGGCCGCGGTCGCGGTCCTGGCCGACAAGGCCATGGAGGGCGGGGCCGGGTCGGGAACGCTCTCGGTCGAGGTGCCCACCAACACCCAGATCCTGCAGATCGGGTACTCCCACCCCGATCCCGAGACGGCGCGGGACGGCGCACAGGCGTTCGCGAACGCCTACCTCACGTACCGAACCCGGGTCGCGGTCGCCGCGTACGCACAGGCCCGACAGGCGATCCAGACCCAGATCAACGAGCTGAAGAGCGACCTCGAGGACGCCCAGACGGCCCTGGAGGCCGCTCCGGCCGGGTCCTCCGACGAGACCGTCGCGGCCAACGAGGTCGACCAGCTCTCGAGTCAGATCGCGGGCCTGAACACCCAGGTCGCGTCCCTGGTCGCGCCCGACATCACGCCCGGCACGCTGATCCAGCCGGCCGAGGTCCCGACGTCGCCATCGAGCCCGAACCACCGCCAGGACGCGGCCCTGGGCTTCGTCGCCGGCCTGGTGCTCGGGGTGGGGTTCGCGTTCCTGCGCGAGCGGATGGACGACCGGATCCACGGCCGAGCCCAGCTCGAGGCCGCCGTGGGAGCGCCGGTCCTGGCCGTCGTGCCGGAGGTCCCTGGCTGGCGGAAGCGAGCGCAGACGAGGCTCGTCACGACGTCCGCGTCCGGGAGCCCGGCCGCCGAGGCCTACCGCTCGCTGCGCACGAACCTGCAGTTCATCTCGCGCGACGGAAGCATGCGGGTCATCTCGGTGACCAGCCCGCTCGCGGGCGAGGGCAAGACCACGACGGTCGCCAACCTCGCCACCACGCTCGCGCTCACGGGCAAGCGGGTCATGGCGCTCTCGGCCGATCTGCGTAAGCCTCGGCTGCACCGGTTCTTCGGCCTGGACAACGAGGTGGGACTCTCCTCGGTCCTCGCCGGTCAGGCGCAGCTCGCCGAGGTCGCCCGGCGGGTGGAGGGTCTCGACTCGCTGCGCATCGTGACCAGCGGGCCGGTGCCTCCGAACCCGGCCGAGCTCCTCAGCTCGGACGAGATGGAGTCGCTGCTGAGGCAATTGCGTTCGAGCGCCGACTACGTCGTCATCGACACTCCGCCGGCGCTGGTCGTCAGCGACGCGATGATCGTCGCTCCACGGGTCGACGGCGTCGTGGTGGTCGTGGACGCCGACACGACGACCGGCGGGAGCGGCGTCACACGCGATCGACCAGCTCGAACAGGTGGGCGGGAAACGTGATCGGCTCGGTCCTGAACCGCTTCGACCCTTCGAAGGCACGCTACTACTCGTATGCGGGCCGGTACGCCTACGCCTACCGCTACCACTACCGGCACGAAGACTCCGGCACGGGCGACGAAGGCTCGAACGGCAAGGGCCGGCGCGCTGCCGCCCGAACCCCCGACAACGTCTGGCCCTAGCCGGAGCGAGCAGGGTCTGAAGCTTCGAGCGGCTCGAACCGGTCCAGGTCGCCGTCACCCACGATGACCCTGCCGTAGGACTCCACCCATGCGTGCGCCTCGACCCCGTCCGGGCCGCGGGTCACGCCGAGCCGCAGATCCGCCGGGTGTCCCCGGCGACGAAGGATCGCCTCGGCGGCCAGCGCCTGCGGCAGGCAGGTCGCGTCCGGGACGAACCGAGCCGCCGAGCCGACCGCCCATCCGATCCGATCGACCTCGCCCGGGGTCGGATCGGGTGATCCGGTCGGACGCGCGATCCGCGCGAGGGAACGATGCAAACGCCGGAACGACGTCAACCACAGGCCCACGCGAACCGAGGCGATCGCCAGCAGGGCGATCAGGAACAGGGTTCGATCAGAGGGTGGGAGCGAACGGAAGCGCGCGATGCGCGACCGGTCAGCCCTGTCGGCTCGCCTGCGCTGGGCGCCACGGCGCGAACGTGCGTTCGCTCGGTCTATGCCTTCCCCCTCGTCATGCTCACTCGCCGGCAGGTTGCTCGCTTCGGGAATCTATGCACATGCCGAACGACCCCGCAACGTAGCGTAGTCAGTCCGGCCGACCCCACTCGGGCGTCGTGGCCCACTACGATGACTCGGCCCGGACGGGCAGGAGGACCATGCGCTACCTCATCACCGGCGGTGCCGGATTCATCGGGTCGCACCTCGCCGATCGGCTGATCGGAAGGGGCGACGAGGTCGTGGTGCTGGACGACCTGTCGACCGGGTCCCTGCGCAACGTCACGCACCTCGATGGCGATCCTCGGTTCAGGCTCGTTCGTGGAACGATCCTCGATCATCCCTCGGTCAGCGAACTGGTGGACGAGGCCGAGGTGGTCGTCCACCTCGCGGCGGCGGTGGGCGTCAAGCTCATCGTCGAACGGCCGCTCGAGTCGCTCCTCACGAACATCCGCGGGACCGAGATCGTGCTCGAAGCCGCCGCGTCCTCGGGTCGCACGATCCTGATCACATCGACCTCCGAGATCTACGGCAAGAACGCGTCCGGTCCGCTGCACGAGGACGCCGATCGCATCCTGGGGTCGCCGTTCAAGGCGCGGTGGTCGTACTCGACGAGCAAGGCGGTCGACGAGATCCTCGCCCGCGCGTACTGGCGCGACCGCGGCGTCCCCTCGATCGTCGCGCGCCTGTTCAATTGCGTCGGCCCGCGTCAGACGGGCGAGTTCGGGATGGTCATGCCTCGGTTCGTGCGTCAGGCGCTCGAGGGAGACGACCTCACCGTGTACGGCGACGGCAAGCAACGCCGGTGCTTCTGCCACGTCGTGGACGCGGTCGAAGCACTCGTCGCGCTGCTGGACCATCCGGGCGCGGTCGGCGATGTGTTCAACGTCGGTGCGCCGTACGAGCTGTCGATCAACCGCCTGGCCCGCATCGTCATCAACGCCGTCGGATCAACCTCGAGCGTCGTGCACATCCCCTACGAAGAGGCGTACGAGGAGGGCTTCGAGGACATGGAGCGGCGCGTCCCGGACATCTCGAAGATCCAGGCGCTCACGGGATGGCGGCCGACCCTCGGGCTCGATCGGATCGTCGCCGACGTGGTCCGGAGCGAGCGGGCCGCCCTTCCGAGCGCGACGTTCGAGCGGGCGCCGTGACCGACCCCGCGCCGGCCGTGGCCGAAACGGACGAGCGCTGAGTCTGTCCGACGAGGTCGTCGTGTACGGTGCGCGCCGGTCACGAGGACCCTCACAGCCGGACGACGTTCGGATGCCGGCCGCGCGTCACGCCGCGCGTGTCGACGACCAGCGGCGAGTGCCTGACCACCTCGGCGAAATCGACCGACGAGTGTGCCGTGAGCACGACCACCGCGTCCTGCGCCGCAAGGCGTTCGGGGGTGAGCGCCTTCGACCCGAACCGCCTGCCCGCCAGCTCGAGCGACGGCACGAACGGGTCGTGATACTCCACCTTGGCCCCGTCCGCCCACAGCCGCTCCAGGACGATCAGCGCGGGCGACTCGCGGACGTCGTTGACGTCCTGCTTGTAGGTCACGCCGATGCCCAGCACCTTCGAGCCGCGCAGCGGCTTCCCCTGGTCGTTGAGCGCCTGCGATACGCGCTGGGCGACGAAGCCCGGCATCTTCGCGTTGACCTCCTGGGCGTGTTCGACGAAGGTCAGCCGGTGACCGGTGCGCTGCCCGACGCGCCACGACAGGTATGAGGGGTCGATCGCGATGCAGTGTCCTCCCACGCCCGGCCCCGGCCAGAACGGCATGAAGCCGTACGGCTTGGTGGACGCCGCGCCGATCGCCTCCCACAGGTCGACGTCGAGATCCCTGGACAGGAACGCGAGCTCGTTCACGAGCGCGATGTTCACGTTGCGGAACGTGTTCTCGATCAGCTTGGCCATCTCGGCCTCTCGGGGCGTCGAGACCAGTTCGACCTCGTGGATGAACGATCGATAGAAGCGGGCCGCGAGCTCGCCGTCGCCCTTGGTGAGTCCTCCCACGATCCTCGGGGTCTTCGCGATGTGATCGAGCTCGCGTCCGGGGTCGATACGCTCGGGCGAGTAGGCGAGGGCGAAGTCTCGTCCCGCTCGCAGGCCCGAGGCCTCCAGGATCGGTCGGAGGACCTCCTCGGTGGTTCCCGGGTAGGTCGTCGATTCGAGGACGACCAGGACGCCGCGTCGAAGCGACTTCGTGACGGCCTGTCCGGCCCGTTCGATGTACCCGAGGTCGGGGCTGTGATCGGTCAGGGGCGTCGGAACGCAGATCAGGACGACGTCGCATGTGCGGAGCACGTTCGGCTTCGTCGAAACCCGAAGACTCGACCGGATGTCGGCCAGCACCTCGTTCGGGACGTCGGAGACGTACGAACGCCCCTCGGACAGCGCCTCGACACGCGTGGGATCGACATCCAGACCGACGGCCCGGAACCCGGCCCGCGCGGCGCAGACGAGCATCGGGAGCCCGACGTAGCCGAGCCCCACCACGCCCACGGTGGCGCGCTTGTCACGCAACGCGTTCGCGAGCTCGCGGCGCCAGCTCCCCGCGGCCGAGCTCTCCCTGGGCATCCGGCTAAGCATGGCACAGGGGCCTCGACAGCCGGGGAGGCACTCCTGAGCCGTCGGGTGCGATCCGGTGAAAGCGCCGAGTCAGGGGGCGCGGACGCGGCGTGACCGCAGGCGGCCGGGCGCGACGGCCGGGCGCGACGGCCGGGCCGATCAGCGCGAGCGGCCCGATCAACAGCATGACGTCGTACCGGGGAAAGGGTCGTAGACGAACCGCACCGTGTGTTCCCCAGCCGGGACCGTTCGCCCGACGAAGGTCGGGGAGCGGATCCCGTAACCGAGCGTTGAACGACTCGTTCCGTTCCTGTTCGACGCGCGGCGTGCGTTTCGAGCACCACCGGATATCGGCCCGCCCTTGGCATCAACCGGGTCGGGCCGGGAGGAGGTCTGGACCTCGTCGGTATGCTGTAGCGGAGCGCCGGTAGCTCAATGGATAGAGCATCTGACTACGGATCAGAAGGTTGGGGGTTCGACTCCCTCCCGGCGCGCTAGCAGGGGAAACGCTCCGTCGCCTTGACGCGCACCGCTTGCACAGCGGTCGATAAGTGTGACGGCGTGAAGGCAACCTACGGGGCTCGTCGAGGAGATGGCTGGCGCGAGCTTGTTGACGGACTCATGTCGGCGGCACGGGAATCTGGCCTCGCAAGGTCGTCCCGCGGTTCGGTGCTGAGTGGATTTCGAACGTGCCGCCGAGCGCCTCGAGCCGGTCCCGCATGTTGGTCAGGCCGGCGCCTCGAGCGGTGGTCGTGGGGTCGAAGCCGACGCCGTCGTCCGCGACCGAGAACGTCAGGTCGCCGTTGGACGCCGACAGCGCGATCGTCACGCTTGCGGCCGACGCGTACTTGGCGGCGTTCTGCAGGGCCTCGAGGCAGCAGAAGTACACGGCCGCCTCGATCTCTTGAGGGAAGCGCCCGAAGCCGTCGCCTTCGACAGAGGCGAGCACCGGCGACTTGCGGGCCTGCGCCTGGAGGGCGGCAGCCAGACCCTTGTCCGCGAGAAGCGGCGGATAGATGCCTCGTGCGAGGTCGCGCAGGCTCTCGAGCGCGTCGGTCGTATCGTGCTGGAGCTCGTCGAGCATCGCACGGGCGCGCTCGTCATCGGTGCCCACCAACGTGGCCACCAGCCTCTGCTTGACCGAGAGCGCGACGAGCTGCTGCTGGGCGCCGTCGTGGATGTCCCGTTCCAGCTTCTTGGCCCGCTCGTCCTGCGCGGCGACGATCCGCTTGCGGGACGCGCGAAGGTCCTCTAGCAACCCGACGTTTCGCAGCACGAGGCCCGCCTGCGCGGCTACGTCCTCGAGGAGCTTGCCCTGGGTCGGCCCCAACGGCTCGCTCGCAGGCATGACCACCGAGATGGCGCCGAGGGAGTCCCCCTGGTGGCGAACGAGAAATCCGGTCTCCCGGGGCCTGAACGGTGGGAGATCGTCACCGAACATGGGGAGGGGAGCCACGCCGTCGTCGCTCGGCCAGGACGCCGTAGGGCGCAGGAGTCCGCTGCCAGTAAGCCAGACCGTGGCTCGCTCGGCCCCCACCGCTTCCGCGGACACGCGCGCCAGCCGCGGAAGGGCGTCGTCGAGCGAATACGTGTTCGCGAACCGAGAGGAGAGCTGCGACAGGACTTCGTACGGGGTCGCGCGCCGGCCGTACACGAACCGGTTGGCTAGCCGCTGCGCTCGTCGGCGCGCTGGCTGGAACGCCAGCGCGATGATGGCGGCGGCGATCGCCGAAAGAACCGGGTTGCTCGCGTAGCCGATGAGCGATCCGATCCCGATCACCACGACGAGGTAGACGCCCGTGATGAACACCGCGATCGCGCCGTACACGACCGCCTTGTTGATGACGATATCGATGTCGTACAAGCGGTATTTCAGGACACCGAACGCGACCGAGACGGGCACGGCGAGGAACGCTAGGACCGTCAGGTTCTCCAGCCACACCAGCCACACCAGGTGGCGACCCTCTAGCGACGCCGTGCCCTGCACGATCACCAGCACGCCGTAAACTGCGAACACCGAGGCGACCGTGATCGTGGACAGGGTCAGCCACTTCAGCTGGAGTCGTTCCTCGCCGCGGGAGCGCCGGAACCGGCGCACGATCGATGCCGCACCCACCAACAAGATGGGAAGCATCAGCGTCGTGGAGGCCGCGGCCGCGTTCTGAACGCGCCGGCCTTCCATGCCGAGCGGGTTGTCGACCCCCGCGAACACCGTGAGGTGAGGGATCAGGGCGTTCAGTGTCGTTGGCACGAGGCTGATCGCGATCCCCACCCACATCGCCCTGCGCCATCCGACGGACAGGAACCGGCCATCCGGGAAGATCGCCGCGACGATCGCGACGCCGGTGATCAGGGGAATCCATATCCACTCCACCAGCCACGCCGCGTAGACCCCTGCCGGCGGGACCCCGCCGCGGACGTCGAGCGCCCACCGCGCGTACTCGGTGGCGAACGCGAGGACCCCGGCCACCAGGCCGAGGCCGCAGAAGATCCATCCGATCGGGTTCTTCGGCCGCCGGGAGGCCAGGACGGCGCCGACGCCACCCATGACCATGGACCAGGCGATCGCATACCCCCTGGTCCCGAACTCGGTCGGCCGCAGCGGCGTGTCCCAGGCAAGGACGAGGAACACGGCGGCGCCGGCCGACAGGACCGCCGAGAGAACGAACGATCCGCTGGCCAACGCTCGAACGGATGACCTGCTCACGCCCGGATGGTCCCACCCGTCGGCCGGTGGTCCAAGGAGGGGAGCGCCACGCGTCAATGGGACGTTCCCGCCCCCATGAGGAGGGTGCAGGCACCCCGATGGATTCGGGAAGGTGGGCCGTCGCCGCCTTCCGTCGGCGTCATGTGTTCGTCCACACCACACCGACTCTCGGCCATCGGGGCGCGCACAGCGGATAACTAGGTCGCTTCCGCTCGCGCACGTCGTGCCTCCATGCAATGGATGCACAGCGCTGGAGCGCCGATAGCTACGGATCAGAAGGTTGGGGGTTCGACTCCCTCCCGGCGCGCTGGTCAGAGGGCCTTTTCTCCGCAGACCTGAGCGCCTGAACTGCTAAGTGCTAACGAAGTGCGAACGGACGGTCGTGGAGTTGGGGTCCGGAAGGATCTCCTGCTGCCACGGGATCCCGCGCGCGGCGCGCGAAGTTCATCGAGGCTCTGACCAGCGGTGTTCTCCAACTTCCTCGCGCGTCTCGTGCAACATCAAGCGCGTTCCCGACGGCCTCAGATGGCCCCTCGGGGGTTCGGGGTCTCGGGGCATGTACGGACGCAGGGTTCTGCGGGCGTGGGTCGAGCAGATCCGCCGCCCCTGGCTGGAGGCGATCTGGGCCTCGCATCCGACCACGTCGCACCGGACCCAGGTCTCGCCGTCGGCCATCGGCTATCCGGCGGCCTTGCTCCTCTTGGCTGCCGAAGCGTCGGCCAGCGCCAGCGGCTGCTCCTGGAGGCCCTCGTTCTCCGACTGCAACGCCTCGATGTATTTCTCGGCGCGGAGGATCGCCTTCTCGGACTCAGTCATCGCTGAACACCTCGGCGACCAAGGCCAAGCGCCCCATCGCCCTTGGGTGCTAGCGTCGGGTCCCGTGGACCAGGAGCAGGTCGAGCGACAGTTCCGTGAACGCCTCGATGCCCTCGGTCCCGCTCCCCGCGCAGAGCTGCTCCACGTCCTGACGCTGCCCGACTTCGACCGCGCCGACCGGATCGGCGAGTTCTACGGGAACCCCAGGACGCGGACGTTCGCCGAGCTGCTGATCGACGCCGAGGAGGACCCGTACCTGCGGGCGGTGCTCGTGGGGATGCTGCGGGAGGCCGGCTGAGCTGGCGCACCGAGGAGCCCTCAGCGCACTGGCGGAGCTTGCGCCGCATGGCACGCCCAGCATCGTTCGTGCTATACCCACCGCCGAACGATGAGGCCCTTCTGGGAGGGAGAGGCATGAAGAAGCTCGGTGCAGTCGTCGTCTGCGCGGCGTTGGTCGCTCTCGCCACCGGCTCCGTGTCCGCCGAGACCAATAGCGGTAGCAGTCCAACGTTCGCGGCTGTCGACAGTATCGACTGGGGCAGGTGCAGTAGCCGTGACCTGCGTGAATTCGACGCCCAGTGCGCAACGCTCTCAGTTCCCCTTGACTATGGCGACCCGAGCGGAGAGCAGATCGAACTCGCACTCTCGCGCGTCCAGCATTCAGTGCCGGACGACGAGTATCAGGGCGTCATGCTCGTAAACCCAGGCGGCCCCGGTGGATCGGGCCTGACCTTGTCGATCCTTGGCCAATTCATCCCGAATGAGGCTGGTAAAGCGTACGACTGGGTAGGCTTCGACCCGCGCGGAGTGGGCTCGAGCCGGCCAGCACTTTCGTGCATGCCGAAGTACTTCCATGGCGACCGCCCCTGGTACGTGCCGAGGACCGATGCCCTCGAATCGACCTGGCTGAAGCGCTCGGAGAAGTATGCCGACGCATGCTCGGCGGCGCAGCCGGACCTTCTCCCCAACATGACCACGGCCGACGTCGCGCGCGACATGGATGGCATCCGACAGGCGCTTGGCGCGGATCAAATCAACTACTACGGCTTCTCGTATGGAACATACCTTGGACAGGTCTACGCAACCCTGTTCCCCGGAAAGATGCGGCGCGCCGTATTCGACGGCGTCGTTGATCCGAGCGCTGCGTGGCACGAGGCGAATCTGAACCAAGACCTTGGATTCGACCGGAACGTCCACATCTTCTTCGCGTGGCTCGCGAGCCACAACCGCGCATATGACCTCGGCAAGACAGAGGAAGCCGTCGCGCAACTCTTCCTCGAAACGCAACGCGCGCTGGAGCGGCACCCGGCCGGCGGCATCGTGGGCCCCGCCGAATGGAACGACATCTTCCTGTACTCGGGATACTCGCAGGGGCTGTGGAAGCCCATCGGCAAGGTCTTCTCGAGCTGGGTTCACCAGCACGCGACGAGACGGCTCGTCAACGCCTTCCGGGCCTTGGACGCCCCGGGCTACGACAATGGCTTCGCCGTCTACCTCGCCGTAATCTGCAGCGACGCAACTTGGCCGAACTGGGAGGACTACAGCGCCGACGTATGGGCCACATACAAGGAAGCGCCGCTGTTCTCATGGAATAACGGGTGGTTCAACGCGCCGTGCATGTTCTGGCAATCACCGTCCAGCGCGGCCGTCAACGTGATCGGCGACTCAACGCCGGTGCTTATCATCAACGAGACACTCGACGCGGCGACGCCGTACGAAGGTGCTCTCTTCGTCCGGAGCCTATTCCCGCAGTCCTCGCTCATCGCCGTCGTCGACGGCGTCAACCACGCGAACTCCCTGGCCGGGAACAAGTGCGTCGACCTACCGATCGCCGACTTCCTATCCACCGGCGCACTGCCCGCACGGCTCCCAGGCGACGGCCCTGACGTCGAGTGCGACCCGCTGCCGCCGCCGAAGCCCTCTGCAAAGAACGCGGCTGCGACGCGAGTCGTGCATGAGCGTCCGCTGCCAGACTGGCTCCGGCTTTGGCGCGTCGCCGCGTAGCGCGGCATCTTCGGAGAACTCAGACAACTCCATCGAACATCATCCGATCCGGGTGACCGCGGGCCGAACTTGCCGATGACTCCTGCTGCCCACGACGGGACGGTTCGGGAGGTAGCTGTGGCTCTCCCTGGGTTCGACCCCATCACCTGAACGGCATACAAGGACGGCCTCGGAAGGCCGGGTCCCAGGAAGCACTCGACCGAACGAGTCGTGACTCAGAACGAGCCTTTCCGCGGCGAACCGCCGACGACCTCAGGGGAACCGTAGGAACGTTGGTTCGATCATCGTCCTCAGGACGTCGGACCGCGAGATGATCCCCACGAGCTTGCCCTGGTCGGTCACCGGGACCCGAATGATGTTCTTCTCGTCCAGGACCTTCATGATCTCCTCCAGGGACGTATCTGCGTCCACGGTGGCGACGTCCCTCGTCATGATGTCTTTGGCGAGTGTGGTCTCCAATGCCTTGTCAGCGCGCAGGGCAGCTCGGATCAGGTCGAACTCGGTGACAACCCCGACCACGGAGTTGGGGCCGTGCTGGTGGAGCTGTCGGTCATGGAGCAGCGGTACCAAGCGGTGTTGGCCGTCGTAAAGGACGGTTGGAAGGTCACCGAGGTCGCCGCTCGCCTGGGCGTCTCGCGCCAGAGCGTCCACGCGTGGATCGCGCGCTACGCGCAGGGCGGGCTTTCGGCCCTCGCCGACCGCTCGCGCCGCCCGAGCTCCTGTCCCCATGAGCTGCCCCCCGAGCTGCAGGCCCGGATCTGCGAGCTGCGCCGCGAGCACCCCGGCTGGGGACCGCGTCGGATCGAGCACCAGCTGGCCGTGACCACGTGCATCCGGTCCCGGACGCTCCAGCATCTACCGGTGCCTGCGGCGCCACGGCCTGATCGAGCTGCGTCGCCGAAGCAAGCGACGCGACGAGTTCCGCCGCTGGGAGCGGGACCGCCCGATGCACCTGTGGCAGATGGACGTGTTGGGCGGGGTCGAGCTGGAGGACGGGACCGAGGCTAAGGTCGTGACCGGGGTCGACGACCACACCCGGTACCTGCGTGGCCGCCGGCCTCATCACCAAGGCCACCTCCAAGGCGGTCTGCCAGGTCCTTGCGGCGCTTGCTCGTTGCGGGATCCCCGATGAGATCCGTCCGCTCCTCGAGACGCGCGCGAGCCGAGTCTGGTCATCGCGACTCGGCTCGAACTCGCGCCTAGGCGCTCAGGCCGGAGCGGAGGCGTCCTCGACTTCGGGCGCGAACACCTCCTCTGTTGGAGGCACCCGGCGGAGATGGATGAACCCGAGGATCGTCAGGATCGCCATCACGCCCGCGAGGATGAAGGAGATGATGCCCGCGATGAGCGCGATCCGGCCGAACGTCCAGAACGCGTAGGCGTCGAGCAACGCCCCGCGGAGCATCGTTCCCCGGAACAGCGTTTCCACCTGGGCGGCAAGCTCCGGGTCGTCCGGGTTCTCGCGCGCAAGCGCGCTCACCTCCGAGTAGGTCTTCCCACCTGCCACTCCTTGGAGGTGGACCCCGATGAAGTGATCCACGTAGGCGAGTGCCTGTGGCCCGGTGAGCAGCTGCTGGCCGGCGTACTGGTTCAGGTACGGCCCGATCTGCGGGTCCGCGAGCGCCTCGTCGCCCCTGGGCGGGAAGAAGATCCGCTGAGCGGCAAGCCGATCGTGCACCTGCGTGTTCGCGAAGTTCCACCCGACCAGCAGCAGGGTGCCCGCAACAAGCAGGACGACCGTGACCACGACTCCCCCCAACGACATCAGAAGGTCGAAGGTCCGACGGCGCATGGTCTCCTCCTTTCGCCTCCCTCGCGGGCCCTTGGCCCGCGTCCGACGCCTGGTTCGGCGCTCCCTCGTTGGCGGAAGGTTCGCGAGTCCGCCTTCGCGTCACACGGGTCCGCCGGCCCTGTTCGGGACGGGACTTCGGCCCCGCCGAGGGGGTCATTCGACAGGTCGCCAGGCGCGCGAGCTCGACGCACAAGCGCGTGCGACCCGCCGGAGCCGGCACGTTACCAGCGTGTGGCAATGCTGGTAGGACCCAGGCAGGCTCAGGGGGAAGGATTCATCCTTCCCTGGCCCCCATAGGGAGCGAATGCATGCCGTTCGAGGTCGGCGTGGCGGAGGACGTGGAGGAGTTCGGAGCGAGCCGCCGACGGGAGAGCCTCGAGGCGCTTGCGGATGGCCTGCTCTCCATCTCCCCGTTCAGACAGCGGATAACTCCCAGGGTCGAGATTGATCAGGAGATTCAGGTGCGAGCACAGCGCTCGGTCACCGATTGCTACGGATCAGAAGGTTGGGGGTTCGACTCCCTCCCGGCGCGCTAGCAGGGAAAACGCGATCGCCGCATGCGCGAGGTAGATACCTGCAGCTATACGTGCGGCGGGGCTCTGGCTCCCTGCTGAGGCGCCGCGGAAAGAGATCAGCCCAGCGTAGAATCCCGACCAGTAGAGGAGTCCTTGCGATACGAACGCGAAGGTACCGACCAGTCCCAGGAAGTTCCGGGGGGATCGTGCCTGAGGCACAGACGAGCATAGAATCTCGACACCTTCACGGCGAGTCCTCCGATCTCATTGGAGGTCGTAACAGCCACGCCGTCGAACGGCGCCACGATCGGGGTGCCCATCGCCGCAGTGATGTCGTTGCCCTGGTGGACGTGGGTGCCGCCCTCCTTCTTCGAATGGTGGTGAAGGATGCCGAAGTCGTCGGCGATCGCGTGCGGTCCGGCCACCGGACACACGGCCAACGGCCGGATGCGTGAGATCTCGTACTGGATCTGCTCGACACTCTGGTGGAGCTCAGCAAGAAGCGTGCGCGACTCGGCCATCCTGCGACGGAGCGTCCCCCGGTCCCTCTCCAGGCTCTGTTTCGTCATCTCGAGGATCTGTCGAGCCCGAACGACCTCGGCCTCCACTCGCCTGAGCCGATCCTCCGCGTCTCGTGCCTTGCCGGCGAGGGCGCCGTCGCGCCGGTTCATCTCGTTCAGGAAGGACATCCTTGCGGCGGCGTCTGCCGCCGAGGTGGCGGTCAACACATACAGGACCGGGGTACTCCCGAATGCAGCAGCGGCTCGAGCCTGAAGCGAACCACTGGCGTCGAGCTTGTCGATGTGTGCTCGGTGCTCGATGATTCGCCGATCGTGCGGGCGCGATACGAGTCGTGGCGAGTCGGTTCAGTCGTCGTTGGAGCGTCTTGATCCGCGTGAGGCCGCTCGAGGCGGGGGTCGTGGTCGATCGACCGTACGCGTGCGTTTGCCTGCGGCAACGGCTCTCGGGCCTAGGTCACCATGAGACAGCCGCCCCCCGATGCGCCCGCCCCTATCCCCCCTAGCCTTGGCTCTGGGCTCCTCGGTCGTCGATCTCCTGCCCGTCCGCCCGTGAAAGCCCCACTGTTGAGACCGAAATCGATCGCGCGGCTCCGGTGCGTCGGATGCAACCGAGTCAGCCGGCCGCATCTGCCGGCAGTAGTGACGCGAGACGCCGGTCACGCGGACGAGTCCAGGCACGGTCATACGGTGATGACCGGGCGTCTCCGCTACCTGGCCGCGGCGTCGACGCTCGGCGATCGGTGGATGTCAGGGTGCGCCCACGTCCGAGATCGCGCGAACGGCCATCGCGAGCGAGATCGCACCGCCAGGATGACCGGGTCAGAGGCGACGGCTACCGGCTCGTCGATCCCGGGAGGCTGAAGGCATCACCGCCGGCGGGGTTCCGACCTTGGCCGCTGCGCGGTCGTGCGTGGCCGACGCCGTCACGGGGCACGCGCGACGCCGGGGCCGACGACGATGTGGCGACGTGCCCGTGCTGCGACGTCGGCGCGCCGCGCAAGCGCTCGACCCCTTCGACGTACGCCTCGAAGCCGAACCGGATGGCCTCGCTGTACCGAGCCCACGCTTCCTCGCGCGTCTCGTACGTAAAGCGTCGGACGTACCTGGTGCCGCTTCTCTCGACGGGGTCGATGACCTCCATCACGTACACGATCTGCATCTCGCCCCCGTCGGCCGACGTCTCGGGATCCTGGTGGACAGAGCCCACGCGGGCGGTGTCCACAGGCGGCCTGGTTGCCGTTCGGTGACCTCAGTATCGAGCCGGTCAGAGTGCCACTGGATGCGTCGAAAGCCCGAATCTGCCGGTCGGTTTGGCCGATGAGCACGTCACCCCGAGCGGTGTAGGCGTGGCCGCCGATCGGGCCGCGCCCGCCATCCGGCGGACAGCCCTGAAGCGGGCAACGCGTGCCCTCCGATACGAACGAGCCTTGAGTATTTGGCTATGGTGCTCAGGCGTCAAAGCCCGAAGGACGCTCGTACGGTGGGGTCGCCGTCGGGAGAGGGATCGCAATGGAGCTCCGGAACCTCACGCTCGATGACCTCCCGCTGTACGAGGCGATCCACTGCGACCCGCGGATGATGGCGGACCTCGGCGGGCCGCTGCCGAGGGAGCCGCTCGCGGACAAGCTCCGCGAGGACGTCGCCGACACCGAGGCCGACCGCGTGTGGGTGCTGGCCATCATCCCGGATGAGGGTGGCGAACCGGCGGGCACCGTGGCCATCTGGGATCACGACGCGCACGGGGAGCCCATCACCGAGATCGGCTGGATGGTGCTGCCCGATCACCAGGGCCGCGGGCTCGGGAAACGTGCGGTCCTCGCGGCCCTCGAGAGGGTTCGTGAGCAGGCGCGTTGGGACGTCGTGCACGCGTTCCCGACGGCCGGCAACCAGCGCTCGAACTCGATGTGCCGGAGCCTGGGGTTCTCGAAGATCGGTGAGGGCGACTACGACTTCCGAGGGCGGATCCTGCACTGCAACCACTGGATGCTCGACCTCCATGCGGGAGACGCAACGGAGCGAGCGCGGACCGAAGGGGTGATCGGATGACGGTGCTCGTCGCGTACGCGAGCAAGCACGGGTCCACCGCCGGGATCGCGACGTCCATCGCGGACCGGCTGAACGAGCTCGGGAAGGTCGCGACCGCGCGCTCGGTCGACGACGTCTCGGATCTCGGGGGCGTCGACGCCGTCGTCCTCGGTAGCGCGGTCTACGCGGGGTCGTGGATGAAGGAGGCGACCGCGTTCGCCGAACGGTACCGGGACGCCCTCGCCGGCCTTCCCGTCTGGCTCTTCAGCAGCGGGCCGCTCGGTGACGAGATCAAGGACGAGGAGGAGCAGCCGCGGCAGCTCGCCGAGCTCACCGAGACGCTGTCGCCGAAGGGGCACCGCATGTTCTTCGGCGCGCTCGACAAGAGCAAGCTCGGGTTCGGCGAACGGATGATCGCGAAGGCGGTCAAGGCACCGGACGGCGACTTCCGCGACTGGGACGGGATCCGCGAGTGGGCGGACCGCATCGCGAGCGACCTGGGCTGAGCGTTTGCGGACCGGTCAGAACGGCTTCGTCACCATCAGGGTCACGATGATGGCGACCACCAGGAGCTCGGCGGCACGGGCGTTCCGGACCGCGGGATCGCGGAGCGCCGTGCGCAACTCGGGCGTGACCTCACCGCGCGCCCTCGCGTCCTCGAGCGCCCGCTCGAAGATCCGACCACGCGGCAGGAACACCGTGGGGACGAGGACCCCGAGCGCGACGAACAGGATCAACGACGTGAGCAGCCACCAGTCGTCGGTGCCGGCCAGCGGCTGACCCTCGGCCCAGGCGGCGAGCAGCCCGAGCACCAGCACGCCGACCGACCCCGGGATCACCATCAGCCGCTCGAACCGCCCGCTCAGCCCGATCAGCTCCTCGAGGAGCCCGAGATCGGTGGCCGACCGGGCCTTGGCCATCGTCACGTTGCGGCCAAGCAGTCCGGCGACGAACCAGAACGCGACCGCCACGTGGAGCAGGACGACCCACTCGCTCACGACGGCGGGATGGTCGCACATCGTGCGCCGTCGCCGCTCCGTATGCTCCGGCGGTGGGCCGGATCAGCGCCTTCGTCGACCGGGTCGGCATCCTGCGGCCGTTGCGGGTGCGCGACTTCGCGTTCCTGTGGATCGGGCTCACCGTGTCGTTCATCGGGGACGGCGTCTACCTCATCGCGATCGCCTGGCAGACCTACGACCTGTCGAACTCGCCCTCGGCGCTCGCCGCCGTCGGCGTCGCGTGGAGCCTGCCGCAGGTCGTCCTGCTCCTGATCTCCGGCGTCCTGTCCGACCGGCTCGACCGCCGTCACCTGATGATCGCCGGCGACGTGATCCGCGGCCTGGCGATCGCGACGATCGGGATCATGTCGATCGCCGGCACCCTCACGATGACCTCGCTCGTCGCGCTCGTCGTGGTCTACGGGGCCGGGCAGGCGCTGTTCGGGCCGGCGTTCTCCTCGATCGTCCCGCAGGTCGTGCCCGAGCACCTGCTGGTCGAGGCGAACTCGCTCGGGCAGTTCGTCCGGCCGGTCACGTGGACGCTGATCGGGCCGCTCGTCGGGGGCGCGCTGGTCGCGAGCCTCGGCACCGGATGGGCGTTCGTCGCCGACGCCGCCACGTTCGCGTTCTCCGCCGTGATGATCGGCCTGATGCGCACGCGCCCGCGACCGAGGGACGAGGACGAGCGCACCTCCCCCTGGGCCGACCTCAAGGAGGGGCTCCGCTATGTGCGGAGCAAGACCTGGCTGTGGGTGGCGATGGTCGCGGCCACGGTGAGCCTGCTCGCGACGTGGGGCCCGTGGGAGGTGCTCGTGCCCTACGTGGTGCGCAACGACCTGGGCGGTTCGGCGGCCGCGCTCGGGCTCGTGTACGGGGCGGGCGGCGTCGGTTCGGTGACCGTCGCGCTCGCGATGGGCCAGCGGGGCCGTCTCCCGCGGCGCGCGCTGACGATGCTCTACCTCACGTGGGCCGGCGGGATGCTGATGACGGCCGGGTTCGGCCTGGTCTCGGCCGTGTGGCAGGCCATGGCGGTCGCGTTCGTCTCCGAGAGCTGCATCACCGCCCTGATCGTGATCTGGTTCACGTTGCTCCAGCGGCTGGTCCCCGCCCACCTGCTCGGGCGCGTCTCGAGCCTCGACTGGCTCATCTCGATCGGAGGCGTGCCGCTCAGCTTCGCGGTGGTCGGGCCGCTCGCGTCGGCGTTCGGCGTGGACCAGACGCTGATCGCCGCGGGCCTGATCGGCGCGGTCGTGACGCTCGCGTTCATGTTCTACCCGGGCGCGCGCGACCCCGAGCGCGACGGCTCGCTCGACGCCGCCCGCGCCACCGGGACTTCCACGGCGCCCGGCTAGACTCGATCGCGGATGGAGTACCGGCATCTCGGCCGTCTGGGGCTGCGGGTGAGCCCCCTGTGCCTGGGGACGATGAACTTCGGGCCGCAGACGAGCGAGCCCGACAGCCACGCGATCATGGACCGGGCGCTCGAGCACGGCATCAACTTCTTCGACACCGCGAACGTCTACGGCCAGCGCAAGGGCGTCGGGACGAGCGAGACGATCGTCGGCAACTGGTTCGCCAAGGGGGAGGGCCGGCGCGACAAGGTCGTGCTCGCGACGAAGGTGTACGGCGAGATGGGCCCGTGGCCGAACGAGTCCCGGCTGTCGGCGCTGCACATCCGGAACGCGTGCGAGGCGAGCCTGCGCCGGCTGCAGACCGATCACCTCGACCTCTACCAGATGCACCACGTCGACCGGGAGGCGACCTGGGACGAGATCTGGCAGGCGTTCGAGACGCTCGTGCAGCAGGGCAAGGTCCTCTACGTCGGTTCGAGCAACTTCGCCGGCTGGCACATCGCGAAGGCGAACGAGGCCGCGCAAGGACCGCCACTTCCTCGGGCTGGTGTCCGAGCAGTGCATCTACAACCTCGCCGAGCGCACGGTCGAGCTCGAGGTGCTCCCCGCCTGCGAGGACTACGGGATGGGCGTGATCCCGTGGAGCCCGCTGTGGCGCGGGCTGCTCGGCGGGCGTGCTCGACGGCGACGTCGGCAAGGGCACGAGGCGGGCGTCGAGCATGGTGCAGGACAAGCTCGGGAGCCACCGGCCCCAGGTCGAGGCCTACGAGAAGTTCTGCGCCGAGCTCGGCGAGCCGCCGGCGGAGGTGGCGCTCGCGTGGCTGCTCGCCAACCCCCTGGTCACGGCGCCGATCATCGGCCCGCGGATCGCCGAGCAGCTCGAGGGCGCGATGCGGGCGCTGCGGCTGACGCTCGACGAGGCCGCGATGAAGCGGCTCGACGAGATCTGGCCCGGCCCGGGAGGACCGGCGCCGGAAGCGTTCGCCTGGTAGGCACGGAACCTCACGCCTACGGGATCGGGAGGCTCCGACCTTGGCTTCCGCCCGCCGACCTGCGATACCGTCGGGCCCATGGAGGCGAAGGACGGACGGCCGGTCGACGACCCGGACGACCTCACCGACGAGGAGCGCGACGTCGTGCTTCGGGTCGTCGAGGTCCTGCGCAGGATCGAGTTCGGCACGATCCTGCTCGTCGTGCAGGACGGCAGGGTCGTCCAGATCGAGATGGCGGAGAAGTTCCGCCTCCGCTGACCGCCTCCGCCCAGGGGTTCCTACGCCGAGGTGGGCTGGTCGGGTCCCGGGCCCTCCTCGGGAGGGCTCGTGTTCCCTTCGTCCTTCGTTCCCGGCGACTTGCCCACCGCCCGCCGGACCTGATCGCCGGCCTCCGAGACGGTGACCGAGACCGCGTCGCCCAGCGCCTTCATCGCCTGCTTCAGGTCGTTCTTGGCGCCCTCGTCGCGGATCGTGTCGCCGAGCGCGGTGAAGGCTCGATCCAGGACGTCGGTGACGTCGTGCGCCACCGCCTCGAGCTTGCGTTGCGACTCCTGCACGTCCTCGCGGGTCGTCCCGCTCGACTCCTTGTACCGCTCGGCGACGTGCTTGCCCCACGAAGCGAACCGTTCGCCGACCTCGCTCCATGCCTCCTGGGTTCCCGCCATCGCTCCTCCTTTCCGTCGCCCGCGTAGTCACGAGTCTACTGACCCGGGTCGTTGACACGCCTGGGAGGCGCCGGTTAGCCTGCGGCTCGATCGGCTGACCAGACGACTGGAGGCCGCGACACATCCGTGTCGCGGCCTTTCCGCGTTCCGGAGGAGGCTCGTATGAGGAAGCTCGCCATCGGGGTGGCGGCGATCGCGCTCTTGGCGTCGGCGTGCTCGAGCTCGGAGCAGAAGTCCGAGGGGAGCGAGGACGTCCTTCGCCTCGGCCTGTTCCCGAACCTGACGCACGCGCCCGGCTATGTCGCGCTCGAGGAGGGCCTGTTCGAGCAGACGCTCCCCGGCGTCGACGTCCAGGTGACCTATTTCAACTCCGGCTCGGACGCCGGCGCCGCGATCCTGTCCGGTTCGATCGACGCGACGTACATCGGACCCGGGCCCGCCACCGCGCTGTACCTCGAGTCCGAGGGCGGGGTCGCCGTCGTCTCGGGCGTGACGTCGGGGGGCGCGTCGTTCGTGGTTCGCAAGGGCGCCGGCATCACCTCGCCGGACGACCTGTCCGGCAAGAAGATCGCGGTCCCGGGCTTCGGCAACACCCAGGACGTGGCGCTTCGGACTTGGCTGCACGAGCAGGGTCTGGAGGCCAACGACGCGGGCGGCGACGTCGACGTCCTCGAGGTCGACAACCCCGAACTGCTCGGTCTGTTCCGGGCCGGACACCTCGATGGGGCATGGGAGCCCGAGCCGTACCCGAGCCTGCTCGTTTCGTCGGGCGTGGCGGAGCCCTTCGTCGACGAGGCGGACCTGTGGCCGAGCGGGGAGTTCACGACCACCGTGCTCCTGGTCAACACCACCTTCATGGGCGCCCACCCCGATCTGGTGAACGGCCTCGTGGAGGCCAACGTCAAGGCGATCCAGCTGATCGATGACGACCCCGCCACCGCGAAGGCCGATGCCCAGGCCGGGCTGGTCAAGGCGGGCGCGCCCTCGCTCGACCAGGCCGTGATCGACGAGGCGTGGAGCAAGCTGACCTTCACGTTCGACCCGGTGGCGTCGAGCCTCGTGCAGGGCGCCGCCAACGCGTACGCGCTGGGATTCATCGAGGAACAGCCGACCGACCTGTCCTCGCTCTTCCAGCTCGACGGCCTGAACGAGGTGCTCGGTCAGCTCCAGGTCCCGGTGATCCAGGTGGCCGTATGAGGACCGAGCGATCCCTCGTGGCCGTGCCCGATCCGAGCGCCATGGAGCCGAAGCTCTCCGCCCGCGGCGTGTCGAAGACGTTCCGCAACGCGCGCGGCGGGACCGTGAGCGCGCTCGGGGAGGTGAACCTGGACATCGGCGAGGGGGAGTTCGTCTGCCTGATCGGGCCGAGCGGGTGCGGGAAGACCACCCTGCTCAACCTGTTCGCGGGTCTGGACCGGCCGGACACCGGCGAGATCCAGATGGACGGCCGGCCGGTGGGCGGCCCCGGACCCGACCGAGCCGTGCTGTTCCAAGATCCCGCGCTGTTCCCCTGGCTGAACGTGCGGGCCAACGTCGAGTTCGCCCTCGAGCTGATCGGCGTGCCGAGGGACGAGCGCTCGGATCGCGCCATGCACTGGCTGCGTAGCGTGCACCTCGGCCGGTTCGCGAACGCACAGCCGCACGAGCTCTCGGGCGGGATGCGTTCGCGTGCGGCGCTCGCACGGGCGCTCGCGTGCCAGCCCGAGGTCCTGCTCGCCGACGAGCCGTTCGCGGCGCTGGATGCGCAGACCCGCGAGATCTTGCAGCGCGAGTTGCAGGAGGTCTGGAGCGAGACCCGCAACACCTTCGTCTTCGTGACCCACAACGTGCGTGAGGCGGTGTTCCTGGCCGACCGGGTGGTGCTGATGTCGGCTCCGCCCGGCACGTTCGTCGCCGAACACAAGATCACGGCACCACGGCCCCGCGAGTTCGAGGACGTTCTGCTCTCCAAGGTGGTCGTGGACATCCACGACCACCTCCTGAGGGAGGTGGAGAAGGTTGTCGAACGGGAACGCGAGATGGCGTAGCACCGCCGAACAGATCGTGCCACGGCTCGCGGCGATCGGCCTCCTGCTGCTGGCCTGGTGGGCCACGGTCGCATCCGGTCTGTTCAGCTCGACCGTCCTGCCCTCCCCGGGAGCGGTGCTGCGGGCGTTCATGGACAGCTTCCTCACGCCCGACCCGCCGCGCGAGTCCATCCTCCAGGCCGCGCAGGCGAGCCTCATCCGCCTGGTCGTGGGCCTGTCGGTCGGGATCGTCGTCGGGACCGTCATCGGGCTCGCGATGGCGGCCTCGGCGCTCGTGCAGCGCAGCATCGGCAGCCTCATGGCGGGCCTGCAGGCGCTGCCGTCGATCGCGTGGCTACCGCTCGCGATCTTGTGGTTCGGCCTGTCCGAGAAGGCCATCCTGTTCGTGGTCATCATCGCGGCGATCCCAGCGATGGCGATCGCGTCCGCCTCGAGCATCCGGCTCGTGCCGCCGCTGCTGGTTCGGGCCGGCCGAACGCTCGGCGCCCGCCGGTGGATGCTCCAGCGCCGGGTCGTTTTCCCGGCCGCCGTCCCCGGCTACGTCGCCGGGCTCCAGTCCGCCTGGGCCCTCGCCTGGCGGGCGCTGATGGCGGGCGAGCTGATCTCGACCGGCGGCAAGGGACTGGGGCACCTGCTCGACGCGAACCGCCAGGTGTTCCTCGTCTCGCGCATCTTCGCGGTGATGCTGATGATCATCATCGTCGGGATGCTCGTGGAGGCCCTGTTCGGCGTGGCCGAACGCAGGATCCGCAGCAAGCGCGGGCTGCTCGCCACGACCTAGCCCGCAGGGAGTTCTACGGCAGCCCGGCGCGCCGGAGGGCGTCGGCCGTGGCCTGCTCCAAGAGCCGCTCGAGGCCATCGGAGGTCGTGGGCGCCGGGGCGACCGGGTCCTGGATCCTGCGGGCCGCCTCCGGGACGTGGTCGAGGTCCGCCCGGAACAGGGTCCTGGCCGTGTCGAGCGTCCGCGTGGGACCGGTCCGGCGGCCGGCGTGCATCACCGGGACGAGCAACGGCTCGCGGCCCTCCGGCAACGGCTCGTCGCGGAGGCCGACCACATCGTCGTTCGTGCCGCGGAAGACCTGCTTGCGCCCGGGCTCGGTGGCCTTGGCCTCGGAGAGCTTGAGCATCGGGCGCCCGTCGTACTCGACGAGCTTGTACGCCGAATCGAGCGACGGCGCGTCGGCGGAGACGCCCATGCGCGTGCCGACGCCGAACGCGTCGATCGGCGCGCCGCCGCGGACGAGGCGGTCCATCTGGTACTCGTCGAGGCCGCCGCTCGCGAAGATCCGCACCCGCTGCAGGCCGGCGTCGTCGAGCAGCGTCCGCGCGGCGCGCGACAGCTCGTCGAGGTCGCCGCTGTCGAGGCGGACCCCGAGGTTGTCCGACAGGCCGAGCTCCTCGATCACCTCGATCGCGGTCCGGATCCCGTTCAGCGTGTCGTACGTGTCGACGAGGAACGTCGTCCGGCCGGGGAAGTCGCGCGCGAACGTGCGGAACGCGTCCCTCTCGCTCGCGAAGGACTCGATGTAGGAGTGGGCCATCGTGCCGGCGGGCCGAAGGCCGTACCGGCGCGCGGCCTCCACGTTGCTCGTCGCCGTGAACCCGACGATCGCCGAGCAGCGCGCGACCGCGAGCGCCGCGTCGAGCCCCTGGGTCCGGCGCAGGGCGAAGTCCACCACGTCGCGCCCCGCCGCCGCGAGGACGCACCGGGCGGCCTTGGAGGCGATCGTGGTCTGGAACGTGAGCTGGTTGAGCAGGTACGGCTCGACGAGCTGCGCGACGGCGATCGGCGCCGTGATCTCGAGCAGCGGCTCGTTCGCGTACACGACGCGGCCCTCGGGGACGGCCCAGACCTCGCCGTCGAACCGGAGCGCCCCGAGCGCGTCGAGCACCGGGTCCTCGAACGCGAGCTCGCGCCCGAGGTAATCGAGCTCCTCCTCCGACAGCCCGAACCCCTCGAGGAAGTCGAGGCACGGCTCCAGCCCGGAGGCCACGAGGAAGCCGCGGGTGGGCGGGAGCTGGCGGATGAACAGGCTGAACGTCGCCTCGGCGCCCATCCCGCGCTGGAGGTAGCTGGCGGCCATGTTGAGCTCGTACAGGTCGGTCAGCAGCCCGCTCGGCGCCATGGGCGAAGGCTACCCGAGCGCGGTCGTTGACGCCGCTCCGGCGCGCGGTGGCGCGGTCGGAGGGCCGGAGGTCCCGCGCGGGACGCGCCGTTCGCCCCGGGGGCGGAGCGCCCGGGTAGTCGAGTCTGTGCCTGGAGGTGCGACGTGAGGTTCCTGGACCGCGCCGGTTTCGACGCCTTGCTCCGAACGCTCTCGGACGGGGGCTACCGGCTGATCGGTCCGACCGTTCGGGACGGCGCGATCGTGCTCGATCCGATCGACGGCCCCGAGGAGCTCCCCGTCGGCGTCGGCGAGACCCAGGGCCCCGGCACCTACCGGCTCACCCGCCGGGAGGACGACCGGGTGTTCGGCTGGGCGCACGGCCCCGACGCGGGCAAGCGCTACCTGTTCCCGCCGCGCGAGCTGCTGGCGACGATCCGTCGCGACGGCGCGCTCTCGGCCGAGGCCGCGCCCGAGGAGGAGAAGCCCTTCGCGTTCGTCGGGCTGCGTTCGTGCGACCTGCACGCGATCGCGGTGCAGGACAAGGTGTTCATGGATCTGGACCCCGCCTACCGGCGCCGTCGCGAGGCCGCCGTGTTCATCGGCGTGAACTGCGAGGAGCCGGGCGGGACCTGCTTCTGCGACTCGATGCACACCGGGCCCCGGTGCACGATCGGGTTCGACCTCGCCCTCACCGAGCTCGACGACGGGTTCGTCGTCGACGTTGGGAGCCCCCGGGGGGCGGACCTGCTGGCCGCGGTGGAGACCCGAGAGGTCACGCCGGACGAGGAGGTCGCGTCGGAGCGCGTCACCGACCGGGCGCGCGAACGCATGGGTCGCACCCTCGAGACCGCCGACATGCCGGACCTGCTGTACCGCAACCGTGAGCATCCGCGCTGGCGCGAGGTCGCCGAGCGCTGCCTCGCCTGCGGCAACTGCACGAACGTCTGCCCGACCTGCTTCTGCCACGACGTGGTCGACGGCGTGAACCTCTCGGGCACCGAGGCCACGCGCACGCGGGAGTGGGCCTCGTGCTTCAGCCAGGAGTACTCGTGGGCCGCGGCCGCGACGGTGCGCGACTCGCGCTCGTCCCGGTACCGGCAGTGGCTCACCCACAAGTTCGCGTCGTGGATCGACCAGTACGGCACGTCCGGCTGCGTCGGCTGCGGTCGCTGCATCACGTGGTGCCCGGTCGGCATCGACGTCACCGAGGAGATCGCCGCGATCCGCGTGCACGACGGCGAGGTCGAGGTGGTGGCGTCGTGAGCGCGACCGAGGTCCGCCCGCGGAGCCCGCTCGATCCCGAGGGCGTGCCGGCGCGCGTCGCGGTGATCCACCGGATCGTGCCCGAGACGCCGGACTCGTCGACCTACTGGTCCACCTGGCGGGACGGGGACGGCGACGGCTACGCGTTCGAGGCCGGCCAGTTCAACATGCTCTACCTGTTCGGCGTCGGCGAGATCCCGATCTCGATCTCGTCGGACCCCGGGCATCCCCAGCGCCTGGGCCACACGATCCGGTTCGTCGGGCGGGTCACGGACGCCTTCAAGGCCCTGGAACCCGGTGACGAGATCGGCGTGCGGGGACCGTTCGGCACCGCGTGGCCGCTGCACGAGGCCGAGGGCGGCGACCTGCTCGTGGTGGCCGGCGGGCTCGGCGTGTGCCCGGTGCGCCCGGCGATCGAGTCGGCGATGCGGCACCGCGACCGGTACCGGCGCCTGATCCTGCTCGTCGGCGCGCGGACCCCGGACCTGCTCCCGTACCAGGAGGAGCTCGACTGGTGGCTCGCCACGATGGAGGGCCTCGGCGTCGAGCTGCACCTGACCGTCGACGAGGCCCCGGAGCCCGGCTGGCTCCACGGGGTCGGCGTCGTCACCACGCTGTTCCCCAAGGCCAAGATCGAGCCCGCGCGCACGACCGCGTTCGTCTGCGGTCCCGAGATCATGATGCGGTTCTCGGGCAAGGGGCTCCTCGAGCTCGGCGTGCCGGTCGAGCGGCTGTTCGTCTCGCTCGAGCGCAACATGCAGTGCGGGATCAACCTCTGCGGCCACTGCCAGCTCGGCCCGTACTTCGTCTGCACCGACGGTCCGGTCTTCCGCTACGACCGCGTCGCCGACCTGTTGGGGGTGCGCGAGCTATGAGCGCGACCCTCGAACGCCCCGCCCCGCCCAAGCCGCGCGTGGCGGTGTTCAAGATGGCGTCCTGCGACGGCTGCCAGCTCCAGCTGCTCGACGCCGAGCAGGCCCTGCTCGAGCTCGCCGGGGCGATCGAGATCTCGAACTTCGCCGAGGCGTCCTCGCCACATCGAGCCCGGTCCCTACGACGTGACGCTGGTCGAGGGCTCGGTCTCGACGCCGGAGCAGGAGGAGCAGATCCGCCAGATCCGTGCGGAGTCCAAGCTGTTGATCACGATCGGCGCGTGCGCCACGTCGGGGGGCGTGCAGGCGCTCCGGAACGCGACCGGCAGGCACGACGAGTTCATCCGGACCGTCTACCCCACCCCGGAGTACGTGTCCTCGCTCGAGGACTCGCACCCGATCGCCGACCTCGTGGACGTCGACCTCGAGCTGACCGGCTGCCCGATCGACCGCGGCGAGCTCCTGGGCGCGCTCGCGTCGCTGCTCCGCGGCGCGGTCCCGCGCCTGTCGACGCTCGCCCGTCTGCGTCGAGTGCAAGCGCCGCGGCTACGTGTGCGTCGTCGTCGCCCGCGGCGAGCCCTGCCTCGGCCCCGTGACCCGGACCGGGTGCGGCGCGCTCTGCCCCGGCATGGACCGCGGGTGCTACGGGTGCTTCGGCCCGGCCCAGTCGTCCAACAACACGGGCATGCTCGGGCGGCGGTTCATCGAGCTCGGGCTCACCCCCAAGGAGGCGTCGGACCGGTTCCGGTTCATCACCGGGTGGGCGCCGGCGTTCCGGGAGGCCGCGGACGCGTTCGAGGCGACCGACCCGCAGGAGGAGGCCGCGCCATGACCCACCGTTCGGTCGAGGTCCCCGTCATCGCCCGCGTGGAGGGCGAGGGCGCGCTGCACGTGGCCGTCGACGACGGCGAGATCACCGACCTCCGGCTCGAGATCTACGAGCCGCCGCGCTTCTTCGAGGCGTTCCTGCGGGGCCGCAACTTCAGCGAGGTCCCCGACATCGTCCCGCGGATCTGCGGGATCTGCCCGGTCGCGTACCAGATGTCCGCGATCCACGGGCTCGAGCGGCTGTTCGGCGTCGAGGTCCCCGAGGGGACCCACGACCTGCGCCGCCTCCTGTACTGCGGCGAGTGGATCGAGAGCCACGTGCTCCACGTCTTCCTGCTGGCCGCGCCCGACTTCCTCGGGTTCGCGAACGCGATCGAGATGGCGACGGAGCACCCCGACCTGGTCAAGACGGCGCTCGAGATCAAGCGGATCGGCAACGACCTCATGGCCGCGATCGGCGGGCGCGAGATCCACCCGGTCTCCCCGCGCGTGGGCGGGTTCTCCAAGGCGCCGCGGCGGCGCGACCTGGACCCGTTCCTGCCGCGCCTCGAGTGGGCGCTCGAGCAGATGCCCGGCATCGCCGACTTCGTGGCCTCGCTCGACGCGCCGGCGTTCCCCCGGCCCGCCGAGATGGTCTCGATGGTGCAACGACGCCGAGTACCCGATGAACGAGGGCGACATGGCCTCGACGAGCGGACGGGCGTGGGACGCGGTCACCTACGAGCAGGTCACGCACGAGCTGCACGTCGAGCACTCGAACGCGCTGCATTCGGTGATGGCGGACACCGGCACGCCGTACTTCTGCGGGCCGCTCGCGCGCGTCAACCTGAACGCCGGCCGGCTCACGCCCGTCGCGCGCGAGTGCGCCGAGCGCGCGGGCCTGCGCGTGCCCGAGCCCGACCCGTTCTTCTCGATGGCCGCGCGGGTCGCCGAGACCGCGCTCGCGATCGAGGAGTCGATCCGCATCATCCGCGGCTACGCGCCGCCCGAGCCGGCGATGGTCGAGGTGGCGCCGCGCGCCGGCCGCGCCACCTGGACCACCGAGGCCCCCCGCGGCACGCTGTACCACCGCTACGACGTCGACCCCGACGGCACGATCGTCGAGGCCAAGATCGTCCCGCCCGACCTCGCAGAACCTCCGGCACATGGAGTCGGACCTCCGGGCGTTCCTCCCGGGGGTCCTCGACCGCACGGATCGAGAGTTGGAGCGCCTGTGCGAGATGGTCGTGCGCAACTACGACCCCTGCATCAGCTGCGCGACGCACTTCCTGTCCCTCGACATCGAGCGGCGGTGATCGACCGTGATCAGGGTGATCGGCTGCGGGAACCCGGAGGCCGGCGACGACGCCGTGGGTCTGGAGGTCGTTCGGCGCGGTCCGCGACTCGCTGGCCGACACGCCGGGGATCGAGGTCGAGGTCGCGGGCACCGGCGCTCGCGCGCTCGATCTCGCGCTGGGTGCCGACGGCCTCGTGGTCGTCGACGCGGTCCGAACGCCCGGCGGCGGACGCGCGCCCGGGACCGTGGTCCGCGTCGACGTCGGAGCGGGCGGCCCGCCGCTCGAGATCGCGTCGTCCCTGTCCTCGCACGGGCTCGGCCTCGCGGAGGTGCTCGGCCTGAGCGCCGCCATCGGGTTCGCGCCGCGCGCCGTGTTCGTCGGCGTCGAGGCGCTCGGCATGGTGCGTCGGGCACACGGGCTCTCGCCCGAGGTCCGGGCGGCCGTGCCCGCGCTCGTCGAGCTGGTCGTGGCCGAGGCGCGTGCGCTGCTCCGCGCGGCGGCGCCGGAGCCGCATCGAGCGCTGGAGGCGACGCGATGACGGCCGTCGCGGCGTTGCAGGCGCGCATGATCGAGGTCCGCGGCGTGGTGCAGGGGGTCGGTTTCCGGCCCTTCGTCTGGCGGCTCGCCGAGCGGTTCCGCATCCGCGGCTGGGTGCGTAACGGCGGCGGCGTGGTCGAGATCTCGGCCGAGGGCTCGCCGGCCGATCTGGACGGGTTCTGCGCGGCCATCTCGGCCGAGGCGCCGCCCCTCGCGAAGGTCGAGGACGTGCGCTGGGTCGAGGCGGTCGCCGTCCGGCGCGCCCGCGGCTTCGAGGTGGACGAGAGCCTCGACGTCGAGGGAGGCGACCGGCTGCTCCCGCCCGACTCGGCCACCTGCCCGGACTGCCTGCGCGAGCTGTTCGACGCCTCGGACCGCCGCTACCGATACCCGTTCATCAACTGCACGAACTGCGGCCCCCGGTTCACGATCATCGAGACCCTCCCGTACGACCGCGAGCGCACCAGCATGCGGGCCTTCCCGATGTGCGAGGACTGCGAGCGCGAGTACCACGACCCCTCGGACCGGCGGTTCCACGCCGAGCCGGTCGCGTGTCCCGCGTGCGGCCCGAGCGTCCGCCTGATCGACGCGGCGGGTCGTCGCCGGCGGGTCGAGCCGATCGCGGAGGCGGCCCGGCTGATCGCGGCCGGGAAGGTCGTCGCGCTGAAGGGCCTCGGCGGCTTCCATCTCGCATGCGACGCGACGAACGAGCGGGCCGTCGCGGCGCTGCGCCGCCGCAAGGACCGTCCGGCGAAGCCCTTCGCGGTCATGGTGGCGGACCTCGAGAGCGCGCGCGGGCGCTTCGAGCTCTCCGAGCACGAGGAGGAGGCGCTCTCCTCGCCGCGCGCCCCGATCGTCCTGGTCCGCGACCGTGGCACGCTGGCGCCCTCGGTCGCCCCCGGACACGTCCGGCAGGGCGCCATGCTCCCGTCGACCCCGCTGCACCACCTGCTCCTGCGGGCGGTCGAGCGGCCGCTCGTGATGACGAGCGGCAACCGCGCCGACGAACCGATCTGCATCGGCAACGACGAGGCGCGCGAGCGCCTGGCCGGCATCGCCGACGCCTTCCTGGTCCACGACCGCGAGATCGTCGCCCGGTACGACGACAGCGTGACGCGGGTGTGGCGGGGTGAGCCCGTCGTGCTCCGGCGCGCGCGTTCGTTCGCGCCCACGCCGATCGACCTCGCGTCCGAGGTCCCGCCGATCCTGGGGACGGGGGCCGAGCTGCACGGCGCGTTCTGCTTGGCCGCCGGGACCAAGGCCTTCCTGTCGCAGCACGTCGGCGACCTCGACACCGACGAGAGCTTGGCGGCGTACGCCGAGGCGCTCGAGCGCTACGAGCGGGTGTTCCAGATCCAGCCGGAGGCGGTAGCTCACGACCTGCACCCGGACTTCCTGACCACGCGGTTCGCGCACGACACCGGGCTGCCGACCTTCGCGGTCCAGCATCACCACGCGCACGTCGCCACCGTGATCGCCGAGCATCGCCTCGAGGGCCGGGTGATCGGCGTCGCCTTCGACGGGTTCGGCCTGGGCGAGGACGGGACGGCCTGGGGCGGCGAGTTCCTGGTCGGCGACGCCGGGCGGGTCGAGCGCGCGGCGCACCTGCGCCCGGTCGCGCTCCCCGGCGGGGACGCGGCCGTCCGCAACCCCTGGAGGATGGCGGTGTCGCACGCCGAGGACGCCGGGGTGCTCGAGCGGGCCCTGCCGTTCATCGGTCAGCACGACGGCGAGACCGAGGTGGTGCTCGGGCAGATCCGGTCGGGTCTCGCGACCGGTCCCACGTCTTCGATGGGGCGGCTGTTCGACGCGGTCGCCGCGCTCATCGGCGTCTGCGACCGCGCGACCTACGAGGGCCAGCCCGCGATCGAGCTCGAGCAGGCCGCGGAGGGCGGGGCGACCCGCGAGTACGCGTTCGAGGTCTCCCCCGAGCCGGGCGGCATCGTCCTGGACGCCCGGCCGATCATCGCCGCCGTCGTCGCCGACCTCGTGCGGGGCCGTCCCGCGTGCGAGATCGCCGGCCACTTCCACCGCACGATCGCCGCGGCGACGCTCGAGGTCTGCCGCGCGCTCCGGGGCGTGACGGGGCTCGACCGGGTCTGCCTGTCCGGCGGCGTCTTCCAGAACGAGCTGCTGGCGTCGGACACGGTCGCCCGGCTGGAGACCGTCGGGTTCCGGGTGTTCCTGCCCCGCGAGGCGCCCGTCGGTGACGGCGGCATCGCGCTCGGGCAGGTCCTCGTGGCAGCGCGTCGGATGGGGTGATCGCGATGTGTCTGGGCGTCCCGGGCAAGGTGGTCGAGGTGTTCGAGCGGGACGGGATCCGCATGGGCGAGGTCGACTTCGGCGGGATCCGGCGGAGCGCCTGCCTCGAGTACGCGCCCGAGGTGGACATCGGCTCGTACGTGATGATCCACGTGGGGTTCGCGATCTCGACCGTGGACGAGGCGGAGGCGGCTCGCTCCTACGCGCTGCTGGCCGAGATGAACAACCTCGAGAACATCGACCTCCCGCAAGATCCCGAGGGCGTGCGCGCCGAGCACTTCCGGGCGGGGGGCCCGTGATGAAGTACCTCGACGAGTACCGGGACGACCGGATCGCCCGGGCGCTCCTGGACGACATCGCGCGGACGGTCACGCGCCGCTGGACGCTGATGGAGGTGTGCGGCGGGCAGACGCACACGCTGATCCGCCAGGGCATCGACCAGCTGTTGCCGCCGGAGGTGGAGCTCGTGCACGGTCCGGGCTGCCCCGTCTGCGTGACGCCGCTCGCCCTGATCGACGAGGCGATCGCGATCGCGAAGAGGGCCGACACGATCGTGTGCTCGTTCGGTGACATGCTCCGGGTCCCCGGTTCGACCGAGGACCTGTTCATGGCCCGCGCGGCGGGTGGCGACGTTCGCGTCGTGTACTCGCCGCTCGACGCGCTCGAGATCGCGCGCCGCAACCCGGAGAAGACCGTGGTGTTCTTCGCGGTCGGGTTCGAGACGACCGCGCCGGCCAACGCCATGGCGGCCAAGCAGGCGCACGACCTGGGGATCGAGAACTTCGCGCTGCTCGTGGCGCACGTGCTGGTCCCGCCGGCGATCCTGGCGATCCTCGCCTCGCCGGGCAACCGCGTGCAGGGGTTCCTCGCGCCGGGTCACGTCTGCGCGATCCAGGGCTGGACCGAGTACGAGCCGATCGCGCGCGACTACCGGGTGCCGCTCGTGGTGACGGGGTTCGAGCCGCTGGACCTGCTCGAGGGGATCCGGATGCTCGTGACGCAGCTGGAGGAGGGGCGGTTCGAGGTCGAGAACCAGTACGTGCGGGCCGTGGTCCGCGAGGGCAACGTGGCGGCGCGGCGCGTCGTGGACGAGGTGTTCGAGACGTGCGACCGCGCGTGGCGCGGGCTCGGCGTGATCCCCAAGAGCGGCCTGCGCCTGCGCGAGCCCTACCGGCAGCACGACGCCGAGGTGCGGTTCCCGCGCGCCGGCGGCGTCCCGGCCTCCGAGTCGGAGATCTGCATCGCCGGCGAGGTGCTCCGAGGGCGGGCCAAGCCGAACGCGTGCCCGGCGTTCGGCACGCTCTGCACGCCGGAGTCGCCCCTCGGCGCGCCGATGGTCTCGGCGGAAGGCGCATGCGCGGCCTACTTCGCGGCCGGCCGGACCAGAGAGGAGGTCCCGGCGTGAGCGAGGAGGTGCGGGGGTTCGCGCTCCGGTGTCCCGTGCCGCTGCCGCCGGGCGGCAAGGTCCTGCTCGGTCACGGGAGCGGCGGCAAGCTCTCGGCGAGCCTGATCCGCGACGTGTTCGTCCCGGTGTTCGGCGGCGCCGAGCTCGCGCGGCTGGGCGACGCGGCCGTCGTCGAGGTGAACGGCACGCGGCTGGCGTTCTCGACGGACTCGTTCGTCGTGACGCCGAAGTTCTTCCCCGGCTCGAACATCGGTGAGCTCGCCGTGAACGGAACGGTGAACGACCTGGCGATGATGGGCGCCCGTCCGCTGTTCCTGTCGGCCGCGCTGATCCTGGAGGAGGGGCTGGACCTCGAGGTGCTCGGCGCGGTGGCGGCCGCGATGGCCGACGCGTGCGAGCGCGCCGGCGTCGTCCTGGTCACCGGCGACACGAAGGTTGTGGAGCAGGGCAGCGCCGACGGGCTGTTCGTCACGACGGCCGGCATCGGGGTCGTCGCCGACGGCGTCGAGGTCGGGCCCGAGCGCGCCCGCCCCGGCGACCGGGTGATCGTGACGGGTCCCGTCGCCTCGCACGGCGTCGCCGTGATGTCGCGGCGCGCCGGGATCGAGTTCGAGGGCGACCTGTCCTCCGACAGCGCCCCGCTCACGGATCTGGTGCAGGGCATGCTCGACGCGGGCGACGTCCGCTGCCTCCGGGACGCGACGCGCGGCGGCGTCGCGAGCGTGCTGAACGAGCTCGCGGAGGCCTCGGGGGTCTCGATCACGATCGACGAGCACGCCGTTCCGGTGCTCGGACCGGTGAGAGCGGCCTGCGAGATGCTGGGGCTCGACCCGCTCTACGTCGCGAACGAGGGCGTGGCCGTCGCGATCGTCGCCGCCTCGGACGTCGATGCGGTGCTCGCGGCGGCGAAGGCCGACCGGTTCGGGTCGCAGGCCGCGGTGATCGGCGAGGTCGCCGAGGGCCCAGCGCGTGTCACCGTCCGCACCGGGCTGGGCGCGAGCAGGCCGCTGCTCATGCTGGCCGGAGATCAGCTGCCGCGGATCTGCTGAGCGACGCGGCTCGGGCGGTATCGCGTCATGCTGGCCGGATGCGTGGTCCGGACCGCGTCCAGCCGCTCCGAGGCCGATGGCTCGTCCTCGTCGTCGCCCTCACGGCGGCGTCGGTCGCCTCCTCGTGCTCGCCGCCGCCGGAGACGCCAGCCGTCGACGCGCGCCGGCGACTCGAGCTCCTGGGGCGGCGATGGTTCGCGAGCTCGGCCACGATCACATACCGCACGACCGAACGCGATCCGGGCGAGGCCACGTCGCCGCATCAGTGCCTCCGCCAGCTCGTCGGTGAGCGGGAGTTCGACGTGCAGACGGGACTGCGGACCTGCGCCGGCGTCGGCGAGCTGCGGCTGGCCTGGGAGCGCTCCGATCGGTGGCGGATGGACGGGGCCTCTGCCAGTCGCACCTCCACGTTGCTGTTCGGGCCCGGTGGGTACGTCCGCTGCCGGTTCGATGGAGCGGCGTCGGGTTGCGTCGCGGTCGAGAAGCCCGGTCCGTTCGCATCGCTCGTCGAGGCCCCGGCCCAGACCCTCGATGAGCTCGGGACCGCGGCGGTGACGGCCGAACGGCCGCGGACGATCGCCGGGATGCGAGCCGAATGCTTCCGCGCCACGGGTGGCTCGGCCGATGCGGTCCGCCGGGTGGAGTGGTGCTTCTCGCGCGAGGGCCTCCTGCTCTCGCTGCTCGACGAGGTCGACGGCGGTCGCGTGGTCACCGCCGAGTCGACCCGGGTCGCGCCGGACGTCTCTGGGTCGGACTTCGTCACCCCGACCACGTGAACGAGCCATGACGCCGAGGTCCCGCTCCGGTAGCGTCCGCTCGGGATGAGTGAGCCGCCGGACTTCCGCATCGAGCAGAGCGAGCTCCGCAGCCAGGACGAGTTCGGCGAGTTCGGCTACGAGGACCTCGAGTACTACGTCGACTTCCGGGGGACGTTCGACAAGCTTCCGCTCTCCCCCGACGACGAGAGCCTCGCGGCGAGCGGTGCCGACGTGGCGATCGTCGGGGCGCCGCTCGACGACGGGACCTCGGGCAGGCCGGGTGCGCGGTTCGGACCGCGCGCGATCCGTTCGGCGCCGACGACCTGGGGCTCGGACGCGTGGTCGATCCAGCTCGAGGTCGAACCCTACGGGCGCCTGAGGGTCGTCGACGCGGGCGACGCGCCGGTCGTCGCGTCGCGGCACGCGCGAGGGCTCCGCGTGATCCACGAGAAGGTGCATCGAGTCGCGGGCTCGGGGGCGATCCCGTTCGTGCTGGGCGGCGACCACTCGATCACGTACCCGTCGGCGGCGGCCGTCGCGCGTCACGTGTGGCCGCGCTCGCTCGGCGTCGTGCACTTCGACGCGCACGCGGACACGGCGAACTCCGTCGTCGGGTCGCTGATCTCGCACGGCACGCCGATGCGGCGGCTGATCGACGAGGGATGGGTCGCCGGCTCGAACTTCGTCCAGGTCGGGCTCCGTGGGTACTGGCCCGAGAAAGCGACGTTCGACTGGATGCGGGAGCAGGGGTTCCGCTGGCACACGATCGTCGAGGTCGAGGAGCGCGGCGTCGACGCGGTGATCGACGACGCGATCGCCGAGGCGCTCGACGGCCCGGACCTCGTCTACGTCTCGGTGGACATCGACGTCGTCGACCCGGGGATGGCACCCGGGACGGGGACGCCGGAGCCGGGCGGGATGTCCGCCCGCGAGCTGCTGCGGGCGATCCGCCGGGTCGTGGGAAGTGTGGAGCTCGCCGGGCTAGACGTGGTCGAGGTCTCGCCGCCGTACGACCAGAGCGAGGTCACCTCGATGCTCGCCTATCGTGTGGTCATGGAGGCGCTGTCGGCGCTGGCGTCGAAGCGGGGGTAGGCGTGGTCGAGCGCGAACGTTTCGAGGAGCTGGTCATGGAGGCGCTCGACTCGCTGCCCGCGTGGGTGCAGGAGCGCCTGGAGAACATCGAGGTGATCGTCCAGGACCGCCCACCGCGCGGACGAGCCGAACCTGCTCGGGCGGTACCACGGAGTCCCATTGACCAGGCGCGGCCAGTTCCATTCGGGTCCGACCTTCCCCGACACGATCACGCTGTACAGGCGGACGATCGAACGGGTGGCGCGCGACGATCGGCACCTTCGCGAGGTGGTCGCGCACACCGTCGAGCACGAGGTGGCGCACTTCTTCGGGATCAGCGACGACCGACTGCGCGAGATCGACCGGTACTGACCCATGGACGCGTGGGGGGACGCGGACGAGCGGCTGATGCAGCTCGCGCTCGAGCAGGCGCGGGCGTCCGCGGCCGGCGGCGACGTGCCGGTCGGCGCCGTGGTCGCCCGGGGCGACGAGGTGCTGGCGCGGGCGGGCAACGCCCGCGAGCGCGAGCAGGACCCCACGGCCCACGCCGAGATCCTGGCACTGCGCCGGGCGTCGGCGTCGGTGGGGAGCTGGCACCTCGAAGGGTGCACGATGGTCGTCACGCTCGAGCCCTGCGCGATGTGCGCCGGCGCGCTCGTGCTCGCCCGGCTCGACCGGCTGGTGTTCGGCGCGATGGATCCGAAGGCCGGCTTCGCCGGCTCGCTCGGGGACCTCGTGCGGGACGGCCGGCTCAACCACGAGGTCGACGTGACGGTCGGGGTGCTCGAGGGGGAGTGCGGGGAGGTGCTCCGGGCCTTCTTCGCCGAGCGGCGTTGAGGCCTACTGGTCCCCCTGCTGCGGCGATCGCGCCCGTCGCTCCTCCATGATCACGTTCACGCGCTCGGCCACGACCGGGATCTCCTCCTCCATCGCGCGGAAGTCGCGTTCGTGCATCACCACGAGCGTGATGTCCGAGGTCGCCGCGACGGTGGCGGTTCGCGGGACGTTGAGCAGCAGCGCCATCTCGCCGAAGAAGTCGCCCGGGCCGAGGTCCGCGAGGTGGGCCCCGTCGTGCGTCACCTGCGCCGTCCCCGTTTCGATCACCATGAACTCGTGGGGATAGGCGCCCTGGTTCACCAGATGCTTGTCCGCCGGGACGTCGATCTCGTCCGTCCATCGCTCGAGACGCTCGTATTGCTGGTCGGTCAGCCCTTCGAACAGGGGGATCTTCCGCAGTCGCTCGGCCTTCATCGGGCTTCCTCCGTTCCTCGCGGGTCGGGCCGAATCCTCGCACAGGGCGGCCCGAGGCTGCTTGCTAGACTCGCCCCGGAGGCGTGCCGGAGCGGACGAACGGGACCGCCTCGAAAGCGGTTAGGGGCCTAACCCGCCCCTCACAGGTTCGAATCCTGTCGCCTCCGCGTTCGACCGGCCGCCTCGGAAGGGGCGGCCGTTCCGCTTCCCGCCACCGCTAGACTCGAGCGCGGTGGCCTGCCCGAGCGGACGAAGGGGCACGCCTGGAGAGCGTGTAGGTGGGCGACCGCCTCGCGGGTTCGAATCCCGCGGCCACCGCTCAGCCGAGGCGCTTCGCGTACCTCGTGTACCGGGCACATCCTTCCACCTCACGATCGCCCGTGCGGTTGGTAGTCGCGGGTCGGATCGAGGGACAGGTCCCGGAGCAGCTCCCCGTCTTGGGTCAGGACCCGCACGTGGAGGCCGTCGACCAGGGCGAGCACCCGCGTGCCGGAGAGGTTCCGGCCAAGCCCGATGTGGTGCAGCCGGGAGTTGTGACGCAGCGTGATCACCCCGGTGATATCGACCTTGTCTCGCCTCACCCGGAAGTGCGGAGGCACCGTGAACCCGGCGAGCGCGGGCGCCGCCTTGGGCCGGCCGGCGAAGGCCTCGGCGGGCGTGCGCCGCCCGATGGCCCGGTGCGGCCTGACGCTGTTGTAGTAGACCCGGAACCGGTCGAGGTCGGTCTGAAGCTCGGCGAGACTGACCGCGGCGTCACGCTTCGCGAGCCACTTCTTCTCCGTCTGGTGGAACCGCTCCACCTTCCCGCAGGTCTGCGGTGGTACGGGGTCGAGCGCACGTGACGGATCCCGAGCCTCGCCGTCTCGACCTCGATCGCGCAGCGACCCCCGCCGCGCGGTTCCGCGGTGAACACCGCGCCGTTATCGGTGAGCAGCGATGCGGGAACCCATGGGCCGCAGCGGCTCCATGGAAGGTGGCCACGACGTCGGCGGCCTTGAACACCACCCGCGCATCGCTGGCCACGAGGAACCGTGAGTGGTCGTCGAGCACGTTCAGGATCTCCACCTCGGCGCCGCCGGCGAGCGTCCAATGCGTGATGTCCGCCTGCCAGCGCTCGTTCGGCATCTCCGCGGCGAACCGGACGTAAGAGCTCCTGGGTCGCTTCTGGGGCTGCGGGGTCACGAAGCCCCGGCGCGACAGGATCCGCCAGATCGTCGCGACCGACGGGATCGATCCCTCGCCTGACGCTGGTGAGGTGGTAGGCGATCGTGTGGGCTCCGGCATCCAGACCCTGGTCCGCGAGCTCCTTGCGCAAGGCAACGATCTCGTCTTCGAGCACCCCCAGCGTGCGGTGCGGGCTCCGCCTCGGCCGGCGGGACCGCGGCTCGAGGCCGGCCTCCCCTTCGGCATCGAACCGGCGAACGAGCTCATGGACCCACCGCGGGTAGACGTAGTTCCCCGGGCCACCTCGGCCTTCGTGCGCCCCTCAACCCTGACCGCGGTGACGACCAGCGTCGCAAGCGACATCCCACACCCCTTCGTCCTGAGGTGTGAACGATGTCGCGAGACAGGGCGGAACTATGTCGTGAAACCAGACACTGTCGCCTCCGCGCAGCGAGCCGGCCGCCTCGCAAGGGCGGCCGTTCGGCGCTCATGCCGCCGGTCATGCCGCCGCTAGACTCGACGGCGGTGGCCTGCCCGAGCGGACGAAGGGGCACGCCTGGAGAGCGTGTAGGTGGGCAACCGCCTCGCGGGTTCGAATCCCGCGGCCACCGCGCCTACGACGAGGTTCGCGGCCGCGGCCCCGGACAGGGATGGAGAAGGATGTGGGTCATCTACGTCGTTCGTCGGTTGACCCCACCTCGGGTCCCGGGAAGGATCGCAGGTCGTTCGGCGCCGATCCGGCGCCACGCCCGAGCGCGAAGGAGCCTCCCATGAAGAGAGCCGCCGGCGACCGTGACCATCGCGATCCTGGCTCGCCCTCGGGCTCCCGGCGATCACCGCCGAGGCGAACCCCGGGTTGATCGTGACACCCCTGAACGGCGAGACGCTCACGGCCGCGGACCTGGTGGACGCCCTGGTCGGGACCGGGATCTCGACGTCCAACGAGACCTACGCCTACGCGTCCCAGGCCGCGGGGACCTTCAGCGGCGGCACCGGGATCATCGGGTTCGAGAGCGGCGTGCTGCTCACGTCGGGCGACGTCGCCAACGTCGTCGGGCCCAACGAGTCCGACGCCATGGGCACGATCAACGAGGCCCCCGGCGACCCCGACCTGGACGCGCTCGCGGGCGCGACGACGCACGACGCGTCCATCCTGTCGTTCAGGTTCGTCCCGGTCGAGCCGACGGTCACCTTCCGGTACGTCTTCGCCTCGGACGAGTACAACGAGTTCGTGTCCCTTGGGTTCAACGACGTCTTCGGGTTCTTCGTGAACGGCACGAACTGCGCGAAGGTGCCGGACACGGACGTCCCGGTGTCGATCGATACGATCAACAACGCGTCTCACCCGGACCTGTATCGGAACAACGAGATCTCCGACGGTAGCGCACCCCTCGACACGGAGATGGACGGGCTCACCGTGGTGCTCACGTGCACCGCCGGCGTGACACCCGGGGTGCCGAACACGGCCAAGCTCGCGATCGCCGACGCCGGCGACTTCGTGGTGGACAGCGCCGTCTTCCTCGAGGCGGGGAGCTTCAGCTCGGGACCGACGCACACGCTGACCGTCACGACGAGCGGTGACGGGGACGGCGTGGTGTCGAGCTCCGACGACGGGATCTCGTGCGACAGCACCAACCCCGAACTCAACGATTGCGACGAGGTCTACGCCGAGGACACGGAGGTCACGCTCACGGCCTCGCCGAGCGAGGGCTCGGTCTTCGGCGGGTGGACGGGATGCGATAGCGAGGAGGGATCCACCTGCTCGGTCACGATGAGCGACGAGGGCACCGTGGACGCGCGGTTCGATCCCGAGTCGGAGGAAGGCGTGGCGAATCGAGCGTTGCCAAGTCGGACACCGCACCCGGCTTCGGCCCCGACCGAATATCGAGCGGGGGGGTGGTCGCGTATCAGGTGTCGGTCGGCAACGGCGGACCCGAAGATGCGACCGGGGTCACCGTGTCAGACACCGCGACGAACGGCACCGTGCAGTCGGCCTCGGGAACCAACTGGACGTGCGGGGATCCGGTCGAGGACGCCGTCACCTGCACGTACGACCTCACCCTCGACGCCGAGACGAACGCGCAGGACCTCACGGTCCTGGTGAAGGCGGATGCGAACCCGGGCACCGCCGACGTCACGATGAGCGACACGGCGACCGTGTCCGGCAATGAGTTCGATCCGAACGCCGAGAACGACAGCGACACCGAGACGACCCGATCACGGGTTCGGGCAGCGCGCTCGCGAAGGATCACGCGTCGACGTTCTTCGACGGGGAGACGACAACGACGTCCAGACGCACGCGATACCGTGGGCGGCTTCTGCAGCAAGCTGATCATCCCCGGCAACGCGGGACTGCAAGCTGGCCCGGCATCGATCGACGAGTTCGATGCGACGCTGCCTCAGTTCGACGGGTTCTGCGGCGGCCGCGACTGTGACGCACAGGGTCCAGATCACGGTGCTGCCGCAGGGTCAGACCCCGGCGAACAACCCGATCCAGGTCTTCTGGTTCTACGTGAAGGACAAGAAACAGGGCAGCACCGTGTCGTGAAGGGTGACAACGAGCCCGTCGCCACCGTGGTGCGCAACTCCGCCACTCCGGGCATCGCCAACCCTCCCAAGTGCGTGAGCTGAAGACGGTACTGTCGAACGGAGATCGTCAGTTCCTCCAGCTGTGGCGGAACGGCGGTGACCGGGGCGGGGGGAAGCGTAGGGATCCGAGACCGGTTCGGGCTAGCCCCGGTTGGGGCGGGCTCCCCCGCGCGTCCATGAGGACGGCTGCCATGCGCGGGATTCCGGGGACTCGGACGACGCCCAGCCGGTCGAAGAGGGAGCGGCTTCGCGTTCGTCGTCGTCGTCCTGCGTCCCCATCGATCGAGCGAGCGTCGCCTTGGCGTACAGGGATAACGCGACCTCGAAGTCCGCTTGACGAGAGCGGGCGGCTTCGAGGCTCTCCTCGAACGCTCGGCCGGCATCCTCCAGGCGCCCGGCCTGCATCAGGGACCACCCCCTACGCGGTGGAGCAGCGGGACCTGGGGAGGAACCCCGCCGCTCGTGCGGGCCCGCTGCAGCGACGCGTCGCAGACGCCAGGGCGTTGTCGAGATCGCCCTGGAGCATCCGGCACTCGGCGATCCGAGCCTCGGTCTCGAGGATCTCGCCGTCGTCGCCGATCTCCTCGAACATCAGGAGCGCTTCCCCGTACAGCTCCATCGCCTGCGAACAACCCCCGGCCCGAGACTCGACCCGAGCCAGATCGCTGGTCGTCAGCGCGATGAACTCCTTGCGGCCGGCCGCCGTCCAGATCCGCAGGACCTCCCGGAACATCTTCTCGGCCTCGTCCAGACGCCCCTGGTCCGACAGGATCTCGCCGATGTTCATCGGCCCCATCGCGGCATCGACGGTGTCCCCATCTTGATCCGCAGGTCGTGACCCTGCTGGTACAGGTCGATCGCCTCGGCCCACCGGCCTCGGAAGTACGCGAACATGCCCATGTTGTTGAGCACGGTGGCGGCCGAGCCGAGGTTGCCGAGCTCGAGGTAGATCTCGAGCGCGCGCGGTGAGTACGTCGCCTCCTCGAGCCGGCCGAGATCGACGAGCGCCCAGTCCATGATGAAGTAGGCCTGGGCGAGCGCCTCGCGCTCCCCCGATGCCTCGGCCTCCTTGATCGCCAGGTCGCACCAGGCCATGACCTCTCGGTAGCGGCCCTGGCCCTGGCGGAGCGCCGAATCCCACGCGGACAGGCGCGACCGTTGCTTTCCGGCCTCCACCCCGTCCACACCGTCGAGCGCTTGGCGGCCGCGCGTGACCCAGCGAGCCCCTGCCGGTAATGCCCGACGCGGTCCGAGAACCATGCCTCCTTGAGGTAGAGCTTCGATTCGGCGAGCGGGTCGCCGGCGACGAGGCGACGGGCGGCCCGGTAACTGGCTCCGCCTCGTCGTACTCCCCCAGGCGGTCGAGCAGGTCGCCGCGTGCCTCGTGCACATCCGCGATCTCACCGGCGGGGATCCCCGGGACCGAGCGCGCCGCATCGATCGCTCGGCCGTAGAGCGCCACGGCATCTCCAGCGCGTGCTTGCCTCGGGCGCGATCGGCCGCGACACCGCCCGTACGACCACGCATCCTCGTAGCGGTGGGCGTGGAGGAAGTGCATGGACAGGATCGCGGCTCGATCCTCGGTCTCGTCATCCGAGGTCCGCGCGATGGCGTCGCCCGCCGCCGCGTGGAGCTCCCGTCGGCGACGGTAGGGCAGCCCCTCGTACGCGGCGTCTCGCAGCAAGGCGTGACGGAAGCGGAGCGTCCCGGGTTCCACCTCCGCGATGAAGTCGCCCAGCCGCCGCCAGGCGAGCTCGTCGGGGCGTTCCTGCTCTCCCCCAGCATCTCGACGAGGACGGACAGCGGGAAGGTCGCTCCGAGGACCGCCGCGTGTCGCAGGAGCGTTCGGTCGGACGGGTCGAGACGGTCGATCTCGGCGGTCATCAGGTCCTCGACGGTGTCGGGCAAGGCCTGCTCGAGCGTGGCCGAACCGGCCATCGCGCCGAGCTCCCGCAGGAACAGCGGGTTGCCGCCCGACCGTTCCGCCAGCGCCGTGAGCTCGTGCGGCGGCAACGGCCGTCCCCCGATCGACGTCTCGAGGAAGCGGGCGGCATCGGCGGCGTCGAGCGGTTTCAGGCTCAGCGAGACGGCGTCGACCCCCTCCGGGACCTTGAACCCTTCATCGGACTCTCGCCGGGTGACCAAGATGAGCCAGGGCCGGTCGGCGGCCTCCGCGACCATCCTGGCGAGCAGGTCCGCCGAGGCCTCGTCCATCCAATGCACGTCGTCGAACACGAACAGCGTGGGCGTCGGGAGCACCAACTTGAGCAGCTCCTCCGTGACGGCCTCGAGTCGACGCCGCCGGAACTCCTCCTCGAGCTGTTCGGTTTCGGGCGTCATCGGCATCTCGATGTCCATGGGGATGCCAAGGAGCGGGAGCCAGGGGAGGAGGTGCGGGGCGTTCGCCCCGACCCGATCTCGCGTGCGGTTGGCGGCGCCGGCGGGGTCCTCGTGACCGCGGATCCCCAGGACGTCTCGCAGCAGTCCCCGGAACGGCTGGTAGGCGCTCGAGGTCTCGTACAGCTCGCACCGAGCCACGAGCAGGGTCATGCCTCCGGCCTGGGTGATCAGCTCCTCGATCATCCGCGACTTGCCCATCCCGGGCTCGCCGACGAGCTCCACCACCCGGCCCCTGCGTCGGGTGGCCGCCTCGAGCGCATCGAACAGCGCGCGCATCTCGTGCTCGCGCCCGATCAGGGGTGGGGCCTCCCGCTGTGCCGGCTGGCGGCGGTCGGGCGTCCCGAGTCGAACGCCCGCACCGGCTTGGCCTTTCCCTTCACGCTGAACGGAGGGAGCTCTTCGGTCTCGAAGCGCGTCCGCGAGCGAGCGAGCGCGGCCTCGGTCGCGAGGATCTGTCCCTCGATCGCCTTCCCCATGACCCGGGCGGCGAGGTTCACCGCGTCCCCCCGGACCGAGTACGAGCGTCGGTACGGCGGCCCGAACACGGCGGCGAAGACGCGGCCGGCGTTCACCCCGATCCGGAGCGGCAGGGTGCCGGACCGGTCCATGATGCTGCGCGTCGCGAGCAGCATCGCCTCCTCGTCGTGGCCGGAGCTCGACGGCGCGCCCGCGACGAGCAGGATCTTGCCGCCGTCGTGGCTGATGTCGCTATCCAGGAACGTGACCGCGTGCCGCGTGGACTCCTCCTGCACCCTTCGGACGCACTCGTCGAGCGCGTCCGCGACCGCCTCCGCCCCCTCGAGCCGCAGGAGCTCGTCGGTCCCGCGGAACTCGAGGAACGCGATCGCGATCAGACGATGCTCCGCCTCGGGAGCCGTGGTTCCTCGCAGATGCTCCCGAAGCCCGACGGGCAGGCAGCGTCCGAGATCGAGTCCCGCGAGATCGGGTGGAGGGACCCAGGCCGGGTACGGCACATCGGGAGCGCTCCGCAGCAGGAAGCCGTCGTCCTTGGGGCGTCCAACGTTCCGCGGGTCGAGCTCCGCGGCGGTGGCCGCACTCAGCAGGATCTCGCCCGCGGTCGCCTGGGACTCGACGGTGACCGTTCGCGTCGCATCGGGCCCGGCGATGATGAGCTCGAGGTGCGCGCCGCCGACGAAGAAGAACTGGAAGACGCCGGTGTGGATCCCCACGGACATCCTGAGCGAGACGTACCCGGCAGAGCTTTGCATCCGTCCCCGTTCGCGGAGGGCCCGGCGCATCCCGTGCGCGGCCCGGCATGCGCGCGCGGCGTGGTCCTCGCCCTCGAACAGGAGCAGGACGGCGTCGCCGCCCCACTTCACGAGCCCGGCACCGTCCCGGTAGGCGATCTCGAGCAGCTCGGTGAAGACGTCGTCGAGGAGATCGTTCATCTCCTCGGCGCCCACCTTGCCCTTGCGGGCGAGGCGCTCGGTCAGCTTGGTGAACCCCGAGATGTCGGCGAACGCGAGCGTCCCTGGAACCTCGCGAACCCGGCCGTCGTCACCCGAGCGGAGCCGCTCGATCAGCAGGCGGGGCACGTAGGGTCGCAGCGCCTCGTTGACCGAGTCGTCGACTGGGCTCGGACTGTTCTGCATGCCCCGGACGCCTCCCGGGAGGATGGTCGGGAGAGTCTAGCCGTCACGGGGAGCGCGGGCTGCGCGTGGAGAAGGCGGGCTCACCCCTGCCCCAGCTCCTTCCTGTACCGCGTGTACTGCCGCTCC
>CAVQKV010000008.1:0-310164 GCA_963713185.1 uncultured Actinomycetes bacterium
CGAGCTCGACACCACGCTCCACGGCCCATGACGTCAACTCGTGGAGCGCCCGCGTGGGATCGGCGACCTTCAGTTCAACGTCCTCGTTCACCCTCGTCACGCGCGAGGCGATGCTAGGTGGGAGCTCCCCTGGGGGGAGGCGGAACCGGATCACACTCTCGGCCAGATGGCGGTCCCCGAGCGTGGACGGGGGCCCTTCCGCCACGATCGACCCCTGCGAGATGACCGCCACTCGGTCGGCGAGGTACTGGGCCTCGTCCATGTAATGGGTCGTCAGGAACACCGTCTTACCGTACGTCACAGGTTGCTTGAGCACCTCCCAGGCGTTCCGGCGGGCCCCGGGGTCGAAACCGGTCGTGGGCTCGTCCAGGAACAGGAGCTCCGGATCGCCCGCGAGCGCGATCGCGACGTCGAGCCGCCGCTGTTGTCCGCCCGAGAGCTTGTTCACGCGCGTGTCTTGCGCTTCTCGCTGAGCCCGACGACGCTCGATCACCTCGTCCGTCGGGCGAGGGTTCGGGTAGTACCCCGCGTACATCTCGATCGTCTCGCGGACCGTGAGGAACGGATCGATGCCCGTCGACTGCAACACGATCCCCATCCGGTTTGAGCGATAGGTCCCCGCCTGGCGGGGTCGTAGCCGAGGACGGAGACCTCGCCGGCGGTCCGGTCGCGGTAGCCCTCGAGGATCTCGACGGTGGTGGTCTTGCCCGGCGCCGTTCGGGCCGAGGAGCGCGAAGACCTCGCCCAGGGCGACGGAGAGGTCGATCCCGCGAACCGCCTCGAGATCCCCGTAGGTCTTGCGGAGCCCGGTCGACGACGATCACGGGGTCGCCCATCGGTCCGAAGGCTACCCACTCACGACGGCACGTAGCCGCGGGCCTTGTCGACGACGTTCAGCAGCGGCCGGCCGGTGAGGTACCGCTCGAGGTTGCGGACGAAGAGCTCGACCACGCCCTCGCGCCAGCCCGCCGCGTCGCCGGCCATGTGGGGCGACACGATCATGTTCGGCATCGTCCACAGCGGGCTGTCCCCGGGCAACGGCTCCTCCTCGAACACGTCGAGGGCCGCCCCGGCGATCGCGCCGGACTCGAGGGCGCGGATCAGCGCGCGCTCGTCGACCGTGCTGCCACGACCGACGTTGACGAACCGCGTCCACGGGTTCATGGCCTCGAACACCGCGCGGTCGAACACGTGATGGGTCTCGTCGGTCGACGGGAGCGCGTTCACGACGTAGTCAGCCGACGACACGGCGTCCGTGAGCTGTTCGATCGACAGGATCTCGATCATGACCTCCGTTGCGGGGCGAGCGGTGCGACCCACCCCCCGGACGGACATCCGCAGGGCGGCGCAGGTGCGCGCGATCGCACGCCCGATCGGACCGACACCGACCACGAGCACGCGCTTACGTTCGAGCCGCTCGGTCTCACGGTGCTGCCACTCGTGACCCCGCTGCCGCTCGAACACACCGGTGAGGTCCTTGGCGAACACGAGCATCAGCCCGAGGACGTACTCGGCGATCGCATCCTCGTAGACGCCACGCGCGTTCGTGAGGACCACGTGGCTCCCCGCGAGCTCGGGGAACAGGATGTTGTCGACCCCCGCGGACGCCGACTGGATCCACCGTAGATCCCCGGCGCTCCCCCACGCCTGCGAGAGCACGGCGCTCCTCGGGCGCCACGCGAAGAGCACGCCCGCCCCCTCGAGCGCGTCCACCAGCGACGGGACGTCGTCGGCGAACGCGAGCTCCACCGTGTCGCCGATAGCCCCGATGCCGGGAGGCGGGTCGTCGACGGTCGCGCCCATCACCGCGACCCGGGCTCGAGCGGTCACAGCGGTCGCCGGCCCAAGAACCCGCTGTCGATCGGATGCCAGTTCGCGACCCGGTCCTCCCCGACCCGCCAGCACAGGTACACGCGCTGGCCGTCGCGCTCGGCCGGGAAGTCGACGAGCCCGCTCTCCGGGTCCCGCAGCAAGATGCCCTCTGCGGCCAGGCGCTCGAGCTCGGTACGGAGCGTCGCGGTCGCGTCCCAGTAGTCGCGCCCGGCGTCGGATCCGCCACCGTCCGCGACGACCTTCTCCTTCACGACCTCGGCCTCGCGGAGGATCACCTGCCGCGCGTCGCGGATCCCTGGCGAGCCGCTCCCGAAGCTCCGGGAGGAGCGAGTCGGCCTCCTCGACCTCGTACAGCCGCTCTTCGGCCATCACGTGACCCCGATGAGCGCCGGGAGCTGGTCCATCGCGGTGATGCGCGGGCCGGGCGCATCCACGAAGCGCTCACGCCGGTCGATCAGCACCGGGAACATCCCGAGCGCGAGCGCCGGTTCGACGTCGAACTCGGGGTTGTCGCCCACGTACACCGAACGCTCGGGCGTGACTCCGGCCCGCGTGATCGCGAGCTCGAAGATCCGGGGATCCGGCTTCTCGAACCCCTCGACGCCCGACACCACGCTCACCTGGAAGTAGGCCCGGACGCCGAGCTCCTCGAGCAGCCGCTCGAGCCACTCCTCGAAGTTCGACACGACGCCGAGCACGAGGCCCGCGTCTCGCAGACGGTCGAGCACGGGCGGGACGTCCTCGAACACGCGGTAGTTCGCGAGGTCGGTGAACTCGGCGTAGACGACGTCGATCAGTCCGTTCGCGTCCTCGATCCCGAGCTCGCGCAGGAAGATGCCGTACACGTCGTGCCAGAAGCGACGCGAGCGCTCCGGCGAGGTCGTCCAGAGCTCGTTCGCCTGCGCCGCAGAACGGAACCGGTCGAACACCACGTGTCCACGCTCCCGGACGGTCTCCGCCGACACGTCGTGTCCCTCGCGCCGGAGGATCTCTGCGAACAGATCGGGGAACGTAGGGTGCGGGTGCACGAGCGTCTCACCCGCGTCGAAGAACACCGCCGCATACGTGGACGAGGTCACGGCATCAGGATAGCGAGCGACCGAACGCGCTCGGCGGTTCAGGCCACGGCGCGGGCGGACAGGTCGTCCCAGAGCCGGGCGACCTGAGCCTCGAGCTCGTCGAGGGTGCCCTCGTTGTCGACGAGGAAGTCCGCGACCGCGGCCTTGTCCTCGAGGGGCGCCTGCGCGTCGATGCGCGCGCGGATCGACGGCTCCGACATACCCCGTTCGCGCATGAGCCGTTCGATCTGGGTCGCGGTCGGGGCCGACACGACCACGAGCACCTCGAACGCCGTGTGCATGCCGGTCTCGACCAGGAGCGGCGCGCTGAAGACGACGACCCGATCCGACTCGCGATAGGCCTCGGAACCCTCCGCGAACCGGCGACGCACCTCCGGATGCACGATCGCCTCGAGATCGCGACGCGCCGCGGGGTCCGCGAAGACGATGCTCGCGAGCGCCTCCCGGTCGAGCTCTCCGCCTGGGGCGAGGACGTTCGCGCCGAACCGCTCGATCACGGCCGTGTGACCCGGGGTGCCGCGCTCCACCGCCTCTCGGGCGAGCACGTCGGCGTCGAACACGACGGCCCCGAGTTCCTCGAGCATGCGGGCGACGGTCGACTTGCCCGACCCGATCCCGCCGGTCAGCCCGACCAGCAGCACCGGGCTATCCCGAGCGTCCTTCGCGCCGCTTCAGGTCCTCCAAGATCGCCTCGAGCGAGATGTCCTCCTCCCCGCCCTCCCCCTCGGCGGGTGCCTCCCCGCCCTCCCCCTCGGCGGCAGGCTCCGCCGGCTCTTCTTCGACGGCACCCTCCGTGCTCGGCAGGGCTTCGACCGTCGACTGGTCGCCGATCGGAGCCTCCGCCTCGACGACCGCGGCGGGGGCAGGCACGGCGGGGGAGGTCTCGGCAGCGCCCGACCCGGCGCCCCCGTCAGATGTGACCTCCGCCGGAGCGACCTCGGAGGATGCCGCAGCGAGCGGCGCCGAAGAGGGCGAGGCCGAGACCTCCCCCGCCGCCACCTCGCCGGGTGCCTCCGCTGCCTCCTCCTCGATCTCGGTAGCCGGCCGCGGCATCGCGCCCCCGACCTGCCGCATCGACAGGCTGATCCGTCGACGCGGCACGTCAACCTCGATCACCTTGACGCGCACCTCATCGCCCACCGACAGCACGCTCTCGGGGGTCTCGATGTGCTGCTCGGAGATCTCGGAGATGTGCACGAGACCCTCGATCCCCGCCGCGACGCGGACGAACGCGCCGAACGGCACGAGCTTGGTGACCTGGCCGTCGATGATCTCGCCGGCGGAGTACTTGCGCTCGAACTCCTTCCAGGGATCCTCCTGGGTCGCCTTGAGGGAGAGCGAGACGCGTTCGCGCTCCAGATCGACGTCGAGCACCTCGACCTCCACCTCCTGACCCACCTGGACGACCTCGCTCGGGTGGTCGACGTGCTTCCACGACAGCTCGGAGACGTGTACGAGGCCGTCGACGCCGCCGAGGTCGACGAACGCCCCGAAGTTCACGATCGAGGACACCGTGCCCTTGCGGCGCTCGCCCTTCTGGAGCGATTCGAGGAACTTCTTGCGCCCCTCGCTCTGCGACTCCTCGAGGAACGCGCGGCGCGAAAGCACCACGTTGTTCCGGTTGCGGTCGAGCTCGATGATCTTGGCCTCGAGTTCGGTCCCGACGAACGGATGCAGGTCACGCACGCGCCGGAGGTCCACCAGCGACGCGGGAAGGAAGCCCCGGAGCCCGATGTCCAGGATCAGGCCGCCCTTGACGACCTCGATCACCGGGCCCTTGATCGTGCCGCCCGACTGCATGACCTCTTCGATCCGCCCCCAGGCGCGCTCGTACTGCGCGCGCTTCTTCGACAGGATCAGCCGCCCCTCCTTGTCCTCCTTCTGGAGCACGAGGGCCTCGACCTCGTCGCCGACCTTCACGACCTGGCTGGGGTCCACGTCGTGGCGGATCGAAAGCTCCTTGGTGGGGATGACACCCTCCGACTTGTAGCCGATGTCCAGCAGGACCTCGTCGCGGTCGATCTTCACGACCGTCCCCTCGAGGATGTCCCCTTCCTTGAAGTCCCGGAGCGAGGCCTCGATGGCCTCTTTCAGCTCGTCGGGGGTGAAGTCCCGCATCTCGCTCGCCGTCTCGATCTGAACCAACTCCTCCCGCGCACGAAGCGCGCACCGACCGACCGTTGGGATTCGCCGGGGTGCGGGTGCGCCTCGCGGCTCAGGGATGGTAGGTGAGCAGCGGAAACAGCGTCAATGCCGCGCCCGGATCAGTGGCCGGCGGGGACGGCCTCGGCCCAGTTGCGACCCCAGCCGATGTCCGCCCGCAGGGGGACGTCCAGCTCGTAGGCGGCCTCCATCTCGCGCTTCACGAGCTCGGCCGCCGCCTCGACACGCTTCCCGGAGACCTCGAAGACGAGCTCGTCGTGGACGGTGAGGAGCATCCGGCAATCGAGATCGGATCCACGGAGGGCCGCGTCGACCCTGATCATCCCGAGCTTGAACACGTCGGCCGCGCTGCCCTGGATCGGGGCGTTCAGCGCCATCCGGCGCCCCATGTCCCGGACCCTCGGGTTGGACGCCTGGAGCTCGGGGATGTAGCGGCGGCGGCCGAGGAGCGTCTCGGTGAACCCCTCGGCGGCGGCCCGCGCCACCTGCCGGTCGAGATAATCGTGGATCTGCGGGAAGCTCGCGAAATACGCGTCGATGAACTCCTGCGCCTCGTCCGGGGTGATCTCCAGGCGAGAGGCCAGGCCCCACGCGTTCATCCCGTACGCGAGACCGTAGTTGATGGCCTTCGCCCGACTGCGGGTCGCGGGATCCACCTGGTCCTCCGGCAGGCCGAACACTCGGGCGGAGGTCGCCGTGTGGATGTCGGTGCCCGACGCGAACGCGGCCTTCAACCCCTCGTCCCCCGAAAGGTGCGCGAGGATCCGGAGCTCGATCTGCGAGTAGTCGGCCACCAGCAGGACGTCGCCCGTCGGACCCGGCACGAACGCACGGCGGATCTGGCGGCCCAGCTCGCCTCGGACCGGGATGTTCTGCAGGTTCGGGTTCGTCGACGAGAGCCGCCCCGTCGCGGCGCCGGTCTGGTTGAAGGTGGTGTGGACGCGACCGTCCCGGGGGTCGACCTGCTTGGGAAGCGCCTCCAGGTACGTCGAGTTCAGCTTGTCGAGCTCGCGCCACGACAGGATCGCGTCGACGATCGGATGCACGTCCCGGAGCTTCTCCAGGACGCTCGCATCGGTCGAGAGCTGCCCCTTGGGGGTCTTCTTGCCGGGAGAGAGCTTGAGCTTGTCGTACAGGATCGCGCGCAGCTGCGGTGGCGAGTTCAGGTTGAACTCCTCGCCGGCGAGCTCGTAGATCTGGGCGCGCAGCGCCGACATCTTGTCCCGAACGCCCTCGGCCATCTCCTCGAGGTAGCCGACGTCGAGCGCGACGCCGTTGGCCTGCATCCGAGCAAGGACCGACGACAGCGGGAGCTCGACCTCCTCGAGGAGGCGACGGAGCCCCGCCTTGTCGATGCGCTCGTCGAGCACGGGCGCGAGCAACGCCACCGCCGCTGCCTCGGCGGCCGCGCGACGCCACGAGTCGGCGAACAGCTGCCCCTCGGCCTCCTCGGCGACCGAGCCGAGGACGTCGGCGCCCAGGTACTGCTCGCCGAGCGGCTGGAGCTCGAAGCTCGGAGCGGCGGGATCGAGCAGGTAGGCGGCGAGCATCGTGTCCGTTGCGACGCCTCCCAACGAGCGGCCCTCGGCGACGACGGCCGTCTCGACGTCCTTGGCGTCGTGCATCCACTTGGGCGCCGCGTCGCTCGCCAGGGCGTCCGCGAACCCGGACAGGTCCTTGGCGGCCGTGTAGGCCGCCTGTCCGCCTCCCATCGAGATCGCCACCCCGCGGACCTCGCGCTCGTCGAGGTCGAGCCGGAGCGCCTTCGGTCCGTCGGCCGACAGGAGCCCGGCGGCCTCGCGCGCGTCCACCTCGCGCAGGTCGAGCTCGGCCATCTCGATCGCTGGCTTCGCGCTCCGGCCGACCTCCTCCAACCGCTCGAACAACGTCCGGAACTCGAGGGAGGTGAAGAGTCGCCGGACCGCGTCGATGTCCCAGTCCCCCATCACGGCGTCCTCGGGCTCGAGATCCACGTCCACGTGCGTGTCGAGCTGCGCGAGCTCCTTGTTGAGCGCGAGCTGCTCGCCCGCGGCGGAGATCGACTCCTTGAGCTTCCCCTTCAGCTCCTCCGTCCGGCCCAGCAGCTCCTCGATCGACCCGAAGTCCTGCACGAGCTTCGACGCGGTCTTCTCGCCAACGCCGGGCACGCCCGGGATGTTGTCGGACGCGTCGCCCTTCAGGGCCACGTAGTCGAGGTACTTCTCGGGAGGGAGCCCGAAGCGTTCGGTCACCGCCTCGACGTCGTAGCGACGGATGTCCGAGATGCCCTTGACGTTGAACATGACCGTCAGCCCGGGCCGCACGAGCTGGAAGAAGTCCCGGTCCGCGGTCACGATCACCACGTCGATCCCCTGCTCGAGGGCCTTGAGCGCCAGGGTCGCGATCGCGTCGTCGGCCTCGTGACCCTCGACCCCGATCACCGGGATCCGGAGCGTCTCGAGGACCTCGACGATCAGACCCAGCTGCTGGCGGAACTCGTCCGGCGTCTCGGGGCGGCCGGCCTTGTATTCGGCGTACTTGTCGAGTCGCACCGTCGGCTTGCCGATGTCGAACGCCACCGCGATCAGATCGGGACGCTCCTCCGACAGCAGCTTGATCAGCATCGACGCGAACCCGTAGACGGCGTTCGTCACCTGTCCGGAGGTGGTCGCCAGGGAGGGTGGCAGCGCGAAGAACGCGCGGTACGAGAGGCTGTGGCCGTCGAGGAGGAACAGCCGCCTCGGCGGATCGGCGGCGCGGGGGGTCACGCGACGAATCCTAACGCGACGCGCCGACGAGCAGTCGCCCAACGGGCCCTCGGAGCCATATCATTCGGTACCGAACGACCTTGACGTGAATCCGACCTGCTGGATAGGATTCGCGAGGCGCGGGCGATCGGCCGGGCTCCGTTCGCCGGCCCGAGGTTCGACAGGGAGACTAGGGAGTCGCATGGGTGCCGCCTTCGTCATCGCGCTCCGGGAGGGGATCGAGGCCGCGCTCATCGTCTCGATCCTGCTCGCGTACCTTCGGCAGCTCGCCCGCGCGGACCGCTCCAGGGTCGTGTGGTGGGGCACGGGCCTCGCGGCGGTAGCCTCCCTCGCGGCCGGCGCCACGATCTTCACCGTCGGAGCCGAGTTCGAGGGCACCGCCGAACAGCTCTTCGGTGGCCTGGTCACCCTCACCGCCGTCGGCGTCCTCACGTGGATGATCTTCTGGATGCGGCGGCAGGGGGCCGGCATCCGAGCGGAGCTGCACGACAGGGTCGACATGGCGCTGCTTGGAGGTGGCGCCGCGCTCGCCGCGATCGCCTTCTTCTCGGTGCTGCGGGAAGGGGTCGAGACGGCGCTGTTCCTGTTCGCGGCCGCGGAGGGGACCGCGGTCGGAACCGGCGGCATCGGCGCCCAGCTCCTCGGCGCGATCCTAGGGCTCGCCCTCGCGGTGATCCTCGGGGTGCTCCTGTACCGGGGGGCGATCCACATGAACCTGCGGACCTTCTTCAAGCTCACGGGATGGGTCCTCATCGTGATCGCGGCGGGGTTGTTCGCCGCCGGGATCCACGAGCTCCAGGAGGCCGGCTGGCTCCCGCTGCTGGAGGGCACGGCGTTCGACGTCACCTCGTCGCTCTCGGACGAGGGTGGCCTCGGCGCGATCTTCCGCGGGCTGATCGGCTACAACGCGGATCCAACCGTGCTCGAGGTCGTTGCATGGTTCGGGTACCTGATCGTCGTCGGTGCGCTCTATCTTCGACCCGTCGCGGTCCCGGCGACACGACGTCCCGCGATCGCCGACGCCTCTCGCAGATCTTGACGCGCCAACGTCGTCGTTTGTCACTCTTTCTTCTGTCGCACCGCGCGCGCCGCTACCTGCGACATCACTCGGATCGCGTTGCAGCCCAATCGTTCCCATCGCGTTGACAGGCACGAGGTGCGTCGCTACATTTCGCTCCGGTCCCGAGCGGCCGCTGGGACCGGGAGGCGGAGAGCGCTTCCGAAGAGGTGGGGCGACGAAGGGGCGCGAGTCCCGGAACCGCATCACCGACACGGGAGAGGCGACGCGTTCCGGGAGTCCGGGTCGCTTGGGGCCACCTTTTGGCGGGTCGAGGAACCGAGTAGACAACGCTCGCGTATGGGGAAGGCGTGAGCGGCTCCAAAGGTTCCTCGGCCCGCCGATCTGCGTTCGGGCCACGTTGCGCGCGGCCGTCGCTCACTCCGACGAGATCACGATCACGCCCTTCATGCCGAACGCCTCCAGATGGATCCGGCAGTACAGCTGGTAGCGACCCGGCGCGAGCCGATCGGCGATCGAGCCGATCGTGAGCTGTTCTCCCGGGGCAACGTCCTTCGAGTACCCGAGCGCCGGGATCGTCACGTTGTGCAGGGTCCGCCCCGCGTTCTTGACGACCAGGTCCCGACCTGGGCCGATCGGGAGCGTCGGATGGGCGTCATGGAAGTGGTAGTCGATCGCGGTCACCACGTAGGGCCGGGGGACGCCCCCCGCGAACAGCGCGGCGAGGATGAGCGACCCGATCGCCACGGCGAGGACGACCAGGCGAGCCGGGGAGGCATGCATCGCTCGACCTCTCAGAGCACCTTGGCGAGGAACTGCTTCAGGCGCTCGGTCTGGGGCCGGTAGAACATCTCCCTCGGCTCACCCTCCTCCGCGACCCGGCCCTCGTCGAGGAAGAGCATCCGGGTCCCGACCTCGCGCGCGAACCCCATCTCGTGCGTGACGACCATCATCGTCATGCCGTCGCCGGCCAGCCGGATCATCACCTCGAGAACCTCGCCCACCAGCTCGGGGTCGAGCGCCGAGGTGACCTCGTCGAAGAGCATGAGCGTCGGCCGCATCGCGAGCGCCCGGGCGATCGCCACCCGCTGCTGCTGGCCTCCCGAGAGCTGCCCGGGGTAGGCGCTGACCTTGTTCCCCATCCCGACCCGAGCGAGCTGATCCATGGCGCGTTCATGGGCCTCGTCGCCCGAAAGGTGCAGGACCTTCTCGAGCGCCAGCGTCACGTTCCGCAGTGCGGTCATATGGGGGAACAAGTTGTAAGCCTGGAAGACGATGCCGATGTGGGTCCGCACCTCGTTCAGGTCGGCCCGGATGTCGGTGATGTTCTGGTTCTGGAACCAGACCTCCCCTAAGGTCGGGACCTCGAGCATGCTCGCGCAGCGGAGCAGGGTCGACTTGCCTCCTCCGGAGGGCCCGATGATGACCACGACGTCACGCTGCTGCATCGTGAGGTCCACACCCTTGAGCACGTGCAGGTTCCCGAACCACTTGTGCACCCCTTCCAGGCGCACGAGGGGTCCGCCCGCTGGAGCGGAGACCGGCGTGACGGAGGCCTCGGTCTCCCCCATCAGGCCCCCGCGCCCGCGATCCCGACGAGGCCGCTCCGCAGCCGCTTCTCGGCGGCGTTCACGAGCCGGATGAGCGGGAGGGTCACCACGAGGTACGCGACCGCGGCCACGGTGAAGAAGGTGGAGTTGAACGTCGCCGACTGCCCCTCCCGGGCCAGGGTGAAGATGTCGTACTGGGATGACGTCAGGCCGAGCACGACGACCAGGGCGGTGTCCTTGATCAGGATCACGAACTCGTTCATGAGCGGCGGGATCACCCGGCGGATCGCCTGCGGGACGATCGCGTACCGCATCGCCTGGACGTAGCTCATGCCCAGCGACCGCGCCGCCTCGATCTGCCCGCGTTCGATCGACTGGATGCCGGCGCGGAAGACCTCGGCGGCGTAGGCCCCCGTGTTCAGGGCGAAGACGATGATCGCCACCTGGAACGCGGACAGGCTGAGCCCGAACCCGAACGATAGGAGGAAGTACCCCGTGACCAGCTGCCAGATCAGCGGGGTCCCGCGGAAGAAGTTGACGTAGATCCTCGCCGGAGCTCGGACCGCCCGTCGCTCCGAGATCGTCAGGACGCCCAGGACCAGGCCGATCATGATCCCGCCGAACTCGCCGGCGAACGCGAGCACGAGGGTGTTGCGCATCCCCCGGAGGAACGCGCCGCCGTAGCCCTGCAGGTCGGCGAAGTTCAGGAAGTGCTTCGAGAACAGGCCCGGCGTCACCGAGCGGAACCACAAGATCGCGAGCGCGAGCAGCACCGCCTGCGCGCCCAGCACCGCACCGGTGATCGCCTGCTCGCGTTTGCGCTTCGAATCCATGCGCCGATACGTGGCGGCCCCGAGCACGAGGGCGACGACGCCCAGCCCGATCCCTGCGAAGAGCGCGGTCGACGTCACCGGGTCCTGCAAGGCCTCGATGATGTTGCAGACGCCGATCCCCCCGTTGTCTGTGGGTGAGATCTGGGCGTCGATACAGGTTTGGGTCAGGACCCGGTCCGACAAGGCGTAGTTCGTCTGGGTGACCACGATGCCGATGGCGATCACCACGAGGGATGCGATGCCGAGGGCCAGGATGGTCGCGGGGAGCGGAGCCGTGGGTCCACGGACGTCGGGGGCGACGTCGGGTTCGAGCGCCGGTGCTTCCGTGATCGCCATCGGCTCACCTCCACAAGGGAGGGGGTCCGCGCCGATCTCTGCGCGGACCCCCTCAGACCGTCCGTCCGTCGGTCAGGCCGTCGGCTTGAACTCCTCGGGTATGGAGTCCGGCGGGAAGTACTTGTCGAAGATCTGCTGGTACGTCCCGTCCGCGACGATCTGAGCGAAGACCGTGTTCACGGCCTCGCGCAGGTCCGGGTTCGATGGGGAGAACGCGAACCCGTACTTCTCGTTCGTGTCGATGTCCTGCACGACCTTGAGATCGGGCAGGTCGGCGATGATCCCGACCGCCGCGGGCTTGTCGATGATCGCCCCCACGATGTTGCCGGCCTCGAGGTCGCGCATCGCGTCCGGGCCTAGCAGGAACGTCTTCACCTGCACGCCCTGCGGTTCGAGGTTCTCGACCGCCCAGTCCTTGCCGGTGGTGCCCTTCTGCACGCCGACCACGTCGCCGTCGCCGAGCTGATCGGTCGAGGTGATGTCCGGGGTCTGGACCGTGTTCACCGTGAGGGACTGCAGGGAGTTGAAGTACGGGACCGAGAAGTCGACGACCTGCTCGCGCTCGTCCGTGATCGTGGACGCGGCCGCGACCATGTCGAACTGATCGCCCGCCACGGCCGTGAAGATGGTGTCGAAGTCCGCCTTCACCCACTCGACCTCGAGCCCGAGACGGCTGGCGATCTCCGTCGTGAGGTCGACGTCGAACCCGGTCTCGACACCCGCTTTGACCGACTCGAACGGCGTGTAGTCCAGGCACGACCCCACGGTCAACTTCCCTTCGGTGAGCGTCGTGACCGCCGGGATGCCGGTCCCACCGGTTCCGCCGGTGGCGCCGCTCTCCGCCGTCCCGCCCGTGCCGCCGGTGGGACCCTCGTTGTCGTTGCTCGCGCACGCGGCCACGATGAGCGCAAACACCGCGACCAGTGCGGCCAGCAGGACCCTCGATCTCTTCACCGCGTCCCCCTTCTCTTCCCGCCGAGCCGTGCTCAAGGTACGAACCCCTATCCTCCCCCCAATCGGGCTCCTCGCTCAAGCCGCTGCCACGCACCGCTTCCGATCAGATCTCCTCCCAGGCCGCCCGGACCCATCGGCCTCCATCCACGCGGTAGAGCCGGAGCAACGCCCTGGGCTCGAGCGGTTCCCCGTCGGCGCCGAACCGGTGCGTGCCCTCTAGCCCCTCGACCTGGGTCAGCATCCCGAGCGACGCGGCGACCCTTGCGCGGCCGACCTGGCCCGAACCGAGGGCGCGCAGGATCACGTGCGCGGCATCCCATCCCTCCACGGCGTAGGCGCCCGGCGCCACGCCGTGCTCGGACTGGTAGTCCTGGATGAACCGCCGAGCGGCGAGCTCGGTCGAGGTGGAGACGTTGGCGCACGGGCAGAGCGCGAACGAGCCCTCGGCGGCGGTCCCCGCCGCCGACAGGAAGTCCGGATCGAGCAGGCGGTCGCCTCCGACGAAGGTCACGCCGGCCGGCCTGAGCCCCCGCGCCGCGTCGGCGCCGCCGTCGGGGCCGCCCGCCCAGATCACGGTGTCGCACCCCGCCGCGCGAGCCGCACCCGCCGCATCGGCAGGCTCGAGGGTTCGCGCGACGGCGTCGGGGAGGCGCTCGGACAAGCGCTCGAACAACGGATCCGGCGGTGGGTCCTCCGAGAAGATGCACGCGTCCGCTCGACGTAGCCGAGCCGCGAGCGTCTCCGCGACCGTCTCGAGCGGCGCCACCATCCTGATCCAGGCCCCACGGCCGCCGTCGCTCCCGAGCCCGGACAGGCTCACCACCGGGAGATCCGCGTCCAGATGTGCAGCGTCGCCGTCGACACCGGGCGCGACGATCACGCCCACGTAGCTCGGGTCGGCATCGATCGCGTCGAGGTCGTCCGTGCCCTGCTGCAGGTCGAACTCCTCGAGCTCGACCGGCGCGGCGTTCGGATCCTGGAGCGTGGCGGTCTCGAACGCCAGCCTCGCGCCCTGGAGCGCCGGGAGCGCGTGCTCGTCGGCATCCGGCACGGACAGGTCCCGGACGAACGCGACCTTGATCACGGGGGCGGGCGAGACCGATCCGCCGGTCGATGCCGGCGCCGCCGTCTCGCAGGCCGCGAGCAGCGTCGAGAGGATCACCGCGGTCGTCGTCTTCCGGATCGTCGTGCCCTTCCTCCGCGACCTGGCCGTCCGTACCTCGGTTTACGGTCGTCCCACCTCCGGGAGGCGAGGAGTGCACCCACGATACGAGGTCGATCGAGTTCTCTCGCTGATCGCCGATGGGCTGAACGACGGTGAGGTGTCACGCAGGACGAGGATCAGCCCATACCGGGACTCGAAGTCCGATGAGATCTCGATCGCCAGACGACGAGACGTGGCCACGGCGGACGGCCTCGTGGGGCCCGAAGTCCTGACGGCCGTAGACTTGGCCCGCGCCGGGATGGCGAAATCTGGTAACCGCGCGAGTCTCAAACACTCGTGGGCTTCGGCCCTTGAGGGTTCGAATCCCTCTCCCGGCACCTCAGACGACGTGACCCTCGCGGACGAGGTCGCCGCGTTCGAACCGCTCGAGCCCGAGGCGCGAGATGTCGACGGTCGTCGCGGCTCCGCCGACGATCAGCTCGGCCAGCAGCTTCCCCACGACCGGGGCGTGCTGGAAGCCGTGGCCGCTGAAGCCGTTCGCGAGGTAGAAGCCAGTGACCCCGGGCGCCTGCCCGATGATCGGATGGCGATCCGGCGTCATCTCGTACAGCCCCACCCACGAGTGCTCGATCGCCGCCTCCTCGAGCGGCGGGAAGACGCGGACGGCCGTCGGCAGGAGCTCCTCGGCGACGAACGACTCGTCGGGCGTGGTGTCGAACGAGGCGCGTTCGACCGCGCTCCCCATCCCCATCAGCACCCCCTCGCCCTCGCGGTGGAAGTAGAAGCTCGTCTCCGCGTCGATCACCAGGGTCCTGCGCTCGGGCGGTTCCGGGGAAGGGTCCCGTGACCAGGACGTGCCGAGGGATCGGCTCGATCGGGAGGTCGACCCCGGCGGTCGACGCCAGCCTCGCCGCCCACGGACCCGCGGCGTTCACGACGACCCCCGCGTCGATCGCGCCGGCGCTCGTCTCCACGCCGAGCACCCGACCGTCCACGGCTCGAACGGACCCGACCTCCATCCCGAGCTCGATCTCGGCACCGCCCGCCGGGCGAGCGTCGCGTATCCCTGGGTGAGCCCGGACGGGTCGGCGATGCCGTCCCTCGGTCCGTACGTCGCCCCCACCAGCCCCTCGCGGGAGATGCCCGGCACGAGGTCCACGGCCTCCTCGGGCGACAGCACGTCGGCCTCGACACCGAGGGACGCGTGCAGCCGGTTCGCGGCGAGGAAGTCGTGCCACAGCTCCTCGGTCCGGATCAGGAACAGGTACCCATGCTGCGCGACGTCGAGCGGGAGCCCGTGCTCCTCGGTGAACCCGGTGATCATCGGCACGCTCGCGCGCGACAGGCGAACGTTGACCTCGCTCGAGAACTGGTAGCGGAAGCCGCCGGCGCACGCTCCCGTCGACCCTGAGGCCAGGTGGTCGGCACGCTCGAGCAGGAGGACGCGGCCGGCGCCCGCGCTCGCGAGGTGGTACGCGGCGCTCGCCCCGACGACACCCCCGCCGACGACGACCACGTCGGCCGTGCGTGTCATGGCCTATCGCTCCCCCCGGCGCAGGTCGCGCCCGGCCGGGCGCCCACCTCAGAGCTCCCCGAGGTACGCCTCGCGCATGAGGGGATTGTCCAACAGGTTGTGGGCGGTGTCGGCGAGCACGACCTGACCGGTCTGGATCACATAGCCGCGATCCGCGATCGAAAGCGCCATGTTCGCGTTCTGCTCCACCACGAAGACGGTGCGGCCGAGTGCGCGGATCTGCTTGATGATCTCGAAGACCTGCTCGACCAGGATGGGCGCGAGACCCATCGAGGGCTCGTCCATCAGCAGGACCTTCGGATCGGCCATGAGCGCTCGTCCCATCGCGACCATCTGCTGCTCGCCGCCCGACAACGTCCCCGCCTTCTGCTTGAGGCGCTCGCGGATCCGCGGGAACGTCTCGAGCACCTTCTCCCGATCCTCCGCGATCTTCGCCTTGTCCTTGCGCTGGTACGCGCCGAGATCCAGGTTCTCCGAGACCGTCATGTTCGCGAAGAGCCGCCGGTTCTCCGGAACCATCGAGATCCCCTTGGCGACGACCTGGGACGTCGGGAGCCCCGTGACGACCTCGCCGTCGAGCACCACGTCGCCCTCGGTCGGCTTGACGTACCCGAGGATCGTCTTGAGGGTCGTCGTCTTCCCGCTGGCGTTCCCGCCCAGCAGGCACACCATCTCGCCCGCGTAGATCTCGACGTTCACGTTGCGGAGCACCGCCACCAGGCCGTAATGGGTGCTCACGTCGCGGAGCTCGAGGACCGGGCGTCGCTTCCCGTCCTGCCGGGGCCCGGCGCCGCCGGGGTGGGGAGCGCGGCGGTGTCTACCGGCTGGACGTCGACCCCGGTCTCGGCCGGGTCCACCGCCGTCGAGATCTCGGGCGCGTCGTCGTTCATCCGACCGCCTTGGTCCCGAGATAGGCCTCGATCACCTGCGGGTCGTTGGCCACCTCGTCGTAGGAGCCCTCGGCGATCTTGCGCCCGTAGTCCAGGGCGATCACCCGATCCGAGACGCCCTTGACCACCCGCATGTCGTGCTCGATCACCAGGACGGTGAGCCCGAGCTCGTCGCGCATCCGTACGATGTGGTCGCGGAGCTCGAGCGTCTCCCGCGGATTCATGCCGGCCGTCGGCTCATCGAGCATGACCAGCAACGGATCGGTGGCCAGCGCCCTGGCCATCTCGAGTCGTCGCCGGTTCGCGTACGAGAGCGCGAACGCGGGCTGCTCCTCCCGGTAGCCGGCGAGACGCGAGCCGAAGAACGCTAGGCTCTCCCTCGCCCGCGCTCGGATCCGTTCCTCTTCGCGGCGGGTCGACGGGCAGGCGCAGCACCGACCCGAGCACGCCCGACTTGGTGCGGCAGTGCTGCCCCACCATCGCGTTCTCCAAGATCGTCATGTTCGGGAACAGGTGCACGGTCTGGAACGTTCGAGCGATGCCGAGCTTCGTGACCTGGTTGGCCGCGAGGCCGACGACGTTCTCGCCTCGGAAACGGATGCTCCCGTCGTCCGGCTCGTACAGACCGGTCACGACGTTGAACATCGTGCTCTTGCCCGCGCCGTTGGGGCCGATCACCGACACGATCTCGCCCTCGTCGACGTGGAACGTCAGTCCGGACAGCGCGTACAGCCCGCCGAAGTGCTTGGCCACATCGGTGAGCTCGAGCAGGTGCTGCGGCTGACTCGTCGTTGGACCCTGCGGCTCGCTCATTCGAGATCCTCGCGCTCGGCGCCGAGTCCCCCGCCCGGGAGCACGGCGGCGACGGCCTCCGTCTCACCGGTCACGTCCCTCGCCCACGCATCCTGGGTGACCTCCTCCTCCTCCAGCTCCCGGCTTCGGCGGACGTTCGGGATCAGGCCCTGCGGACGCAGGATCATGATGGCGACCAGCGCGCCGCCGTAGATCAGGAGGCGGTACTCCTCGAACTCGCGGAGCAGGCCGGGGAGGCCGATCAGCACGAGCGCCCCTACAACGACCCCCGGGATGCTTCCGAGCCCGCCGAGGATCACCACGGCGAGCGCGGTGATCGAGACGAAGAGCTCGAAGCTGGCCGGCGTGAGCGAGCCGAGGCTGACCGCGAACAGCGCACCCCCGAGCGAACCGATCGCCCCGCCCATCGCGAAGGCGAGCAGCTTGAACCTCGTCGTGCTGATCCCCATCGCGTCGGCGACCTGCTCGTCCTCCCGCATCGCGTTCCACGCGCGACCGACCCTCGAGGTCGATAACCGCCACGACACGAACGCCGCGAGCACCACGAAGGCGAGCGCGAGGTAGTAGAAGTGCTGAGGGTTGTCCTGGAAGTTGAGCCCGAAGACCTGGGCCTTCGTGACGCCCCGCATCCCCTGGGGTCCGCCGATCAGCGGCTGCGCCCACTTGGATGCCGTGATGACGCTGACGATCTCCCCGAGGCCGAGGGTCACGATCGCCAGGTAGTCGCCGCGCAGCCGGAGCACGGGGGCGCCGATGAGCAGTCCGACGCCGGCCGCGAGCAGCGCGACGATCCACACCGCCACGAAGAAGTTCAGGTTCGCGGAGAGGGCCGGGGCCGCGGCTCCGGTCGTCGTGTTGAGGAACGCCCCGGTGAGCACTCCCGTCGTGTACGCGCCGAACGCGAAGAACGCCACGTAGCCGAGGTCCAGCAGTCCCGCGTACCCGACGACGATGTTCAGGCCCAGGCCGAGCAGGATGTAGATCATGACCTGACCCAGCACCTCGGAGATGACGGTCCCGAGCAGCAACGGCAGGATCGCGAGGATCGCCAGGATCGCGACGAGCAGGCCGATCTTCGCCGCCGGAGCCTGGTCGACGGTCGCGCGCACGCGATCGCGCGTGCGTCCGCCGTCCCGGTTCCAGAGCGCGTCCGCGCCCGCGCCGATCGCGAACACGATGATTGCTCCTCCGATCGTCAGACCGCTCCCGCGTCGGTAGAGCCAGTCCGCCTCGAAGCCGAGCTCCACGAAGACGATCGGCACGATCCGCTGCAGGAGCCCCAGCAGCGACCACCGCGAGCACCCCGACCGACGCGGGCTTGCGGAGGCTGTCGGGCGCCGTGCGGGCGAACCCTCCGACGAGGCCGCCGATGACGCAGACCCCGACGAGGATCACCAGCCCGCCGGGAACCCCCTTGCCGAACGTGAGGAAGTCGATCAGCTCCTCGGTGACCGCGACGAAGACCTCGCGGATCCGGTCGACGCCGAACCGGTCGGCGAAGGCCACGGCGATCGCGAACGTCACGCCCCCCACGAGGGCCGAGACGGCTCCCGCGGCGAGCCCACTCCGCAACGGGACCGGACGGCGCTCGCCCGCGACGATCCGCGGTCTCGTCACCGCGTACGCGGTGACGAGCGCCGGCGCGACGATCAGCAGTCGCCCGAGCGTGATCTGCTCTCCGACCAGGGCCAGGTCGGCGAACTTCGTGTACAGGCCCACCAGCGCCACGTAGATCGCAACCGCACCCCCGATCAGGCCCCCGAGGACGACCGACCGGCGCGGGATGCCGCCCATCACACCTTCTCCGCCTCGCCCGAACCGAGGAGGCCGCCGGGCCGGAAGATCAGCACGAGGACGAGCACGAGGAACGTGAACGCGTCCTTCAGCTGGAAGGACGAGGGGATGCCGTACCCGGTGAGGATCAGGGCAGGACCCACCGACTGCAGGAGCCCCAGCAGGACCCCGCCCAGGGCGGCGCCCGAGATGCTGCCGATCCCGCCGAGCACCGCCGCGGTGAACGCCGCGATCCCGGGACGGAACCCCATCGTGAAGCTCACCGACTCGAAGGTGATCGAGAACAGGACGGCCGCGATGCCGGCGAGCAGACCGCCGATCGCGAACGTCGTGACGATGACGCGGTCTACGCGGATCCCCATCAGGCTCGCGATCTCGCTGTCGGCGGCGACGGCGCGCATCGACTTCCCCGTCCTCGTCCTCGCGACGAACAGGGAAAGCGCCGTCACCGCGACGATCACCGTGACCAGGACGACGACCTGGATGCGGTCCACCTCGATGCCGAGGATCGTCCACGTGCCGGCGAGCGCCTCCGGTACGCCGAACCCCCGACTCTGGGCGCCGAAGAAACCCCGGGCGGTGTTCTGCAGGAAGAGCGACGCACCGATCGCCGTGATGAGCGGGACCAGCCTCGGCGCGTTGCGGAGCGGTCGGTACGCGATCCGCTCGAGCAGCATCGCCACGCCCATGGAGGTGGTCATCGCGATCACCAGCAGGAGCCCCATCGACAGGATCGGGCTGCGGTCGAGGAAGCCGCTCTGTTCCCAGGCTGTCGAGAAGAAGTACGCGGCGAAGGCCCCGAACATGAAGACCTCGCCGTGAGCGAAGTTGATCATCCGCAGGATCCCGTACACGAGCGTGTACCCGAGCGCGATCAACGCGATGATCGCTCCCTGCGCGAGACCGAGGACGATGAAGTCTTTCCAGGTCTCCGCGGTGTAGCGCTCGTCGGCCGGCAGGGTGAGCGTCTTGTAGGCACCGACGACCACGACGGACAGGATCAGGATCGACAGGAGGACCAGGATGATCCTCCGCCACGGGAGGCGGTCCAGCAGTCCGAGCTGCGAGCCGCGAACGGGTTGGTCGGCCGTGGCCATCGCGCGAGCCTAGCCCATCCCCCGAGGCACCGTTGCGGGTGGGCCGAGGCCCACCCGCAACGTGCGATGCCGATCGAACTAGATGACGTCGGCCAGCGTCTTGGTCTCCGAGAAGACCGGGTCGGTCGGGTCGACCCCGCCCTCCACCGGCCAGTGGTCGTACTGGAAGACGCCGATCGTGACGTCGGTCGCGCAGTCCCCGAGCGGGGTGCACGTGATCGTCCCCGTGACGCCCTGGTAACCGCTGGTCGCGAAGATCGCGTCCTTCAGCGCGGTCCGGGAGATCGTCAGGTTCCCGCTGCCGTCGTCGACGGCCACGGCCGTGATCGCGTCGAACAGGATGTTCGTCGCGTCGAACGCGTGCGCGTTGAACACCGACGTCGGCTCACCGAACTGGTCCGTGTAGGCGGGGAGGTACTCGTTCTTGTAGAAGTCCCCGCCCTGGAACGCCGTCACGTCCGGCGACGATGCGTAGTAGTCGAAGTCCTTGATCGGATCGCCGACCGTGTCGATGAACGAGCTCTCCAGGCAACCGTCGGAACCGATCTGGATCGTCCCCTTCGCCAGGATGTCCGAGCCCTGCGTGTAGCTCAGGGCGCAGACCGGGTTGAAGTTCGGTCCGTAGACGACGCCGGGCTTGCTCGAGGCGATGTTCGTGAAGACCGGACCGAGGTCCGTGTCGCCGCTGTTCACCTGCTCGGTGTCGGTGATCGTGCCGCCGAGCGCCTCGAAGTTGTCGCGGAAGGCCGCAGCCAGACCGTCGGCGTACGGGCTCTCGTCGTTGATCGTCGCGGCCGAGTCGATGCCGAGCTTGGTGAACACGAAGTCGGCCACGATCGCGCCCTGGATCTTGTCGTTGTGCGCGGTGCGCAGGTAGAAGGGCGTGTGCGCCTCCTCCGACGTGAGTCCGGGGTTCGTGTTCGACGGCGAGATCAGCAGCATCCCCTTGTCGCTCAGGATCGTGTCGGCGACGCCGAGCGCGGCGCTCGAGCACGAGGTCCCGATCACGGCGACGATGTCCGGGTTGGCCGCCAGCGCCGTGGCACCTGCCTGTCCGCCCTCGGCCGAGCACCCGTCGTCCTCCTGCTGGAGGGTGACGTCGTGGCCGAGGAGCTGACCCGGCGTGGCGTCGAACGTCTGGTCGAGGTAGTCGATCGCGAGCGAGATGCCGTTGTTGCTGTCGGTGCCCAGGAACGCCGTGTCCCCCGTGATCGAGAGCAACGACGCGAGCTGGATCGGGTCACCGGCCGCGATCTCCACGCAGCCGAACTCGTCGGATGCGCAGTCGACGGCCCCGCCCGTGGCGGACGTCCCACCCGTGGCGCCCGTGTTCCCCCCGTTGTCGTCGCCGCACGCGGCGGCGATCAGGGACAGCGCTCCGAGGAGCGCCAGGACCGCGAAGTACTTTCGGTTCTTCATCCAACCCCCTTCCGAAGGAGTCCTACGATCGTTGCGGTTCGCGAACATGCGTGTGGAACGGTGGTTCGCCCCCTTTCTCCCCGTCCGTCGGGGTCGTACCTATCACATCCGGTACGCCGGGGGCCACCCGGGCCCGGCCCGGGCCGGCTCGTCAGGGTGTACGGAACGGGGACACCGGCGGGACTGAGGAAGTTGGCTGGTCAGCGTTAGCCGGCGGGTGGGTGGCTGGCCGAGCGGAACGCCGCCGCCAGTCCGAGGGCGGCCGCCGGGTCCCCCTCGAGGAGGGGCCGGACGAGCGCGCTCCCCACGACCACGCCGTCCGCGAACGCACACGCCTCGGTCGCGTGCCACGGCTCGGAGATCCCGACCCCCACGAGCAGCGAGCGATCCGTGTTCGGTCGCAGACGCGTCACGAGTTCCGCGGCCGTCTCGGCCAGATGGTCGCGTGCCCCCGTGACCCCGTACGTGGCCACGCAGTAGACGAACCCGCGGGACGTCTCCCCGATCGCCTTCAGGCGGTCGTCGGATGTCCCCGGGGCCGCCAGGAAGACCGGGGCGACCGATGCCTCGGCGCAGGCGCCGGTCCACCCCTCGGCCTCGTCGACGGGCAGGTCCGGCACGATCACCCCGGAGACGCCCGCCGACACGCAGGCCCGGAGGAAGGCCCCGTGGCCGGCGTGCCAGACGAGATTCGCGTAGGTCATCACGGCGACGGGCACGTCGAGCTCCGCTCGCCCGATCGTCTCGAGCACGCCGAGCGGCGTGGCGCCGTCCACGAGCGCTCGCCGCGACGCCTCTTGGATGACCGGTCCGTCAATGACGGGGTCGGAGAACGGGATCCCGACCTCGATCGCGTCCGCCCCCGCATCCTCGAGACCGCGCAGCAACGTCGCGTCGACCCCGGCGAGGCCGCCCGTGACGTACGGGACGAACGCGCGACCCCCACCGACCTTTCGTGAACGGAGTGCCGCGTCGAGGTCAGTCATGGGGTGCCTCGGCGTCGACGGGGCGCTCGCTGAACGCGGCCCGAACGGTGTCGAGGTCCTTGTCGCCGCGACCGGAGAGGTTCACGAGGACGAGCGCGCCGTCGGCGAGGGGACGGCGCAGGAGCCAGCCGATCGCGTGCGCGGGCTCGAGGGCGGGAAGGATGCCTTCGAGCGTGGCGAGCGCCCGGAAGCCCTCGAGCGCCTCGGCGTCGGTCACCGCCACGTACGTCGCCCGCCCCGAGTCCTTGAGGAACGCGTGCTCGGGCCCGACGCCGGGGTAGTCGAGCCCCGCCGAGATCGAGTGGGTCGAGACCACCTGGCCCTGCGCGTCCTGTAGGAGATAGGAGTACGAGCCGTGGAGTATCCCGGGTTCGCCGAGCGTGAGGGAGCGGCAGTGCTCCCCCAGCCCGTCCCCCCGCCCGCCGGCCTCGACGCCGACGAGGCCGACGTTCGCGTCGGGGACGAACGCCTCGAAGATCCCGATCGCGTTGCTCCCTCCGCCCACGCAGGCGACCACGACGTCGGGGTCCCTGCCTTCGCGCTCGCGGATCTGCTGCTTGGCCTCGTCCCCGATCACGCGCTGGAGATCGCGGACGAGCGCGGGGAACGGATGCGGGCCGGCGACCGACCCGAGCACGTAGTGCGTGTCCACGACGGTCGCCGCCCAGTCGCGCAGCGCCTCGTTGAGCGCGTCCTTCAGGGTTCGGCTGCCCGAGGTGACCGTGACGACCTCGGCCCCGAGCAGCTGCATCCGGGCGACGTTCGGCGCCTGGCGGACCGTGTCCTCCTCGCCCATGTACACGACGCACGGGAGCCCGAACAGCGCGCAGGCGGTCGCGGTCGCGACGCCGTGCATCCCGGCTCCGGTCTCGGCGATGATCCGGCCCTTGCCGAGCCGCCGCGCGACCAGCACCTGCCCGAGCGTGTTGTTGATCTTGTGCGCGCCGGTGTGGTTCAGGTCCTCCCGCTTCAGGTAGATGCGGTACCCCGTCTGCTCCGACAGCCGAGGCGCGAACGTGAGCGCGGACGGTCGACCCACGAAGTCTCGGAGCAACGCGTCGAGCTCTCCGCGGAACGCCGGGTCCTCCCGCAGGCTCGCCCAGGCGGCGGCGAGCTCGTCGAGCGCGGCGATCAGCACCTCCGGGACATAGCGGCCGCCGTAGGCTCCGAATCGCCCGCGCTCGTCCGGGACGGCTTCGACCGCGCTCACCCCCTACCCCGCAGGGTCCGGATCGTCGCCTCCGGGTCGACGGACCGCATCAGCGATTCACCGACGAGGACGGCCCGCGCCCCGGCTCCGATGGCCCGCTCGACGTGCTCGCGGGTCGATACCCCGCTTTCCAGCACGGCCACGCGGTCCTGGGGGACGAGCGGGAGCAGCGCGAGGGCCCGTTCGACGTCGACCTCGAGCGACTCGAGGTCCCTCGCGTTCACCCCGACCACCGGGGCCTCGGTCGCGAGGACCTTCGCGAGATCGTCCGCCGAGTGCGTCTCGACCAGCGTGCCGAGCCCCAGGTCGGCCGCGACCGCCAGCATGCCCTTCAGCTCGAGCTCGCTGAGCGCCGCGGCGATCAGCAGGACCGCATCCGCGGACGCGGCGCGCGACTCGATCACCTGGGCGGGGTGGACGAGGAAGTCCTTCCGCAGGACCGGCAGGCCGGTCGCCAGACGCACCGCCCGCACGTCCGATAGCGCACCATCGAACCGCGAGGGTTCGGTCAGGACCGAGACGGCCGCCGCCCCGCCGGCCTCGTACGCGCGGGCCTGCGTCGCGAGGTCGACGTCGGCGATCGCGCCCGCCGAGGGCGACGACCGCTTGTACTCGGCGATCAGCGCCGGCGGCTGTGCGCCGCGGAGCGCCTGCTCGAACGGCCGGGCGGGCGGCAGCTGCATGGCACGAGCCAGCAGGGCCGACTCGTCGAGCGGCTGCCGCTCGAGCCGGCGCCGGACATCGTCCACGAGGTCGCTGAGGAAGCCCATGGGGCCGCAAGTCTACGCACGCCGGCCGCGTCGACCTCAGGGGACGGCGGCGAGCGCGTCGGCGAGATCGAGCCCCTGGTAGAGGGCCCGCCCGATCACGACGCCTTCGAGGCGGCCGCCGAGCGCGGCGACCGAGCGCACGTCCTCGACGCTCCGGATCCCGCCCGCGACCACGATCGGGACGGCCGAGTACTCGGCGAACGCCCAGATGCCGTCGAGGTCCGGTCCCTCGAGCCCCCCGACCCGTCCGACCTCGGTGAACAGGTACCGCCGCACGTCGACCCGGGCCAGCCAGACCAGGAGGTCCCAGAGCGGCAGCTCGGCGTCCGTGCCCCGCGGCCGCACGACGGGTCCGTCGGCCTCGATCCCCACGACCAGTCGGTCGCCGAACGTCCGCACGAGCTCCTCGGCCTCGTCGCGAGCCTCGAGCGCGGCCGACCCGAGTACGACCCGCTCGGCACCCCGGGCGAGCAGCGCGTCGACCTGCTCCGCTGTACGCACGCCTCCGCTCGCCTGCACCGGCACCCCGAGCTCGCTCACCGAGCGCAGGACCTCCGCGTTCCCGACCTCGCCCGAGCGCGCGAGGTCGACGTCGACGACGTGCAGGCGCGACGCGCCCGCCCCGACGAACGCCCTCGCGGCGGCCACCGGATCGGCGTCGAAGGCAACGACGGGAATCGTCGCCGAGGAGGCGACGCTGACCAGGCGGCCGCCCGCGACGTCGAGGGCCGGGATGACCTCGAATGGCATGATCCGGAAGGCTACCCCGCGGGTGTCGGGACGCCGGAGGGCTCCGGGATCCTGACGAGACCCTCCCGTTTCAAGGGCACGATCCGAACCGCGTCCGCTCCCAGCAGCACGCTGAGCTCCGAAAGCACGCCGGCGCCCGGCTCGACGCGGAAGGTGCCCACGTCGAACGGGCGCACGCCCTGCGAGGAATGGAACCGCACCTGGACCGGCGTCGCACCTCGGTGCGCGGCGAGCAGCTCCTTGAGCCGCCCGATCACACTGCTCGTGCAGCTCCGCGGGGTCAGGTCGATCACCAGGAGTCCCGCCGGCGGGCTCGGCCTGCCTCCTTCGCCGAGGTCGGGCTCCGAGATCTCGACCGCGCGGAGCTGCAGCTCCTCGCCGCGCCCACGGCGGTCGACCCGGCCCTTCACCAACAGGATCGAGTCGTGCTCCAGCAGATGCTGCAGGCTCTCGTACTGCCCGGGGAACACGACCACGGTGACACCTCCCGCGAGGTCCTCCAGCCGGAACTGCGCGTAAGGCTCGCCCTTCTTCGTGTATCGCCGGGCCACCGATGCGACGATCCCTCCGACCGTGACCAGGTCGCCATCCCCCAGCCCCTCGGTCTCGGCGATCTCCATGTCGGCGAGCGCCGCGAGCCGGTCCTTCACACCGAGGAGCGGATGGTCGGTCACGAACTGCCCGAGCACCTCCTTCTCCAATCGCAGGAGGGTCCGCCGGTCGAACTCGTCGGCGGCGATCATGCTCTCGTCGATCTCGTTCGCGGCCTGCTCCCCGCCCCCGAACAACGAGAACTGCCCGGCGGCCTCGGCCTTGCGCTCGGCCGCGATCGGGACCGAGATCTTGTCCTGGTTCTCGACCAGCCCCCGCCGGCCGTACCCGAACGAGTCGAAGGCGCCCGCGTAGATCAGGCTCTCAAGGACCTTCTTCGTGAGGACGGAGGGATCCACCTTGCGGCAGTAGTCCGCGTACCCGGTGAACGCGCCCTTGGTCCGTCGGGCCTCGATGATCTGCTGGACCGCGCCCGATCCCACGTTACGGACGGCGGACAGGCCGTACCGGATCTTCGGTTCGCCGCTCGTCACCGGGGCGAAGTCCTCCTCGGACTCGTTGACGTCCGGGGGCAGGACCTCGAGCCCCATCAGGCGGCAGGCGTTCAGGTAGAAGGGCTTGCGGTCCTTGTCGTCGCGGACGCTCGTGAGGATCGCCGACATGTACTCGACGGGATGGTGGGCCTTCAGGTACGCGGTCTGGTACGCGATGTACCCGTAGGCGCACGCATGCGAGGCGTTGAACCCGTAGTCGGCGAACGGCTCCATCAGCTCGAACAGGTCCGTGCCGAGCCGCTCCGCGTAGCCGTTGTCGACGCAGCCCTGGATGAACTTCTCGCGATGCACCATCAGCTTCGCCCGGATCTTCTTCCCCATCGCCTGGCGGAGCATGTCGGCCTCGGCCATCGAGTACCCCGCCATGCGCACGGCGATCTGCATCACCTGTTCCTGGTAGACCATGATCCCGTACGTCGGGGAGAGGATCTCCTCGAGGTCCTCGTGCGGGTACGAGACCGACCGCCGCCCGTGCTTGCGTTCCGCGTACTCGGTGTGCATCCCGGCGCTCAGCGGACCGGGTCGGTACAGGGCCACCAGGGCCATCAGGTCCTCGAACCGATCGGGCGCGAGCTGTTTGATCAGCGAGCGCATCCCGCCGCCCTCGAGCTGGAACACGCCCGTGGTGTCGGCGCGACACAGCATCGCGTACACGGCCTCGTCGTCGAGCGCCACGTGATCGATGTCGAGCTCGATGTCCCTGCGTCGCAGGTGCGAGAGCGTGTCCTCGATCACGGACAGCGTGCGCAGACCGAGGAAGTCCATCTTGAGCAGTCCGAGGTCCTCGACCCCATGCATGTCGAACTGCGTCACGATCCGCCGCGAGTCGTCGCGGGAGTCCTTCGACAGCTTGAGCGGCAGGTACGTGACGAGCGGCGCGTCGCCGATCACCACACCGGCCGCGTGCACCGAATCCTCCCGGCGAAGGCCTTCGAGCGCGCGGGCCGTGTCCACGATCTCGCGCGCCTCGGGTTCGCGCTCGTACGCGTCGCGCAGCTCGTGCGAGAGCTGGAGCGCCTTCTCGATCGGCTCGTCGCGGCCCATGATCGCCGGCGGGTACATCTTGCAGAGGCGATCGCCCACGCTTGCGGGGAACCCGAGCACGCGTGCGGCGTCGCGGATCCCCTGCTTCCCCTTGATCGTCTGGAACGTGATGATCTGCGCGACGCGATCCGTGCCATACTTGGTGGCCACGTACCTGATCACCTCGTCGCGCCGGCGCTCGTCGAAGTCCATGTCGATATCGGGCATCTGGATCCGCCCGGGGTTCAGGAACCGCTCGAAGATCAGGTCGTACCGGAGCGGATCCAGGTCCGTGATCCGCAGCGAGTACGACACGACCGAGCCCGCCGCGGAGCCGCGTCCGGGACCGACGCGGATGCCGTTCTCCCGCGCGAACCGGATCAGGTCCCACACGATGAGGAAGTAGCCCGAGAACCCCATCGAGTTGATGACGCCCAGCTCCTGCTCGATGCGCTGGGTGATCTCGGGGGTGAGCGTGCCGTAGCGCTCCCGCGCACCGATCATCACGAGCTCGTGCAGGTAGGCGTCCCGATCCTTGCCTTGCGGCGGCTCGAACCTCGGGACGTGGAACCGCTCCTCGGGCGGCGCCGAGCTCCCGTAGACGAGCTCGAGCTCGCACATGTCGGCGATCTCCAACGTCGCGTCGCACGCCTCGGGCAGCTCACGGAACACCTCGCGCATCTCCTCGGCGGTCTTCAGGTAGAACTCGTCCGAATCGAAGCGCAGCCGGTTGGTGTCCGACTGCAGCTTCTGCTGCTGGATGCAGAGCAGCACGTCGTGGGGCTTCGCGTCCTCCCGTTGCGTGTAGTGCAGGTCGTTGGTGGCCACGAGCGACAGGCCGGTCCGTCCTGCGAGATCGACGAGCCTCGGCAGGATCTCCCGCTGCTCGGAGAGCCCGTGGTCCTGCAGCTCGATGAAGAAGCTCCCCGGGCCGAAGATGTCCGCGTACGTGGCGGCCACCTCGTCCGCCTTCGCCTCCTGACCGCCGAGGAGCAGCTGCGAGACCTCGGACGCGAGGCACCCGGAGAGCCCGATCAGGCCCTCGCTGTGCTCGGCGAGGAGCTCCTTGTCGACGCGGGGCCGGTGGTAGAAGCCCTCGAGGTGCGCGTCGGTGACCAGCTTGAGCAGGTTCCGGTACCCGGTCTCGTTCCGGGCGAGAACGGTGAGGTGTCGGTACTTCTCCTCGCTCTCGCCGGCTGCCCGTTCGAACCGCGACGTGGGCGCGACGTACGTCTCGACCCCGACGATCGGCTTCACGCCCGCGGCGACCCCGGCCTCGTAGAACTGGAGCGCGCCGAACATCGCGCCGTGGTCGGTGAGCGCGAGCGCGGGCATCTGGTACTCGGCGGCCCGCTCGAACAGCGAACTGATCCTTGCGGCCCCGTCCAGCAGCGAGAACTCGGAGTGCACGTGGAGGTGGACGAAGCTCTTCACAGCCGGACCGAACGCCTCCTCAGCCTGCCACCTGGGGGAAACCTGTGGATTACTTACACGCTTGTGATTCCCGGGGCTCGAAGGATAGACTCCTGCGACCGAGCAAGCAACCGGCCTGCTCACGCGGGGAGGTCGGGCGAGCGGCCATCGAGGGGTGGCCATCGAAGGGCGGTGGGATGCGGCTCTCGTACTCGAGCATCAACACCTACGAAACCTGTCCCGCCAAGTTCAAGTTCCAGTACGAGGACCGGGTTCCGCGGGCATCCTCGCCGGCCCTGTCGTTCGGCGACTCGCTGCACCGAGCCCTGCACCTGTTCCACAACCGACCGGTCCCCGTCGCGCCCTCGATCGGCGAGCTCCATGACATGCTCGGCGCGTCCTGGGTCTCCGACGGGTTCGGCGACGCGTCGGAGGAGCAGACCTACCTCGAGCACGGTCGGCAGGTCCTGGCCCAATACCACCGGGAGAACGCGGCGAGCTACCGGATCCCCGCGGCGCTCGAGTTCCGGTTCACGATCGAGGTCGAGGGCGTCGCCCTGTCGGGCGTGATCGACCGGATGGACCGGATCCCGGGCGGCGGGTACGAGATCGTCGACTACAAGACCAACCGGCGCCTGCCGCCGCAGTCGCGGATCGACCAGGACCTCCAGCTCTCGATCTACCACCTGGCCGCGAGGGAGATCTGGGGGATCGAGCCGGAACGGCTCACGCTGTACTACCTCCTGCCGGGCCAGCGGATGACGACGGTGCGGACGCCGTCGGACGTCGACGAGCTCCGGCGCAGGATCGCGATCGTCGCCGAGCGCATCGAGGCCGGGAAGTTCGAGGCGCGGCAGAACCCCCTCTGCGACTGGTGCGAGTACCAGGCCCTGTGCCCGCTCTTCCGGCACCGCTACGAGAAGGAACAGGGCGACCCCACCCCGCGGGTTACCGAGATGGTCGACGAATGGATCGCCCTGAAGCGACAGACGCGCGCCGCCTACCGCCGGTTCGACGAGCTCGTGCCGCTCATCAACGCGTTCGCCGACGAGCACGGCTACCGTCGCCTCTTCGGCACCGACGGCGCCGCCATCGACCGACGAGCCCAGCACGTCACGGCCCCGATCGAGGAGAAGGTCCGCGATGTGCTCGAGCCGCTCGGGCTGTGGGAGGACGTCCTCTCGGTCGACCCGGCCAAGCTCAACGCGCTCATCGAGTCGCGGACCCTCTCGCCCGAGATCGAGGACCGGCTCCTCGCCTCCCGCGAGGAGGTTCGGACCCAACACGCCCTGTACCTCAGGGAGGCCGAGCGCGCCCGGCACTGATCAGGCGGGCCGGCTCCGGATCCGCTCGAGCGCTGCCCGCAGGTCCGTGGGCAGTGGGTCTTCCAGGTCGATCCGCTCCCCGGTGACCGGGTGGCCGAACGCGAGGCGCCAGGCGTGCAGGAACGGGCGGTCCAGGCCGAGCTCGCGGGCGTCGTCCCCTCCCCCGCCGTAACGCCGGTCCCCCAGGATCGGGTGCCCGATCGAGGAGAGGTGGACCCGGATCTGGTGCGTCCGGCCCGTGCGGGGTTCGGCCTCGAGCAGGGTCGCCCGGTCGAAGCGCTGGCGGATCTCGAACGCGGTCGAGGCGGCCCGTCCGCCGGTCGCGTCGACGCGGATCCGGGCTCCGGCTCGGCCGAGCGGGGCGTCCACCTCGAACCGGTCGTTGGGGACCGAGCCCCTGACGAGCGCGAGGTACCGCCGGCCGGCCTCGTGCCGCTCGAACACGCCGGCGAGCGCCTCGTACGTGTCGTCGTCGCACGCGACGACGAGCAGGCCGCTCGTCCCGGCATCGAGGCGGTGGACGATCCCGGGACGGAGCGGCCGGCCGCGCGGCGCGAGCGGGATCCCCATCCCGAGCAGCCGGTTCACCACCGTCCCGCCTCGCCGGTTCTCGGTCGGGTGCGTCGGCAGGCCGGCGGGCTTGCGGACCACGACCAGGTGCTCGTCCCGCCAGGCGAGCTCGAGCGGTGGGCCCTCGTGCGGGAGCTCGGCCGCCGGCGCCAGGTCGACCTCGATCCGCTCGCCACCGGCGAGGCGGTGGGACTTCCCGCGCGCGACGCCGTCCACCAGGACCGTGCCGGCCACGATCGCGCGCTGGATCTCCGCACGCGTGACGCCGAGGTGGGCGGAGACCACCGCGTCGAGCCGGCCGGGCTCGGCGTCGAACGCCTCGCTCACGGATCGGCGGCGCCGGAGCCGGTGGCCGCCGGCCCGGGCGCACCCGGCGCCTCCGCGCGCTCGCCGGCCCCGTCGAAGCTCGCCATCGCGAGCAGCACCGCCCCGACCACGATCGCGGTGTCTGCGAGGTTGAACACCGGCCAGATCTGCAGGTCGATGAAGTCCGTCACGCGGCCGCTGAACCCCGGACCGTTCGCGACCCGGTCGGCCAGGTTGCCCAACGCGCCGCCGAGGATCAGACCGAGGGCGACCGCGATCGACGTGCGCATCGGGCGGGTCGACACGACCACGATCACGGCCGAGACCACGATGGTCGCGCTGGCGAACAACCACGGGGCGCTCTCTCCGAACCCGAAGGCCCCCCCGGAGTTGGTCGTGTAGTTGAGGGACAACAGCCCGGGGATCACCCGGATCGGGGGCCGCCCCGCCAGGGAGCTCTCCACCCATGCCTTGCTGACCCGGTCCAGGAGCAGCGCGCCGGCGGCCACCGCGTACAGGAGGAGCGTCGAACGCCGCACGACGCTCACCCGCCTACCGCCGGGATTGCGCTTGGGCGTCCTTGATGCAGAGGTCGGCGTACGGGAGTGCCTTCAGCCTGGCCTTCTCGATGGGCTTGCCGCAACGGGTGCAGATCCCGTAGACACCCTCGTCCATCCGGGCGAGCGCGCGGTCGATCTTGCCCATGAGGTCCCGGACGTTGTTCTCGATGGAGAGATCCCGCTCTCGCTCGAACGTGAAGGTGCCAGCATCGGCGTTCTCCTCGTCGAACGACACCTCGCCCGAGATGTCGGACTGGGAGTTCGCGAACGAGGTCTCCTCGATGGTCGTGAGCTGCTCTTGCAGCTCGGCGCGCTCCGTCTGCAGCCGCTGGCGCAGTTCGTCCAGTTCCTTCTTCGTATGCGTGATCTTCCCGGCCATGGTCGGTGGAACCTAGCATCGGCCGCTCCACACGACAATCAGTCGCCGCCGGTTGCCCGCAGGCGCATCTCGACATCGCGCTGGTCGAGGCCGACGACCTCGAAGACCTTGACCCGCGACCGCGCCCCGCGCCGCAGCCTGACCCCCGATCGGGGCAGCCGGAGGACGCCGGCGAGCGCCCGACGGGCCTCCTCGGTCGCCCGGCCGCCCTCGGGCGCCGCGCGGACGCGGACGAGGATCCCCCGCTCGTCGAGCTCGACCGCGGTCCGGCTCGACCTGGGTTGCACCCGAACCGTGACCAGGCCCATCTCCACTGTGTAGCATCGCCCGGTACAGGCGATGACGGGAACGAGTACGAGGGATCCCGAGCCCGAGCGAGCCGGGGACGGTGTGAGCCCGGCGGCGAGGCCCTCCGAACATCCTCCTCGAGCCGCCGCCCGAACCGGGCGCGAGCCGCGCGCCCGCAGTAGACGCGGCCGGGTCCGCCCGTGACCGCGGAGGGCTGTGAAGCAGCCCGTGAGCGGCCGGAGCCGCGAGGCTCCGGCAACGTGGGGTGGTACCGCGGGGCTCGCGCCTCGTCCCTGCACCAGGGACGAGGCGTTTCGCGTTCGGAGGTGGAGATGTTCGAGCCGGTCGACCCGAAGGTGAGCTTCCCCGAGCTCGAGCGCCAGGTGCTGGCGTTCTGGCGTGAGGCCGACGTGTTCCATCGTCAGCTCGAGCAACGGAAGAACGGTTCGATCTGGGTCTTCTACGAGGGCCCGCCGACCGCGAACGCCCGTCCCGGAATCCACCACACGGAGTCTCGGACGTTCAAGGACGTCTACCCGCGGTTCAGGGCGATGACGGGTCATTTCGTGCCGCGCAAGGCCGGATGGGACTGCCATGGGCTCCCGGTCGAGCTCGAGGTCGAGAGGGAGATCGGCACCAGGAGCAAGCGCGACATCGAGGCGTTCGGCATCGCCGAGTTCAACCGCCTCTGCCGGGCATCGGTGCAACGGTCCGTCGACGAGTTCGAACGCCAAACCGAGCGTCTGGGCTTCTGGATCGACACCGACGACGCCTACTGGACGATGGACACCGAGTACATCGAGAGCGTGTGGTGGTCGCTCAAGCAGCTCCACGCGAACGGCCTCCTGTTCCAGGACGACCGGATCACCACGTACTGCCCGCGCTGCGGCACGCCGCTGTCCGACGCCGAGGTGGCGATGGGGTACGAGGACGTCGAGGACCCGAGCGTGTACGTCCTGTTCCGGATCGCCGAGGCACCCGACCCCTCGCTCGCCGGGGCCTCACTGCTCGGATGGACGACCACGCCGTGGACGTTGATCTCCAACACCGGTCTGACCGTGTCGGCCGACGCGGCGTACGTGGTGGTCGAACACGAGGGCGAACGTCTCGTCCTGGCCGACGCTCTGAAGGACTCGGTCCTGCCGGGCGACAGGGTCATCGCCGGTCCCATGCCCGGCACCGCCTTCCTTGGGACCCGGTACGAACCCCTGTACCCGAACGTCGACGGTGCCCACCGCGTCGTGGTCGCCGACTTCGTCTCGCTCGAGGACGGCACCGGGATCGTCCACCTGGCGCCCGCCTTCGGCCCCGAGGATCTCGCGATCGGCAAGCGCGAGGGATGGACGACGTTCAAGCCGATCGACGGCGAGGGCCGGTTCACCGACGAGGCACCGGCGTTCGTGCGCGGATCATTCTTCAAGGAAGCGGACGAGTCGATCGTTGCCGAGCTTCGTTCCCGCGGGCTGCTCCTGCGCGCCGGGACGATCGTGCACGCGTACCCGCTGTGCTGGCGGTGCGAGACGCCGTTGATCTACATCGCCCGGACCTCCTGGTACGCGAGGACCACCGCGGTCAAGGACCGGTTGCTCGCCATCAACGAGGAGGTCGACTGGTACCCCGACCACATCAAGCATGGGCGCTACGGCGACTGGCTCGAGAACAACGTGGACTGGGCGCTGTCGCGCGAGCGCTACTGGGGGACACCGCTCCCGATCTGGCGATGCCCCGAGGGCCACGACACGGCGATCGGCTCGCTCACCGAGCTGTCCGAACAGGCGGGCCGCGACGTGACCGACATCGACCCGCACCGGCCCGCGATCGACGAGGTGACGTTCGCGTGCCGAGAGTGCGGCGGTGAGGCCCGGCGGGTCCCCGAGGTGATCGACACGTGGTACGACTCCGGCGCCATGCCCTACGCGCAGTGGGGCTACCATCCGGAGCTCGGCCGCGGGCTCGAGCGGTTCCAGGAGCGGTTCCCCGCCGACTTCATCGCGGAGGCGATCGACCAGACGCGCGGCTGGTTCTACACGCTGATGGCCGAGGGCGTGCTGCTCTTCGACGCCACCGCGTACCGGACGGTCGTCTGCCTCGGCCACCTCGTCGACGCGGAGGGGCGCAAGATGTCGAAGTCGCTCGGCAACACCGTGGACGCGTTCGAGGTCCTCGACCGGCAGGGCGCCGATGCGCTCCGCTGGTACCTGCTCACGGGCGGGTCGCCCTGGTCCCCCCGCCGGGTCAGCATGGAGATGTTCGACGACGTCGTCCGGCAGTTCCTGTTGCCCCTGTGGAACGTGTACGCGTTCTTCGTCACCTACGCGAACGCAAGCGGGTTCGATCCGTCGGAGGGTGACGACGTCGCGGTCTCCGAACGGCCGCTCCTGGACCGGTGGGTGCTGTCGCAGCTCTCGCGCACGCAGGCAGCCGCCCGCGGGGGTCTCGACAGGTACGACGCGACGGGCGCGGGGCGGCGGATCGCCGCGTTCGTGGACGACCTCTCGAACTGGTACGTGCGGCGCGCGCGACGGCGCTTCTGGGACCCGTCCGGCGAGGATCGCTCCGACGGCCGTGCGGCCTTCCTCACGCTCCAGACGTGCCTGGTCAGCCTCTCGCAGCTCCTCGCACCGTTCACCCCGTTCGTCGCGGAGGCCCTATGGCGCAACCTCGCCGCCGGACGGGACGGAGCCCCCGAGTCGGTGCACCTCTCGGATTACCCGATGCCGGACGAGGGACGACTCGACCCCGCTCTCGACGAGGCCATGGCCGCCGTCCGCCGGATCGTAGAGCTCGGGCGCCGGGTCCGGACGGAGACCAAGGTGCGGGTCCGTCAGCCGCTGCTCGAGGCGATCGTGCACTACGGGGGCGACCACGAGGCGCTGCGACCCCTCCTCGACCTCGTCGCCGAGGAGCTGAACGTGAAGCAGGTGCTGTTCGCCGAGTCGGTCGAGCAGCTCGGTCGGTGGCGCGCCAGGCCGAACTTCAAGGTCCTCGGACCCCGGCTCGGACCCCGCGTGAAAGACGTCGCCGACGCGTTGTCACGCGATGACGGCTCGCTCGCCGCCGCGCTCGCACGCGGCGAACCCGTGACGCTCGATGTGGAGGGCGGGTCGATCGAGCTCGGCCCCGACGACGTCGATCTGGTTCAGGAGACGCTCGAGGGCTGGGGCGTCGCGAGCGACGGCGCCGTGACGGTCGCCCTGGAGCTCGGGCTGACGCCGGAGCTCCGCCTCGAGGGACTCGCGCGCGAACTCGTGCGCGTCGTGCAGGACGCTCGGAAGGCGGCGGACCTGGACGTGAGCGACCGGATCGCGCTCGGGCTCGAGCTCGAGGGCGACCTGGCCGAGGCGTTCGCGACCCATCGGGACTGGATCGCGTCCGAGACCCTCGCCGTCGAGCTCATCGAGGGGTCCACGAGCGACGCGAGCTTCGCCCGGACGTTCGAGATCGACGGCGCGTCGGTCGGGGTCAGCCTCCGTCGCGCGTGAGGCGCCGCCGGATCGTCCGCTCCTAGTCCTCGCCCCAGAACAGTTCGCGGAGCGAGCGCTCGCGCCGCTCGCTCGCGGGGGCCCCTTCGGTCGAGAAGACCGGTTCGGTCTCAGACTCGATCACGACCGGCTGAGAGACCTTAGGCTCCGATGCGTCCTCCTCGGGCGGGGCCACCTCCGGCTGCGGTCCGCTCGCCTGCAGCCGCTCGCGGATCTCCGCCGCCGACGCGGCCTCGAACGCCTCGGGGGGCATCGCGGTGGCGGACGCCTCCTGCGCCTCCGGGGCCGACGCTTGCGACGCCACGGGCTCGCCGCGTCCGGGTCCTTCGGCGGCCCCCGCCGCCGTCGTGACGAGCACCGGGCCACCCGTCGGGGACCCCTCCGAACGCTCGCGGATCGCCATCACCATCTGCTTGATCTCCTCGGCGTGCGTCTGCACGAGGCTGCCCAGGCTCTGCAGGAACTCCCGCTCCCGGTTCAGGAACGGCGCGACCGCGCCTCGGGCGTCGCCCATGCCGGCGCCGGCGGCTGCCCGGATCCCGGCGGCCTGTTCGTGCGCCCCGCGGACGATCTCGTCGGCCTCCAGGTGGGCGCGAGCCACGATCTCCTCCGCGTCGGCACCCGATCCGCTCGCCCGCGATCCCTGCTCGCCGCCTGCCCGCAGGCCGTCGATCTCCGCGCGGTAGGAGGTCAGCCCTTCCGTGATCCGGTCCAAGAAGGCGTCGACGTCACGCTCGTTGTAGCCCCGGAACGCCAGCCGGAACTCGACCTGCTGCACCTCTTCCGGCGTGATCCTGGCGTCGCCCGTCGCTGGTGCCTCCTCCGTTCCCTTCTTCCTCCGCATGCGGCCTTCCCCCTCCGTCAACAGTTCAGTGCGGTCCGCAGGACCGCAAGGATAACGAACGCGATGATGATGGAAAGATCCAGCCCGACCCCGCCCGCCCGGATCGGCGGGATGAGGGCCCGTAGCGGCCGGAGCACCGGCTCCGTGACGTCCTCGAGCAGGTCCAGGATCGTCCGCATCGGCCCCGAGTACGGGGGTCGGAACCCGAACAGGTACGCCCACGAGATGATCACCCGGATGAACAGGATGATCGTGTACGCCGTCAGGACGACGCACACCACGCTGAGCAACGCGTTCTCGGCGGCGGTCATCGCAGATGGATCGGACGCTCGAGCGGCGTCAGAACTGGTTGTAGAGGTCGCCGCCGGCGATCCGCTCGCGATCTTCGGCGGACACGTCCACGTTCGCGGGCGTCAGGAGGTAGACGCGGTTGGCCACCATCTCGATCTTGCCGTCGAGGCCGTACACGAGCCCTGAGGCGAAGTCGACGAGTCGCCGCGCGATGGTGTCGTCGGTGCTCTGCAGGTTCATGATGACCGGGATCCCGTCCTTGAATCGATCGGCGATGTCCCGGGCCTCGTTGAACCGACGCGGCTCGGACTTGTGGATCGACCCGGCGGTCGCGGGCCGGCTCGACGGGATGGTGCGCACGATCCCCTCGTGCTCGGGTTCGAGCTCGACCTCCCGAACGGCCTGCGGTCGCTGGAAACGACGGACCTCGGCGGTCTCGGGCGCGGCGCCGACCTCGTCGAGCTCCTCGAACTCGTCGTCCTCCACGAGCCCGAGATAGGTGAGCGTCTTCTTCCACACGCCTGGCATCACGTCCTCCCCGTATCTTCCGGGCGCCGTGCCCCGAACAAGGCGGTGCCGATCCGAACCATCGTAGCGCCTTCCTCCACCGCAACCGTGTAATCCAGGGACATTCCCATCGAGAGCTCCGTCGCCTCGGGATAGCGGGTGACCACGCCGTCGCGGATCTCCCGGAGCCTTCGGAAGAACGTGCGGGAGTCCTCGGCGACGGCCGGGATCGGGGGAACGGTCATCAGGCCGGCGAGATCGACCCCGTCGGTCCGCACCACGTCGTCGACCGCGTCGTCGACCGCCTCCGGTGCCACGCCGGTGCGCGTCCCGGTGAAGTCGACCTCCACCAACACTGGGATCGTCCGTCCGAGGCCGGCGGCTCGCCGAGCCAGGCGCTGCATCGCGCGGCCCGGCGTGACGGTCTCGACCACGTCGGCGAGCTCGGCCACCCGATGCGCGGAGTGGCTCTGCAACGTCCCGATGAAGTGCCACACGACCCCGTCCACCTCCGCGCGGCAGGCTCGCAGCTCCTTGACGTAGTTCTCCCCCACCTCTCGAACCCCCGCGTCGCGGACCCGTGCGACCGCCGCGGGGCCGAACGTCTTCGCGGCTGCGACGATGCGCACCCCGTGCGTATCGCGTCCCGATCGCTCGCACGCGCGGGCGATCTGGTCCCGGATCCTCGACAGGTTCGCCGCGATCGCTCCGGGGGTCTCAGACATGCCTCGAAAGGTAACAGAAGTGAACAATCATACACAGAACGAACAGCATGAACCCATCCGCACCACCGAGGAACCGAGCGCGCGAAGGGGGGCGGGACCGGAGCCCAGAGGCGGGGGAAGGGCGCCTCCGACTCCTCGAACGATCCCGCCCCACGCCTTCGGGGCGAACGTCCGCCCTCAGCTCTTCAGGAAGTCCGGGATGTCCAGATCCTCCTCCGCGTCGAACGCGACGCCCTCCTGTGCGGGCTTGAAGATCTCGTCCTCTTCCTCGACGAGGATCGATGGCACCGGCATGACCTCGTCTTCGCCCTCGGCGTCTCCCGACCCGGCCGAAACCGGCTCGAGGGTCGCGGCCACGGGCTCGGGCTCCTCGAGCAGGCTCGCGAGCCGACTCTCGGCGAAGCGCGACGCGGTGGTGGGCGCTGCCAAGACCTTGTCGAACCCGGCGGCGATCACGGTCACGCGCACCTCGTCGCCGATCACGTCGTCGACGACGGCACCGAAGATGATGTTGGCGTCCGGGTGCGCGACCCGGGTGATCGTGTCGGCGGCCTTGTTCACCTCGTGCAACGTCAGGTCCGTCGGCCCGGCGATCGAGAGCAGCAGGCCGCGCGCACCCTCGATGGAGGACTCGAGCAGGGGGGAGGAGATCGCTGCCCGGGCCGCCTCCTCGGCGCGGTCCTCGCCCGAGCCGTGACCGATGCCCATCAGGGCCGAGCCCGCGCCGGTCATCACGGAGCGGACGTCCGCGAAGTCAAGGTTGATCAGACCAGGAGTGGTGATGAGCGACGTGATGCCGTCCACGCCCTGGAACAGAACCTGATCCGCGGTACGGAACGCGTCGATCATCGGGGTACTCGGATCGGAGACCTGGAGCAGGCGATCGTTCGGCACCACGATCAGGGTGTCGACGGCTTTCTTGAGCTCGGTGATGCCGAGGTCCGCCTGCGTCGCGCGGAGGCGACCCTCGAACCCGAACGGCCGGGTCACGACGCCGATCGTGAGGGCCTGCAGGCCACGGGCGATCTCCGCCACGAGCGGCGCGCCGCCGGTGCCGGTCCCGCCGCCCTCACCCGCGGTGACGAAGACCATGTCGGCACCCTTGAGGATCTCCTCGATCTCATCGCGGTGCTCCTCGACCGCACGTCGACCGACCTCGGGGTCCGATCCTGCTCCGAGCCCGCGCGTCGTCTCGCGACCGATGTCGAGCTTGACCTCAGCGTCGGACATCAACAGCGTCTGCGCATCCGTGTTGACCGCGATGAACTCGACCCCGCGCAGACCGCCCTCGATCATGCGGTTGACCGCGTTCACCCCTCCCCCGCCGATCCCGACGACCTTGATGACGGCGAGGTAGTTCTGAGGAGAATCCATCACTGCGACCTCCGCTCCCCGGCTGAAGCCCCCCGCTCTACCTGGGGAAACGCCGTTGTGTCTCCCTTGGGACTGAACCTCAACTCAACGTCTATTGTTATATCTACTTGACGTTGACTGGGGAACGCTACTATCAAAGCCCAGGTCCGTCAATATCGTCGGCGGGCAGATTATGTGCCCGCGTAACAACCGCGGAGGCTCAGTCGGCGAGCGTGGCAGCGGGCGCGGACGGGGCGGCCACGGACAGTGCGCGAATCGCGGCCCCCTGCGTGCGCGCCCACGAGAGCACGCGATCGATGGTCCTCGCCTTGCGATACGCGTCGTCCGGTGTCCCGAACATCACCGTCGGACCGTCCCGCAGTCGGAGCTCCAACGTCCCGTCGAGGAGCACGCGGACCCGAGCGACCTGCGCGCGGAGCGCCGGGGTCATCGCCCCCAGGGCGCGGGCGGCCCCGACCGGGCTCGGCCGCACCCCCTCCACCGGCCCCAACGCTCCGAGCTCGATGACCGGCAGGCCCCGCGGTGCGCGCCCGGAACCGAGCGACGTGCCGTCCGCCGCCATGAGCGAGACGACGTCGCCCCGGGCAACGGCGACCGGGGAGCGCTCGGTGACGGAGACCTCGATCGTCAAGGGGAAGGTCGCTCGGACGTCGGCGTCGGCGATCCACGGCTCGGCCTCCAGGCGCCGTTCCGCGGCGCCCTCGTCGAGCCACAGGACGTTGGTCGACCTGGTGATGCCGGCGATCGACAGGAGCCGGGCGCGATGCAGGTGGTCCGAGCCCGAGACCTCGAACCGGCGAACGTCGAACGCGGACGACCGCGACACGGCGACCACGCCCACGACGAACAGGATCGAGACCGCAGCGATCGACCAGGCGGCCCGGCGCCGGCCGGGCATCGAGCGGAACCGCTCAGCGGGTCGCGAGGTCGAGATCACCAAGCAGATGCACCTCCGGTTCGAGACGAACACCCGATCGCTCCGCGACCAGGTCCTGGACCTCACGGACGAGGTTCAGGACGTCGGCCGCGGTCGCGCCCTCGGCTGCGACGATGAAATTGGCGTGCTTGGTGGACACCGACGCGAGGCCTACCTTCCGGCCCTTGGCACCGGCCTGCTCGATCAGCCGGGCCGCGTGATCGCCCGGCGGGTTCTTGAACACGCTCCCGCAGTTGGGGTCGGCGAGCGGCTGCGTCCGTCGACGCCATGCGCGCGCGTCGTCCATGCGAGCTCGGATATCGCCCGGCGGGGCGGCCCCGAGGCGGACCGTGGCCCCCACGACGACGGCGTCCGCCGGCAGGGCGGTCCGTCGGTAGGAAAAGCCCGCATCGTCCGCCGCCACGCGCCGCGCCGCCCCTTCCGCCAGACCGAACACATCCACGCGTTCGATCACGTCACCGAGCGAGCCTCCGTGCGCGCCGGCGTTCATCCGGACGGCACCGCCGAGGGAGGCGGGGATCGCGACCCCGAACTCGAGCCCCGACAGACCGTGCGTCAGCGCCACCCCCGCGAGCGCGGGCAGCGGCATCGCCGCCCCCGCGGTGAGCCGATCGCCGTCCCGCGCCGACCAGCGGTAGCCGCGGCCCAGACGCAGGACGAGCCCGTCGAAGCCCTCGTCGGCCACCAGGACGTTCGACCCCTTGCCGAGGACCGCGAAGGGGATGTCCGTCTGTCGCACCGCCTCGGAGACCGCCACGAGGTCCGGCTCGGACTCGGGTTCGAGGAACAGAGCCGCCGGCCCACCGATCCGGAACGTGGTGAGCGGCGCCAGGACGAACCGCGTCCGCACACGGTCGCCGCAGGCGGCTCGCAGGATCGCCTCGGCGCGACCGACGACGTCGCTCGCGAAGGTCACGAGGCATCCCTGATCCGCTCGAGCGCCGCGTCCCCGAGCATCCACACGTCGCCGCAGCCCATCGTAAGGACGAGGTCACCTTCGCGGACCTCGCGTTCGAGGAACTCCACGACGTCGTTGCGGTGGGGCAGGTACACGACGCGCCAGTCGCGACCGGTTCGCGCGATCCCCTCGACCACCAGCTTGCCGGTGACGCCGGGGATCGGATCCTGGGCCGCGCCGTAGACGTCCGTGACCACCACGACGTCCGCGTCGACCAGGCTCCGCCCCAGCTCCCTCCACAGGGCCTGCGTCCGCGAATAGCGGTGCGGCTGGAAGACCGCGAGCACCCTGCGGTGACCCGTCCGGCGAGCGACGCCGAGCGTCACCTCGAGCTCGGTCGGGACGTGCCCGTAGTCGTCGTAGAAATCGGCCCCGCGCACCGAGCCCCGATGCTCGAACCGTCGGTGGACGCCGTTGAACGCGGCGAGCGCTCCGACCGCCGTCGCCGCCGGGACCCCGATGGTCGTCGCGACCGCGACGGCGGCCGCCGCGTTCAGCAGGTTGTGGGCACCGTCGACGCCGAGCCTGAGCTCGTGGCGTTCGTCGCCGGCGGACAACGCCGCCCGCCCGCCGCCCGGGCCGACCCACTCGATCTCCAGCCGGACGTCGGCGTCCGGACCGACCCCGTACGTTGTGCATCGGACCCCCGATGCCGCGACGGCTCGCACCGCGGGTGCGTCGTCCGCGCAGACGACCACGCGCTCGCAGCGGTCCGCGAAGGCGGTGAACGCCCGCTCGATCTCGGCGAGGCCCCCGGGGTAGAAGTCGACGTGGTCGACCTCGACGTTGGTGACCACGCCGATCGCCGGGCGGCCCAACAGGAAGGAGCCATCGCTCTCGTCGGCTTCGGCGACGAACAGGTCACCTCCTCCCGCCTTCGCCCCGCTTCCGGACTCGTTGGTGTCCCCGCCGATCACGTAGGTCGGATCCGACCCCGCCCGTTCGAGGACGAGGGCGATCATCGCCGTCGTCGTCGTCTTGCCGTGGGTGCCTGCGACGGCGATCTGCCGCCGGTCGGCGGCGGCGGCGGCAAGTGCCTGCGCCCTCGCCCACGTCGGGATCCCGCGGCGAAGCGCGGCCACGCGCTCGGGATTGTCGTTACGGATCGCGCTCGAGACGACGACCGCCTCCGCATCACCCAGGTTGGCTTCATCGTGCCCGGTCGCGATCGTCGCCCCGAGCGATCGCAGCTCCTGGGCGCCCTGCGAGTCCTTGAGGTCGGACCCGGTGACCTCGACCCCGCGAGCCAGGAACAGCCGCGCGAGATTCCTCATGCCCGCACCGCCGATGCCGATCATATGCACGCGTCGCACCCCCGACAGGTCGGGGACCTCGAGGGTCGGGATCGAGCCCGGCGGCGGGACGTAGCCGCTCACGCGCCGCTCCCCGCCTCGATGACCGTCCGCGCGAGCGCGCTCGCGGCGTCCGGTCTCGCCCACGCCCGCGCGTGGTCCCCCATCGACCGAAGTCGATCATCGTCGGCGAGCAACCAGCCGATCCGATCGGCCAGGACGTACCCGTCGAGCTCGTCGTCCAGCAGCATCGTCGCCGCTCCCGCGCGCTGCAGGGCGCGGGCGTTCGCCTCCTGATGCCGCCCGGTCGCGTACGGGTACGGGATCAGGAGCGACGGGAGGCCGCACGCGGCGATCTCCGCGACCGTCGTCGCGCCGGCGCGCGCGACCACGGCATCTGCGACCGCGTACGCGAGGTCCATCCGTCCGAGGAACCCGAGCACCCGCACCGCCACCGGGCCGCCGACCGGGAGCGACGCGCGAACGGTCTCGACGTGCGCGGCCCCCGTCAGCAGGACGATCTGCAGGTCGGCGCGATCGAACGTACGGACCGCCTCCGCGATCGCCCGGTTCACGTGGAGGGCGCCCTGACTCCCGCCGAACACCACGACGGTGCGCCTGCCCTCGTCGAGATCGAGCTCCTGGCGCGCCTCCTTGGCGAGCCGTTCGCGATCGCCGGCGACGGCCAGGATCTCGGGGCGCACGGGGTTGCCGGTGAGCACCGTGCGCACCCGCCTCGGGAAGCCGCGCTCCGCCTCCGCGAACGCGAGCGCCACCGCCCGCGCGGGCCTGGCGAAGGCGCGGTTGGCAACGCCAGGCACGGCGTTCTGCTCGTGCAGGACGACGGGCCGCCGAGATCGCAGCGCCGCGACCACGACGGGCACGCTCACGTACCCGCCCATCCCGACGACGACGTCGGCTCCGTCCACCAGCGGACGGCAGGCCTTCACCGAGCGGACGGCGGCGATCGGTGCCGTCAACGCCCGCAGGGACACCGCGCGTTCGAGCGGTCGGGCCTCCACCACGGTGAACCCGTACCCGGCCTCCCGGACGAGCCGCCCCTCCTGCCCGGCCGAGGTGCCGGCGAACCGGACCTCGTGCCCCGCCGTGGCGAGCTCGTCGGCGAGCGCCAGCGCCGGGAACACGTGACCGGCGGTCCCACCCCCCGCGACGAGCACCCTCATCGCGATCGGCCTCCGTGCGGAGCCGCGGTCCGGCCTGCGGGAGCTCGACGGGCCGGTGCGCGCTGAGCGCGCGGGGAACGCGCCGGCGTCGACGCGGGCGCGGCGGCGGGGACCCCGCTCCGCGGGTTGGATCCTCCCGACGGCAGGCGCGCGATGCTCACGAGCACACCGACCGCCGCGAGCGACACCACGAGCGAGGATCCCCCGTACGACAGGAACGGGAGCGGCACCCCGGTGATCGGGAGCAGGCCGGTAACGGCCCCGAGGTTGATCAGCACCTGCAGACCGAACCACGAGACGATGCCAGCCGCGAGCAGTCGGCCGAACACGTCCTTGGCGTTCGAGGCGATCCGGATCCCTGCGAAGATCAGGGCTCCGAACGCGACCAGCACCACGATCTCGCCGAGCAGGCCCAGCTCCTCGCCGAGGATGGAGAAGATGAAGTCCGTGTGCGCGTTCGGGACGTATTGCCACTTCTGCCGCGAGGCGCCGAGCCCGACGCCGATCCACCCGCCCGAACCCAGCGCGTACAGCGATTGCGCGAGCTGGTACCCGGTGTTCCTCACGTCATCCCACGGATGCAGGAACGCGAGGAAGCGTACCCGTCGGTAGTCGGCGCTCATGATGAGCCCCGCGCCGATCGCCGCGCCGATCAGGCTCGCGAGCGTCAGGTAGCGCAGCCGAACGCCCGCCGCGAACAGGAGGGCGAAGGTGGTGACCGCCAAGATCACGGTGGTTCCCAGGTCGGGCTGCATCATCACGAGGCCGCACACGATCACCGAAACGGGGAGCAGCGGGAGTGCGAGTTGCCGGAGATGGTTGACCGTCTTCCAGTTGCGCGCGAGCGTGGCCGCCGCGAACACCAGGAGGGAGAGCTTCGCGATCTCCGACGGCTGCACCGTGACGGGGCCGAGCCGGAACCAGCGCGACGCGCCGTAGGCCTCGACGCCGTGCGCCGGGATCAGCACGAGGACGAGCATCGCGACCGTCACGATCAGGAACGGCCCGGCCAACCGCTTCCACGCCTCGTAGCGCATCCGCGACGTGAGGACCAGGGCGAGGACCCCGACGACCGCATACGCCGCCTGCCGCTGGACGAACAGGAAGCTGTCCCCGTACTCCGCGAAGGCCGACACGGAGCTCGCGGACAGGACCATGACCAGCCCGGACCCGACGAGGAAGGCGGTCGAGCCGAGGAGGAGCGTGACGGTCCGTCGCGTGCGCGCGTCGACCCGCGCCTTCGAGACCGGCCGTTCGTCCGGTCGGACCAACCGCAGGGTCCGTGCCCGTGGGGAAGCGGCACCGACGGCACTCACGTCCGGGCCCCCTCCTTCGCGAGCGCCCGCGCGGCGGCGGCGAACCGCTCACCGCGTTCGGCGTAGTCCGCGAACATGTCCCAGCTCGCGCAGGCGGGTGCCAGCAGCACGGTTCCGCCCGGCGGGGCGATCTCGAACGCGATCCGCGTGGCCTCCTCGATCGATCCGGCGTCGCGGACCGCGACCCGACCCTCGAACGCCGACCGGACCTGGTCGGCCGCGGCGCCGATGGCAACCGCGCCGGCCAGGTGCGAAGCGAGCGATGCGAGCGGCGACAGGTCGATGCCCTTGGGGTCCCCCCCGGCGATCAGGACCACGTCGTCGTCGTCTCCGACGGCGGCGATCGCCGCGTGCGGGTTCGTCGCCTTCGAGTTGTCGACGAACCGGACGCCGTCGAGGGACGCGACCGTCTCGCCCCGGTGCGGTTCGGGAGCGAACACCCGGAGCCCGTCCGCCACCGCCTGGTCCGCGACACCGTACGCGTGGGCGACCGCGAGGCAGGCCGCCGCGTCGGCGCGCATCGCGGGCGTGTCGATCGGCAGACGGCCGAGGTCCGTCTCGCTCCAGCCCCCGGTCAATCCCCCGTCGCGGAACCCCGCCTCCTCGGCCGACGGCTCTCCGGTCGTGAACCAGCGGACCTCACCGGGAGCCGACCGCGACACGGCGGCCGCCGCTCCGTCATCGCGGTTGCCCACATGCACGTCCCCGGGGCCCTGGCGAGCGAAGATCCGGGACTTGGCCGCGGCGTAGGCCGCGACCGATCCGTGCCAGTCCAGGTGGTCGGGCGCCAGGTTCAGGAGCACCGAGACCCGCGGACGGAACGACTCCTGGGTGGCGAGCTGGAAGGAGGACACCTCGACGACGAGCACGTCGTGGCGCTCCCGAGCGGCCGCGGGGAAGGGATGGCCGATGTTGCCGCACGCCACGGCGTCCAGGCCGGCGGCCCGCAGGCTCGCCGACAGCATGCCCGTCGTCGTGGTCTTGCCGTTGGTCCCGGTCACCGCGACGTACGGGACGCGGGCGAGCCGCGCACCGAGCTCCATCTCACCCCACACCGGGAGGCCGCGTTGGCCCGCCCACCTCAGGATCTCCGCGTGGGGCGGGACCCCGGGGCTCGGCACCACGAGGGTCGCGCCGTCGAGGTGCTCGGCGGCATGGCCGCCGTCGAGGACCTCGATCCCCTCCGCGCGGAGCTCCGCGGCACCCGGGCGGTCGAGCGTCCCTTCGCTCACGCGCACCGTCGCGCCCTCCGCGACCAGCACGTGCGCCGCTGTCACTCCGGCGACCCCCGCCCCGACCACGACCACGTGCTCGCCGTCGAACGCGCCCATCACTCGAGCCCCAATCCGCCGCGGCTGACGAAGTCCGTGTAGAACAGCCCGAGGCCGACGGCGACGCACAGCCCGGTCACGATCCAGAACCGGACGATGACCGTGAACTCGGGCCACCCGGCGAGCTCGAAATGGTGATGGATCGGCGACATGCGGAAGACGCGTCGATGGAACCCCCGGAACGCGATCACCTGTGCGATGACCGACGCCGTCTCGATCACGAACAGCCCGCCGAGCACCACCAGCAACAGCTGGGTGCTGGTCACGATCGCCAAGGCGCCCATGAGTCCGCCGAGCGCCAACGACCCGGTGTCCCCCATGAAGATCCGCGCCGGTGCGGCGTTCCACCACAGGAACCCTGCCGTCGCACCGACTCCGGCGCCGGCCACGATCGCGAGGTCGAGTGCCGCGTTGACGTCGATCGGGTAGCAGGCCTCGCCCGGGATCAGCCCGCACGTATGACGGAACTGCCAGAACGCGATGAACACGTACGCCGACAGCACGAGGATCGACGCGCCCGACGCGAGACCGTCGAGTCCGTCGGTGAGGTTCACCGCGTTGGAGGAGGCCGCCAGGATCACGAACACCCAGAGGTAGAACAGCAGGCCGAGCTCCACGCCGGTGACCCGGATGAACGTCAGCTCCGTCGGCACGCCCGCCGCTCGGACGGCGACCATGCCGAAGATCAGGGCGACCACCGCCTGCCCCGCGATCTTCGCCGTCTTCGACAGACCGAGGGAGCGCCGACGCCGCACCTTGATGAAGTCGTCGATGAAGCCGAGCAGGCCGAGGAGCACCGTGGCGAGCAGCACCGCCAGCCCGGCGGACGTCACCGTCGTGAACACGATGCGCGTCGCAACGTAGCCGGCAACGATCCCGGCGATGATCACCGCCCCGCCCATCGTCGGCGTTCCCATCTTCTCCAGATGCGTGTGCGGGCCGTCCTCGCGGATCCGCTGACCCCACCCCCACAACCGGAACAGCCGGATCGCGATCGGTGTGCCGAGCAAGGTCACGGAGAGGCCGACGGCGGCGGCGATCAGGATCTGTCTCACGGACGTCCCCCACCGCGCGTCGTCATCGCAGCGCCTCCGCTGTGCGCTCCAGGCCCGCGACGCGCGAGCCCTTCAGCAGGACGACGTCGCCCGGCCCCGCCCACGCGCGCACGTCCTCCGCGGCCTCGTCGGGCCGGTCGTAGGACGCGACCTCTTCCGGCAGCTGGCCCTCGCGGATCGCCGCACGGGCGACGGCTCGCGCCTGGTCGCCCACGGTGATCAGGCGCTCGACCCCGATCCTCACCACGAGCTCGCCCAGCCGCTCGTGCTCCGCGAACGCGATCGGCCCGAGCTCGGCCATGTGACCGAGCACCGCGGCGAGCCGTGTCCCCGTGGCCATCCACCGCGCGGCCTTGAGCGCCGCGGCCATCGACTCGGGGTTCGCGTTGTACGCGTCGTTCACGACCACGACCCCCGATGCTCCCGTGAAGGTCTCCATGCGCCACCGGGCGACGCCGGCGCCCTTCAGCGCCGCGGCGCACTCGGCGAGCGTCATCCCGGCCCACCGCCCGACCGCCGCCGCGGCGAGCGCGTTCGAGACCATGTGCTCGCCCGGAACGGCGAGCTCGACGGGCTCCGCCTCTCCCGCGGCGACGAGGGCGAAGCTCGCCCTGGCGTCGGGGCCAAGCTCGATGCCCTCGGCACGCACGTCGGCCCCGGGGTCGACGCCGAACGTGAGGACCCTGCCTTCGCATCGGTCCGCGTACCTGCGGGCGATCCGATCGTCCGCGTTCAAGATCGCCGTGCCGTCCGCGCCGAGCCGTTCCACCGGCTCCGCGCCCGCTCGGACGATCGCATCCCACGACCCGAAGACCTCCATGTGAGCCACCCCGACGTTGGTCACGACCACCGCGTCGGGCCGAGCGACGTCGCAGAGCAACGCCGCGTCGCCCTCGTGCCGGGCTCCCATCTCCGCGACGACGATCTCCACGCCCGGTTCCGCGCCGAGCAGCGTCATCGGGAGCCCGATCTCGTTGTTGAACGACGCGGGGCTCGCGTGCGTCCGGAACCGTGTGCGGACGACCGCGGCGGCGAGGTCCTTGGCCGAGGTCTTCCCGTTCGATCCCGTGACCCCGACCACGCGGGCGCCGGTCATGCGCACGCGTTCGTCGCCCGCGAGGTCGAGCAGCGCGCGACCCGTGTTCGCCACCTCGATCGCGGACCCGGCGATGACGGGTCGATCCACCAGGGCGGCGGCGGCACCCCGCGCGAACGCCTGCGTAACGAAGTCGTGACCGTCGAAGCGTTCGCCGGCGATCGCGACGAACAGGTCGCCGGGCGACACGGCCCGGGAATCCGTCGCGACGGCCGAGACGACGGCGTCGGGTCCTCGGAGCCTGCCGCGGACGGCCGACGCGATCACGGAGAGGGGGCGCTCGATCACCGCGTCTTCCCCGTCGAGCGCAGCTCTTCCTCGGCCACCGTGCGGTCGTCGAACGGGATCGTCCGGTCCGCGAGCTCCTGGTAGGTCTCGTGCCCCTTGCCCGCGATCACCACCACGTCGCCCGGCCCGGCCTCGCGCACTGCGAGACGGATCGCCGCCCGCCGGTCCGGCTCGACCACGAAGCGACCCCCGCCGCGTTCGGCCCCGGGTGTGATCTCGGCGATGATCGCGAGCGGATCCTCGCTCCGAGGGTTGTCGCTCGTGATGATCGCGAGGTCGGCGTTGGCCGTCGCGGCGAAGCCCATCCGGGGACGCTTCCCACGGTCGCGGTCGCCGCCGCACCCGATGACCGCGATCACCCGATCGCTCGCGAGCCGGCGCGCCGCGCGAAGGACGTTCTGGACGCTGGCCGGCGTATGCGCGTAGTCGACCATCACGAGGAATCCCTGGCCGGCCTCGACGGGTTCCACGCGCCCGGGAACCCCGCGGACCGAGGAGATCCCGTCGGCCGTGACCCCGTCGTCGATCCCGAGCGAACGCGCGGCGGCGAACGCGGCCAGGCAGTTCTCGACGTTGAAGGACCCGCGGAGCGGCGAGCGGATCCGCACGCCGTCGGCGAGGAACGCGATGCCCGCCGGCGTCGACTCCACCTCGGTCGCGCGGACGTCGGCATCGGCCGCGACCCCGTACGTCATGGTCGGAAGGCCCGACCCGACCAGACGGCGTCCCTCGTCGTCGTCGACGTTCACGACGGCCCGGTCGCTCATCGACGGCGTGAACAGACGCGCCTTCGCGACGAAGTACTCCTCCATCGATGCGTGGTAGTCGAGGTGGTCCTGCGACAGGTTGGTGAACACGGCGACGGCGTACCGGATGCCGTCGACGCGGTGTTGCTCCAAGCCGTGGGACGAAACCTCCATCGCGACCGCATCGACGCCCTCCTGCGCCATCGCCGCGAGCCATCGCTGCAGGTCCGGCGCCTCGGGGGTCGTCCGCGGGAGGGGCTGCGGGCGTCCGTCGATCCGAACCCCGGTAGTCCCGATGATCCCGGGGGTGCGCCCGTCCGCGCGGAACACGGCCTCGAGCAGGAACGTGGTGGTCGTCTTGCCATTCGTGCCGGTCACGCCGGCGACGGTCATCGCGTCGGCCGGACGCCCGTAGAACGCCGCCGAGACGGGGCCCATCGCCGCGCGGACGTCCCGAACGAGCACCTGCGCGACGTGCGCCCCGAGCCAGCGGTCGACGACGAGTGCCACGGCGCCGCGTGCCACCGCATCGTCGGCGAACGCGTGCCCGTCGGCGGCGCTCCCGGGGACGCAGAAGAACAGCGCGCCGGGCGAGGCGCCGACGGATCGGTAGCACAGGCTCGTGACGGGGACGCCGACATCTCCTCGGATCTCGCGATCCACGAGCGCGGAGGCGAGCACGCCGAGCGTGAGGGGAGGAGCTGGGGCCACGACCACTGAGCCTATCGCCTGCGTTGGGGTGCCCCAGCACGCGCGGACGCTCATCCGACCGGCAGGGCGTGGGGAGGGAGGGGCACGGGCTCGACCGGCGTGATGCCGAGGCGTGTGATCGCGGCGAGCGCCACGTGGCGGAACAGCGGGGCGGCCGCAAGCCCGCCGTAGACGGCGGCGGGGCGATCCAGGATGGCCGCGATCACGACCTTCGGGTCCCCGGCCGGGAGGTAGCCGATGAACGACGCGATGTACTGACCCTCGAGGTAGCCCGACCCGTCGTCCGCCGGGATCCGGGCCGTCCCCGTCTTGCCCGCCACCTGGTACCCCGGGATCTGGGCGTTCGTGCCGGTCCCGTCCTCGACCGCATAGGCGAGCATCCGGGTGACCATCTGCGCGGTCGCCGACGACACGACCCGCCGAGACGCCTGCGTCCGTGCCTGCTCGAACGAACCCTCGGGATCGATCGTGCCTCGTACCAATTTGGGCTGCACCCAGCGGCCGTCGTTCGCGATCGTCGAGTACACCGAGACCATCTGCAGGGGCGTCGCGGCGATCCCCTGGCCGTACGCCATCGTGGCCAGGTTGGTGTCGGTCCAGTCGTCGAGCGGGAGCATGATGCCGTTAGATTCCCCCGGGAACCCGACGCCGGTGGCGTGCCCGAGCCCGAACCGCGCGAGGTACGTCGCGAGGGCCGCCGAGCCGAGCCGGTCCGCGACCTTGACGGCGCCGATGTTGCTCGACTCCGCGACGATGTCACCGAGCGTCATCGGCATCGGCCCGTGCGGATGCGAGTCGTGGATCACGTAGTCCCCCACCGGCATCGTCCAGGGGACGATCAGCCGCATCCCGGGGGGGATCGCCTGTTCCTGGATCGCGGCGGCGGCGGTGATCACCTTGTTCGTCGACCCGGGTTCGTACGCATCGGTGACCGCTCGGTTCCGATACGTACCGGCGGGCGCGTCCTCGAAGGCGTTGGGATCGAACCAGGGATAGCTCACCATGGCGAGGATCTCGCCGGTGTGGGGGTCCATCACGACGACCGTGCCGCCGCGGGCACCCTGCGCCTTGACCGCGTCCTCGAGCGCCGTCTGCGCGTGATACTGCAGGTCGCGATCGATGGTCGTCACGAGCGATGAGCCGGCGATCGGAGCCCGCTCCTCGTCGATCCCGCCGACGATCGACTGCCCCGACAGGCCCAGCTCGTGGGTCAGCTCCCCCGGGGTTCCCGCCAGGGCGTCTTGGTACGCGAGCTCGAGACCGGTGAGCCCGACACCATCGGTGCCGACGAAGCCCAACACCTGCGACGCGAGCGGTCCGGCCGGGTACGAACGCTTGGAGGTGGGGAGCAGACCGATCCCGGGCAGCGCCATCTGCTCGATGCGTTCGGAGGGGGCAAGATCGAGATGGCGCGCCAGGTAGACGAAGGTCCCCTCCGAGGTCATCGCGTCGACGAGCCGGGGAACCGGAACGTCGATGACCGGCGAAAGGCGCGTCGCCGTCCCCCACGGATCGACCACCAGGCGAGGGTCCGCGTAGACATCGGTGGCGGGCGTGGACAGCGCGAGCCTCGCGCCGTTGCGATCCAGGATCTGCCCTCGTTGCGCCGGGAGATCGATCGTTCGGACCCGCTGGTCGAAGGCTCGATCCTGGAGCTCCCGAGCCTGGCTGACCTGCAGGACCGCGAGTCGAACGGAGATCGCCCCGAACGCGAGCACCATCCCGGCGAACAGGGCCACCAGCCGTCCCGCCGGCGGTCGGCTCACGAGGGCGGCTCGCCCTTCGATGCGGGGTCCGCTCCGGCCGGATCCGCCGAGCCCGAACCGGGCGCGTGGAGGATGCGGATGTCGTCGGGGAGACGCATGCCGTGCCGGCTGGCCCAGGCGGAGATCCGGCCCGGAGCGGACAGGGTGGCCTGCTCGCGCACCAGCTCGAGGTGGTCGTCGGACAGCGCCTCGAGGTGTCGCTCCGCTTCATCGATGCGGAACGACGTCTGTGCGAGCAGGACGTTCACGACCACGATGCCGAACATCATCGATCCCACGATGGCCGAGGAAAGGATCACGAAGCCGATCGGCCGACGTCGCCTCGGCCGGCGCCCGGCGGCCGGCCGGCGCCGCTCGGTGGTCGGCCGGGCGACGACGGGCGCGGCCCGCCGTGCGGACCTGCGTGGGACCGTGGGACGACGCTCCGGCTCGAGCCGGCGTGCGGGCTGGCTCACGCGGCGATGCTCCGCTCGGCGGCCCGGAGCTTCGCGCTCCGCGACCTCGGATTGATCGCAACCTCGTCGGCCGTGGGGCGCAGGGGTTTCTTGGTCAAGATCTCGAGATCGGGAGCCGCGATGAGGAAGCGCTTGACGATGCGGTCCTCGAGCGAGTGGTACGCGATCACCACCACGCGGCCACCGGGAGCGAGGATGTCCACCGCTCGAGGCAGGGACGCGGCGAGCTCCTCCAGCTCCCGGTTGACCGCGATGCGGAGCGCCTGGAACGTCCGACGGGCGGGGTGGGGGCCGCCCCGCCGCGCCCCCAGGGCGCTCGCAACCACGCCCGCGAGCTCGTCGGTGGTCTCGATCGGCGACCGGGACCTCGCCCGCACGATCGCCGCCGCCACCCGGCGCGAGCGCCGCTCCTCGCCGTACTCGAAGACGATCCGGGCGAGCTCCTCCTCGGTCGCCGTGTTCACGATGTCTATCGCGCGCTCGCCGTCGGGGCCCATCCGCATGTCGAGCGGACCCGGGGCGCGGTAGGAGAACCCTCGTTCGGGGCGGTCGAGCTGCATCGAGCTCACGCCGAGGTCGAACAGCACGCCGTCGACCCGGTTCTCCGCGGGCACCTGCGAGAACCGGGCCCGCACGGCGGTGAAGCGCTCGCCGAACCGCTCGAGCCGCGCGGTGGCGAGTTCGATCGCCTCGGGGTCGCGGTCGATGCCGAGGACCCGTTCGACGCCGGAAGAAAGGAGCGCGTCCGCGTGACCCCCGGCTCCCAGGGTCATGTCGACGACCGTGGTGGCCGCGCCGAGGAACCGGAGCACCTCGTCGACCATGACCGGCTCGTGGCCGCGTTCCGCCAACGCCCCGACCTCATCCCAGCAGGCGGGGCGTGAGCAGCCCGAGCCCCAGGAACGTGGCCGCGGTGAGGGCGGTCATCGCGATCAGCGAGAGGCTCTGACGGACCTCTCCCGGTGGCGTCCCTCTCCTCATCCTCTCCCCCCCGGTGCGAGCGTCCCGGCCTGGTAGGCGCCGGCGTGCGCCGCCTCGTATCGCTCGTGCGCCGCTCGATCCCAGATCTCCATCCGGTCCGAGACGCCCAGCACGACGGCCTCCTTGCCGATCCCCGCGTCGCCCCGCAGCCGCTGTGGGACCAGCAGCCGTCCCTGGCCGTCGAGCGACACGGACTCGGCCTTGCCGAAGAACATCCGGGCGTACGCCCGGCCCTCGGTGTCGGAGAGGGGAAGATCGCGGATCTCGGTCGCCCGAGCGGTCCACTCGGCCCTGGGGAAGCAGAAGAGGCAGCCGTCCTGCCCCAGCGTCAGGACGGCTCCGTCAGCGAACGCCTCACGGAACCGACCGGGCAGGCTGATCCGCCCCTTCGGGTCGAGCTGATAGCTGTGCGTGCCGAGTAGTTCGGCCACGCGTCCTCCCCTTCTCCTCCACTGCGTTCCACCTTTATTCCACTGTCACTCCACCGGGTCAAGGGGTTCGGGCGTGAAAAGGGTTAACGACTGTGGACGTGGGTCAACTATCGATATGGCTGGGGCGATCGGCCGAGCCGGCGAGCCAGCGGCTCGAGATCAGCTCAGAGGAAGGGCTCCCACTCAGGCTCCAGTCGCCCGATCGACAGTCGGAACCCGTCGCGTGGGGGGACGGGTCGTCGCGCGAGGCGCAATCCGACCTCGTCGATGAGACGGTTCTCCTTGCGCGAGTTGCAGCGCCGGCACGCCGCCACGACGTTGTCCCAGGCGTGCGCGCCTCCCCGCGACCTCGGCACGACGTGGTCGAGGTTCTCCGCGGCGGCCCCGCAGTACTGGCAGGTCCACTCGTCCCGCGCGAAGACCGCTCGGCGCGTGAGCGGCGCGTGAGACCGATGCGGGATCTTCACGAAGTGGCGCAGCCGCAGGACCGAGGGCGCGTCGAGGTACAGGTGCTCGGATCGGAAGACCTGCCCGTTGGAGACCAGGACCTCGGCCTTCTCCTTCAGCACCAGGATCACGGCCCGTCTCGCAGCCACCACCGCGAGCGGCTGGTGCGACGCGTTGAGCACGAGTGCTCGTCCCACGGCGCGAGTATACGGGGGCCTCTGGAGGAGCACCGGGCCGAGGGTGCTTGCAACCACCGAATCCCAGGGTTGTAATCCGCGCGGAGGCGGCGGAGGGCCGCGCTCGAAGGACGCCTGAAAGAGCGAACAAGGGGCCGCGCGGGGCGTCCGGCAGCGGGTGCGCCGCTGCCGCCTCCACCTCCTCGCATGGCCCCCGCCGCTTGCTGGGCAAGATGACGCAGGAACGCGAGGGCGACCCCTGGCGTACTCGCTGAGTAAGATGGTTTGGCGTCGATCCGCGGAGGTGCGCTTGGAGGCTCGAGAGCCGGCGCTCGACTGGCAGCGGTTCGCGGAAGGCTTCCGCGTCATCGAGCAAAACGTCGAGAAGGTCGTCCAGGGCAAGCAGCCCGAGATCCGACTCGCGCTCTCGGCCCTGATGGCCGAGGGTCACGTCCTGATCGAGGACGTCCCCGGTGTCGGCAAGACGATGCTGGCCAAGGCGATCGCCCGCTCGATCGACTGCTCCTTCCGGCGGATCCAGTTCACGCCCGACCTCCTGCCGACGGACGTGACCGGTGTGAACGTCTTCAACCAGGAGCGCGGCGACTTCGAGTTCAAGCCGGGCGCCATCTTCGCGAACATCGTCCTCGGGGACGAGATCAACCGGGCCAGCCCGAAGACGCAGTCGGCGCTCCTCGAATGCATGGAGGAGCGGCAGATCACCGTCGACACCGAGACGTACCAGCTCGGCACGCCGTTCATGGTGATCGCGACCCAGAACCCGATCGAGCACGAGGGCACGTACCCGTTGCCGGAGGCGCAGCTCGACCGGTTCATGATGCGGATCGGGATCGGATACCCCTCGAGCGAGGTGGAGGCCGAGATCCTCGCCACCCACGGTGTTCGCTCGACGCTCCCGGACATCGGCCCGGTCGCCGACGCCCTGGCGGTGCGGGAGATGATCGAGCAGACGCGTCAGGTCCACGTCTCCCCGGCCGTCCGCAGGTACATCGTCGACCTCGTCGAGGGCACGCGCCGCCACCCCGACGTCTATCTGGGCGCGAGCCCGAGAGCCTCGATCATGCTGCTCCGCTCGGCGCGAGCGTTGGCGGCCGCCGACGAACGCGACTTCGTGATCCCGGACGACGTGAAGGCGCTCGTGACGCCGGTGCTCGCCCACCGCGTGATCGTGACCGCCGACGCCGTGATGGGCGGTCGGAGCTCGCAGGCCGTGCTCGAGGACCTCGCCGCAGAGGTCACCGTTCCCGTCACCGGGGCCGCCTGACCATGCCGTCGGGCCGAGGGGTCCTGGTCTTCGGGGCCGGGATCGCCCTGTGGGCGGCCGCGCGCGTCCTCGGCTCCCCGACCCTGCACATGATCTCGGTCGGCATCGTCCTGCTCCCGTTCGCCGCGGCCCTGTTCGCGCGCTGGAGCCGTCAGCGGCTGCGGATCCGCCGCCGCCTGTCGGACACGCGCGTGCAGCCCGGGCAGCGCGTGCACGTGGAGCTCGAGATCGAGAACCAGTCCCCCGCGCAGACCTCCTTCCTCCTGGTCGAGGACCGCCTCCCCTCCCAGCTCGGCCGCTCCGCGCGGCTGGTGGTCGCATCGCTCCCGGCCCGCGGCCGCCAGCGGGTGCGGTACTCGATCGCGCCCCACCAACGGGGGCGGTACGTCCTTGGCCCGCTCACGGCCGACCTGTCCGACCCGTTCGCGCTCACGAAGCTGCGGGTCGAGTTCGACGAGCGCGACGAGCTCGTCGTCGCCCCGGAAGTCGAGCTGCTCGGCAGCGGCCCCGATTCGCCGTTCGGCATGACGAGCGGGCTCGCCCTCGCCAAGCACCTGTTCCGAACGGGCGACGAGTTCTACACGATGCGCGCGTACGTGGAGGGCGACGACCTGCGGCGTATCCATTGGCCGAGCGTGGCCCGCAGCGGCGAACTGATGATCCGCCAGGACGAGTCGACGAGACGCTCGACCGCGGTCTTGTTCGTCGACACGAGGGACACGGCCGTCGGGCAGACACACTCCCCGTGCTTCGAGAAGGTGATCTCGGCGGCCGCATCGCTCGGCATCCTGCTGATGCGGTACGGCTTCTCGGTCAAACTCGCCACGACCCAGATGCCCCCGCAACGCGTCGGCGAGGAGAGCCTGTTGGACGCGCTCGCCGGGATGAGCCATCACAGCGCCCGCGCGCTCTCCACCGGGCTCACGCGGCTGCGGATGGTCGCCGCGAGCGACACGACGCTCGTCGTGGTCGGCGCGCCCCCGCCCCGACCGAGCTCCCCTCGTGGATCCGCGTCGGGGCGATGTTCGGACCCAAGGTCGGGGTGTTCGTCCATCCGACCGAGCCCGACACGCTTCCCCCCGAGCGCCGCGCTCAGGTCGAGGGTCGTGCCTCGCAGGCCCGGATGTCCCTGTCCCGAACCGGTTGGGAGGTCGTCGTGCTCCCGCCGTCCAGGAGATTGCGAGAGGTATGGCACGTCGAGCGGACCCAACCCCTGGTCACCAGCGGTTCCTAGGCCTCGCGGCGGTCGCCGGCCTCGCTGTGGCGACCGCGCTCGCGTTCGGTCGCGTCTTCGTCGGCCGGGTCCCGACGCTGCAGCTCGTCGGCGCCGCGCTGGCGTCGGTGGCGATCGCCGCCCTGTTCGAACGCCGGGGGCTGCTCCTCGCGACGCTCGCGAGCCTGGTCGGGCTCGCCCTCGCGATCACGTGGCTGGTGCTGCCGCAGACGGCCTGGTACGGCCTGCCCTCGATCCGGACCCTCCGCGCCATCGGTCGTTCGCTCGAGTTCGTCGGCCAGCAGGCCCGCCTGCAGGTCGCGCCGACCCCACCCCTGCCGCCGCTGATGCTCGCGGCCGTCACGGCCGTGTGGACGGCGGCGTTCTCCTCGCACGCCCTCGCGATCCGGGCCGGGAGCCCGCTGCTCGCGGTCCTGCCGCCGATCGCGCTCGTCGGCTTCGCCGACACGGTGCTGGAGGACGGCGCACGGCCCGTCTACGCGATCCTCTTGCTCGCAGCAGCGCTCGCGGTGGTGTTCGCGGACGGTCTGCGGCGCGTCCGGCAATGGGGACCGGTCTGGTCGGGGTCGCGGAGCCGCCGCCTGGGCACGTCGGTGCGGGGCTCGAGGCCGGTCGCGTTCATGGTGATCGCGGCGGCGGTGCTCGTCCCGGGTCTGCTCCCCGGCTTCCGTTCGGGGCCCCTCGTCGATCTGTCGACCACCGGCGACGAAGGCGCCGGCCTCGATCCGTTCATCTCGATCCACGCGCAGCTCGACAGCGGGGCGCCGGTCCGGGACCTGTTCGAGGTCCAGACGCCCGATCCGCAGTACTGGCGTCTGTACACGCTCGACGAGTTCGACGGCGCGGAGTGGCGGAGCAGCGACCCCAACGGGACCGAGGGCGGCCAGACCGTCTCGATCCCCGCCGTGCTCCCCCAAGGCCCCGGATACGATCCTCCACCCGATTCGCAGACGCAGCCGTTCACGTTCCAGATCCTGAGCGACGACTTCGACAGCCCGCACGCGCTCCCGATGGCGCAGACGCCCGAGCAGATCCCGGCCGGAGACCTGGGCGACGTGACGTGGGACCCGTCCCGCGGCCAGGCGTTCGTGGACGGCGGGCTCGATGCGGGCCTGGAGTACACGGTCCGCTCCCGCATCATCGTGCCGACGCCCCAGGAGCTCGACCAGGTCCAGAACCTCACGGCCGTCCAGTACGGACGGTGGACCGACCTCCCGGGTGACGACGTCTTGGACCCGCAGATCGCGCAGATCGCTAAAGAGTGGACCGCGGGCGCGACGACCACGTACGACGAGGTGTTCGCGATCCAACAGCACTTCCACTCCGGCGGGTTCAGGTACACCACCGACGTCGACGTGGCCGACGACGCCGACGCACTGCTCACCTTCCTCACGCAGACCAAGGCCGGCTTCTGCCAGCAGTACGCCACGGCGATGGCGGTGCTCGTCCGCGAGCTCGGCATCCCGGCCCGCGTCGCCATCGGGTACCAGCCCGGCACCGCGCAGGACGACGGGACCTACCTCGTGCAGAGCAAGAACGCACACGCCTGGGTCGAGGTCTTCTTCGAGGGGTACGGATGGCTCCAGTTCGAGCCGACGCCCGGGCACGGCACCCACCCGAACGCGGAGGCGGGGACGTATCTGAACCCGGTCTCGCAGGGCGAGGGCTCGAGCGGCCAGACAGGTCAGGCGGACGGCACGCTCGGACCGGGCGGCGGCGGCACCGCCGAGTGCCAGGCGGCCTCGCCGAGAGAGCGCCAGCTCGTGTGCAACGTCGAGACCCATCCCCAGCGCGGAGCGGGCGAGTTCGTCCCCCTGCCCTCGGTGGGTCAACCGGCCGAGTCGCCCGACGGCTCGGGGTACTCCGTCCCGTACCGGCTGATCTTCCTGAGTCTGCTCGTGGTGCTCGGCGTGCTCCTGATCGTCGTCCCGATCGCGAAGTCCGTGTGGCGCCGCCGGCTCCTGCGTCGTTCGCGCGAGCCGCGCGAGCACGTGCTGGCGGCCTATCGGGTCTTCGACGGGGAGGCGGCCGATCTGGGGATGGGCCGCCGCGAGGGGGAGACGCTCGAGGAGCATCGGGCGCGACTCGCCGCCGCGATCGCGTTCAGCGACGGCCATCTGGGGCGCCTCACGACGCTGGCCGCCCGGGCGGCGTACGCGGCGGACGCCCCCACGCGCGAGGAGGCCAACGCCTCCGTGGAGGATGCCCACCGGGCGATCCGCGAGCTCCGCAAGGATGCGGGCCTGATCCGGCGGATCGTCGGGACCTACCGGCCCGGCCTCTAGGTCCGGTTCAGCGGCCCGTCTGGGCGTGGGCGGCGGCCTCGCGGAGGGCCCGCACGAACCGGTCGCGGTCCTCGCGGAACTGCCCGACCTTGCTCTCGACGCCCGTCGCGATCTCGTCGATCGCCACGAAGAACGCCAGCTGTCCCTCTCGCAGGGCGTCGATGATCTCGCCGTTGCGGCGCGCGATCTTGAAGATGCTGACCCCGTCCGTGATGAGCTTGACCTCGGACAGATGCTTGTCCAACGCTGCCCGGTGGTTGAGGTAGTCCCACGCGCGGCGGACGCGCTGCAGCGACATCCCGTTGTCGAGCAGGGACTTCACGACCTTCAGCGCGACCAGGTCACGGAACGAGTACAGCCGGGGAACGCCGGAACGGCCGCCGGTCCCTTGCACCGAGGGGTTCACGAGCCCGATCTGGTCCCAGTACCTGAGTTGGCGCGCGGAGCATCCGGTGAACTTCGTCGCCTGATGTGCGGTGAATCCCTCCATAGGAACGAGCGCCCTCCGACGACGTCTCCCTCACGACACCAACGCGTTCCGCCGGCTCGTCGAGGGGAAGTCTCGACGTCGGTTCGACGGTCACGCCCTCGGGGAAGGTGACGCATGTTGTACTCCAGGCGCGCGTTCCGTGGCAAGCCGGAAGCCCTTAGGTGTCGGATCTTTCGGATGTCCCTCGCGGCGACCACGTGTTGAACGGCCGACCGAACACCCGAGTCCATGGGTCTCCGAGATCGCGTGCGGCCGTCAGGAGGTGGGTGGCGTCGGCGGCGGCGTTCGGAACCGCCCGGCCAGGCGCGCCAGCAACCCGGTGAGCGAGAAGCGACCCGACTGCTGCTGCATCGCGCGCATCTGATCCAGGGTCAGTTGCTTGAGGTAGCGGTAGATCAACAGGGCCGACGCGAGCATGATGCCGAACCCCGTCGCCGCGACCCAGAGCAGGTCGGGGACGAACATGAGGAACACCATCAGCATCAGGAACCCGATGGCGAACGCGAGGATGGACCACTTGATCCGCCGCGCCAGGTGCGTGTACAGGGAGGTTCGGCTCACGGCCTCGACCAGCCGAGGATCTTCCTCGGCGAGACGCTGCTCGATCTCGTCGAGGATGCGTTGTTCGTCGGGCGACAGTGGCATGGGCTCCCGGCTCCGGCCTTCGTTATCGTGCAACACGATTATAGGAACGACCCCCGCGAGGGGAAGAGGGGTCTGTGGCGGATCACCGATCGCGGCCCCGGTCGAGCAGGACGGCAGGCACGGCCGAACCGCGCCCGAACCTCTTGTCGATCCGATCGACGGCTCGCTCGACGTCCCCCCACCGTTCGCTGCGGAGCAGCGCGAGCTGCTCCTCGCCCGCCTGGACCAGGCCGGTCGCGGCGACACCGAGCAGGCGCACGCGTCGCCGGGCACCGGGGAGGGCGGCGAACAGCTCGCCCACCACCTGGTACAGGTCGGCGGCCACGTCGGTCGGCGCCGCGAGCGTCCGAGAACGGGTGAGGGTCGTGAAGTTCGCCAGGCGGATCTTGAGGGTGATCGTCCTCGCCCGGAACCCGTCCTCGCGCAACCGCGCCGCCACGCGCTGGCACAGCGAGAGCACCTCCCGCAGCAGTTCCCGCTGGTCGTCCAGGTCGCGGTCGAAGGTCTCCTCGTGGCTCAAGGACTTCGGCGCCTCGTACGCGACGACGGGACGGTCGTCCGCGCCGCGAGCGAGGTCCCGCAGGTCGCGCGCGTGCTGGTCGCCGAGGAGCCTGCCGAGCACCCCGACCGGCGTCCGCCCGAGGTCACCGACGGTCCGCACGCCGAGGCGTCCGAGGGTCTCGGCCGTCTTCCCCCCCACCCCCCAGAGCGCCCGGACCGGGAGCGGGTCCAGGTAGGCGTCGACCTCCTCGGCCCGGACGACGACCATGCCGTCGGGTTTGGCTCCGGCGGAGGCGAGCTTGGCCACCAGCTTGGTCGGCGCGACCCCCACCGAGCACCGCACCCCGATGCCGCCCTGGACCTCGCGCCGGACCTTGCGCCCGATCTCTTCCGGGTCGCCGAACAGCAGGCGAGCGCCCGAGACGTCGAGGAAGGCCTCGTCGAGCGAGATCGGCTCGACGAGCGGGGTGACCGAAAGCAGGATCTCGCGGAAGCGGTTCGAGTGCGCCTTGTAGGCCTCGAAGTCCGGGGGGACGAAGATCGCGTCCGGGCACAGGCGGCGGGCGCGGACGGCGGGCATCGCGCTCCGGATCCCGAACGCGCGAGCCTCGTAAGAGGCCGACATCACGACCCCCCGCGTGCCGGCGCCGCCCACGACGAGGGGCTTTCCCGAAAGGCTCGGGTCCTTCAGGGACTCCACCGAGGCGTAGAACGCGTCGAGGTCGACGTGCAGGATCGGCTCGCTCGACCGCGATCGGGTCATCGATGCGGAGGTTACCGCCGCGGCAGAGGGACCGAGCGGGGTCACCTTCCGGCCGAGCCGCCGCTCGAGTGCCAGAGCTTGCGCGGGACGTCGGCGCCGGGCGCCGTCCCCCGGTGGGCGAGCGCCTCCGCCAACCGCCCCTGCCTTCGCGCGCGCAGCAACGCCGTCAGGTCCCACACGTCTTCGGCGACGACCGAGACGCCCTTGCGCCCGGTCCGCCTGACGGTCCCGAGCACCGCGAGCACGAACGAGTGGAACACGGTCTTCGCGACCTTCGGCTGCACGCTCTCGAACACGGTCACGTCGACCGGTCCCGTCGCGTCGTCGAGCGTGAGGAAGATGATCCGCTGGCCGCTGCGGATCGCCGGCGTTTGCGAGGCCACCTTCACGCCGGCGACCATCACCCGCTCGTCCGAGCGGCACCGATGCAGATCTTCCGAGCGGACCACGCCGAGGTCGGCGAGCAACGGCTCGAAGAAGCTCACGAGGTGCCGGCTCGCGTCCAACCCGAGCACCTCCAATTCGGCCCGCACCCGCTCCGCGTCGTCGTAGTCGGGCAACGAGAACTCCGCGACGCTCCCCGACCCCGCCGACAGGTCGAGCGCCAACTGATCCCCCTCCCGCTGCGGAGCGGACGTCATCGCCGAGTACAACCGATCCCGTCGAGTACCTTCGCCGATCGCGTCGAACCCCCCCGCATGCGCGATCGCCTCCACGACCGGCTTCGACACGCTCGCCCGCCGCAGGAAATCACCGACGTCGCTGAACGGGCGCTCCGCTCGAGCCTCCAGGATCGACCGAACCTCCGCGTCGGAGATCCCATGCACGTCCTGGAGCGCCAGCCGGATCCCGTACCGGTGCTCGGCGTCCGTGTGGCGCGCTGAGGTCGGCGGCTCACCCGAGAGGGTTGGATCGGGTTCGACGGTGCCGGCGCGCGGGGAGGGGTCCGGTCCGGGCGTCGTCGAGCGAAGCCGAAGCTCACCGGGGTCCGCGAGTGCGGAGCCCGCACGTAGGCGAAGACGAGCAGCCCGGACCGGTGCCCCGACCTCAGCGCGCCCCGACGACGCCGGGACCGCCTCAACCACGTACTCCGGCTCCGATCGGTTCACGTCGAGCGGCAAGATCGGGATCGCGTGCTCGCGAGCGTCCTCGAGCAGCAACCGCCTCGGGTACATCCCGGGGTCGTGGGTGAGGATCCCGGCGAGGAAGTGCGCAGGGTAGTGGGTCTTCAGCCAGGAGGACTGGTACGTCGGGACGGCGAACGCCGCCGCGTGCGCCTTGCAGAACCCGAAGCTCGCGAACTCGGCCACCGCGGTCCAGGTCCGCTCGGCGACGTCGGCGGGGATGCCTCGACCGGCCGCCCGCTCGAGGAAGTCGGCTCGGAAACCGGGGAGCAGGTCCTCGCGGTCCAGGTTGCGGCGGACGTGGTCGGCGTAGGTCAGGTCGTAGCCGGCCATTGCCGCGAGGGTCCGCAGCACCTGCTCGTGGTAGACGATCACGCCGAAGGTCTCGCGCAGCGCGGGACGGAGCGCCGGGTGCGCGTACGTCGGCGCCTCCATCCCGGCCCGCCGCCGCAGGTACGGGTTGATCATGTCCGACTTGACCGGCCCCGGCCGGAACAGCGAGATGTCGACGATCAGGTCCTCCCACCGGGTCGGCTGGAGCTTCTGCAGGAGCTCGCGCTGGCCCGGCGACTCGATCTGGAAGCACCCGAGCGTGTCCGAGGCCCGGATCAGCTCGAACGTCGGCTCGTCGTCGAGCGCGATCGCGTCCAGATCGATCTTCACGTGTTCGGTTCGGGCGATCTCGTCCAGTGCGTGACGCATCGACGAGAGCATCCGGACGCCGAGCACGTCGAGCTTCAGGTACCCCAGGAGCTCGACGTCGTCCTTGTCGGCCTGGATCACGCGGTAGCCCTGGAACGAGCGTTCGAGCGGGACCCTGGTCACCAGGTCGTCGTTCGACAGCACGATGCCCGAGGGATGGAGGGCGATGTGGCGTGGGAAGCCGTTCAGGCGCTCGGCCACGCGGAACAGATGCTCGAGCTGCCCGGCGTTCAGGTTGCTGCCCACGAGCTCGGGCAGGCGTTCGATCGCGACCCGCAGGTCGTGGGCGCCGATGTGCGGGAAGGACTTCGCGACCACGTCGACCTCGGGCTCGGGGAGCCCGAGCGCCTTGCCGACCTCCCGGACGGCGGCGCGGGCTCGGTACGTGTCGACCATCGCGACGCACGCGCATCGGTCGTCGCCGTAGCGCGAGAGGACCATGTCGTAGACGTCCTCGCGGCGGGCCGACTCGACGTCGACGTCGATGTCCGGCAGCTCGTCGCGCATCGGGTTCAGGAACCGCTCGAACGCGAGATCGTGCCGGATCGCGTCGACGTCGGAGATGCCGACGAGGTAGCAGACGAGCGAGCCGGCGGCGCTCCCCCGGCACGCGCATCGGATCCCCATCGCCCGCACGTCGGCGACGATGTCGGCGACCGTCAGGAAGTAGGCCGAGAACCCCAACCGGTGGATCATCGCGAGCTCGTGGTTCAGTCGGTCTCGGACCTTCGTCGTCGGTCGCATCCCCCGGCGTTCGAGACCGCGCCAGCTACGCTCGGCCAGCACGGAGGAGGAGCTCCTTCCTCGCGGCGTGGGGAAGTCGGGGAAGTTCACGGTGCGCAGGCCGATGTCGAACGCGCACGACTCGGCGATCTGCAGCGTGGCGGTCACCAGGTCGGGACGCTCGCCGAACAGCCCCCGCATCTCGCTCGCGGGCTTCAGCCACCCCTCGGCGTTGCGGCGCGAGACATTGGTCCTGTTGATCGGAACGAGCTCGCGCATGCATTCGAGCGCGTCGGCCAGGAACGCGTCCTGCGGCACGAGGTACCGGACGGGGTTGGTCGCGACCGCTCGGATCCCCGCGCGCTCGACCAGCCGCAGGAGCGCGCGGATCTCCTTCGCGGAACCCTGTTCCAGGCGGTTCGCGATCCCGACGTACGTACGATCGCCGAAGGCTTCTCGATAGGGCTCGAGCGATCGTCGCGCTGCGTCGTTGCGGCCGGCGAGCGCGAGCGCGGCAGGCGGTGACGTCGGACCGAGGATCGCGACCAGACCACCAGCGCGCGCGAAGATCTGCTCCGGGGTGAGCGAGGGGTCGCCGCGTTCGCCGGTCATGTGCGCGTCGGTGACCAGCCGGCACAGGTTCGCGTACCCGGCCGCGTCCCGCGCGAACAGCAGGACGCTCGCATCCGTCGGCTTGCGGCCGGCCATCGCTCGTGGAAGCGGCAACGTGCCGCTCTCCCGGACGGTGAGCGATGCGCCGAGGATCGGGCGCACGCCCTCTCGCTCGCACGCGTCGACGAACCGGGCGGTGCCGTAGAGGCCGTCGCGGTCGGCGAGCGCGACGGACGGCATCTGCAGCTCCGCCGCCCGTCGCGCGAGCGCCTCGGGCGAGAATGCGCCCTCCTTCAGCGAGAAGAACGAACGGACGTCGAGGTGGACGAAGGCGCCGGGCATCTCACCGCTCCGGCGGTACGTTCGGACGCGCTACCCGCGCTCCCAGACCGACGGGTCGTGCGCGAAATGCACGCGCACCGGCTCGAGCGCCCGCAGGCGTTGCACCGAGCGGGGGTAGGCAGGGTCGCGCGCGGTCGAGGCGCCGGAGGCGCTCGGCTCCGTCGCGCCCTCCCACTCGAGCCGCGACTGCAGCGCCTGGCCGGTGAGCACGACCCTGCCCTCGGGCGCGTCCACCACCAGTGACTGATGCCCGGCCGTGTGCCCAGGTGTGGGGATCAGCCGCAGGCCCGGAGCCACCTCCGCCTCGCCCTCGATCACCTCGTAGGACAGGCCGGGCGCGTCGATCCACTCCGGGACCGTGTAGTCGGGCTCGTGCACCATCGCCCACTCGGCGCGTTGGACGAAGATCGGCACGCCGGGGAGCCGGACGTTCTGTCCGCTGTGGTCGAAGTGCAGGTGGCAGTTGGCGGCGCCGGTCACGTCCGCGAGCCCGATCCCGTGCTCGGCGAGCGCGTCCTCGATCGCCGTCACCCGCGGCGAGAACGTCGTCTCGATCTCGGCGTTGCCGAACCCCGCGCCGTTGTCGAACAGGAAGACGCCCTCGCGGTGGACGACCGCGTGCGCGTAGGTGGGCCACCACTCCCGGCCGAGCAGGTCCTGCTCGTCGGGCGGCAGGCGCAGCTCGGAGACCAAGAACGGCACGACACGCGCGTCGGTCATCTACAGCTCCCCCGCGCGCCTGGTGAGATCGCGGGCGATCACGACCCGTTGGATCTCGGCGGTGCCGTCCACGACCTGGAGCATCTTCGCGAGCGCGATCGCCCGGTTGAACGGATGATCCTCGAGCCAGCCGTACGCGCCGAGGACCTCGCTCGACAAGATCGCCGTCCGAAGGGCCGCGTCCGGGCAGAACCGCTTCGCGTGGGCCACCGCCACCGACCCCTCCGGTCCCCCCAGCCGCTCCGCGGCGTGCCGGACCAGCAGACGCCCGGCGACCAGGTCGGTCTGCGCGTCGGCGAGCGCCCACCCGATCCCCTGGTGCTCGATGACCGGTCTGCCGAACACCGACCGATCCCGTCCGTACCGGAGCGCCGCGTCCAAACATGCCGCAGCCAGACCGTTCGCGATCGCCGCGATGTCGCAGCGGGCGACGTCGATGGCGCCCAGCGCGGCACGCATCCCCTCGCCCGGAGGGAAGAGCACGGTCCCCGGCGCGCCCTCGAGCACCATCTCCCCGATGGGCAGGAAGTCGGCGCAGGCCTTCCGGTAGATCTGCGGGAACGAGACGCCGGGCGCCTCGCGTTCGACCGCGACCATCGCGACGTCGCGATGCCCGGGCTCCTCGCTCGTCTTGCACACCACCAGGAACAGGTCCGCCTCGCCGGCGAGCGAGACCCACGCCTTGCGCCCGCTCACGCGCCACCCGTCCGGTCCCTCGAGCGCCCGCGTCGTGATGGTCGCCGCATCCGAGCCGGCGTGCGGCTCGGTGAGCGAGAACCCTCCGAGCGCCTCCCCCGCGGCCAGCCGCCGGCCCCACCGCGCCCGGAGCGCGTCGTCGCCGAACCGCGACACCGCCGCCGTCACCGCGTTGTGCATCGAGAGCGAGAAGGCGAGCGCGGCGTCCCCGCGACCGAGCTCCTCGAAGACCGCCATCGCATCGGGGTAGGACAGGTCGAGTCCACCGACCCCTGGGGGCGCGAACAGCCCGGTCAGACCCGATCCCCGCACCGCCTCGCGCGGGTAGGTCGCCTCGCGTTCCCACGTCTGGAGGTTCGGAAGGACCTGTTCGTGCACGATCCGCACGGCGAGGTCGGTCGGGTCCGCGGGACCGGTCACGGCTCCGATTCAATCCCACAGCCGCTCCATGTGCCAACGGTCGTGCTGGCGGTCGTGGTACAGGTCCCAGACCGCGCCGCCGCGCGCCTCGACCCGCCAGTACTCGCGGTCGCGTCCGTCCGCCCACCAGCGGCCCTCGATCCGCCATCGCCCGATCACGTCGGCGACCTCGTACCGGCGCCCGCGCCAGACGAACGCCGAGGGCATCCCCGCGTCACGCTCGACCCGGACCTCGACCTCCTCGTCGTATCGCTTGGACACCGACGTCGCTCCTCGACCACACCCCTTCCCTCAGGGAAATCGAACGTATGTTCGAGAGGGAATGGTGAATGTACGCCCGCCCGCCGACACGAGTCAAGCGGGTTCTGGGTCAGGCGGGGGTCTCGTGGCGGTCGTACCACTCGCGGTGCAGGACGCACCTGCCCGCCGGGTCGAAATCGCAGACGAGGATCCCGTCCACCTCGATCTCCGACCCCGAATCGTCCCGGAACGACACGCGCCAGTGCGCCACCCCACGGTCCCCCGCCACCGCGATCGGCTCGACATCGGTCCGGAGCTCGGACGGGACGCCGCCCTCGACCCATGCCCGCACGATCGCGTCGCGACCGCGCGTCTCCTCCCGGAACGGACCGTAGGAGTACACGGCGTCCTCCGCGAACAGCGCCGACACCTCGACGGGATCGTTCGACGCCCACGCGTCGAAGTACCGCTCGAGCCAACCCGTGAACGCGTCGAGATCCATCCACCGCATCGTAGGCTTCTGCTCGATGGCCGATACCGGAGCGCTCGTCGCCTGTGTCCCGAACTTCAGCGAGGGTCGCCGCGTGGACGTGATCGATGCGATCTGCGACGCCCTGGCCGGGACCGACGGCGCGCGCCTGGTCTACCGCCAGGCCGATCCCGAGCATAACCGCCTCGACACGACCGTGGTCGGGGCGCCCGACGCGGTCCGAGCGAGCGCGCTCGCCGGCGCCGCGAAGGCGGTCGAGCTGATCGACATGACGACGCACACCGGCGGGCATCCCCGGATGGGGGCGGCGGACGTGATCCCGTTCGTGCCGCTGTCGGGGATCTCGATGGACGAGGTGGTGGATCTCGCGCGGGCGTTCGCGGCCGAGTTGGCCGAGGCGCTCGCGATCCCGGTCTACCTCTACGACCGCGCCGCCCGATCGCCCGAACGCGCGAGCCTGGCCGAGGTCCGCAGGGGCGAGTTCGAGGGTCTGCGCGACGCGGTCGCCCGGGGAGAGCGCCTGCCCGACTTCGGCCCGCGTGAGCTCGGACGTGCGGGCGCGACCGCGGTCGGCGCGCGCAAGCCGCTCGTCGCGTTCAACCTGTACCTGACCGGAGCCGAGGACGACGCCAAGGAGATCGCGAGGCAGGTCCGGGAATCGAGCGGCGGGCTCCCGGCGGTCCGCGCGATCGGGTTCGCGGTCCCCGAACGCGGGGCCGTCACCGTCTCGATGAACCTGGTGGACATCGACGTGACCCCGCCGCGGGTAGCCTTCGACGCCGTGGGCAAGCTCGCCGCCGACCGAGGCATGGAGGTGCGATCGTCCGAGATCGTCGGCCTGGTCCCCCGTGCGGCGTTGGCGGAGGGCGACGTGGAGCATCTGCGACTGGAGGGGTTCGATGCGGACGGACAGATCCTGGAGCGACTCGTGAGCGCGCGGGGGGACGGCCGATGAGCGTGCGCATCGCGGAACAGGCGGTCGAGACCTACCTCGAGCGTCTCGCATCCGACGCGCCGACACCGGGGGGCGGCGCGGTCGCCGCACTCTCGGGAGCTGCGGGCGCCGCGCTGATCTCGATGGTCTGCAACCTCACGATCGGCAAGACGGGCTACGAGGAGACCGAAGAGCGCATGCGGGGGATGCTGGTCGAGGCCGAGGCCGCGCGGACGGCGTTGCTCGACCTCGCGGACCGGGACGCGACCGCGTTCGACGGCGTGATGGCCGCGTTCAAGATGCCGAAGGAGAGCGACGCCGAGAAGGCGGTCCGATCGCAGGCGATCCAGGAGGGCTACCTGGCCGCGGCCGAGGTGCCCCTCGACATCGCCCGCCGCGCGGCGGAGCTCATGGAGCTCGCTCGCGAGACGACCGAGATCGGGAACGCGGCCGCCGCGTCCGACGGCGCGTGCGCGGCGCAGTCGCTCTCGAGCGCCGTGTGGTCGGCCACGTACAACGTCGAGATCAACGCGGCGGCGCTGAAGGATCTCGCGAAGGCGCAGGGCCTCCGGGACGAGGTCTCGTCGCTGCGCGCGCACGCCGAGGCCCTGCTCGATGCGACCAACGTCGCGTTCGGCTCCCGTCTCGGCTGAGGCGGTGCGCCGCTTCGATCACGGCCGGTCCATCGCGCTCCGCCAGACGTGGGAGGGGCGCGTCTGGTCGGCACGCCCCGCAACGGTCGTCGACGACACACCCGGGCAGACGATGCTGTACATCCCGGCGGGGATCCGATGGATGGCGCCGTTCCACGACGGGCGGCGGCTGAAGGTCCCGCAGGCGGAGTTCGAACTCGTCGAGCAGCGATACGACGACACCCACGTCCTCTCCTTCTCCTGGCCGGACACGTGGTACGCCGTGCTGCTGTTCCTCCGCCCCGACCGGTCACCGATGAACTGGTACGTGAACCTGGAGGAACCGCTCCGCAGGACGGACGTTGGGTTCGACACGCTGGATCACGAACTCGATGTGATCGTCGAGCTCGACGGGTCGTGGCGGTGGAAGGACGAGGACGACCTGGCCGAGGCGATCCGGCGAGGCGTGATCCCCGCCGACGAGGAGCCGCGCCTGCGGGCGGACGGCGAGCGGGCGGCCCGCCGGATCGTCGACCGCGAGCCGCCCTTCGACGGGGATTGGCTCGACTGGCTCCCCGACCCCGCCTGGGCCGTCCCCGTGCTCCCGGAGGGCTGGGAGCGCGTCTAGCCCTCGAGCGTCGGCATGACGGTCTCGATGAACTCGGTGAGGCGGCCCTCGCCCTCGGTCGGCCAATCGACGATCACGTACCCGACGCCGTTGCCCACGTGCCGGTCGAACGCGCGACGCACCTGATCCCAGGGCTCGCTGATCGACAGGCTCGACGCGCGCAGGATCGAGGCGGGATCTCGCTCCACCTCCTCGGCCGCGCGCCGGACGATCTCCCACTTCTCCGCGTACCCGCTCCCCCACGAGTGCCAGACGTCGGCCAGCCTGCCGACGATCGGCAGCATGAGGCCGCGGCCGCGCGCCCCGATCCAGATCGGCGGGTGGGGTCGTTGGATCGGCCTCGGCCGGTACAGCGCCCCGTCGAGCCGGTGATGCCGGCCGTCGAACGACACCCGCTCACCGCTCATCAGCAGGCGGAGCACCCGCACACCCTCCTCGAGCCGCTCGGCCCGCTCGCGGGTCGGAGGGAACTGGATGCCGAGCTCGGCGTGCTCCTCCTCGTTCCACGAAGCGCCGACGGCGCATTCGACGCGGCCCGCGCTCACGTGATCGACGGTCACCACCTGGGTCGCGAGCACCGAGGGATGCCGGTGCGTCATCCCGGTGACCAGCGTGCCAAGCCGGATCCTCGAGGTCGCGACCGCGAGGGCCGCCAGCAGGGTCCAGCCCTCCAGGCACGGACCGTCCGGATCGCCGTACAGGGCCGTGAAGTGGTCGAACACCCACGCGCCGTCGAAGCCCGAGTCTTCGGCGAGCCGCGCGCGAGCCACGATCTCCTCCCACGTGAGCTGGTGCTGGCCGATGTCCAATCCGAAGCGCACGCGCATACCTCCCGGGTTGCCGACCGAGGGCCGGTACGCGAGTCTAGGCGGCCATGGGCGCACCCGATCTCGCCGCGATCCGCTCCCGATTCCCGGCGCTCGCGCGGGAGGTGGACGGTCGGCCCGCGGTCTTCGTCGACGCTCCGGGCGGCTCCCAGGTCCCCGAACCCGTGATCGACGCGATCGCCGGGTACCTGCGGCGGAGCAACGCCAACGCGCACGGCGCGTTCGCGACCAGCCAGGAGACAGACGACGTGATCGCGGAGGCGCACCGGGCATCGGCCGACCTGCTGAACGCCGACGTCGACGAGGTGATCTTCGGACCGAACGCGACCACGTTGCTGTTCGCGATCTCGCGCTCGGTAGCGCGGACGCTCGGACCCGGCGACGAGGTGGTCGTGACGAGGCTCGACCACGACGCCAACGTCCGGCCGTGGGTGCTCGCGGCGAAGGACGCCGGTGCCACCGTGCGATGGGTCGACATCCGGGAGGAGGACGCGACCCTGGACGTGGCCTCGTTCGAGGCCGCGCTGTCCGAACGGACGAAGGTGGTCGCGTTCACGCTCGCCTCGAACGCGGTCGGCACGATCACGCCCGCGGCCGAGCTCACCCGACTCGTGCACGAGCGGACGCCCGCCATCGTCGCGTGCGACGGGGTCCACCTCGCGCAACACCGCCGGATCGACGTCCGCGCGATCGGTGCCGACCTGGTCGTGTGCTCGCCGTACAAGATCTTCGGGCCGCATCTCGGGATCGCATTCGGACGCCACGAGGTGCTGTCCTCGCTCCGTCCCTACAAGGTCCGGCCGGCCGACGACGCGCTCCCTTTCGCGTTCGAGACGGGGACGCAGAACCACGAGGGGTTCGCCGGTTGGATCGCCGCCGTCGAGTACCTGGCCGGCTTGGGAGCCCCGCCGGGCCGGCGGGTGGCCCTCGCCGACGCGTTCGAGCGGGTGATCGTCCCGTACGAGGCCGGCCTGTCCGAACGCTTCCTGGCCGGGCTCCGCGACATCGCCTCCGTCCGCCTCTACGGCATCGCCGACCCGGGCCGGGTCGGCGAACGCACGCCGACGTTCGCGATCCGGGTCGGGGACCAACATCCCGCCGAGACGGCCAAGACGCTCGCCGAGCGCGGGGTCTTCGTCTGGGACGGCAACTACTACGCGCTCGAGATCATGGAGCGGCTCGGCCTGCAGGACTCGGGCGGAGCCGTCCGGATCGGGTTCTGCCACTACAACACCCCGGCCGAGGTGGACCGGGTGCTCGAGGAGCTCGTGGCCCTGGCCTAACGGCGAGGCAGCGGCCTCCGGGACGCCACGCCGCCGTTGCTAGGATGACGCGGCCCATCGAACCCCACGAACCCGGAGCGAGGCACCGGCATGCGCATCTTGATCCTCGGCGGCGACGGCTACCTCGGGTGGCCGACCTCGATGCACTTCGCGCGCAAGGGTCACCAGGTGCACGCGGTCGACGACTACCTGCGGCGACGTGCCCACGAGGAGGCCGGGACGGACTCCCTCACCCCGATCGGCGCATCCCTGCCCGCTCGCGCCGAGGCGTTCCGGGAGATCACGGGCCTGGAGATCGGCGTCACCGAGGGCGATCTGACCGACTGGAGCGTCGTCGAACGCCTCTTCCGCGGGTTCGAGCCCGAGGCGATCGTCCACTACGGCGAGATCCCGAGCGCCCCGTACTCGATGATCGATCGCGAGCACGCCGTGTTCACCCAGACGAACAACGTCGTGAACACGCTGAACGTCCTGTACGCGATGGCCGAGATCACGCCCGACGCGCACCTGGTCAAGCTCGGGACCATGGGCGAGTATGGGACGCCCAACATCGACATCGAAGAGGGGTACCTCCAGATCGCGCACAACGGGCGTTCGGACACCCTCCCCTTCCCGAAGATCCCGGGCTCGATGTACCACCTGTCGAAGGTGCACGACTCGCACAACATCCACTTCGCGTGCCGCATCTGGGGGCTCCGGGCGACCGATCTCAACCAGGGCGTCGTCTACGGGATCGAGACCGAGGAGACCAGGCTCGACGGGCGCCTGCTCACCCGGTTCGACTACGACGAGGTGTTCGGCACGGCCCTGAACCGGTTCTGCCTGCAGGCCGTGATCGGCCAGCCGCTGACGCCGTACGGCAAGGGCGGCCAGACGCGCGGCTACCTGAACATCGTCGACACGCTCCAATGCGTCGAGCTCGCGGTCCTGAACCCCGCCGAGGCCGGCGAGTTCCGCGTCTTCAACCAGTTCACCGAGCAGTTCTCGGTGGTCGAGCTCGCCGAGCTCGTCCGTCACGCGGGCGCCGAGGTGGGGCTCGAGGTCCGGATCGAGCATCTCGACAACCCGCGGGTCGAGCTCGAGGAGCATTACTACAACGCGAAACACACCAAGCTGATGGACCTCGGGCTGCGGCCGCACCTGCTCTCGGAGACGCTGATCGAGTCGATGTTCGAGACGATCGAGCGGTACAAGGACCGCGTGATCGCCGACCATATCCTCCCCGTCACCCGGTGGCGGGGGATCAGGGAACGCTCCTCTCGCTGAGCCGTCCGGCCGGCACCATCGCGTAGAGTCCAGCCCATGTCGGCGCTGCGCGTGGTCGGAGGCATCTTCGCGGTGGCGTTCTTCACGCTCGCCCTGATCCGCTACCGAAGGCGTCAGATCAGCCGGCTCAACCTCATCATCTCGTCGCTGATCTCGATCGCCCTCCTGCTGCTCGCGATCGCCCCCGGGCTGTTCAACCCGCTGTTCGAGGTCTTCAACTTCCAGCCGGGGAGCGGGCAGCGCCTCACCGCCGTCCTCCTGCTCGCCGTGGGCGTCCTGTTCCTGCTCCTGATACGCATGCAGTCGGAGGTCGACACGAACGAGCGCGGCATCCGTCAGCTCGTCGAATCCTTCGGGCAGGCGGCGTTCGACTGGGCGGCGACCGACGACCTCCCGGACGGGAAGCGGATCGTCGTCGTGTCCCCCGCCTTCAACGAGGCCGAGAACGTCGGGGCGGTCATCGAGGCCATGCCGCAGGACATCGAGGGCCACCACGTCGTCGCGATCGTGATCGACGACCACTCGGACGACGGGACGGCGGACGCGGCCCGCAAGGCGGGTGCGCTCGCCGCGAGCCTGCCGATCCGCCGTGGCGGCGGCCTCGCGCTCCGCGTCGGGTACGACATCGCCCTCAAGCTCGGGGCCGACATCGTCGTCACGATGGACGCCGACGGCCAGCACCAGCCGGAGGAGCTCCCCACGCTGGTCGAGCCGATCATCGCGGGCCGGGCCGATCACGTGAACGGATCGCGGATGCTCGGCGACTTCGAGCGCGAGAGCCTGATCCGCCACTTGGGCGTGCACTTCTTCTCGTGGGTGGTGACGGTCCTCACCGGCCAGCGGGTGACGGACATCTCGAGCGGGTACCGGGCGACCCGCGCTGACATCCTCCGCGCGCTGATCCTCGAACAGGACCAGTTCTGGACGTCGGAGGTCACGATCGAGGCCCTTCGCCAACGGGCGAGGGTGGTCGAGGTCCCGGTCACGTTCCTCACGCGACGGGGCGGTGAGTCGAAGAAGCCCAAGTCCTTCCGCTACGGCTGGAACTTCTCGAAGGCGATCGTCAAGACCTGGCTGCGCTAGCCGCGGCGATCTCGCCGGCCAGCCGCGCGTTGGACTCGAGCAGGGCCAGGTTCGCCTCCAGGCTCTCGCCGTCGGTGCGTTCGGACAGGCAGGAGAGCAGGTACGGCGTCACGGCCTTGCCCCGGACGCCCTCGCGTTCGGCGATCCGCTCGCAGGCCCGCACGGCCTCCTCGATCATGCCGGGATCCATCGCGAAGCGCTCGGGGACCGGGTTGCAGAGCAGCACCGCCGCGCGGGCGTCCAGGTCCTCCAGCGCCCACACCAGCCGGGCGGCCTGCCCGACGTCGTCCACGCGATCGTCCAGGTCGACCGCCGCCTCCGTGGCGAGGAAGAACGGCAGGCGCCGGCAGCGGTAGCCGACGACCCCCACCCCGAGCTCCTCCAGGCGTTCGGCCGTGGCTGCGGGATCGACGATGGACTTGGGTCCCGAGCTCACGAGCAGGATCGGCGTCCGGGCCAGCTCGAGCAGGTCCGCGGACACGTCACCGGTGCCCGGGTGCACGCCGCCGATGCCACCGGTGGCTCCGACCCGGATGCCCGCCCGGCGGGCGGCCCAGATGGTGCTCGAGACCGTGGTGGCCCCGAACCCGCCCGAGGCGATCGCCGACGGGAGGTCGCGGCGCGCCACCTTCGCCGCCCGCCCCGGCTCGGCGAACGCCGCGAGCTCGTCGGCCGTCAGCCCGACCACCACTTCGCCGCGCATCACGCCGGTCCACGCTGGGACGGCGCCCGCGGCCCGGATCGCCGCGCTCATGCGCTCGACGCAGTCGAGGTTCCGCGGTGCGGGCAGCCCCTGGGACACGACGCTCGTCTCGAGTGCGACCACGCCGTCGCCCGCCGCCATCGCGACCGAGACCTCGCTCGAGGCGCGGACACCGCTCACCCGCGCCGCCCGCCGGGCGAGGGATCGGCCGCGTTCGTCCGGGTTCGTTCGGGCCAGGTCTCGTAGCTCGCCGCGACCCGAGCGCCGGCCCGGCACGCCGCGCCGAGCGCGTCCCCCGGTGAGCGGCCGGCGGCAAGCGAGGCGAGCAGGACGCCGTTGAACGCATCGCCGGCGCCTGTCGGGTCCTTCTCGACGACGGGGTCGGTCGTGTTCCGGATCACGAGCCCCTCCCACGACATCAACGCGCCCTCGTCGCCGAGCTTCACGCACGCGACCGGGAACCGCCGCGTGAGCTCGTCGACGGCGGCGACCCCGCGACGCCCGGTGAGCTCCTCCGCCTCCCGCTCGTTGGCCAGGATCATCGTCGCGGGCCTGCACGAGGCGAAGAACCGATCCACGCCGAACGAGCGGATCATCGGCCACGACGCCGCGTCCACCGCGACGAACCGTGCCCGGGCGCGTTCCAGCGCCGCCACGCCGGCGGCCGAGGTCGGCTCGAACAGCAGCGAGTAGCCGGACACGAGGACGGCGCCGGCCTCGATCCGCTCCGGCAGGTCCTCCGGGGCCAGGCGCCCGCCGGCGCCTCGGTCCGCCACCATCGAGCGCTCGCGGGGTTCGTGGACCACGAGCATCGTGCCCGTGTCGGCGCTCGGATCGATCGCGAGCGCCGGCTCCACCCCGCGCGCGATCAGCTCGTCGCGCAGGAGCGTGCCGGCGACGTCCGAACCGATCCGGCCGTGCACGCGGGCCGTCGCGCCCACCTCGGCGGCCCACACGGCGGCGTTCGCGGCGCTGCCGCCGGGTCGAACCAGGACGCGCCCGTGCACGTCCCCGCCCTCCTCGAGTCCGTCGGAGTCGACCCGCACGTCGATCATCACGTCGCCCACGGTCACCACGTCCATCGCGCAGCAGCCTACCGGGTACCGTTTGTCCGATGAGGCTCGGGACGCTCCAGCGAGGCGAGCACGTCTCCATCCGTCTCATGGAGCCGGGCGACGAGGCGGTCTTCATCCGTGCGGTGAGGCGGAGCCGCAGACTGCATCGGCCCTGGGCCTACCTGCCGGAGGACGCCGAGGACTTCCGGGCGATGCTGGGGGCGGCCGCTCGCCCAGTCCTACCTCATCTGTCGCAACGACGACTCGGCCCTCGCGGGCAGCGCGAGCCTGGGCCACATCGTGTTCGGCAACCTGCGGAGCGCGTACCTCGGATACTCGGCCTTCGTCCAACACCAGGGTCGGGGGCTCATGACGGAGGGCCTAGGTCTGGTGCTCCGACACGCGTTCGGCACGCTCAGGCTCCACCGCGTCGAGGCCAACGTCCAGCCGGACAACGCCCGCTCGATCGCGCTCGTCGAACGGCTCGGGTTCCGTCGCGAGGGGTACTCGCCCAGGTACCTCAAGATCGGCGGGCGGTGGCGCGACCACGTCCGGTACGCGATGCTCGCCGATGAGTGGACCCCGGCGCCGCGGCGGCGGCCCTAACCAGAGGCGGCGATCCCGGCCGCCTCGGCGGCCCACCGCCCGAACGCCCCCCAGAACGGATCGAGCCCCGGATGCTCGAGCGCGCGCTCGGTCCCGCCGTCCACCAGGACCACGCCCTCCGCGCGTTCGGTCACCTCGCCGACGATCGCGCCGTCGATGCTCGCCCGCGCCAACGAGCCGACGAACGCGTCCGCCCGTTCCGCCACGACCGTAGCGATCAGACTCCCCTCGCTGATCGACGTGTACGGGTCCATCCCGACGAACCCGCACACGGCGCGGACCTCGTCCCGCACGGGGATCGCCTCGAGCTCGATCCGCATCCCGACCTCCGAGGCCGCGGCCACCTCTGTGAGCCCGCCGAACACGCCACCCTCGGTCGCGTCGTGCATCGAGGTCACGCCCCGATCGCGCAGGCCGAAACCGCGCGCCACCTCCGCCTCGGGGACGACGGTCATCTGCTCGAACAGCGCATCGGCCCGGGCCACGGTGTCGACCCCGACGCCCTCGGCCAACCGTTCGGGGAACGTGGCCGCGAACAGCGCGGTCGCCTCGATCGCGGCCCCCTTCGTGATCACGACCCGGTCGCCGGGGCGCGCCATCGTCGGCGTGACGTACCGATCCTCCGCACCCGATGCGATGCAGACCGCGCCTCCTACCATCGGCCAGGTGCATCCGTCGTACCGCGCGGTGTGACCGGTCACGACCGCGATCCCGATCCCCTCGCAAGCGCGATGGAACGCGTCCCATAGCGCCGTCAGGTCCTCGTCGGTGATCTCCGGCGGCAGGTTCAGGTCGACGGCCATCCAGCGCAACGGGAGTCCGCTCGTGGCCGCGTCGGAGGCGAGGATGTGCACGGCGAACCACGCCGCGCGCTCCCAGCCGTACGCCGGGACCACGAACACCGGATCGGCCGTGAGCGCCATCGCGACGCCGTCGGCGACCCGGACCACGCCGACGTCCACGCCGTGCCGCGGGCCGACGAGGACGTCGTCGTCTCGGGCACCGAGTCGGCGGAGGATCACCTGCTCGAACAGCTCCGCGGTCGCCTTCCCCGTCCGCTGGCGGCTCATCGGACGCCGACCTCCCAACCCTGCACGACCTCGACCAGCGCCCGGGTCGCGCGTTCGGGATCCGGCGCGGCCCCAACGGCCGAGACGACGCAGACCCCGGCCGCTCCCGTCTCGAGGACCTGGCGGGCGTTGCCGGCGTGGATGCCGCCGATCCCGACCACGGGGAGGTCCGTCGCCTGGACGATCGCTCGCAGCCCATAGAGGCCGCGGGGCCGCGCCCCCGGCTTGGTGCGCGTCGCCCACACCGTCACGCCGAGGTAGTCGGCACCGTCCCCCTCCGCGGCTCGCGCCTCGTCCGGGGTGGAGACGCTCACCCCGAGGACGGCGTGCGGGCCGAGGATCGCCCGCGCCGAGCCCGGGTCGTCGTCCTGCCCCACGTGCGCGCCCGCGCCGACTCTGGCGGCCACCTCGAGGCGATCGTTCACCACGAACAGCACCGCGGCGGCGTGGCAGGCGCCGGCGATCTCGGTCCCGAGCTCGGTGAGTGCCGCGTCGTCGAGCTCGGGGGCCCGGAGCTGCACGGCCGTGGCGCCGCCCGCGATGGCGGCCGACGCGACCTCGCCGTGCCCGCGTCCGGGGACCGAGCCGCTCGACGTCAGCACGTAGACGCGGAGCGAACGAGGATCCACCATCGAGCGTTCGCCTCCCTCCGCCGGCATTACCCGGATCAGGTCCCTTCGGGTCGCCGCCGCGGTGTGGCGGCCTCTCAGCCCGGTCGCCCCGAGCTCCCCGGTTCTCGACGCCAGGATAGCCGAGGGTGCGGCGTCAGCGGTTCGCGGCCTGGACGTGGGCGATGCGCAGCTCTCGGCGGAACCGCTTCCAGTCGCTCTTGCGGGTCGAGATGAAGACGTCGGTCCCGATGATCAGCAGGCCGTACCCGAGGATCGCCCACGCGGCCCACGCCGGCGCCCCGCTCGCCGGCCAGAACGCCAATGCCAGGAACGGGCCGATCTTGCTCGCGATCGCCCCCGAGGCGTGCATCCACGCCCGAGCCTCGGGCGCCACCCGCAGGTAGGTGGCGTAGTCGATCTTCAGTCCGGGCACCGGCGGGATCAGATCGCGGACGTAGTAGGCGAGGAACCTCATCCCCACCAGCCGGCCGACCAGCCAGTGAGCCGGGACGTGGAACGACACCGACCAGTCCAGCGCTGCGAACACCAACGCGAGCCCGGCCGCCGTCTCCGAGTCCGTCGTGAGGGCGACGCCCACCGCGGCGGCGCCCAGGAGCATCCCCACCACCAGCACCCCGTTCCCGAACCAGACCGGCACGCGGAACCGCGCTCGAGCCTCGAACACCTTCCGATCGATCCGGCCCGCCCGCTCGGCCCAATGGTGCGCGAGGATCGGGTCGGCCTTGACCTTGGCGAGCAGGCGCCAGAACCCGAGGGCGCGCAGATCGGTCTGGCCGGCGTCCACCGCGGCCTCGATGCGCTCGAACTCGACCGGGTAGCCGTCCGGGTCGGTCACCCCGGCTCCACGGTTGACGTGCACCGGCGCGCTAGGATGGCTGCTCGGACGCGCCCCCGGCCCCAGGATGTCCGCCCGCACCACCCAGGAAGCAACGGGAGGCGACCATCTCGAAGAGCACGATGCCCGAGCGGTCCGCCGACGCGGACCTCGCGTTCGCGCTGAACACGCTCGATGGCCGCTACCACGTCATCGATCGTATCGCCGCGGGCGGCATGGGCGAGGTCTACCGGGCCCGCGACGCGGTCCTCGAACGCCCGGTCGCCATCAAGGTCCTGCATCGGAGCCTCGCCGGTGACGCGGGGTTCATCGAGCGCTTCCGCCGGGAGGCGCGCGCGGCCGCGAGCCTGAACCATCAGAACATCGTGGCCGTCCACGACTGGGGAAGCGTCGACGGCATCTACTACATGGTGATGGAGTACGTCGCCGGCCTGTCCGTCCGCCAGATCGTGAACGCCGAAGGGCTGCTCGCCCCGGCACAGGCGGCGGACGTGCTCGACCAGACGCTCGCGGCGCTCCAGCACGCGCACCGCCAAGGGATCGTGCACCGCGACGTGAAGCCCGAGAACCTGATTGTCACGCGCGACGGCATCGTCAAGGTCGCGGACTTCGGGCTCGCGCGGGCGTTCGCCGACGCCCAGATCACGGAGGCGGGCCACGTCACCGGGACGGTGCAGTACCTCGCCCCCGAACAGCTCCTGGGCGAGCCGGCCGACCCGCGCACCGACCTGTACGCGCTGGGTGTCGTCGCGATCGAGCTGCTCACGGGGCGGCTCCCGTTCACCGGAGAGACGCCGATGGCGATCGCGTACAAGCACCTGCACGAGCCGATGCCGCGGCCGTCCTCCTTCAACCCCGCGGTGCCGGTGTCGCTCGACGGCTGGGTCGCCTCGGTGACCGAGAAGCAGCGGGAGCTGCGCCCGGAGTCGGCCGCCGAGGCCCGGCGCGACCTCGAGGCCGAGACGCGGACGCTCCCCGAGGCTCCTCCGCTCGCCTCGCTCGTGCCGCCGGAGGTGATACCGGAGGTCACGGTGATCCCGACCGGCGTGGACGTCACCTCCGTGACGGCACCGGCGTCGGACCCGGCCGAGACGATCACGATCCCCGGCCGCGCGATCGGAGGTCCGCAACGACGTCGGAAGAGGGGTCGGTTCGCGCTCGGCATCGTGTTCGCGCTGGTCGTGATCGGCGCCGCCGCGTGGGGGGCGTGGACCTACCTGATCCCCCACGAGGTCGATGTGCCGAAGGTCGTCGGCCTCCCGGTGGAGCAGGCGCAGGCACAGCTCGACGACGCCGGGCTCGTCGTGCGGATGGCGGAGGGGCGGTACTCGACTAAGGTCCCGGCGGGCAGCGTGCTGAAGGTGCAACCCGCCGAGGGCACGACGCTCGAACGGGGCGACCGCGTCACGCTCGTCCCGTCGCTCGGTCCCCCGCCTGTGCCCGTCCCGAACGTCGTGGGCCTGCCGCTGGCCGAGGCGAAGGACGCGCTCCGCGAGGTGCACCTGCAGGTCGGCGAGGTCACGAAGGCGTTCAACGAGCGGTTCGAGGTCGACCAGGTGGTCCGTCAGAGCGTGGAGGCCAAGGAGGATGCGCCGCAGGGCAGCGCGATCGACCTCGTCGTCAGCAAGGGCCCGACCCCGGTCGCGGTCGAGAAGGTCGTCGGTCTCCAGCAGGACGAGGCGGTCGCCGTGCTCGAGTCCCAAGGGTTCGTCGTAGACGTGCAGGAGGAGTTCTCCGACCGGGTGGACAAAGGCACCGTGATCTCGCAGACGCCCGAGAAGGGGACCGACCTGCAGCCGGGGAAGACCGTCACGATCGTCGTCTCGAAGGGGCCGCCGGAGTTCCCGATGCCGAGCGTGGTCGGCATGGAGCGGGATGCGGCCGTCGCCAAGCTCCGCAGCCTCGGGCTGCTCGTTGACGTCTCGATCGTGCCGGGCCATAGCGGCACGCGGGTCGTGTTCCAGGAGCCCGCGTCGGGCACGACCGTGCGCGCGGGCGACCTCGTCCACATCTACGTGGCGTGAGGGTCGGCGCCCACCTCCGTAGTGGGCTCCGCACCGCGATCCCGCTCGCCCGCGAGACCGGGGCGGAGGTGGTCCAGCTCTTCATCTCGAACCCTCGGGCCTGGTCTGGTCCGCGCCTGGAGACGGCGAAGGCGTTCGGAGCCGACTGGCGGGAAGCAGCGATCGGACCGCTGTTCGTCCACGCTCCGTACCTCGTCAACATCGCGTCGCCGAACCCGGAGTTCCTCTCCAAGTCCGTCGAGCTCTGCCGGCGCTCGGTCGCGGCGTGCGGCGTGCTCGAGGCGGGCGGGTTCGTCGTGCACGCGGGTGCGGGCGGGCCGGGCGAGATCGCGGACGCGCTCGACCGGGCCGCCACCGTGCTCCAGGCGGTCCTCACCGAGACGCCCGACGAGACCCGGCTCCTGGTCGAGCTCATGGCCGGCACGAGCGGCGCCGTCGCATCGACGCTGAACGAGGCGCGGACGCTATTCGACGCCGTGGACGACGAGCGGCTCGGGCTGGTGCTCGACACCTGTCACCTGTTCGCGACCGGCTATGCGCTGGACGAACCCGAGGGCGTGGACGCGCTGTTCGAGGAGCTACGGAGCCTCGGACTGGCTCACCGCCTCCGCCTGATCCACATGAACGACGCGAAGTTCGAACGCGGCTCCAAGCGCGACCGCCACGAGATCGTGGGCGAGGGCGGGATCGGCCTCGAGGGGTTCCGAGCGATCGTCGGTCAACCCGAGGTGCGCCGCCTGTCGGTCGTGGTCGAGACGCCGTCGTCGGGAGACCGGCGCCGTCTCGAGCTCGAGACGATCCGCTCGCTCGCGGCGTGATCGCTCAGGTAGCTGCCCCCGATCCCGCTGGCTCCAGGTCTCCCGCGTCAAGACGTAGAAGACGAAGTGCTGGCCGAGTTCGTGGGTCATGCCCTCGGGCGAGAACCCGAGTCGTTCGGCGACGGTGCGCATCGCCACGTTCGCCGGAACGGTCGGCATGTGGACGCGGGTGGCGCCTTCGTGCGCGAACAACCACCCGAGCAGCAGCTGCACGGCCTCCGTCCCGTAGCCCTTACCGCGCAACGAGGGATCCTCGATCGTGATGCCGACCTCGAACGCCCCGGGCGGGAGCGTTCTCCCCGGTGGGATGTAGGTCTGGATCTCTCCGATCCGATGGCCCTCGACCTCGATGGCGAGATCGATCGCCCCATCGTGCATGATCCCCGAGCGCTCGAAGCGGGCTCGCAGGGCATCACGCGCCGGCATCACGGGCTGCACACTGGGATCGGCGTCCAGCCGCGCGTTCCAGGAATCCTCGAACTCCCCCATCCGCAGCGGGCGGAGCGTGACGCGCTCCCCTTCGATCCGCACCCGGACCACGCGACCGCGTCTCCTCGGATCCCGAGGTCGCTCGTTACGGCTCGAGCTCGGCCCTCGGCCCTTCCTGGTACGAGTAGCGTTCCTCGGCCCAGGGCTCGGCGTGGATGTGGTACCCACGCACCTCCCAGAAGCCGCGCTTGTTCTGCGCCGAGAACTCCAGCCCGCGCAGCCACTTCGCGCTCTTCCACGCGTAGCGCTTCGGCACGACGAGGCGGAGCGGGAAGCCGTGCTCGCCGGTGAGCGGTTCGCCGCCGTGGGCCCAGGCGACGAGCACGTCGTCGTCCATCATCGCCTGGAGCGACAGGTCCGACGTGTACCCGTAGTCGCAGTGCGCGATCACCCACTTGGCGTCCTCCTGCACGCCGCGCCCTCTCGGCCAGCACGCGGAAGGGGATCCCCGGTCCAGGTGTTGTCGAGCGTCGACCAGCCGGTCACGCAGTGCATGTCCGCCTGCACGTCGACCGGCCCGAGCGCCTTCAGCTCCGAATACGTGAGCGTGAAGGGGTTGTCCACGAGTCCGTTCACCTCGAGCGTCCAGGTCGACTCGTCGAAGTCGGGGATCGGGCCGAAATGCAGCACCGGCCACGTCTTGACCAGGCGCTGGCCGGGCGGGACGCGCTTCGCGATCTCCTCGGGGTACCTCGGGCCGAACAGCTTCACGGGTCGGTCCTCCTATCCGGCGGCGACGGCTCGCCAGGCCGCGATCGCCGTCTCGACGTCCTCGTCGGCGATGTCGACGTGCGTGACCATCCGGACCTTGCCCGAGACCACGCTTGCCCCCACGCCCTGTCCCTCGAGCCGGTTCGTGACTTCGAGAGGTGTCATCGCCATCGGTTCCGTGTCGGCGAAAACCATGTTCGTTTCAACGTCGGCCGGATCGAGGGTCCCAGGCACGATCTCGGCCACGGCCTGGGCGAGCCGGCGGGCCCGCTCGTGGTCCTCGTGGAGGCGCTTCGGCCCCTCCTCGAGCGCGACCAGGCCGGCCGCGGCCAGGACGCCGGCCTGCCGCCAGGCGCCCCCGAACAGGATCTTGATCCGGCGGCCCTCGCGCATCTGCTCGGCCGCGCCGCACACGAGCGAGCCGATCGGAGCGCCCAGCCCCTTCGAGACGCAGAACATGAGGGTGTCGACCTCGGCCGCGTACTCGGCGACGTCGACCCCGGCGGCGACGCTCGCGTTGAAGATCCGTGCCCCGTCGAGGTGCAGCGCGACGCCGGCCTCCTCGGTCACCTTGCGGATCGCCCGGAAGTCCTCGATGTCCATCACGGTGCCGCCCGCATGACCGCTGGTGTTCTCCAGGCAGACGAGGTCCACGATCTCGACGTCGTACGGCTCGTCCGGCTCGAGCGCCTCCCGGACCTGGTCGGCGGTGATCCGGCCACGACGGTCCCCCTGCACGATCCGATACGCGATCCCCGAGAGCGCCGCCGCGCTCATCACCTCGGTCGAGGCGACGTGCGATCGGGGCTCGGCCACCACGAGGCGGCCCGGACCCGAGAACTGCAGGCGGAGCGCTATCTGGTTGGCCATCGTCCCGGTCGGAACGTAGAGCGCGGCCTCCTTGCCGGTGACCTCGGCGGCGCGCTCCTGGAGCCGGTTGACCGTGGGGTCGTCCCCGAACCAATCGTCGCCCACCTCGGCCTCGGCCATCGCCTGCCGCATCGCGGCGGAGGGTGTCGTGACCGTGTCCGAACGCAGGTCGACCCGGTAACGCTCCATGACCAATCGAGTATAGGGAGCGCCGCCGCGGAGCCTCAGTACAGGAACATCGGCTTGCCGTCCACGTGGCGGATCTTCGGACGGTAGGCCTCGATGTCGTAGAGCGCGCCCACGTCGACGCGCTTGACCCCCTGACGGACGACGGGGAGCGGCACGTTCGTGTAGTTGCCGTTCCGCAGCGCCACGAGGCGCCCGAACTGGCGCTCGATCACGAGGTCGGCGGCCATCACGGCGTAGTTGGTCGCGACCATCAGGTCGAGCGAGTCCGGCGAGCCCGACCGCATCAGGTAGCCCACCTGCTGGTAGATGATGCCCTCGCCCGTGATCTCGCGCAGGGCCTCGCCCGTCACCTGCCCGACGCCGCCGAGCTTCAGGTGCCCGAACGCGTCGGCCACCCCCGCGTGGACGGTCTCGCCGCCGATCATCGTGGCGCCCTCGGAGATCGTCATCATCGCGTAGTTGCTGGGGTTGGCCCGCTTGTCCTGCATCAGCTTGGCGGCGAGCTTCTCGACGTCGAACGGCACCTCGCTGATCACCGCGCGCTCGACCCCCGACAGGTACGCAGACACCAGCGACGTCTCGCCGCTGTACCGGCCGAACACCTCGACCACCGCGAGCCGCTCGTGCGAGCCAGCGCTCGTGCGGAGCTGGTGGATGAAGATCACGGTGCGCGTGATCGCGGTGGAGAAGCCGATGCAGTAGTCGGTGCCGTGCACGTCGTTGTCCATGGTCTTCGGGATCGCGACGACCGGGACGCCCTCCTCGTGCAGGCGGAGCGCGAACGAGAGCGTGTCGTCGCCGCCGATCGGGAGCAGCGCGTCGATGCCCAGCCGGTCGAGCACCTTGAGGACATGCGGCGTGTGGTCGACGGGCCCCTCGTGCTTCTCCGAGCTGAGGAACGCGGGCTCCTCGGACGACCGGACCTTCGCCGGGTTCGTCCGCGACGTGTGCAGGATCGTGCCGCCGCTCCGGTCGATCGTCCGGACGGCGTTTGCGTCGAGATCCACGACGTTCGCCTCGATCGACGCCGGGTCGTCCGGATCGCATCCGAGCAGCCCGCCCCAGCCGCGACGGATGCCGACCACCTCGTGCCCCTCCTCGGTCGCTCGCAGCGTGGCGGCCTTGATGCACGCGTTGAGGCCGGGGACGTCTCCCCCACCCGTCAGGATGCCGATCTTCACGGGCGCCTCCGCTCCTCGAAGAACAGCTCGGCGACGGCCACCAGCTCCTCGGGGACCGGGCGGACCTTCGCCGCCTCCGCGAGCGGGACCTGGCCGATCCGGTCGCCGTGCAGGGCCACCATCTGCCCGAACCCGCCATCGGCCACCAGGTTGGTCGCGGCCTCGCCGAAGCGGGTCGCGACGATCCGGTCGGCGGCGACAGGCGAGCCGCCCCGCTGGACGTGACCGAGCACCGTCACCCGCGACTCCCAGCCGGTGAGCGACTCGATCCGGGGGGCGATCTCGTACGCGATGCCGCCCAGCCGAGGGGCGCCGCGGGGGTCGGACGCATACCGGGGCGCCGGCATGGCGCCCTCCGCCGGCATCGCGCCCTCCGCCACGACGACGATCGAGAACGAATGGCCGGTCATGTGGCGTCGCCGGAGCACCGACGCGACGTCCTCCAGGTCGAACGGCCGCTCCGGGAGCAGGATCGAGTCGGCCCCGCCCGCGATCCCCGAGTACAGGGCGATCCATCCGGCGCTGCGACCCATGACCTCGACGAGCATCAGCCGGTCGTGGCTCTCGGCCGTCGTGTGGAGGCGGTCGATCGCGTCGGTCGCGACCTGCACCGCCGTGGCGAACCCGATGCACGCGTCGGTGCCGGACAGGTCGTTGTCGATCGTCTTGGGGATGCCGACCACAGGCACGCCCTCCGAGGACATGTGGGCCGCGGCGCCCATCGTCCCCTCGCCGCCGATCGTGATGAGCGCGTCGACGCCGAGGTCGGTGAAGGTCCGGCGGACGCGGTCGACGCCCTGCTCGTGGTACGGGTCGGCCCCCGAGGATCCGAGGATCGTCCCGCCCCGGTGGAGGATCCCCTGGACCGTCGCCGGGGTGAGCTCGAGGACGTCGCCGTCCATCACCCCGCGCCAGCCGCGCCGGAACCCCAAGACCTCGAACCCGTGGACGCCGATCGCCGTGCGGACGACGGCGCGGATCGCGGCGTTCAGGCCGGGGGCGTCCCCACCCGCCGTGAGGACGCCGATGCGTGTGGTCACTCCTGCTCCCTGAGCGGTCGGCCTGCGGTCTAGTCTGTTCGTCGAGGTGTCGAGACCTGGATTGTACGGCCGGTCAACCGGCCCCTTCCGAGCAGGACCGTTCCAAGACAGACCGATGCGGAGCCGATCCCTCGCCCTCGTGCTCGCCTTCGCGGCCCTCGCGGTCGCCTCGCCCGCACGCGCTCACGACCTCGCGCCGTTCGTCCAGGGCCATCGGGACCTGCCCGAGGTCCAACGCCTGATCGTCCTGCATGAGAGGCTCCACCGGATGATCGCGCGCTACGAGGTCCTCGAACGCCAGGCCGGACGGGCGTGGATCGAGGTCGTGGACGCCGAACGGGACGTGGCGCTCGCGAGGGTTGCCGCAGAGGCCGCGCAGGCGAACCTCGACGCGCACGTCCGGACCGCGTTCCAGTTCGGACCCGGCGGGGCGGTCGAGGCGTTGCTCGCGGCCGGCTCGTTCGCCGACGCCGCGACGATCTCCGAGTACACCGCGAGGACGATCTCCCTTCGCACGGACGTCCTGCGTGACTCCCTGGTCACCGAGGCCGTGGTGGTGGCGAAGCGCGCCGAGGCACAGGGCCGGCGCTCCGCGCTCGAACCCAGGCTCGACCAGCTCCGCTCGCTGATGACGAAGATGCTGGGCGTGCTCGACGAGGCCACCGACCTCGCCCGGGAGGCCTCGATCGCCGACGACGCCCTGCAGGCGCAGCGGGCTGCCGTCGCGGCGGCCGCGGCCCGGATGGGAACCTGGGACATCATCGGGTACCGAGCCGACCAGACGCCGCTCCTCGCGCTCCTCGGCCCGACGCGTGGAAGGACCTGCGACACGCCCGACGGCCTGGCCCCGACGGGCGAGGTCTTGGAAGGGTACGCGTCCTGGTACGGGTGGGAGTTCGGGGGCCAGCCGACCGCGACCGGCGCGATCTTCGACCCGCGTCTGTTCACCGCGGCGAACCGGACGCTGCCGTTCGGCACGTTCCTCCGCGTCACGTATGAGGGCAGGTGCGCGATCGTGCTCGTGAACGACCGCGGTCCGTACGGCCGATTGGAGCGCGTGATCGACCTGTCCGAGGCCGCCGCGAAGTACCTGGGGGTCGGCGTCTCATGGGTGCGTGCCGAGGTCCTGGTCCCAACGTCCCCGATCTGAGCGGATCAGACCGCGCGCTCGAGTAGCATGGCTGCGTGCTCGCTTCCTGGGGTCTGCTCGAATGGACGTTCGCCCTCCTCCTCGTGGGCCTGACCGGAGCGGTCGGACTCGTGTTCCTGTACATGGTGGGGACGCTGTTCGTGAACCCCGGCCGCCGCAAGCGCTCCGTCTGACCACGTGACGGAACCGCGGGTCCGTCCGGGCTGCGAGCCGTTCTCGCTCCCCGGCGGACCGATCGGCGTCCTCATGGTCCACGGGTTCACGGGCTCGCCGGCATCGATGCGGCCGATCGGCGGATGGCTCGCCTCCGAAGACGTCTCGGTCGAGGGCGTCCGTCTACCAGGCCACGGGACCGACGTGGAAGATCTCCGTACCCGGCGGTGGACCGAGTGGGTCGAGGCGGCCGCGACCGGCCTCGATGCGCTCCGCGAGCGCTGCCGCACGATCGTCACGCTCGGGCAGTCGATGGGCGCGTCGGTCGTCCTGTCGCTCGTCGCCTCGCGACCGCACGAGGTCGATGGCATCGCGCTCACCAACCCCTACGTGTTCGACCGTCGGCTGCTGGTTCGTCCCGATCGGCAGCCGGTTCCTGCGAACGGTCAAGGGCGTCGCCGAACGACATCGCCAAGCCGGGGCAAGACGAACTCGGCGACACGGTGATGCCGGTGCCGGCGATCGCCGAGATGGCGGCGATGATGAAGCTGGTCCGGGCCTCGCTCCCCGAGATCTGCCAGCCGATCGTGATCTTCCGCTCGCGCACCGACCACGTGGTCCCCCGCTCGAACGCCGAGAAGGTGCTCGAGCGGATCGGTTCGGAGAACCGGGAACTGGTCCTGTGCCCGAACTCGTACCACGTCGTGACGCTCGACCACGATGCGCCGCTCGTGCGCGAGCGCGTGCTGGCGTTCGCTCGGGGGCTCGACGCCGCGAAGGGCTAGCCCCCGGACACGCGCGAGCCGAGCTCGCGGTCGAGCATGAGCATCGGCGCGGGCTCGCCGCCGAGCGTCTTCAGCGTGTGGACGATCTCGGTCGCGGTGCGCTCCTCCTCGACCTGCTCGGTCACGAACCATTGCAGGAAGACCTGGCTCGCATAGTCGCCGTGCTGCACGGCCATGCCGTAGAGCCCGTCGATCATCATCGTGACGTTCATCTCGTGCGCGAGCGCCTGCTCGAACGCGCCCTGCGGCGTGCCGAAGTCCGACTGCGGCGCGTCGATCCCGGTGAGCATCACGCGACCGCCCCGATCCACACGTGCCGGACGAACTTCAGGGCGTGCTCGCGTTCCTCGTCGGATTGGAGCTTGAACCAGTGGGCGAACCCCGGCAGGGCTTGCTCCTCGCAGTAGGCGGACATCGCCAGGTACAGGTGCGACGAGTAGAGCTCGGAGGCGATCTGCGTGTTCATCGCGTTCTCGAGATCGGGTGAGAGCATCGCCGGTCCTCCTTCGGGAGCGATCGCTCCAGAGCCTACCCGGGCGGCGGGAGGGTAAGCTCGGCGACGAGCGGTCGATGGTCGGAGGCGCTGCGCGCGTCGGGACCCGGCGGGACGAGGACGCGCTCGACCACGATCGCCTCGGAGACGAACAGGTAGTCGATGCGCGCCGTCGGCTCGTCGGCCGGGAACGTCTCGCCGTCCGCGTCGCCCCCGAGGAGCCAGGCGTCGCGGAGGCGCCCGGACAGGTAGGCGACGGCGCGGCCGTCCGGTCCCTCGTTCAGGTCACCGCCGGCGACGATCGGCGTGTCGAGGTCATCCATGAGAACCGAGAGCGCTTGTACGTGCGCGAGGCGCTCGCGCGGATGGAGCCCGAGGTGGGTCGAAACCACGGACAGCCGCGCCTCGCCCTGCTCGAGCTTCGCGACCAGCGCGCCCCGTGGGTAGAGCCATGGACCCCCGTCGAAGCGGTGTTGCCGGTGCTCGACCATCCTCCACGGCGGCCGGGAGAGCACGGCATCCTTCACCCGGCGATGGAGGGGCGACCAGGGATCGGCGGCGACGTCCATCCCGAGGTCGTCGGCGAATCGACGTAGACGCCACCGGCCTCCGGTCTCGTTCAGGAGGAGCACGTCGGGGCGGAAGTGGCCGACAAGCCGCGCCAGCCGTTCGGACCCGTCCCGGAACCCGCGGACGTTGTAGACGACGACGCGCAGGCGCATCAGGGGATCCCGCCTAGTAGGAGAGGATGCTCGTGCCGGACTCCCCGGCCAGGACCGCGACCGCCGCGTCGAGATCGCCGATCGCCGATCGCCCACCGCCGTGCTCGACGAACCGGACCGCCGCCTCGACCTTCGGCCCCATCGAGCCGGCGCCGAACTCCCCCTCCTCGAGCATTTCGCGCGCCTCCGCGGACGACATGCGCACGATCGGCTCGGCCCGCCCGGTGCCGAACCCCCGCTGGACGGCGCCGACGTCGGTGAGGATCAGCAGCGTCGAGGCCTCGACGTCGCGAGCGAGGATCGCGGCGGCCAGGTCCTTGTCGATCACGGCCTCGCGGCCGATCAACCTGGGGCCCTCCTCGACCACGGGGATGCCTCCCCCTCCGGAGGCGATCACGACGGCACCGCCCGCTACGAGGGTGCGGATCACCGGCGCCTCGACGATCGAGTACGGGTCCGGCGAGGGCACGACGCGCCGGAAGCCGCCGTGCGGGTCGGGCTTCAGCACCCACCCTCGCTCGGTCGCGAGCCGCGACGCCTCGTCCTCCTCGTAGAACGGGCCGATCGGCTTGGTCGGGTCCGCGAACGCCGGGTCGCCGGGGCGCACGCGCGTGAGGGTCAGCACCGTCGCCACCGGCCGCTCCATCCCGCGCTCGAAGAAGACGTCGCCGATCGTGACCTGGAGCAGGTACCCGATCAGGCCCTGGCTCTCGGCGCCGCAGACGTCGAGCGGCATCGGGTGGACCCAGCGCTTCGCGGCCTCCTGCTGCAGCAGGATCCGGCCCACCTGCGGGCCGTTGCCGTGGGTGAGGACGACTTCCCAGCCGGCCGCGGCGATGTCCGCGATGCCCTCGGCCGCGGAGCGCGACGACGCGTACAGGTTCTCGAACGTGTCGTCCTGCCCGCGCCGGAGCAGGGCGTTGCCGCCGAGCGCCACGACGACGCGTCCCTTCCCGGGCATCAGGTTCCCGCCTCAGCCCAGGACCGGCTTGAGCACGTCGAGCAGGCTCGGCGAGTCCGGCAGCACCTCGAGGTCGTACCGGACGCGGACGGCGGGCTTTCGGATCTCGATCACCCGGCGCAGGTCGATCGGCGTGCCGATCACGACGACGTCGGCGTCGGCCGAGTCGATGATCTTCTCCATCTCGGCGAGCTGGCCGTCCGAGTACCCCATCGCCGGCAGCACCGGGCCGACGTCGTACTTGCGGAACGTCTCGTCGATCGTGCCGATCGCCCAGGGTCGCGGGTCGACGATCTCGGATGCGCCGTGGGCCCGCGCGGCGACGACCCCGGCGCCGAACTTCATCTCGCCGTGCGTGAGCGTCGGGCCGTCCTCGACCACCAGCGCACGCTTGCCTCCGATCGCGTTCGGATCGTCCACCGTGACCCGACTGTTCGCCTTGACGACCGTCGCGTCCGGGTTCGCCCCATGGATCGTGTCCATCAGCGCGTTCACCTGTTCGATGGAGGCCGAGTCCATCTTGTTGACCACGATCACGTCGGCCATCCGAAGATTGGCTTCGCCCGGGTGGTAGTTCGTCTCGTGACCCGCGCGGAGGGGGTCGGCGACCACGACGTGCACGTCGGGGGCGTAGAAGGGAAGGTCGTTGTTCCCGCCGTCCCACAGGAGCACGTCGCACTCGGCCTGCGCCTGCTCGAGGATGTCGCCGTAGTCGACCCCCGCGTAGATGATCGTGCCTGAGGTGATGTGGGGCTCGTACTCCTCGCGCTCCTCGATCGTCGTGTCGTACCGATCCAGGTCCTCGAGGGTCGCGTACCGCTGGACGCGCTGCGCCTCGAGGTTCCCGTACGGCATCGGGTGGCGGACGGCAACGACCCGCTTGCCGGCGGCCTTCAACGTCTCGGCGATCGCGCGCGTCGTCTGGCTCTTGCCCGAGCCGGTGCGCACCGCGCAGACCGCGACCACCGGGACGGTGGCCGTCAGCATCGTCTCGCGGGGACCCAGCAGGACGAAGTTCGCGCCGGCCGCCAGCGCCTGGCTGGCCTTGTGCATCACGTACGTGTGGCTCACGTCCGAATAGCTGAACACCACGTCGTCGATCCGCTCGACCTCGATCAGCTGGGTGAGCTCGCTCTCGTCGTGGATCGGGATCCCCTTCGGGTAGCGCTCGCCGGCGAGGCTCGCCGGGTACATCCGGTCGTCGATGAACGGGATCTGGGTCGCGGTGAAGGCCACGACCTCGACCCGGCGATCGCTCCGGTAGGCGACGTTGAAGTTGTGGAAGTCGCGCCCGGCGGCTCCCATGATGAGGACACGACGCGGCATGGCCGAGGTCCTTTCGGAGGGTCCGAGGGTTTGATGCGCGGGAGAACCTCGCCGGTCCACGCACGGCGCGACCCCGGCGAGGCCCGCTCTTCAGGGACGAATCTACCCGGGTTGGGCGGGTTCCGGCATCAGCCCTTCGGCGACAGCTCCTCGACCCACCCGGACGGACCCACCCGCCCGAACGGGCGCGCGAAGTGGCTGACCGCGACGGTCCAGCCCTCGTCTCGTGCGCGGACGACGAGCCTCACCCGGGATCGGCACGCCTCATCCGCGTCGACGTCGTGGTTCGAGGGGCGCGCCGGCGCCGAGATCTGGATCGGGGTGTGCAGCAGATCGCCGGTGAACAGGATCGACCGGTCCCCGTCGTCGAGCACCACGGAGCGGTGGCCCGGCGTGTGCCCTGGCGCGTGCAGCACGCGCACGCCCGGCCACACCTCGCGATCCTCGGCGGCCAGGTCGACCATCCCGAGGTCGAAGAGCCGCTGCATCGCGCCCCGAGCCCAGTTCGGGTGATCCGCTCCCACCGAACGCGACCAGTCCGCCGGATGCACCACATGCACGGCGTTCGGGTAGCGGGGCTCGCCGTCCACGACCGATCCGCCCGCGTGATCGGCGTGCAGGTGGGTGTGCACCACCATCCGGACCTCGGCCGGGTCGACCCCGGCGATCGGGAGCGCCTCCTCGAGCGGCGTGTGCTCGGCCCACGGCCGGACCGGCGGGAACGGGCTCACCCCCGCGTCGACCAGCACCAGATCGGTCGGCGTGCGGAGCGCGAACGCATGGACGTGCCACGGCCACGCGTCGTCCCCGACGAACGCCCACGGATATCGAGCGCGCTCGGCATCCCAGTCGACCTCGGCACCCGGCATCTCGTCGGAGAGCTCGAGCGGCGCGTAGCCCTCGCAGACGACCGAGATCTCGATGCGATCGAGGCGGATCGGTTCGTGCATCCAGCTCACACCCTATCGCCGCGCCTAGACTTCGCCCGTGGTCGACTGTCCCAACTGCGGGCATGCGAACGCCGCAGGTGCGAAGTTCTGCTCCGAGTGCGGCACGAAGCTCGACGCCTCGGTCGCGCCCTCGCGCGAGGTGCGGAAGACCGTCACGATCGTGTTCTGCGACGTGACCGGTTCGACCGCCCTCGGCGAGCGGCTCGATCCGGAGTCGATGCGCAAGGTTATGTCCCGGCGAGGTCGTCGCCGGGGACGCATCGACCGGGCAGGCGATGGTCACCGGCGACACGGTGAACACCGCTGCCCGGCTGGAACAGGCGGCCACCCCCGGCGAGATCCTGATCGGCGCGTCGACCTACGAGCTTGTCCGTGACGCGGTGACCGCGGATGCGACGCAGCCGCTCGAGGTGAAGGGCAAGGCGACGACGGTGCCCGCATACCGGCTCCACGGCGTGACGCCGGGAGCCCGCCGGCTCGATTCTCCGATGGTGGGCCGGGAGCGCCAGCTCGACCTGCTGCTCCGGACGTTCGAGCAGGCGGAGGCCGACAGCGCGTGTCATCTGTTCACGGTCCTCGGCTCGCCGGGCGTGGGCAAGTCACGGCTCGAGCAGGAGCTGGTCGAGCGGATCGGTGACCGGGCGACCGTCCTTCGGGGTCGTTGCCTGCCCTACGGCGACGGGATCACGTTCTTCCCCGTGGTCGAAGTCGTGAAGCAGGCAGCCGGGCTGGCCGACTTCGACGAACCCGGCATCGTGGGATCAAAGATCTGCGCCGTTCTCGAAGGCGACGAGCATCAAGAGCTCGCCTGCGAGCGGCTCGCGCAGCTGTTCGGTGTCTCGCAGGTCGCGGTACCCGACGAAACTTCTGGGCGATCCGTCGGATGCTGGAGGCTGTCGCGCGAGACCGTCCGCTCCTCCTCGTGTTCGACGACATCAATTGGGGGGAGCCGACCTTCCTGGATCTCATCGAGCACATCGCCGATTGGTCGCGCGACGCCGCGATCCTCCTGCTATGTCTCGCGCGGCCCGAGCTGCTCGATCGACGCCCCTCCTGGGGAGGTGGCAAGTGGAACGCGACGACCGTCGCCCTCGAGGCCTTGCCGGAGGGAGACTGCCGAAGGCTCTTGACGAACCTGCTCGGCCGTGCGGAGCTCGGGACCGAGGCAAGCGACCGCATCGTCACGGCCGCCGAGGGCAACCCGCTGTTCGTCGAGGAGCTGCTCCGGATGCTCATCGACGAGGGGCTCCTCATCCGCTCGAACGGGGGCTGGGTTCCCACCGGGGAGCTGTCGCACGTCAGGGTTCCCGGAACGATCCGCTCGATCCTGGCTGCGCGACTGGATCAGCTCCCCCCGGACGAACGGGCCCTCATCGAACGAGCCTCGGTCATCGGCAAGGTCTTCTTCGTAGGCGCCGTGCTGGAGCTCAGCCCATCCGTCGAGCGCCCCGGCGTCCACGACAGGCTGATGGCCCTCGTGCGGTGATCCCCATCCTCGAGCGTCTCGGAGACGAACTCGGCCTCGCGCGTGCGTGGAGGCTGCGTGCGACGGCTCCGTGGATCCTTGGGCAGTGGGGCGAGATGCAGGAGGCCCTCGAGCAGTCACTGGTGTACGCGCGGCGCGCTGGGAGCCCATGGGAGGAGCGGCTCAACCTCGACTTGCTCGCCACCGCGATCACGTTCGGTCCGACCCCCGCGCCCGAGGCGCTGCGTACGCTCAAGTCGCTCCGGGCGGAGGTCGCAGGAGCAAGATGGGCCCGGGTCACTCCCGGCGAGTTGATCCTGCTAGCGATGCAGGGAAGGATCGAGGAGGCACGCCGCGTCGGGACCGAAGCTGGCGCCGACGCGGAGGCTCTGGGGAACCTGGTCTTGGCTGCCAGATACCGGATGGATGCCGGTGAGGCCGAACGCATCGCCGGCGACCCCGAAGCCGCAGAGCGGGAGCTGCGCCTCGGACGGGACCTGTTCCTCCAGCTCGGCCAGAAGGCCGTGCTGGAGACCTTGTCCGCCTACCTTGCCGTGGTCCTGTGCGACCTCGGTCGGTTCGAGGAAGCACCGCCGTTCGTCGACGAGTCACGCCAACTCGCTTCCTCCGGCGACGCGAGCGCGCAGGTGGCGTGGCGGACAGCGCTCGCCAGGGTGATCGCGCACCGAGGCGACGGAACCGAGGCGGAGCGTCTGGCGACGGAGGCGGTGGCGATCGGCAGGCAGACCGACAACCTGTCCGGCCTGGGCGACGCGCTCGTGGCGCTGGCCGAAGTCGTCCACCTGAGCGGTCGTCCCAAGGACGAGGCCGCGGCCCTGCGCGAGGCCATCGATCTGTACGAGCGGAAGGGCGACGTGATGTCGGCGGCTCGCGCCCGGTCTCGACTGGACCCGCTGCCTGCTTGACAGGGACTTCGAAGTTCAGGCTTCGCGCCGGGGAAACGGAGGATCACTCCCGAGATCGGACGGCGTGTCGACGTCGAACAGGGTTCGGCGCTCCGGGTCGAGCGCCACCCAGGTCGGCTCGTCGATCACGGCGAGCCGCAAGGCGTCGAGCAGGTCGCGGAGGGCCCGCCGACCGTCGTGCAGCAGCGCGTGCGCGACCTCGACCGCCCTCGCGGTCCGGACGACGCTCGGCAGCGGCCGGAACCCCTCGCCGTCCTGCAGCGCCACGGCCTCGACGTCGGCCTCCCCCGCCACCTGCAGCATCTCGAGCAGGACCCGGGTCTGCAGGTCCGGCATGTCGCCACCGGTGACCAGGGCGAGCTCGGCCCCGGCGGCGAGCAACCCCGCGTGGACCCCGGCGAGCGGACCCTCGCCTTCGGTCGGGTCGCGCGCGAACCGTGCCGGGGCGCCGATCGGCATCGGCGGCTCGGGCGCGTCGGGGGCGAGGACGACGATCACCTCCGAGCACACCTCGCCCAGACGCAGCACTGCGTGCTGGAGCATCGGCATCCCGCGGTAAGGCTCGGAGAGCTTGTCGCGGCCGAACCGCGTCGAGCGCCCGCCCGCCAGGACGACGCCCGCGACGTCAGGCAGGCCGGTCCCCCGTCGACGATCGCTTGCCCGCTGCGTCCTGCGCCGGCGCGCGGTTCTGCACGAACTGGAACCCGAACCGCCCCTTGATGCACAGGTGGCCGCTCGTCACGTCGTTGTCCGAGCGGCGAGGTGACCTTCACGATCGTGTTGTCCTGCACGTGCACCTCGAGGTCGCAGCCCACGCCGCAGTACGGGACAGATCGTCTCGGTGACCGTCTGCTGCGACTCGTCCCAGGTGCCGGCCTCGCGCATCTCGTGCTCGCTGGTGAACATCAGCGCGCCGGTCGGGCAGACGCCGATGCAGTTGCCGCAGTAGACGCACGCGGAATCCGGCAGGCCGACGTCGAACTCGGTCGAGATCCGCGCGTCGAACCCACGACCGGCCACCGAGATCGCGAACGTGTTCTGCGCGTCGACGCCGCACGCCTCGACGCACTTGTAGCAGAGGATGCACTTCGAGTAGTCGCGGACGTAGAGCTCGTTGTCCACCTTGACCGGCTGGTAGACGGTCTCGGCCGCCGCGCCGTCCGGCTCGTGGTGGTGACCGGCGTGGCGCGCATCGCGCTCACCCGCCCCCGCGGCTTCGGCCGGCGCGCCGTACCTCGCGGGATCGGCGCCGTACGTCGGTCTGCCAGCGCTCGACGTCGGCACCGGTGAGCCCGACGTCGACGCTGAGACCCGAGGAACTCGAGCACCATCTTGCGCGAGAGCCGGACGCGTTCGGAGTCCGTCTTGACCTTCATCCCCGCCTCGGCCTTGCGCGCGCACGAGGGCACCAGCACGCGCGAGCCCTCGAGCTCGACCACGCAGACCCGGCACGCGTTCACGGGCGTGAGGTTGTCGGCGTAACAGAGCGTCGGCGTGTCGATGCCTTCGCCGCGGAGCGCGTCCAGGATCGTCGAGCCCTCGGGGACGCGAACCGCCTTCCCGTCGACCTCGAGCTCGACCAGGCGCTTCGGCGGGGCGAGCGGGACGACGGTCATGCTGCACCTCCGTCGAAGAGCTTCAGCCGGTGCGATCGCCGAGTCGACCGCGCTCGCGGCCAGCTGGCCGAGACCGCAGATCGACGCGTCCCGCATCACCTGCCCGATCTCGTCGATCAGCGCGAGCTCGTCCGCGAGCGAGCCGTTCGCGCGACCCGCGATCACGCGCGCGAGCGCCTCCTCCTGCCGAACGGTTCCGACCCGGCACGGGACGCACTGCCCGCACGACTCGTCGCGGAAGAACGCGGCGATGCGGAGCACGATGTCGGCCAGGTCGACGTCCTCGTCGAACACCATCACGACGCCCGAGCCGAGCGTGACGCCCGCAGCCTTCGCGTCCTCGAACGTGAGCCGCAGGTCCAGGTCGTCCGGGCGCGACGAACGAGCCCGCGGCGCCGCCGAGCAGGATCGCCTTCAGCGCCCTGCCGCCACGGACGCCGCCGGCGATCTCGAGCAGCCCGCGGAGCGTGACGCCGTGCTCGACCTCGTACACGCCGGGCCGTTCGACGCAGCCGGAGAGGCAGAACAGCCGCGGACCGGTCGAGTCGGGCGTGCCGAGCCTCGCGTACGCCTCGCCCGCCGATGCGTGAGGACCTCGAGCACGTTCACGAGCGTCTCGACGTTGTTGATGCCCGTCGGCTTGCCGAACAGCCCGCGCTCGACCGGGAACGGCGGCTTGTTCCGCGGCTCGCCGCGCTTGCCCTCGATCGAGTTGAACAGCGACGTCTCCTCGCCGCAGATGTAGGCGCCGGCGCCGCGGCGGAGCTCGACGTCGAACGCGAACCCCTCGCCCATCACGTCGTCCCCGAGGAACCCGCGCGCGTACGCCTGCTCGATCGCGTTCGTGAGCGCTCGACGTCGCGTGCGGGTACTCCCCCCGGACGTAGATGTACCCCTTCTCCGAGCCGGTCGCGTAGCCGGCGATCGTGAGCGCTTCGAGGATCGCGAACGGGTCGTGCTCCATCAGCACGCGGTCCTTGAAGGTCCCGGGCTCGGACTCGTCCGCGTTGCACACGAAGTAGTGGGGCCGGACGGACTGCTTGGCGACGGCCTCCCACTTGACGCCGGCCGGGAAGGCCGCACCGCCGCGGCCGAGGAGCTTCGAGTCCTTGAGCTCGCGGACCACGCCCTCCGGTCCGAGCTCGACGGCCCGCCGCAGCGCCTCGTAGCCGCCGTGCGCCCGGTAATCGTCGAGCGAGGACGGATCGACGACCCCGACACGGCGGAGCAGGCGTACCTCGGTCTCGCCGTTGGGGCGCGACGTCCCCGCCTGCGGACCCGATCGCCCACGGACCTCCGTGCAGGAACGGATCGAGGAACCCCATCGAGACCGGACCCATCGCGGCATCGCTCGCGTCCGCGCCGAACGTCTGCATCAAGACCGCAGGTGCCCGTTCGCACATGCCGAGACACGGGCTCCTGATGATCTGGTTCCTCCGCTCGGACCCGAGCTCTCGCTCGAGATCGGCGATGAGATCCTCGGCGCCCGCCACCTTGCAGGCGATGTCGTCGCAGACGTGGAGCACGGTCTGCGGTCGCCGCTCGACCGAGAACATCGCGTAGAAGGTCGCGACCCCGTATGCCTCGGCGGGCGGAACGGTGAGCCGCTCGGACACGTAGCGGAGCCCGCCCGGGCTGATCCACCCGGCGCGCGCCTGCAGGGCGTGGAGCGCCGGTAGGAGCAGGTGACGTTGGCCGCGGGCCTCTGCGCCGCCCCTCGCGACCCGTGCCCTCGAACTCGATCGCCCGCTGGCCGCCCGCCCAGCCCGAGGCCGCGGCGCCGAGCACGGCGTCCACGGCTGCGCGCTCGTCGTCGCTGGGCAGCGCCTCGGGCAGGACGAGATCCATCGAGGCGCTACGCCCCCACCGTCTCGGAGATCTTCTCGATCCGGACCGCACTCGCCTTGAACTCGGCCGTCCCCGACTTCGGGTCCGTCGCGTCGATCGTGAGCACGTTCGTGTCGACCTGATCGGGGAAGTGCAGCGTCATGAACACGAGCCCGGGCCGCAGGCCGGTGTCGATCCGGACCGGGACCTCGAGCGAGCCACGTCGCGAGGTGACCCGCACCACCTCGCCACCGGCCACGCCGAGCCGATCCGCATCCTCCGGGGACATGTCGATCGTCTCCCCGCGCCGCAAGGGTGACGTGTACCCACCCGTTTGCACGCCGGTGTTGTACGAGTCCAGGCGCCGGCCGGTCGTGAGGCGGAGCGGGAACTCCTCGGTGAGCTCATCCACCGGCGGTTCGAACGGCGTCACGCTGAACGGCGCCTTCGGACCGCGCTTGGCCTTGTCCTTCTCCCACAACCGGGCGTGCAGGAAGAGCGTCCCCTCGTGCTCCTCGTCGTAGCACGGCCACTGGATCCCCTCGAAGGCCTCCAGGCGCTCGTAGGTCATCCCGGCATGGATCGGCGAGATCGACCGGAGCTCGTCCCACGCCGAGCGCGGGGTCACCTTGCCCCAGTCGAACCCAAGCCGCTTGGCGAGCTGCGCGATGATCCAGATGTCATCCCGGGCGTCGCCCGGCGGGTCGAGCACCTTTCGGACGCGCTGGACCCGACGTTCGCTGTTGGTCACGGTCCCCTCGGACTCGAAGGCCGAGTTCGATGCCGGTAGGACGACGTCCGCCATCTGAGCCGTCCTCGTCATGAACAGGTCCTGGACGATCAGCGTGTCGAGGTTGCCCATGAGCTTGCGCGCCCGCCCGACATCCGCTTCGGACGAAGCCGGGTTCTCGCCGATCACGTAGAGCGCGGTCAGCTCCCCCCGCTCCATCCCCTCGAACATCTGCGTGAGGTTCCAGCCGTACCTGCGGATCACCGGGACCCCGCACATCTCCTCGTACCGGGCGCAGGCCTCCGGGTCGTTCTCGATGTCCTGGAACCCCGGGAGCTTGTTCGGGATGGCCCCCATGTCGCCGCCGCCCTGCACGTTGTTCTGGCCGCGCAGCGGGTTCAGGCCGCTCCCGTACCGCCCGACGTGCCCGCACAGCAGCCCGAGGTTGATCAGCGCTAGGACGTTGTCGGTTGCGTTGTGATGCTCGGTGATGCCGAGGGTCCAGCAGATCTCGGCGCGGTCGGCCTTCGCGTAGGCGTGCGCGAACTCGCGGATCACCTCGGCCGGGATCCCGGTCGCCTGCTCGCCGCGCTCGAGCGTCCACTCCATCACCGAGTCCCGGTAGGCGCGGTACCGCATCGTCGCCCGCCTGATGAACGCGGTGTTCTCCAGCCCCGAGAGGATGATCTCGCGAGCCATCGTGTTCGAGAGCGCGATGTCCGAACCGACGTCGATCCCGAGCCACAGGTCGGCCCACTGGGCCGAGCTCGTGCGCCGCGGGTCGACGACGATCAACCGGGCGCCGCTCCGGATCCCGCGCAGGACGTGATGGAAGAAGATCGGATGCGTTTCACGCGCATTCGATCCCCACAGCACGATGAGATCGGTGTTCTCGATCTCCTCGTACGAACTGGTTCCCCCACCCGCTCCGAACACCGTCGCCAGACCGACGACCGAAGGAGCGTGTCAGGTGCGGTTGCAGCTGTCGATGTTGTTGCTGCGAAGGACCTGACGCATGAACTTCTGCGCGACGAAGTTCATCTCGTTGGTCGCCTTCGAACAGCTGAACAGGCCGACCCCGTTGCCGGCGTTCCGCTCGGACGCCGCCCGCAGACCTGCCGCGGCCCGATCGAGGGCCTCGTCCCAGGTCGCCGTGCGCAGGCCGCCATCCTCGCGAACCATCGGCGCGGTGAGCCGTGTGAGCCCGTTCTTCATCGAGGCGTGCCCCTTTCCGTCGGCTCGGACCGATTCTATGCCGCCGTTGAGCGCCCGGCCGGGCTAGACGACGCGTTCGGCGTGGCTGTACACGTTCGCGCGCCCATCGCGGACGAACCCGACCAAGGTCATCCCGAAGCGCTCGGCGGCCTCGACGGCCAGGGACGAGGGCGCGCTCACGGCGCTCACGACCGGGATGCCGGCCACCGCGGCCTTCTGAACGATCTCGAACGACGCCCGACCGCTCACCTGCAGGATCGTCCCGTCCGCGGGGACGGCGCCGGCCAGGTACCGCTCCCCGATCACCTTGTCCACCGCGTTGTGGCGCCCGACGTCCTCGCGGACGGCGAGCGCCGAGCCAGCGGGATCGAACAGGCCCGCCGCGTGCAGCCCGCCGGTGCGCTCGAACACGGCCTGCGCCTCGCGCAGCTGGTCCGGCAGCGTGACGAGCAGCCCGAGGTCGACCTCGGGCCCCGCCGCCACAGGCTCGCATCGCACCTCGATATCCTCGAGCGCGGCCTTGCCGCAGACCCCGCAGGACGAGTTCGCGTAGAAGTTCCGGCGCAGCCGCTCGGCGTCGAACGGCCGCCCGAGCGTGACCGAGACGACGTTGTAGCGCTGATCCTCGCCGGGCAGGTTGTCGCAGTAGGCGACCCGCTTCACCTCGCCGGGTGCGATCAACCCCTCGGTGAACAGGAACCCGACGGCCAGCTCGAAGTCCCCGCCGGGGGTTCGCATCGTCACCGCGACCTGGACCTGCTCGTGGTCGGGGCCCTGGACGCGGATCTCGAGCGGCTCCTCGGTGGCGAGGCTGTCCGTGCGCTCGGACCGGATCCCGTCGTTCACGGCCACCAGCCGCCTGCGCGTGAAGCTGTGCCGGATCGGTTCGCTGACGGTCACGCCTCCAGTATCCGACCGGAGGCCGCCCGGGTCCACGCGTGCATCGTCCTCCCCGCCGGCGTGCCGGCGGGCGATCAGCCGCGGATCCGGAGGAACAGGCAGCCGTCTGGGTCGACGCGCCCGACGTCGACCCTACGCGCTCCCTCGGGCGGGTAGGACGCAGAACAACGTTCCGTGCGGGGCGGCCATCGTCGTCCAGCGCACGCCACCCTGGTCCGTCTCATCCACGCGCCAGGCGACGCGGGCACCCAGACCCTCGAGCCGCGCCACCTCCGCGTCCGGATCCTCCACTCGGACGTCGAGGTGCACGGCCGTCTTGCCCGGCGTGACGACGTCCACCCGTTGGATCACGACGCGGGGGCGCGGGTCCCCGTCGGGGGGCGCGAGCGTCGTGTACGCCCCGCGCTCGTGCAGCCGGTCGTAGCCGAGCGCCTCCTTCCAGAAGGCCGCGGCGGCGTCGGCATCGACGGCGTCGATCACGATCTCCACGGACGCGGTCACGGGGCGCTCGGGGCCTCGCTCGTCCGCCGGGAGCGGGTCGGTGGGTCGGGAAGCACCGCCATCGTGGGTCGTCTCCTCGCTCGCGTCGCTCCGTGCGTGCGCCGACTGTCTATATCACAGTCGATCCGCGGGCACGTGAGCGGTCGGCTCGCGCCGGCATCCGCGTCGAACTCCCCGCCCGCCACCGGAGGGTATCCTCCGCGAACGACGACGACGCGAGACGGAGGTCGGGTGTGAAGAGCGGACTCGAGATCGCGCAGGAGGCGACGCTTCGGCCCATCACGGAGATCGCCGCGACGGCGGCGATCCCCGACGACGTGCTGGAGCCCTTCGGTCGGTACCGCGCGAAGGTCGACCTCTCGATCTTGGACCGCCTCGCCGATCGGCCGGACGGCAAGCTGGTCATCACCACCGCCATCACGCCCACGAAGGCCGGCGAGGGCAAGACCACCACCTCGATCTCGCTCACGCAGGGCCTCGGGAAGCTCGGCAAGGACGTGCTCCTCTGCCTCCGCGAGCCCTCCATGGGGCCCGTGTTCGGGATCAAGGGCGGCGGCACCGGCGGCGGGTACGCGCAGGTCGTCCCGATGGAGGACATCAACCTCCACTTCAACGGCGACTTCCACGCCGTGACGGCGGCCCACAACCTGCTGGCGTCCGCGCTCGACGCCTCGCTGTACTTCGGCAACCCCCTCGGCATCGACGCGTCGTCGATCACGTGGCCCCGATCCCTCGACGTGAACGCTCGCGAGCTCCGGTACACGGTGATCGGCCTGGGCGGCAAGATGCACGGGATCCCGCGCGAGAACGGGTTCGTGATCACGGCCGCGTCCGAGGTCATGGCCGTGCTCGCGCTCGCGTCCGACCTCGCCGACCTCCGCGCGCGCCTGGGACGGATCGTCGTCGCGTCGACCGTGGACGGCGAGCCCGTGACGGCCGAGCAGCTGCAGGTGGCCGGCGCCATGGCCGTGATCATGAAGGACGCCCTGAAGCCCAACCTCGTCCAGACGCTCGAGGGCCAGCCGGTGATGATCCACGCGGGGCCGTTCGGCAACGTCGCCCACGCCAACAACTCGATCATCGAGGACCGCGTCGCGCTCAAGCTGGCCGACTACGTCATCACCGAGGCCGGGTTCGCGAGCGATCTCGGCTTCCAGAAGTTCTGCGACATCGTGTGCCGCTTCGGCGGGTTCGCCCCCTCGGCCGGCGTGCTCGTCACCACGGTCCGGGCCACCAAGTCGCACGGCGGCGTCCCGTTCGACCAGCTCGGCTCCGAGGACCTGGAGGCGGTCAAACGCGGCGTCGAGAACCTCGGTCAGCACATCGCGATCGTGCGCGAGTACGGGTTGCCGTGCGTCGTCGCCGTCAACAACTTCCCGAGCGATTCGGACGCCGAGGTCGAACTGATGCGGGAGCTGGCCCTGGGCGCCGGCGCCGACACGGTGGTCGTGAACCGTGGGTTCGCGCATGGCGGGGACGGCGCCATCGAGCTCGCCGAGGCGGTGGTGGCCGCCTGCGAGAAACCGAACGCGTTCCATCGGCTCACCCCCGACGACACGCCGATCAAACTGCAGGTCGAGGCGATCGCGACGCGCGTGTACGGCGCCAAGGGCGTCGACTATCAAGCGCAGGCCGAGAAGGACATCGCGCGCATGGATCAGCTCGGGTTCGGCACGATGCCGGTCTGCATGGCGAAGACGCACCTCTCGCTCACGCACGACCCGCTGATGCTGAACCGGCCGACCGGCTGGCGGCTCCCCGTTCGCGGCGTCGTGCCGAGTGCCGGCGCCGGGTTCGTCGTGGTGCTGTGCGGCGACATGCAGCGGATGCCGGGGCTCGGGCGGACCCCCGCGTTCATGAAGGTCGACATCGACGAGGACGGACGGACGGTCGGCCTGTTCTGACGGGCCTTGCGCGGCACGCAGGGTCGGCTACGATCAGTCGATGAGCGCGATCGCCTCGACCTCGACGAGCTGACCCCGGTAGCCCAGGATCGGCACGCCGACCAGCGTGCTCGGCGCCCGGCCGACCTGCGAGCTCCGGACCACCTGCCAGACCGCCGACTGTGCCTCGTAGCTCGCGCCCGCCACGTACACGGTCGTCTTCGTCACGTCCCCTGGTCGCGCGCCGCCGGCCTCGAGCGCCGCGAGGAGGTTCTCGATCACCTGCTCGGCCTGGGCGACGGGGTCCCCGCCGCCGACCAGGTCGCCCTGCGCGTCGAGCGGGACCGCGCCGGCCGTGAAGACCACGGTCCCGCCGCGCCCGACCGCGACGTGCGAGTAGCCGGGCGGCGGAGCCAGCGTGTCGACGTTACGGAGCTCGACCGCCATGTCAGCCGGCCAGCTGGGTCGGGCCCTCGACCAGGATCCACTCGGCTCGGGTGACGGCCTCGTCGCGGTCGAAGTCGAAGACCCCGCTCCACGGGACGCCCTCCCAGGTCGAGCCGCATCCTGGGCAGACCCACAGGGACATGGTCCGGTGCTCGGCGTCACGGGGCGGTGCGCAGGTGTGCAGCGGCATCGAGCCTCCTCCTGGGTCGAATCACACGCTTGTGATTTCCGCGGAGTGTACACCCCGCCGGCATGGTCCCGTGGATGGCGGGGTCCATGACGGTCCCCACCCCCTCCGGACTCGTGCCACCACCCTTCCCCCGCTTGCGCCGCAACCTCATCGTGGGGCGATGAGCACCGCGACGCTCGAGCGTCCACCGGAGCGCGCCGAGGCACGGAGCGCCGCGCTCCGCGGCTTCGCGGCGATCTTCCTGGCCGGCGGCGTGGCCGGACTGCTGGTCGGCGGGTTCGGGAGCCGCGTGGCGATGCGCATCGCGGCGCTGACGGCGCGGGACGGCGCCCAGGGACTGACCACGGAAGCTGGCGCGACGATCGGCCGGATCACCCTCGAGGGGACGGTCTTCCTCATCCTGCTCGCCGGGATCGGGTCGGCGCTGGTCGGAACCGCCTTCTACCTCGCGACGCTCCCGTGGCTCCCGAGGCATCGCTGGATGCGCGCAGTGGCTTTCGGCGGCCTCGAGCTCGCGGTCTTCGGCACGACGTTGCTGGACGCAGGCAACCCGGACTTCACGATCCTGGGCCGGCCGCTGCTCGACGTCCTCATGCTGGGATCGCTGTTCGTCCTGCACGGGGTCGCGCTCGTCCTGCTGATCGAGCCGTGCGGGCGTGTGGTCACGCGGATAGCGCGAGGTGCACGCTGGCGAGCCCGGCTCGTGGACGCGGCCACGGTCCTCGCGCTGGCGGTGACGGCGCTCGGCGTCGCCGGGCTCGTCGCTCGGGCGAGCGGCTGGCCTGCGGTCGTGCTGATCGTCCTGCTCGTCTGCGCGGCGGGCCTCGCGCTCGTCGATCCACGACGGGCGCGCCCCGTCACGCGTCCGGCCCTCCGGGTCGTGGGGGCCGCCGCCCTCGTGATCGTCGCGGTCTCGGGCACGCTCGCGCTCATCGACGAGGTCGCGGCGATCGTCTGATCCTCAGGACCGAGGGCGCTCCTTGTTCGTGTCGTAGATCGGCAGGACGTTGACGGTCGCGTCGACCGTCCCGTCGCCGAGCGCGACCTGGACGGTGTTGCCGACCGCGGCCTGGTCGGTCCTCACCACGGCGATGCCGATCTTGCCGAACCTCGGGGTCTCGGTCGGGCTGGTGAGCACGCCCACGTCATCGCCGTCCTTCGTGACGGCGGCGCCGTACTCCGGGAGCGCGTCGGCCTCGTACCGCAGCGTGACGAAACGGTTCGGTGGATCGGCCGCCACCCCACGCAGCTCGTCCCTGCCGAGGAACTCTCCTACGCCATCGAGGGCGACGAACCGGTCGAGGTTGAAGTCGTACGGGGTCCGCTGATGGGCCTCGTAGTCGTAGTCGGTGACGATCAATCCGGCCTCGACCCGGGCGAGCTCGATCGCCTCGGCGCCGAACGGCGTCACGCCGGCGCCGACGACGGCGTTCCAGAGCTCGGTCGCATCCGCCGGGTCGGTCAGGAACAGCTCGAATCCCAGCTCCCCGCCGAACCCGGTGCGCGAGAGGAACACCTCGATCCCGGCCGCCTTCACCGGGTCCGGGAGGAACCGGAAGTAGCGCAGCGCGCCGACGTCGGCGTCGGTCAGCTTCTGCACCACCTCGCGCGACCGCGGGCCGATCACGCCCAGGTGCGGCATCCTCGGTGCGATCCATTCGAACCCGACGTCCAGGTCCCCGAAGGCCTCGCCGAAGTACCCCTCGTGGTCCTTCCCGTTGGTCATGACCCAGCAGTGCCCGCCACCGGTGTTGAACACCGTCCCGTCGTCGACCATCAGGCCGTCCGCATCCAGGAACGCTCCGTAGCGGGCCTGCCCGACCTCCAGCCCGAGCGCGTCGTTGCTGAACACGCGCTGCGCCGCACGGAGCGCGTCCGGCCCGCGGACGTCCCACTTGTTGAGCGGGGACACGTCCCAGACCGCCACGTCGTCGCGGATCGCCGCGTACTCCTTCTGGACGTCGCCGAACCCCTCGAGCCACATCCACCCGCCATCCTCGACGTGCGTCCCGCCCTGCGCGGCGGTCACCTCGTGGAACGCGGTCCTGATGGCCTGGTCGTCGCTCATGCCTGCCTCCGGTCGGTGGGATCGACCGCATCCTCGCACGGGTTTGACTGGCCGTTCAAGTTCGAGTTCATATGCGGGTCAGGCGCAGGAAGCTCCTCGCCGAGCCGAAGCCCCGATCCTCGAGACGCGCGGCCAGGACGAGGAACAGCTGCGCGGTGACCATGGCGTCGTCGAGCGCCTCGTGAGGGTTCGCGACGGGGACCCCGTAGCGCTCCGCCGCCGACGAGAGGCTCTGGCGGACGTTCTGGTCCAGGTGCTCCAGCTCGATCGCCATCTGTCGGACGTCGATCGTCCTCCGCGTCCACGAGCGGCGCCCGCCACCGTAGAGCCGGCCGAGGAACCCGATCTCTACGCTCGCGAACCACGCCAGCAGGAACCGGCGATCGAGCACCCCCCGCAGCGTCTCCCCGGCGATCGCGAACGGCTGCGCATCCTCGAGGTCCTTCGGCAAGATCCCGTGGATCCGCATCGACTCGGGGCTAGAGGGGACGTCGGGCACCACGAGCTGATGAACGGACTCCCCCACAACCACCCGGGCGCCGCGCACGGGGACGACGCCGAACGAGACCACGGCGTCGCGCGCGCGGTCGAGCCCGGTGGTCTCGAAGTCGAGCGACGCGAACTCGAGCTCCCGCCAGGAGCGGCCGCGGGTCCCACGGGCGGGCCGACGCGGGGCGCTCACCGGCACCTGATCACCTCGAGCTCGGTGACCAGGGTGTCGACGCGGCGGTCGATCGGGCCGCTCGGGACCTCGTCCACGACCTGAAGACCGAACGCGACCGCCACGGCCGCCGATCCCTCGCGCATCCTGCCGAGCAGGCGATCGTAGAAGCCGCCGCCGTACCCGATCCGGTTGCACGAGCGATCGAACGCGACCCCCGGCACGACCACCAGGTCGAGCTCGCCGGCCCCGAGGACCCGCCCACCCGACGGTTCCATCGCGCCGAAGCTCGTCTCGGCCATCGGGGAGCCGGGCGTGTACTCGACGGGGACGACGTCGCCGCCCTCGATGCGCGGGAGCGCCACGATCTTCCCCTTCGAGCGGAGGCGATCGATCAACCCCGCGGTCTCCACCTCGCTGCCGAACGACCAGAACGCGAGCACCGTGACCGCGAGCGCCGCCTCGTCCAGGGCGAGGAGCCGGTCGGCGATCGTCTGGCTGCGAGCGGCCCGATCCTCGGCCGGCAGCGCGTCCCGTTCGGTGAGGACCGACCGGCGCAGGGCGCGCTTCGCCTGCTTCAGGCGATGCGAGGGCAGGCCGGTCACGACCGCGATCCGACGTGCGGGAGGACGTCCGCGGCGATGAGCTCGATCCGGTCGGCGGGGCCGCCCAGCACGAGCACGGCCCACGATGCCCCCGCGCCGCGCAGATCGTCGAGCCAGCCTCGCAACGATCCGGTCGTCCCCGACCACACGCTCGACTCCTGTCCCCGTCCCGCGCGCTGCTCGAGCAGGCGTGCGACGTCGTCGTCGTCGCGACCGACCACCACGATGCCGGCCCACGTGGCCGCGACCGAGCGCCCCCCGGACTCCCGCTCCAGCAGACGGGACTTGCGCGTGAACTCGTCGAGCCCCATCCCCCAGCCGTTCCAGGCGTCGGCCTCGCGCGCCGCCAGACGCACGACCGCGTCGGCGAACCCGCCGATCCAGATCGGCGGACCCCCCGGCGTCACCGGCGGCGGGAGGAGCGGCCCGGACATGGCCGGCACCCATGCCCCACCGGGCCAGGGCCGGCCCTCGAACAGGGCGCGCACGGCGCGGACGGTCTCGACCAGGTGTTCACGCCGCTCGGCCGTGTCGAGGTACTCGATCCCGAAGACGCGATGCTCGGGCTCGTCGATCGCATCGCCGGTCCCGATCGCGAGGATCATGCGACCGCGGCTGACGTCGTCGATTGCGGCGGCGAGGGTGGCGGTCATCCCCGCGCTCCGGAGCGTCGCCCGGGTGACGAGCGTGCCGATGGTGATGCGGCTCGTCCGAGCGGCCACCGCGGCAAGCGTCGTGAACGACTCCAGGGACGGCCGATCGGGCGGTGCACCCGGCGGGAACAGGTGGTCGAACCCGAAGACGCCGTCGAACCCGAGCGCTTCCGCCCGCTGCGCGAACGCCAGGCACCGTTCGGCATCGCCCGAGAACATCGGCAGGACCAGACCGACCTTCACGCGTCAGACCATCACGCGGCCGAGCTCCTCGAGGGCGAGGACCGCCGCTCCCACCGCGCCCGCGTCGTTGCCGAGCTGCGCCGGGACGATCGGCACGCGCGGCCGGTGTTCGGGCGCCTCGACGGCCTCGCGGAAGGCGGCGCGCGCCGAGTCGAGCATGAGGTCGCCGGCGACGATCGCGCCACCGCCGACCACCACGACCTGCGGATCGAGGACGTTGACGAGCCCCGCGATCCCCTCGCCGAGCCGAGCGCCCGTCTGGGCGAGGATCCCCCGGGCCGCATCGTCGCCTCGTTGCGCCGCCTCCGTCACGAGCCTGCCGGTCACCTTGTCGGGATCGCCACCGGCGAGACGCCGCAGGATCGAATGCTCGTGGTCCCGGGCCTCCTCCCGGCCCATGCGGTCGATCGCGCGACCCGCCGCGACCTGCTCCCAACAGCCCCGGTTCCCGCATCCGCACAACGGGCCACCGGGCTCGACGACGATGTGCCCGATCTCCGCGGCGAAGCCGTTCGCGCCGCGGAACAGCCGGCCGTCGGCCACGATCCCGCCGCCGATCCCGGTCCCGACGGTGACGAGCAGCAGGTGCCGGTACCCCCGGCCCGCGCCGAACCGGAACTCCCCGTACGCCGCCATGCTCGCGTCGTTGTCCACCTGGCATGGGAGGCCGAGCGCCTCTCGCATCCGTCGGGCGATCGGCAGGTCCCGCCAGGCGAGGTTCGGGGCGAAGCGCAGGACGCCCTCGGCTGCGTCGACCAAACCGGCGGCACCCACCCCGACCGCCAGGACGTCGGGGGTCTTGAGCGAGGTGGCGAGCTCCACCATGGCGGACAGCGTCGCGTCCTCGTCGTCGGCCGGCGTCGGCGCGCTCGAACGCTCGACGATGGTGCCGTCGCGGGCGACGCGGAACGCGTTGATCTTCGTCCCGCCCACGTCGAGCCCGATCGCCTCACCGTCCCCGCGTTCCGGCACTTCCGGACCTCAGAACCGCAGCAGCGCGCCGACGCCGTCGAACGACGGCTCGCGATCGTCGTCCACGATCGTCTCCACGCGTGCCCCGTTCCGGAAGGCCACCGCGACGGCCGCCTCGACGACGTCGGGGATCCTCTCGGTGCGTCCTCCGCACGACGGGCATCTCGACGCGCGCACCAGCAGCCGCCCGCAGGCGGGGCACCTCGCGCCGGGAGCCGAGACCCGATGGGAGACGACCAGCTCGCCGACGCGGCCGACGGACAGGGCCTCGAGGGTGCGTTCCAGGCCGATGACCCCCCCGCTGCGGCCGCCGACGGCGGCCTCGAGGCGCTCGAGGACCTCATGCTCGGACTCGCGCTCCACGCGCTCCTCGATCTCCACCACCCGCTCGAGCACCTGCTGCGTGGTGGCCGCGAGCGGGAGGACCACGTGCCCTCGGATCCGCTGCCGGAGGTAGTCGTGGAGCTCGCCCTCCAGCGCGTGGTGCGCCTCCGCCGGCCCCGCCAACACCAGATGCTCGAACGGTCGCCGGCGCCACAGGGCGAACATCCGCTCGGCCACGTGGCGCAGGTGCCGCGACCGGTGGTCGTCCACGTGGCGCTGCATCCGCATCTGCGCCCGGCCGCCCTGGTCGTGGCGGCCGGGCACCTCGTCGATGACCCCGGCCACCTCCTCGATCTGGCCCATCTCGACGATGAACAGCCGCGACTTCTCGTAGTCCACGAGCGCTAGGCAGCTCGGCCGGTAGGTCTCGAGCACGACCTCGAGGGGCAGAAGGTCGGCGTCCGGGCCCACGACCGCGCGGTGCATGAGCGGCCGCGGCACGAGGGCGACATCCCAGCGTCCGGCGTCGTGCGAGGAGAACATCGCGAGCCCTCGGGTCCCGCCGCGTTCGAGGTCGTACCGGACGAAGCGCGCCATCGCGTCGGTGTCGTGCTCGACGGAGCGGATGGCGGCGCGCCCCAGTCCCTCGGCCTGGCTCCGTGCGCGTCTGATCAACTCATCGACCCGCACCTCGACGTCGGCCTTCCGCGGGTACGTTCGCCCGTCGACCGACAGGGACAGCGACGTAACGGGCGTGCTGGCGCCATCCCACTCCGCGAGCCGCCGGAGCAGGGAACGGTCGAGCACCGTCACGAGATCTCGATCCGCTCGAAGTCCTTGGAGCCGTTCGCGCTCGACTCGGCGCCGCTCACGTGGTCGCCACGCACATCGATGACGGCCCGAGCGGCAAGGAAGAACTCACGGGCGGCCGCGAGCAGGTGTTCGACCACGTCGGGCGCAGCGCCCTGCCCCGCCGTCACCGCCATGCAGATCGGACAGAACGCGACCGTGCAGACCGGTTGCGCCTGCTTCGACGTCCCGCCTGACTCCTTGGCCGACTCCTTGGCCGACTCCTTGGCCGACTCCTTGGCCGACCCTTCGGCCGACGCCGCCGAGCCGTCGGCTTCGCTCCCGGAGGACTCGCCCCCATGGCCATGCTGCATCTCAGGCACGTCCGCTCCTTCCTGCCGGCGCGGCCCCCGGGGGCCGCGCGAAGGCGATCTCGAGATGGTCTCCGACGAAGTTGGCGCCGCGGACGTCCATCCGCTGGAGCGTCTGCGGCAGGATCAGGTTCCGTTTGTACGTGCCGACGCGGACGTACAGCTCCTCGCCGCGCCGGTGGATGTCCATGTCCTCCCGCGAGACGAACGGGAGCCGCATCGTGAGGACGTAGCCGCCGGACCGGCGGCGCACGCGGATCGGGTCGTCGCGGTACAGGACGTCGGTGACGGGCAGGTCCCCGTAGACCTCCGATCCCATCTCCTCGAGCAGCTGGACGCCCACCATCTCGCGGTCGAACAGGCGGGCGGTCAGGATCGGCACGGGCTCGAAGGACTCGCGGACGGTCTGCAGGTGCTCCGCCTGGATGTCCTTCCACTTGCCGAAGTAGGGATCGGTGACGTCCTCGGGGATGATGCGGTTCACGACGACGGCGTCGCACCGGTACCCGAACAGGCCGAGGTACGTGTAGGTCCGCCGTGCCTCGGAGATCACCATCTTCTCCGGGTTCACGACGAGCCGGACCGTGGACGCGGACTCGTCCGTCAGGATCCGGTGCACGGCGTCCAGGTTCCGGTGCAGCCGCTCGACCGCCGTGTAGAAGCTCTCGCCCGCGATCGGGAGCGTGGTCATCTTGGACACGATAGGACGCAGGGTCTTCACCACGCGCCGCTCCACCGGGAAGATCCGCTCGATGTACCAGTTCATGACCTCGGGCAACGAAAGCAGCCGGAGCGTCTCCGCCGTGGGGGCGCAGTCCACGATCAACAGGTCGTACTTCCCGCCCTCGACGTGGGTCTTGACGTCGATCAGCGCGAAGATCTCATCCAGCCCGGGGATCACCGACAGCTCCTCGGCCTGGATGGTCTCGACGCCCGCCCAGTTCATCAGCTGGACGAAGTAGTCCTGGATCTCGCGCCAGTTTGATTCGAGCCGGCTCTGCGCGTCGATCTGCTCGGCCCACAGGTTCTCCGCGATCGGGGTCGCGTGCTCACCGATCTCCTGATCGAACGAGTCGCCGAGCGAATGCGCCGGGTCCGTGCTCATGATGAGCGTCCGGTTCCCCGCCCCCGCCGCTCGAACCGCGGTCGCGGCGGCGACCGTCGTCTTCCCAACGCCGCCTTTGCCGGTGAACAGCAGGACCCGCATCCGGACCTAGCCTAGCGCGACGAGCAGGCGGGCGCGTAGGCGGGCCCGCTCAGCCGAGCTCGACGCGCCGCTTCAGGCCCTCGAGCGCGTTGTCGATCACGCGCTTCTCGCCCTGGGTGCGGACGAACCCCGGGAGCAGGATGCCGAGGTCGACCGCGAGCCGGTAGATCACCTTGGTCTCGTCGTCGTCGATCTCGGTGAGCAGGTACTCGCCGGTGATGTTCGAGACGGCGCCGCGAGCCTCGGTCGAGACCCACGACATCCCCCCGTCGCCCGGCGCGTACCGGTACGCGAGAGTGTAGCTCGCCTTCCCGAGGACCGGGACGTCGACCTCGAAGGCCACCTTCGTCCCGAGACCGCCGTCGCCGCGTTCGAGGACCTGCGCGGTCTTGACGTCGGCCCACTGCGGATACGCCTCGAAGTCGGTGAGGACGTCCATGACCTCGGCGGCGGAGGCCTCGATCACGATCTGCCCCTCGGTCTGCTCGCTCATCGCGCATCGATGTTACCGGCGGGCAGCCGGCAGGGTGACGAAGGTGGCGATCATCACGGAGAGGAAGATCAACCCCGCGGACGTCCACAGCAACGCGCGGGAGCTCACGATCGGGGACTCGCCCGACGCCAAGCGGTAGGCGTCCACCGCGGACAGTACGTAGATCACGACCGAGGCGCCGAGGAACAGGAGGAACAGCGGCATGGTCGGCCCCAGCCCTCCCTTGCCGAACCGCGAGACCAGCAGGATCAGCAACGCCCCGAACGCCCAGCCGAACATAGCGAACCGAGCCACCGCATCGGTCCGGTATCCGAGCTTCCAGTGGCCGAGCCCGGGGAACGCCATGGACCACACGGCCGCGGTCTGGGGGTCGACGTCGGGCCGCTCCTTCGGCTCCTCGAGGAGTCGGGTGAACGGGGTGCCGCAGGTCGAGCACTCGTTGTCCTCGATCGGGTTCCGGGAGCCGCAGACCGGACAGGTCCACGCCGGCTTCCCGCCCTCAACCTCGATCGCCTCCCCGATGGCGCCCGTCGGCACGAGAGGCGCGCTCCGGGCCGGCGACGTGGGTCCCTCCGCGACCACAGGTGGGGACCCGACGCGTTCGAGCGGCGCGTAACACTGCCCGCACCACTCCGCCTCCGCCGAGACCAGGGCGCCGCAGCTCGGGCACCGACGATCGCCCATCATGCGAGGCAGGGTACCCCGCTCATGGCGCGAACCGATCACCGATCGTCAGGCCACGGCCTGGCGGAGCCAGGTCGCGAGGTCTTCGGCCGGCCTGGACCACGCGAACCCTCGTTCCGCCCGGTCCCGGCCCGCCCGGCCCATCTCGTCGGCGCGAGCGGGATCGGCCAGCAGGGAGCCCACGGCCTCGGCCACCTCCGAGACCTTGGACCCGTTCACCAGCAGACCGGTCTCACCCGGCACGAGCGACTCACGTGCGCCCCCCGAATCCCCCACGACGACCGGTCGTCCGCAGGCCGCGGCCTCGATGAACACGTTGCCCCAACCCTCGACCTCCAGACCGGCCATGCGGGTGCGGCACGGCATCGCGAACACGTCGCCGGCGCGGTAGTAGCGGGGCAGGTCGTCCTCGCCCACCTGGCCCGCGAACACGACCGAGCCGGCCGGCGCGTCCGTGGCGAGGCGCTCCAACCGTCCGCGGTACGGTCCGTCGCCCACGATCAGCAGCGCGGCGTCCGGGACGCGGCGACGGATCCGGGGCATCGCGCGGATCAGCACGTCCTGACCCTTGCGCGCGACGAGCCGGCTGACGCAGACGACGAGGGGACGGCCGGCGACGCCGTGCGACTCCGTGAGGTCCGTGTACGGCAGGTCGGGCCGGAAGGCCTCCAGGTCGGCACCGGGATACATCACCGACACGGGCACGGGACCCGGGACGGCGGTCCGGACCACCCGCGCGATGAACCGACTGCACATCACCGGCACCCGGGACGCCCGGGACGTGGCCAGGCGGACGAGCGCGTGCGCCCCGGGCGCGATCGACAGCCAGTACTCGAACCCGTGGGCGGCGGCCAGGTACGGCGTCCCCGCCTCCGCGATCGATGGGCCGAGGAGCGCGAGCGGATAGACGGCGCCGAACAGGACGACCTCCGCCTCGAACGAGCGGATCGCCTCGCGGACGCGCCGCCCGACGTCCGGCGTGGGCCACAGGAACCGCTCGGGCTGGCGGAACGTCCGGTACGGGACCACCGCGTCCAGGCCTGCGGCGCCATCGGCCTCCGGGCAGAGCACCGCCACCCGGTCGGGCGGGAACCGGCGGACGAGCGACTCGAGCGTGCGCTGGATCCCCCCCACGCCGGGCGGGTAGTCGTTGGTGACCAGGAGGGTCCGCGGGAGGTCCACGGCGGCTTATCCTCGCAGACGTGGCCACCCAGACCTCCGACCCGCAGATCGATGCGCTCGACCGTGGGCACGGCTACCTGGATCTAAAGGGCTGGGGTCTGACGGGGGTCCACGGCGCCGACGCCGAGGGATGGCTGGACGACCTCATCACGGCGTCGACGCGGTGGCTGGGAACGGGGTGGGCCCTCCGCTCGCTCCTGCTGTCCCCGACCGGACGGATCCGCGCGGACTTTCACGTCCTGCGGACGGCCGCGGGGGACGGGTTCGTGCTCCTGCAGGGGCCGGGTCAGCCCGAGCCGATCGCCGACCTGCTCGCGCCGTACGTCCTGTCGTCCGAGGTCGAGCTCGCGCCGGCGGAGCGCACCGTCCCCCTCGTGCGGCCCAGCCTCGGTTCGGCGTGGGCCGCGACCTGGGGGGACCCGGACGACGGCGCGGTCCGGGTGGGCGCGGGCGCCTTGGAGACGTGGCGGATCCGCCACGGCATCGCTCGCTTCCCGGTCGACCTGGACGCGGACTCGCTGCCGGCGGAGGCGGGGCTCGACGTCGAGCCCGTGATCGACCGGGCGAAGGGCTGCTACCTGGGCCAGGAGTCCGTTGCCCGCGTCCGCAACCTCGGTCATCCCCCCCGCGTGGTGATCGCGGTCCGGGCCGCTCGTCCGCTCCGACCCGGTCAACCGGTGTTCGGCGACGGGGTGGAGACCGGGACGGTCACCAGCACGGAACCCGGTGGCGGCTCGGCCGCGATGGTGCGTATCCGTTGGGACGCAAGGGATACGGAGCTCCGGGCCCACGGCGACATCCTCCTCGAGCGCCGGTAGGACCCGGGCGGCGGTCCCGATACTACGGGGGCCGCGACTTTTCAAGACTGTTCTCGTTCGAACACGAACGGTACAACCGTCACCTGCGCGCATGGGCCCCCTCCGGGTCGCCTGCGCAACCCGATGAGGCACGCAGGGAGTGGGTGTGACCAAGGACCGCATCGCCGGCATCGACCTGAAGACCCTCCCCCCGGACCCATCCCCGCCGGACATCTGGCAAGACCAAGCCGCCTGCTACGGGATCGACCCCGACACGTTCTTCCCGACCTCCGAGGAGGAGGCTGGGCCCGCGCTCGCGTTCTGCTCGGCCTGTGACATCCGTCAGACGTGCCTCGCGTGGGCGTTGAAGAACGGCGAACGCTACGGCGTGTGGGGCGGCCTCACCGAGCAGCAGCGCCGTCGCGTCGTCCGGTTCGTCGCCTGAGGCGGCCGATCCCGACCCTCGAGCCGGACCGGCGCAGGCCGGACCGGCGCAGGATGGTCGCCCGGACCCCGGCCGCCCATACTGGCGGGCCGATGACGGCCGACACGATCCGGGCGAGCGCGCCCCTTCGGATCAGCTTCGTCGGGGGCGGCACCGACTTCCCCCACTACTTCGAGCGCCACGGAGGCGCGGTCCTGTCCGCGACCATCGACCACGCCGCACACGTCAGGGTGGCTCGTCGCGACGACCGACAGGTTCGGATCCGATCGCTGGATCTGGGCCACCTCGTCGAGTACCGCCTCGAGCAGGGGCCCGTCTACGATGGCGTGATGGACCTGCCCAAGGCGGCGATCGACCGCATGGGCGTCCGGTCCGGCGTCGAGGTCGACATCGCGTCGGACGCCCCGCCCGGCAGCGGGCTCGGGGGTTCCTCCGCCTTGGTCACCGCGTGCGTGGGCGCCCTCGCGATGCTCACGGGGCGGTCGATGGCGCCGCGCGAGGTGGCGGAGCTCGCGTACGCGATCGAACGCGAGGACCTCGGCATCGCGGGCGGGTGGCAGGACCAGTACGCGGCGGCGTTCGGCGGCTTCAACCTGCTCGAGTTCGCCGCCGACGGGGTCACCGTCTCGCCCGTCGGGCTCTCACCCGACGCCGTGTCGCGGCTGCGCGCGCATCTCATGCTCTGCTACACGGGTCAGGTCCGGACGGACCTGGGGCTGATCGCCACACAGATCCAGATGTACGAGGAGGGACGCGAGGACACGATCGTGGGGATGAAGCAGCTCCAGGCGATGGCCTACGAGATGCGTTACGAGATCGCGTCCGGGAACCTCGACCGCCTGGGGTCGCTGCTGCATGAGGCGTTCGAGAGCAAGAAGCTGATGAACCCGCACATCTCCGAGGGGACCGCGATCGATCACCTCCTCGGCGTGGCGCGGGAGGCGGGCGCCGCGGGTGGCAAGATCTGCGGCGCCGGCGGTGGCGGGTACCTGCTGATCGCGTGCTCGCCCGAGCGACAGCGGATGGTGCGGGACGCGCTCGAGGGCCTCGGGGGCCAGTTCGCCGAGTTCGCGTTCCGGAGTCGAGGGGTCGAGGCCCGCGCGGGCGATCGGGTCTGGAGGCCGTCGTCGTGAGTCGCCGGTTCGTCCTACTGGACCGCGACGGCACCATCAACGAGGAGATCGGGTACGTGCTCCGGCCCGAGGAGCTCCGGCTGATCCCCGGCGCCGTGGAGGCGCTGCGCGAGCTCCGGCTGCTCGGGCTCGGACTCGTGGTGCTCACGAACCAGTCGCCGATCGGACGGGGCCTGATGACGCGGGCCGACCTCGACCGGATCCATGCCCGGCTGGACCAGATGCTCGCGGAGGGCGGGGTGACGCTCGACGGCATCGAGTCGTGCCCGCATCGACCGGACGAGGGATGCGCGTGCAGGAAGCCGGGAACGCTGATGGTCGAACGGGCGGCGGCGCGGATGGGGTTCGACCCGGGAGGGTCGTGGATCGTGGGCGACCACGGGTCCGACCTCCGGCTCGGGCGAGCCGTGGGCGCCCGGACGATCCTCGTGCTGACGGGACACGGGCGGGAGGAACTCGAGGGCGGGGCGGGCGCGCACGCCGACCACGTCGTCGCCGACCTCGGGGAGGCCGCCGCCGTGATCCGCGACGAGATGCTGATCGGGGCGGAGCCGTGAACCTCGAGCGGGTGCGCGAGTACCTGCTCGAGACGTCGAAGACGGCGGCTCGCACGGCGGACGCGTGCGCGGAGGAGATCCTCGGCGCGACCGCCGCGATCGTGGAGTCGCTGCGAACCGGTGGCAAGATCCTGCTCTGCGGCAACGGGGGTAGCGCGGGTGACGCGCAGCATCTGGCCACGGAGTTCGTCAGCACGCTGAAGGTCGAACGGCGACGCGACGCGATCCCCGCGATCGCGCTCACTACCGACACGTCGCTCCTCACGGCGGTCGCGAACGACTACGGCTTCGACGGCGTCTTCGCGCGACAGGTGGAGGCCCTCGGCCGCCCGGGCGACGTGCTCATCGGGATCTCGACCTCCGGCAATTCCGAGAACGTGGTCAGGGCCTTCCAGCGGGCGAAGACGGCCGGCCTTCGGACGATCGCGCTGACGGGCGAGGCCGGAGGCATCCTCGCCGCCCTCGCCGACATCGAGATCAACGTGCCGAGCTCGGAGACCTCGCACATCCAAGAAGCCCACATCGCCGTCGGCCAGCTGATCGCGTTCCTGGTCGAGGACGAGCTCTTCCCCTCGTAGCGCCCTCGCTGCGTGCTAGCAACCCCCAAAGGGTGGTGCACGCGCCGTGTCGCGACTCCGGGCCGAGGCGTACGGTCGTGCGACATGGATCCGGTCATCGAGGTCGAGGAGCTCCGCAAGGAGTACCGCCGGGTGCGCGGCCGAACGACCGTCGCGGTCGACGGTCTCGACCTGGCCGTCCCGGCGGGCGGCGTGTTCGGCTTCCTCGGGCCGAACGGCGCCGGCAAGACCACGACGATCCGGTGCCTGCTGGGCCTGGTCCGGGCGAGCGGCGGCCGGTGCCGGCTGCTGGGGCAGGAGCCGGCCGCCTCCACCGCGTGATCGGACGCGTCGGGTCGATCGTTGAGAGCCCCGCCATGTACCCCCGCTTCTCCGGCCGGCGCAACCTCGAGCTCCTCGGACGGATCTGGGGATCGGGCGGCGACGCGTGGCCGAAGCCCTCGACGAGGTCGGCCTCTCCGAGCGAGCCGACGACCAGGTCAAGACCTACTCGCTCGGGATGAAACAGCGCCTGGGGATCGCCGGGGCGCTGCTCAAGGACCCGGAGGTCCTCATCCTGGACGAGCCCGCGAACGGGCTCGACCCCGCCGGGATCGTCGAGGTTCGCGAGCTGATGCGCCATCTCGGGCGCGAGGGCCGGACGGTATTCGTCTCGAGCCATATCCTGAGCGAGGTCCAACAGACGGCCGATCGCGTCGCGATCTTGGCGAGGGGACGTTCGGTCGCGACGGGTCCGGTGGCCGACGTGCTGTCGGCCGGCCACGCGGCGGGTCTCATCGTGCGCCTGGACGACCCCGCCGAGGGTCTGCGGATCCTGGCGACGCGGGGATCGAGGCTCGGTTCGACGATGGCGTCATCAGGGTGGGCCTCCCGCCCGCCGAGGCGGCCCGGGTCACGCGGGCGCTCGCCGACCGTGGCCTGTACCTCACGGAACTCCGGGCCGACGAGGCCGACCTCGAGACCGTCTTCCTCGAGCTGACCGGCAGCGCGACGACGGAGCCGGCGAGATGATGGGACTGCTCGCCTCGGAGTTCCGCCGGTTCCGATCCCGTCGCCTGGTCAGGCTGCTCACGGCGCTCGAGCTCCTCGCGATCGTGGTCGCCGGCGTGATCGTGTTCCTCACGCAGCATTACCGGCTCGAGGGCCTCCCCGACGTGTTCATGGGCACGGCCCTCGTCCTGCTGTCGGTCGGATGGATGCTGGGCGCCTCCGCGATCGGGGCCGACTGGCACGCGGACCACGTCACGACGATCCTCACCTGGGAGCCGAGACGCGGCCGCGTGATCGTCGCGAAGATCGTCGCGAGCCTCGCGAGCGTGTTCGTCCTTTCCCTGGCGATCCAGGCCGTCCTCGGGATCGCGCTCGGCGTCGACGCGGCCGCGCGCGGGTCGACCGCCGGGGCCGACGCGGCGTGGCTCGCGGAGTCGGCCGGCGTGGCTCTCCGCGTCGCCGTGCTGTCGACGATCTTCGCCGGGTTCGGGTTCGGGCTCGCTTCGGCGGGTCGCAACACCGCCTTGGCGCTCGGGGTGGGGTTCGGCTACCTCGTGATCGTCGAGAACCTCGTCCGGGGGCTCCGACCGCAGTGGACGCCCTGGCTGCTCACCGACAACTCAGCGATGTTCATCATCGGCCGGCCGCTCGACTTCCCGTCGCTCGGGAGATCGACGATCGAGGCAGGCCTCTACCTGGTGAGTGTCGGAGCCGTTCTCCTGCTCGCGGCCGCGGGTCTGTTCCGTTTCCGCGACGTGCACTAGCCGATCCCCGAACCCGCGAACGGGATCATGGTCGCTCGGGAGCGGGTGCCCGGTGGATGCCGGATTGCCCGGGTAGACCGGATGGCCTACGCTGCGGAGGCCAGAAGCTCTTCATCCTCCGACCACCACTGAGTGAGCTTTGTGCTTGACGGAGCGGTGCCCGCAGGGAGGTAGGCCGATGCTCACTCGACGGGACTTCCTCAAGCTCACCGGCGCGTCCACCCTTGGGTGGTACGTGGCAACGCGGTGGGGCTACGTGCAGCGGGCGGTCGCGCAGATCCCGGGGGGGACCCTCGACCCTCTGTCGGTCCCGAAGTACCAGACCGCCTTGCTCATCCCTCCGGTGATGCCACGCGCGGGCACCATCACGATGCCGGGCGGCAAGCCCGCGGACTACTACGAGATCTCGATGAGGCAGATCACGGAGCAGATCCTTCCGTCCGGCTTCCCTCCTACGACGGTCTGGGGGTACGGCGCAGTGAAAGGACGGGACAAGAAGGCGCTGCTGATCCACAACGCCCCCTCGCTCACGATCGAGGCGCAGTGGAAGCGACCCGTCCGCATCAAGTGGATCAACGACCTGAAGGATGCCAGCGGCCACTACCTGCCGCACCTGCTTCCCGTGGACCAGACGCTGCACTGGGCGAACCCGCCCGGCGGAACGGAGGGCCGCGACACGCGGCCGACGTTCACCGCGACACCCGGTCCCTACACGGGACCGGTCCCGATCGTGACGCACGTCCACGGCGCGGTCGGGGTCGGGGATGAGAGCGACGGCTACGCCGAGGCCTGGTACCTGCCCGCCGCGAACAACATCCCCGGGGACTACGCAACGGAGGGCACCTGGTACGACTTCTTCAAGGGGAAGGCCGCGTCGAGCTACGGGGCCGCGTGGGCGCCGGGGTTCGCCACCTTTCAGTACCCGAACGCGAACCGTGCTTCGACGGTCTGGTACCACGACCACGCGCTCGGGATGACGCGGTTGAACGTCTACGCCGGCCCGGCCGGTTTCTACATCATCCGAGGAGGTCCCTCGGGCGACAAGGCCGTGCTCGACAGCCGCTCCGGAACCACGGCCGTGCTTCCGGGTCCCGCCCCGAGGGAAGGGGACAAGTTCCCGCCCAACAAGACCTACTTCGAAATCCCGATCGCTATCCAGGACCGCGCGTTCAACGCCGATGGGTCGCTGTTCTACCCGGACAGCCGCGAGTTCTTCGACGGAGCTACGGAGGACGATCCGGGGTTCATCCCGGATACCGACCTCTCGCCGATCTGGAACCCCGAGTTCTTCGGGAACGTGATCATGGTCAACGGCAACACCTGGCCGTTCCTGAACGTTCAGCAGCGGCGCTACCGCTTCCGATTCCTGAACGGCTGCCAGTCGCGCTTCCTGATCCTGGACTTCAACCAAATCCGGGGTGTGAAGGTCTGGCAGATCGGCAACGAGGGCGGCTTCCTCGCCGCGCCCGTGAACCTGACCGCATACCACGGCAACCGTCTGCTGATGGGTCTGGCCGAACGCGCCGACCTCATCGTGGACTTCACGAACGTGCCGCAGGGTCGGCACATCCTCGCCAACGTCGGCCCGGACGAGCCCTTCGGGGGCGGCGAACCCCCGGATGACTTCGACCTCGCCGACCCGGAGACCACCGGTCAGATCATCGAGTTCCGCGTCGGACCGGCCACCGCCCCCGATCCCACCACACCGCCGCAGTTCCTGGTCCTGCCGGCCATCACCCCGCTCCCGGCGCCGACGACCACGCGTCGGCTGGCGCTCGCGGAGATGGCGTCCGAGTTCTGGGACGGACCAGCGGAAGCCATGCTGGGGACCGTCGACGACGACGGCATGCCCAAACAAGAGATGTGGGCCGCTCCGGTGACCGAGAACCCGGACGTCGGCGACACCGAGGTCTGGGAGTTCTACAACTTCACCGCCGACGCCCATCCCATGCACATCCACGAGATCGCGTTCGAGGTAATCAACCGGCAGGCGCTCGTAGCGAACGACGAGGGCGAGACCGTTCCGCCCGCTCGACTCGTTGGCGATCCGCGACAGCCGGAGGCGTGGGAGTCCGGCTTCAAGGACACGGTGATCGCCTACCCGGGTGAGGTCACCCGACTCCGCGCGAAGTTCGACAACCCGGGCCAGTACGTCTGGCACTGCCACATCGTCGAGCACGAGGACAACGAGATGATGCGACCGTACCGGATCGGTCCCGTCCAGCCCGGTCAGCCCGGCTAGAAGCGCCTCGATGGCTTCGTCCGGATCGCCACCGGGCGGGGACTTGACCTCCGAACAGGTGTTCGGGTAGCCTGCTCGTCCTCGCGCGGCCCCGCGGGAGGTCCGGGTGCTCGGCGAGCCGCTGCAGACCACGCTCGTGGATGCCGTGGCCTTGTCCGAGGTCGAGTTCGTCGTCGTCGATCTCGAGACCACCGGCGGCTCCCCGATCGACTCCCGGATCACCGAGGTCGGCGCGGTCAAGCTCCGGGCAGGCGAGCGAACAGGCGTGTTCGAGACCCTCGTGAACCCAGGTGTACCGATCCCCCGAACGATCACCCACCTCACGGGCATCGACGACCTCGCGGTCGCCGGGGCCCCGCCGATCGAGTGGGTCCTGCCCTCGTTCGCCGAGTTCGCCCGCGGCTGCGTCTTCGTCGCGCACAACGCGCGCTTCGACTTCACGTTCCTGAACGTCGCCCTGCGAGCGCCTCGACTACGACCCGCTCCCGCCGCCACCCGTCTGCACCGCGCGGCTCGCGCGCCGGGTGGTCTGGCCCGACGTGCCGAACGTCCGACTGCACACGCTCGCCCAGTACTTCCGAACGGCCGTGCGGCCCGTCGCACCGGGCGCTGCCCGACGCCGAGGCGTGCGCGGAGGTCCTCCACGGGCTGCTCGAGCTCGGCCGGGCGCCTGGGGATCGTCACCCTCGGCGACCTGCACGGCGCCGTCCGTGCCCGCGGCCGCCCGAACTTCGGGAAGATCCGGCTGGCCGACCGCCTCCCGAACGCGCCCGGCGTCTACCTGTTCCGCGGTCGCGACGGGCGCGTGCTGTACGTCGGCAAGTCCAAGGACCTGCGCACCCGGGTGAAGAGCTACTTCTACGGCGACGGTCGCAAGAAGATCGAGGACCTGCTCGCCGAGACCGTCTCGGTCGACGGGGTGGCGTGCGGGTCGGAGCTCGAATCCCTGGTCCTGGAGGCGCGGCTGATCCGCGAGCACGAACCCAAGTACAACCGCCGCGGCAAGACCTGGCGACGCTACGCCTACCTGCGGATCGACGACACCGAGGCGTACCCGCGGGTCAAGGTCGTCCGTGATGCTCGCGGCGACGGCGCGTTCCTCGGCCCGTTCCCCTCGTCGCAGCTGGCGCGCCTGGCGAAGGAGGCGCTCGAGGACGTCTTCCCGATCCGCCGCTGCACCAAGGCGATGCGCGCGTCCACCCGGTTCGCGCCGTGCGCCCTCGCCGAGATGCACCGATGCCTCGCCCCCTGCGACGGCCGCGTCGGCCCCGAGCGCTACGAGGAGCTCGTCCGCTCCCTGGTCTCCTCCCTCTCCACACCGGGCGGGCTCCTCGGAACGCTCGGGGCGCGCATGCGCGACCTCGCCGAGCAGGAACGGTTCGAGGAGGCCGCGCTCGCTCGGGACCGGGTTCGAGCGCTGGCCGAGGCGCTGGCGCGTGCGCGGATCGACGGCTGGCTGCTCGGGACCGACGAGCTCGTGTTGCGCGACGGGGAGGGTCACCGGTTCCGCCTGCGACGGGGCGGCCTGATCCGGAGCGAGGACGACCGGCCGCTCGGCGCCCCCTGCCCCCGCGATCGCGCCGACGAGCTCTCGGCCCTACGCGCGTGGGTCGTTCGCAACGACGTCCGCGTCGAAAGCACCGACGCGCCGTTCGCCGAACCCGTCGCGGGCGGCGCCGAGCTCCACCGGCTGCTCTCCACCCTCCGCGCGCCGAGACGGCACGCGCGGCGCACGCTCGGACGACGGCTAGACTCTCCTGGATGGAGACCGCGGTCATCCTCGAGGGCGCGCGGACGCCGATCGGCCGTTTCCTCGGTTCGTTCGCCGAGCTACCGACCGTGGACCTGGGAGTGCTCGCGACGACCGAAGCGATGCGCCGCTCGAACGTCTCCCACGACCAGATCGAGCAGACGATCCTCGGCCATGCCCGCCAGGCCGGGAACGGCCCGAACACCGGGCGTCAGGTGAGCGTCCTGGCCGGCGTGCCGGTCGAGGTCTCGCGCCTACAACGTCAACATCGCGTGCGGCTCCGGGATGAAGGCGGTGCAGCTCGGGGCGCAGCAGATCGCGCTCGGCGAGTCCGAGGTCGTGCTGGCCGGCGGGATGGAGAACATGACCCGCGTCCCGTTCATCCTGGACCGGATGCGCACCGGCTACCGGATGGGCGACGCGCAGGTGTTCGACGCGATGTACCGCGACGGCCTGCTCGACCCTCTCTGCGGCCTGATCATGGGCGAGACGGCGGAGAACCTCGTCGACCGGTACGACATCTCGCGCGTCGAGCAGGACGAGTTCGCGCTCGAGTCGCAGCGCAAGGCCGAGGCCGGCACCGACGCTCGCGCCGCCGAGCTCTTCCCGGTCGAGGCGCCGGCCGGCAAGGGCGCGGTCACCGTGACGCGGGACGAGCACCCGCGCCCCGAGACGACGATCGAGGCGCTCGCGAAGCTCGAGCCCGTGTTCCGCGAAGGCGGCAGCGTCACCGCGGGCAACTCGAGCGGCATCACCGACGGGGCGGCGGCGATGGTCCTGATGTCGGAGTCGCGCGCGAAGGCGGAGGGGCGCGAGCCGCTCGCCCGCATCATCGGGATGTCGTGGGCAGGCGTCCCGCCCGAGATCATGGGCATCGGCCCCGTGCCGGCGACCCAGAAGGTGCTCGAGAAGACCGGGCTGTCGCTCGCCGACATCGACCTGATCGAGATCAACGAGGCCTTCGCGGCGCAGGTGATCGCGTGCGAGCGCGAGCTGAAGTTCGACCGCGACCGCCTGAACGTGAACGGCGGCGGGATCTCGCTCGGCCATCCGATCGGGATGAGCGGCGCGCGCGTCCTGCTCTCGCTCGCGTACGCGATGCGGTCGCGAGGCATCGCGCTCGGCCTCGCCACGCTCTGCATCTCGGGTGGCCAGGGCCTCGCGGTCGTGCTGGAGCGAGCCTGATCGATGAGCGTCCACGCCGTCGTCCTGATCGAGTGCGAGATCGATGAGATCCCGGAGGCCGCCCAGGCCATCGCCGATCTCGAGGGCGTCTCCGAGGTCTACTCGGTCGCCGGCGAATTCGACCTCGTCGCGATCGTCCGCGTCGCGAACCATGACGATCTCGCGAAGGTGATCCCGGGCGGCATCTCGAAGGTCGATGGCGTCGCCAGGACCGAGACGCTCATCGCGTTCCAGGTGTACTCGAAGCACGACCTCGAGCGCCTGTTCTCCCTCGGCTTCGACGAAGGCCCGCGGTAGGTCACTCCAGCGGCAGGTCGATCGCGACCGGGAGGGCGGTCCGGGCCCACTCCTCCAGGTCTCCGGAGTAGCGGGGGCGGTACTTCTCGAGTAGCAGGCGCCGCGTTGCGGCATCCTCGTCGGGCTCATCCACCAGGCGACCCTTGCAGATCTGGTCGCGGTCGCCGAGCCGCAGGCCGACGGTGGGGTCCTCCCGGATGTTCTTCACCCAGTCGCTGCCCTCTCCCCCACCCGCGAGCAGGTACACGACGTCACCCAGCAATGCGAACCAGATCTCGATCGTGTGGGGGGTGCCGGAACGCCGGCCCTTGGTGGTGAGGTAGCAGTAGTCGAGCGCCGCGAGCTCGTCGAGGTCCACCTACGAGACGGCCCACACGATCAGCGCCACGATCACGATCACGCCGACGAGGAAGAACAGGAGATCGCCTCGCTTGATCCGGCCCGGTTGCATGGCGTTGAACCCCAACGTCACGCCCCCTCGCCGAGCCGGTAGATCTCGCGGAACCGTGCCTCCGACAACCAGGCGATGTGTTGGCGCACGGTGGAGGCGAACACGTCCGCCTCGGCCTCGTCGCGGCACACCCGGACCGACGCCTCGAGCCCGTCCGGGTCGACGATCGCCACGCTCCAGGCGCTGCCGCCGTCGCGAACATCCACCGTGTATCGGTTGGCGGTGTCGGCATGAGGGACGGCGCCGGGGGCGGGCGTCACGCCGTCATCCACCGCCGTGGAGGCGTTCGAGCCGCTCCAGGTGCCCGCGCAGCTCGCCGAGCACCGACTCGACGTCGAGCACGAACTCCGGCTCCAGGTCGGCCAGCTTCTCGAGCGCGTTCTCCAGGGTGTTGCCGGCCGCCTCGGCATCGGTGAGCGCGTCCACGAGCACCACCGCGTAGTCCGCCTGGAACGGCTTGCCGTCCCACGGGCAACGCCCGCCGTTGCGGATCACCTGTTCGGCCAGGAACTCGCGGCCGCAGCGCCTGCACGTCCCCTTGATCTTCACGCGGTCTCCTTCTCTTCTCCCCGCCGGTTCCGGCGCGACCCGATCAGCTCGACGAGCCGGTCGGCGAGCTCGAACGGATCTACGGGCCGGACGAACCATGCGTCCGCCCCGGACCATCGAGCCAGCCATGCGTCGTGCTTGCGCTCGAGCAGGATGACGATCGGCCCGCGGTACGGGTCCGGCGCGCCTCGCAGGTCCCTGGCGAGGGAGAAGGCTCCCGCTCTCGAAGCGATCTCGTCGGCGACGACGGCATCGGGTCGTTCCCGAAGCCCGATCCGGGCGCCCTGCTCGCCGTCGTCGGCGACGAGGAACGACACGGGTTCCCCCAGACGGCGTTCGATGCTGCCGACGGAGATGCGCATCAGGTCGCGCGCGTTCGCGTCGGGAGACACGAGGAGCACCCTCACGCGCGCATCCTATCCAATCGACCCCTCGCCGTTGAGCCCGTGCCCCCGCCCGGCTATCGTCGCGGACGCATCGACCGATCGACGAGGAGGCGAACGTGGAGAGCACGGGCAAGGCGGCGGTGGCGGAGTTCGTAGCGACGTTCGCGCTGATCTTCATCGGCGCGGGGGCGGTGATCGCCGTCAGCCTCGGGCTCGATCTCACGGGCGTCGCGCTCGCGCACGGCCTGGTCCTCGCGATCATGGTCTCGATCACGGCGCACATCTCCGGAGGCCACGTGAACCCGGGGGTCACGATCGGCCTGTGGGTCGCCGGCAAGGTCCCTTCGAGCCGCGCCGTGATCCTCATCGTGGCCCAGCTCCTCGGCGCGGTCGCCGGGGCGTTCCTCCTCAAGTACCTCGTGCCGCAGGCGCTGTACGACGCCGGCGGTGGTGGCACGCCGGCGCTCGCCCAGGGGATCGCGGCCGGCAAGGGCATCGTGATCGAGGCCACCACCACGTTCTTCCTCGTGTTCGCCGTGTTCGGGACCGCCGTCGACCCGCAGGGGCCGTTCTCCAAGACCGCAGGTCTGACCATCGGTCTCGTGATCGCGTTCGACATCATGGCGTTCGGCCCGTACACGGGCGCCGCGATGAACCCCGCCCGCTGGTTCGGCCCCGCGCTCGCCTCCGGCAGCTGGGCCAACTGGTACGTCTGGATCATCGGACCGATCGCCGGCGGCATCATCGCCGCGGTCCTGTACGCCACCGTGTTCCTGAAGGAGCGGGAGCCTGCGACGCCGTAGCCGCGGGCATTCCTCGAGGCGGCCGTATCATGGCGTCGTTCCGACGATGGTGACCACGCGCACCTATCTCGATCACGCCTCCGCGACGCCGCTGGACGGGCGAGCGCGAACCGCGATGCTCGCCGCACTCGACGAGTTCGCCGATCCGCTCCGCGTGCATAGTGACGGCCTGGCCGCGCGGAGCCTGTTGGACGACGCCCGCGCGACGGTGGCGGGAGCGCTCCGCGCCCAGCCGGACGAGATGGTCTTCACGAGCGGCGGGACCGAATCGGTCGCCCTCGCGATCTGGGGCGGCGTCCGCCCGGTCCGCGAGCTCGGCACTCGGATCGTCACGACGACCATCGAGCACCCGGCGGTCGGCGGCGTCCTCCACACGCTCGAGACCGACGGGTTCGAGTCGGTGCTGGTGCCCGTGGACCGCAACGGGACCGTCGACCTGGACGCGTTCGCCGCGGAGGTCCGGCGGCCGGGCACGCTGCTCGCGTCCGTCCAGCACGCGAACCACGAGGTGGGGACGATCCAGCCCATCGCGGAGGCAGCTCGTCTGTGCCGCGAGGCGCGTGTGCTGTTCCACACCGATGCCTGCCAGACCGTGGGCCACCTGCCCGTCGACGCGGTCGCGCTCGACGTCGACCTCCTGTCGGTCTCGGGCCACAAGTTCGGCGGACCTCCCGGGGTGGGGGCCCTCTACGTCCGGCGCGGCGTGCCGATCGCCGCGTATCCCTGCGGCGATGATCGCGAGCGCCGGCGGCGGTCGGGCGTCGAGAACGTGCCCGGGGTCGCCGCGATGGCCGCGGCGCTCGGCGCCCGCCTCGAGGACATGGGCGACCAGGCCGCGCGGCAGTGGACGCTCACCGATCGCCTCCGCGGCGGGATCGCCGAGCTCGTGCCGGGCGCTCGCCTGCACGGGCACCCGACGCAACGGGTCCCCCACCTCGTGTGCTTCTCGGTCCCCGACCTGGACGCCGAGATCATGAGCATGGCGCTCGACGACCGCGGGTTCCGGATCGCCGCGGGTTCGAACTGCTCCGGCGCCGCCGGCGAACCCTCGACCGTCCTCGAGCACATGGGCGTGCCCGCGACGACGAGCTTCCGGATCGGGGTGGGTCCGGACACGACGGACGACGACGCCGAGCGGCTCCTCGCGACCCTTCCCAGCTTGGTCTCGGAGCTGCGTGAGGTCCGGTCCGTCGCGGATGCCGCGATGGCCCGGTTCAGGTCCAGCGCCGAGCGCTGAGCGAGCGAGCGCCGGGCGGGCGATCGGGCGACGGGTTCAGGACACCGTCCACGTGTCGCCGGAATGCAGCAGCTTGTCGAGGTTCCCCGGCCCGAGGCGTTCGACGGCACGCTCGATCTGCGCGGTCATGGCCTCGCCGTAGACCGGCCGCTCGACCTCCCGGAAGACCCCGATGCACGTCGGCTCGTTCGGCCCGCGCGAGAGGTGGGCGAGCGCGAACGCGAGCGACGGCCTGCCCTGCGCGTCGTGCACCACGACGGCCTCCTGCGGCGTGCTCGCGGTCTCGGAGATCACGAGTCGGCCGTTCTCGCCGACCGAGACGCAGCGGTTGCCCTCGTCGAACACGATCGGCTCGCCGTCCTCCAGGCGGATCTGGTTGTGTGCCCCCTGCTGCTTCTCCCGAAGGAGGTCGAACGCGCCGTCGTTGAACACGTTGCAGTTCTGATAGATCTCGACGAACGCGCTCCCCCGGTGGGCGGCCGCCTGCCGCAGCACCTGCGTCAGGTGCTGGCGGTCGTTGTCGAGCGTCCGCGCCACGAAGCTGGCCTCGGCCCCGAGCGCCAGGGCGATCGGGTTGAACGGGTGGTCGACCGAGCCGAACGGCGTCGACTTGGTGACCTTGCCCTCCTCCGAGGTCGGCGAGTACTGACCCTTGGTCAGGCCGTAGATCTGGTTGTTGAACAGGAGGATCTTCAGGTTCACGTTCCTGCGGAGGGCGTGGATCAGGTGGTTGCCCCCGATCGACAGCCCGTCCCCGTCGCCGGTGATCACCCACACCGACAGATCGGGGCGCGCCGTGGCGATCCCCGTCGCGAGCGCGGGCGCGCGACCGTGGATGCCGTGCACCCCGTACGTGTCCATGTAGTACGTGAACCGGCCCGAACATCCGATCCCCGAGACGAACACCGTCCGGTCGGGCTCGATCCCCAGCTCGGGCATGAAACCCTGGACCGTCGACAGGATCGCGTAGTCGCCGCAGCCCGGGCACCAGCGGACCTCCTGGTCGCTGGTGAAGTCCTTCTTCGTCAGCGTGGCGATCGTGCCGCCGCCGTTGCCGCCGCCATTGCCGCTCATCCGTCCATCACCTTCACGATCTCGTCCTCCAGCTCCTCGGCGAAGATCGGCTGCCCCTGGACCTTCGAGAAGGTCCGCGCGTCGACCAGGTGGGCCGAACGGATCAACATCGCGAGCTGGCCCGTGTTGGCCTCCGGGATCAGCACCTTCGGGTACCCACGCACCACCTCGCCGGTGTTCCTGGGCATCGGGTTGAGGTGCATCAGGTGCGCCGTCGCGACGTTCCGGCCGCGCTCGCGGACCCGCCGCGCGGCCGCGAGGATCGTGCCGTAGGTCGAGCCCCACCCGAGCACCAGGAGCTCCGCGTCGCCGTCGGGGTCGTCGACCTCGAGCGGTGGGATGTCGTCCGCGATCTTCTCGACCTTCGCGGCCCGCAGACGCGTCATGCGCTCGTGGTTCTCCGGGTCGTAGCTGATGTCGCCGGTGCCGTCCTCCTTCTCGAGTCCACCGATCCGGTGCCGCAGCCCGGCCGTCCCGGGGACCGCCCACGGCCGGGCGAGGTTCTCGTTACGAAGGTACGGCAGGAATTCCTGTCCGGCGTTCGGACCGGTCGCGAACGCGGGGTCGATGGTCGGGAGCGAGTCCACCTCGGGGAGCAGCCACGGTTCGGACGAGTTCGCGAGGAACGTGTCCGACAGCAGGATCACCGGCGTCCGGTACGTGATCGCGATCCTCGCGGCCTCGATCGCCGCGTCGAAGCAGTGGGCCGAGGAGCGCGCCGCGACGATCGGCATCGGCGACTCGCCGTGGCGTCCGAAGAGCGCGAGGAGCAGGTCCGCCTGTTCGGTCTTCGTCGGCATGCCCGTCGACGGTCCCGCCCGCTGGACGTCGACGATCACCATCGGCAGCTCGAGCATCACGGCCAGGCCGAGCGTCTCCGCCTTCAGGTCCATCCCCGGCCCGCTCGTCCCGGTCACGCCCAGGTCGCCGGCGAACGCGGCCCCCAGCGCGACGTTGGCGGCCGCGATCTCGTCCTCCGCCTGCAGCGTCAGCACGTTGAAGTTCTTCAACCGTGAGAGCTCGTGGAGCAGCTCGGACGCGGGCGTGATCGGGTAGCTCGCGTAGAAGAGCTGCAACCCGCTCCGCTCGGCGGCGGCGACGAGTCCCCACGCCAGCGCTTGCGCCCCGGAAACGTTGCGGTAGGTGCCCGGCTCGGCCGGTGCCGGCTTGACCTCGTACGAGGTGGCGAACAGTTCCGTCGTCTCGCCGAAGTTGTAGCCGGCCTTGAAGGCCGCGGCGTTCGCATCGTAGACCTGCGGCTTGTCACCGAACTTCTTGTGCAACCAGTTCAGGGTGACGTCCGTCGGTCGCCCGTACATCCACGAGACGAGCCCGAGCGCGAACATGTTCTTGGAGCGCTCGGCCTCCTTGCGCGTGAGACCCAGCTCCTCGACGGCCCGGACCGTGATCGAGGTCATCGGCACCCGGTAGACCTGGTAGCCGTCGAGCGTCCCGTCGGTGAGCGGGTCCGCCCCATAGCCGGCCTTCTGCAGGTTCCGGTCCGTGAACGCGTCTTCGTTCACGATGATGATCCCGCCCTTCTCGACCGAGCTGAGCTCGGCCTTGAGCGCGGCGGGGTTCATCGCGACCAGGACGTTGGGGTGGTCGCCCGGGGTCAGGATGTCGGTCGACGCGAACTGGATCTGGAACGCCGAGACGCCGTGCACCGTTCCCGCGGGAGCTCGGATCTCGGCCGGGAAGTCCGGCATGGTGGCAAGGTCGTTGCCCAGGACCGCTGTGGCGTTGGTGAACCGGTCTCCCGTCAACTGCATTCCGTCGCCGGAGTCGCCGGCGAACCGGATGACGACGCGTTGCTTCTCCTCGACCTGTTTGGTCATCGATCGCCGGGCGTGGCCCGGCCTGCCTCCTTCATCGGACCAGAGGGCTGATTGACTTCTAGCGTACCGCGCACCCGCGGACCGGACCGGTCGAGGCGCTAGATTGGACGAACGGGCGCGGTTGCCACCGGATCGGAGCGGACGCGATGCGCAGGGCGAGACTGGGAGAACGGGGGCCGGAGCTGTCCGTGATCGGGTTCGGAGCCTGGGAGGCGGGCGGTGGCTCCGAATGGGGCAACGCGCCCCCCGACGACCAGGTCCTCGGCGCGATCCGAGCCATCTTCGACTGCGGCATCGACTGGGTCGACACCGCCGAGGTGTACGGCCGGGGACGCTCGGAGGAGCTGGTCGGGCGGGCCGTGGCCGGTCGCCGCGACGAGCTCCTCATCGCCTCGAAGGTCGCCCCCAGCCCCGCCGGCTCGGGCTTCCGAGCCGAACAGGTCCGGCGGGCCTGCGAGGGGAGCCTCCGGCGAATCGGCACCGACCACCTGGACCTGTATCAGCTCCACTGGCCGGACGAAAGCGGCGTCCCGGTCGAAGAGACCTGGGGCGCGATGGCGGCCCTGGTGGACGAGGGCCTCGTCCGGTTCATCGGCGTCTCGAACTTCGACCGGGGCCTGATCGAGCGCTGCCGACCCATCCGGCACGTCGACTCGCTCCAGCAAGAGTTCTCGATGCTGTGGCGGCGCGACGCGGGGCTCATCCGCTGGTGCGGTGAGGTCGGCACGGGGGTCCTGTCCTACGCCCCGCTCGCGTACGGGCTCCTCACCGGCGCGATCACCTCCGAGACGCGGTTCGACGAGGGCGACTTCCGCGGCGGCGGGGAGGAGGAGGACGCGGACGCGCTCTTCGCTCCGGGCAGGCGGGAGGAACACCTGGCGGTGGTCGGGGCGCTCCGCCCGATCGCCGAGCGGCTCGGCCTCACGCTCGCGCAGCTCGCGCTCGCCTGGAACGTGCATCAGCCGGGCGTGACCTCGGCGATCGCGGGGAGCCGCAACCCCGATCACGTCCGGTCGAACGCGCGAGCGGGCGGCACGGAACTCGATGAGGCGGCCGTTTCGGAGCTGGACGCGATACTCTCCGGGGCCGCGTCCGGGTAAGACCGCTCGAGGAAGGTCGCGCACCATGGCATACCGACGGATGATCGTCGCCACCGACGGGTCGGCTTCGGCCGGGACGGCCGAGCACGTCGCGGCCGCCCTCGCATCGACGACCGGGGCGAAGCTCACGATCGCGCACGCCTACGCTAACCCCGAACGGGCCGAGGAGGCGGTCGCCCGCGCCGTGAGCATCGCCGAGCGTGAGGGCGCGATCCACGACGTGGTCCTGTCGGCCGAGGCCCCGGCCGACGCGATCCTCACCACGGCCTCCGATACCGACACCGAGCTGATCGTGATCGGAAGCACGGGCCTATCGGCCTCCGAACAGCTCTTCGGCAGCGTCTCGCGGCGCGTGGTGACGCATGCGCCCTGCGACGTCCTGCTCACCCGTGCTCGACCCGAAGAGCAACGGCAGCACGGAGCGCCGCCGTACCGACGGATGCTCATCGCGACCGACGGCTCCTCCACGGCCGATCGCGCGGCCCGCAAGGGCTACGCGCTCGCGCGACGCCTCGAGGCCTCCGTGACGCTGCTGTTCGTGGGCCACCCGAAGACCGGAGAGCTGGTGCTCAAGGACACCGTGTCGACGATCGGCGAGGAGGCCGGCGTCACCTCGGCGATCGAGATCCGCACGGGCGAGCCGGCCGACGAGATCGTCGACGCCGCGGCGAGCGAGGGGTTCGATCTCGTCGTGATCGGGAACCGTGGGCTGACGGGAGCCAAGGCCGCCCTGATGGGTTCGGTCCCTCGCGATGTGGCCGAGAACGCGCCCTGCGACGTCCTGGTCGCGCGCACGATCGCCCAGAGCCTGTCGGAGATCGGACCCGGAGAGGGCGGCATCGTGAAGTCCGCCGACCACAAGGTCGCGGTGTACCGGGACAAGAAGGGCAACGTCACCACCCTGTCCGCGAAATGCACCCACGCGGGCTGCACGGTCAAGTGGGACGCCGCCGAGCACGGCTGGCTGTGCCCCTGCCACGGCTCCCGGTACTCGGCGACCGGCCAGGTCGTCGCGGGTCCGGCCGAGCGGCCGCTCGCGCCCACCGACCTATGACCGGAGGGCCGGTCGCCCGCGAGACCTACTCGGAGGACCTGCTCGGAAGACCTGCTCAGAAGACCTGGAACGGCTTGAAGATCATCAACCAGGCGATCGTCGCCAGCACGGCGGCTCCGAACACCGCGTTCCAGAGCCCGACCGGCGAGCGCAGGATCTCCTCGAGCTCCTCGTCGCTCCGACGAGGCACCCCGGAGGGCCGGACCTCGACCGCCTCCTTCACTCGCTCGTAGTACGGGCGGGCGACCGCCGACATCTCGCCGACCACCACCACGAGCAGGCCGATCGAGATCCAGAACCACCCATCGTTCCAGTAGTCGCCCTGGATCCCGGCGATCACGCCGAAGACGATGAGCCACGCGAGCGAGACGTACATGCCCGTCACCGACGAGCCCGAGAGTTGGAGCATCGTCGCGATGCGACCGCGATCGCGCTCCTTGCGCAGCCGGAGCGCCGCCATCATCGAGGCGCCGTGGAAGCTCACGAACGCGATCACGCCCGCGACGTGCAGGAACTTCCACCACGAGTACCAGACCACGCCGACCATCAGGAGCTGATCGTTCTCTCCGCCTCGCGCAGGCGACGGGCAACGACGGCGAGGATCTTCGCGGCCACCTTGGGCTCCTGCGTGACCACCTTGTCGAAGGACGCCTTGAACAGCCGGACCGCGATCACCGGGGAGGCGGCGACGACGGACGCGGTCCTCGGTCCGCCGTCCAGGAGCGAGATCTCGCCGAAGAACTCGCCCGGCCCGGCTCGCGCGACGACGCGGTCGCCCCGCACCACCTTGACCTCGCCCTCGACGATCACGAAGAACGTCCCGCCCGGCCGATCCGCCTCGATGATCGTCTCGTTCTCGCGGAACGAGATCTCGTCGGCGTGCTCGGCGATCTGCTTCAGATGCCGGCGTGAGAGCCCCTCGAACAGCGGGACCCGGGCGAGCAGGTCAGCACCCCGCCTGCCGAGCGGCCGATCCGGGCGCCGGGGCGCCGTGGGGCCGGACTCGCCGATCCCCCCGCTCGCGATCGACCCCGGCACGGCGCTCGTGAGGGGTTCGAACACGTCCTTGTCCACGACCCGCCCTCCGCGCGATCGAGATGCCGAGTGGGCAGCCTACTCCAGGAGACGGGTCCGGCGGAACGCCGGGTGCGGACCATGCTGGTCACGATGGGGAACGACCGCTAGCGTTGATGCATGCGGGACCGGCTCGAAACGCTGCTCGCCGAACGGATCCTCGTGCTCGACGGCGCGTACGGGACCGCGATCCAGGCCCGCACCCTCGCCGACGCCGACTACCGGGGCGAGCGGTTCGCGGACCATCCGCGCGACGTGACCGGCGACCCCGACCTGCTCAACCTCACGCGACCCGACGTGGTCGAGGACATCCACCGCTCGTACCTGGCCGCGGGCGCCGACATCGTCACCACGAACACGTTCACCGCGACGGCGATCGCCCAGGCCGATTACGGGCTCGAGGGAGCCGTGGCCGACATCAACCGCGCGGGCGCCGAGATCGCGCGGCGTGCCGTGGGCGCGTTCGGGCCCGACCGGTTCGTCGCGGGATCGGTCGGGCCGACCAACCAGACGCTCTCGCTCTCGCCGCGCGTGAACGAGGCCGCCTACCGAACGGTCACGTTCGACCGGATGACCGAGGCGTACGCGGAGCAGATCCGCGGGCTCGTCGAGGGCGGGGTCGACCTGCTTCTGATCGAGACGATCTTCGACACGCTGAACGCCAAGGCGGCGATCGCGGCCGCCGCCGACGTCGCGCCGGACGTGCCGCTCATGATCTCGGTCACGATCACGGACCGCAGCGGCCGCACCCTCTCGGGTCAGACGATCGACGCGTTCTGGCTCTCGGTGGCTCACGCCCAACCCTTCACGGTCGGCGTCAATTGCGCCCTCGGCGCCGCGGAGATGCGTCCGTACCTCGAATCGCTGGCGCGGATCGCGCCCGTGTACACGACCTGCCATCCGAACGCCGGGCTCCCGAACGCCTTCGGCGGGTACGACGAGCGTCCCGAGACCACCGCGAAGTACCTGCGCGAGTTCGCCGAGAGCGGTCTCGCGAACATCCTGGGGGATGCTGCGGGACCACCGACGACCACGTGCGCGCGATCGCGGATGCCGTGGCCGGGCTCCCGCCGCGGAGGGTGCCCGCGCCAGGGACCGTGACCGCGCTCAGCGGACTCGAGCCGTTCGCGATCACGCCGGACACGGGCTTCGTGATGATCGGCGAACGGCAGAACGTCACGGGCTCGGCACGGTTCCGCAGGCTGATCGAGGCCGGCGACTACCAGGCCGCGGTCGAGATCGCCGCCGACCAGGTGCGCAGCGGCGCCAACATGCTCGACGTCAACATGGACGCCGACCTGCTCGACGGCGTGAAGGCGATGACCACCTTCCTCAACCTGATCGCGACCGAGCCCGACATCGCCCGCGTCCCGGTGATGGTCGACTCCTCCAAGTGGGAGGTGCTCGAGGCCGGTCTGAAGTGCCTGCAGGGCAAGGGCATCGTGAACTCGATCAGCCTGAAGGAAGGCGAGGCGGACCTCCTCGACAAGGCCAGGCGGATCAAGCGCTACGGGGCGTCGGTGGTCGTGATGGCGTTCGACGAGCACGGACAGGCCGATACCGTCGAACGCAAACTGGAGATCCTCGAGCGATCGGTCCGGTTGCTGATCGACGAGGCCGGCTACATCGCCGAGGACATCGTCGTCGACCCCTGCATCCTCGCGATCGCGACGGGGATCGAGGAGCACAACACGTACGCCAAGGCGTTCATCGAGGCCACCCGGCTGCTGAAGCAGCGGCTACCCGGCGTGAAGGTGTCGGGCGGCGTCTCCAACCTCTCGTTCAGCTTCCGTGGCAACGACGCCGTCCGCGAAGCGATCCACTCGGCCTTCCTGTACCACGCGATCGCCGCGGGCCTCGACATGGCGATCGTGAACGCGGGCCAGATCGCGCTGTACGAGGACATCCCCGCCGATCTGCTCGAGCACGTCGAGGACATCATCTTCGACCGCCGCCCCGACGCCACCGAGCGGATGGTCTCGTTCGCCGAGACCGTCAAGGGCGGCGCGATGAAGAAGGAGCTCGATCTGTCCTGGCGCGAGACCTCGGTCGAAGAACGTCTGAAGCACGCGCTCGTCCACGGGATCGACGAGTTCATCGAGCGGGACACGGAAGAGGCCCGGCAGGCCCACGAGCGGCCCCTCGACGTGATCGAGGGACCGCTGATGGCCGGGATGCAGGTCGTCGGCGATCTGTTCGGCGCCGGCAAGATGTTCCTGCCGCAGGTCGTCAAGAGCGCACGGGCGATGAAGCGGGCGGTCGCGTACCTCGAGCCGTTCATGGAGGAGGAGAAGCTGCGTCTGGGCGCGGACGGCCCCCGCGCGCAGGGCAAGGTGGTGCTGTGCACCGTCAAGGGTGACGTGCACGACATCGGCAAGAACATCGTCGGCGTCGTGCTCGGCTGCAACAACTACGAGGTGATCGACCTCGGCGTGATGGTCCCGCCCGACGTGCTCCTGGACACCGCGGTGGCCGAGGGATGCGACATCGTGGGGTGTTCGGGTCTCATCACGCCCTCGTTGGGCGAGATGGAGGTCGTCGCCAAGGAGATGGAGCGGCGAGGCCTCGACCTCCCCCTGCTGATCGGCGGCGCGACGACGTCGCGGCAGCACACCGCCGTGCGGATCGCCCCTGAGTACGGGCAGCCGGTCGTCCACGTGATCGACGCGTCGCGCGTGGTGGGGGTGGTCTCCGACCTGCTGGATCCGGAGCGGCGCTCCAAGCTGGACCGGGTCAATCGCGAGGATCAGCACCGCCTCCGGCAGCTCCACGCCGAGCGCGAGGCCCACCCGTTGCTGCCGTACCGGATCGCCGCCGAGCGCCCGACGCCGATCGTCTGGCGCCAGGAGGATCTCCCCGAGCCCGCGTTCACCGGCGCCCGCGTCGTCGAACCCGAGCTGGCCATGCTCCGCCCGTACATCGACTGGACGTTCTTCTTCACGGCCTGGGAGCTGAAGGGTCGCTACCCGCAGATCCTCGATCACCCCCGGCACGGCGGGGCGGCCCGTGATCTGTTCGAGGCCGCGAACCAGCTCCTCGACCGCATCGTCGACGAACGTTCCCTGTCGGCGAGGGGCGTCTACGGGTTCTGGCCGGCATCCGCCGAGGGCGACGACGTCGTGCTCCCGGACGGCCGGAGGTTCCCGATGCTTCGGCAGCAGGCGGACCACGGCGACGACCGGCCCAGCCGGTCGCTGGCCGACTACGTGGCGCCGGCGGTGTCGGGTCTGACCGATCACGTGGGCGCGTTCGCCGTCACGGCCGGTCTCGGGGTCGACGAGCTCGCGGCGGGGTTCGAGGCGGATCACGACGACTACCAGGCGATCATGGTGAAGGCGCTGGCGGACCGCTTGGCGGAGGCGTTCGCCGAGTGGCTGCACGAGCGCGCCCGCCGCGAGTGGTACGAGTCGGGTCCGGCGATGACCGGCGAGGAGCTCATCGCCGAGCGCTACCGCGGCATCCGGCCGGCGTTCGGCTACCCCGCGTGCCCCGATCACACGCGCAAGGCGACGCTGTTCGAGCTCCTGGACGCGCGGACGGTCGGCATCGACCTCACCGAGCACTTCGCGATGACCCCCGCGGCCAGCGTCTCCGGCCTGTACTTCGCGCATCCGGCAGCGCGGTACTTCAACGTGGGGCGCCTCGGCCGGGACCAGGTCGAGGACTACGCGGCCCGCTGCGGGATGGACCGCCGCGAGGCCGAGACGTGGCTCCGTCCGAACCTCGCGTACGAGCCCACCTGAGCATCTCGCCGGCTCCGCGGTCTCCCGCGGCCGGACTGCTACCGTGAACGAGCCCGTGGGAACCTTCTGGCACTCCTTCGCCGACATGGCCGCCGTCGAGTCCGGCGGCGAGCTCGTGGTCGACCACGGGCAGGGTGTCCACGTCTGGGACGAGGACGGCCGGCGCTACCTCGATGCGACCGCGGCGCTCTGGTACTGCAACGTCGGGTACGGCCGCGAGGAGATCGCGGAAGCGGCGCACCGCCAGCTCGTCCGGCTGTCGGCGTATTCGACGTTCGGCGACCTGTCGAACCGGCCCGCGATCGAGCTCGCCGAGCGCGTCGGGGCGATCGCGCCCGTCGAGGGCTCCAAGGTCTTCCTGACGAGCGGCGGCTCGGACTCGATCGACACCGCGACGAAGATGGCCCGCCGGTACTGGCAGCTCCACGGCGAGACCGGGCGCACGCTGCTCGTCACCCGCGAGCACGCGTACCACGGCATGCACGTGGCGGGGACGAGCCTCGCGGGCATCGAGGCCAACGCCGCCGGACACGGCCCGCTCGTCGGCGACGTCGTAAAGGTCGCGTGGGACTCGGCGGCGGCGCTCCGCGATGCGATCTCGTCGGCCGGCCCCGAGCGGGTGGCCGCGTTCTTCTGCGAGCCGGTGATCGGCGCCGGCGGCGTGTTCGCCCCTCCGCCCGGCTACCTGGAGGAGGTGCGGGCGATCTGCCGGGAGGCGGGCGTCCTGTTCGTGGCCGACGAGGTCATCACGGGGTTCGGCCGCCTCGGTGAGTGGTTCGCGAGCTCACGGTGGGATCTCCAGCCGGACATCGTGACCTGCGCCAAGGGCATCACCAGCGGCTACCTGCCGATGGGCGGCGTGATCGCCGCGCCTTGGGTGGCGGAACCCTTCTGGCGACCGAACGCCGGCCTGTGGCGTCACGGCTACACGTACTCGGGTCACGCGAGCGCCGCGGCCGCGGCGCTCGCGAACCTCGACGTGATGGAGCGCGAGGCGCTGCCGAGGCGGGCACTCGAGCTCGAGCACGATCTCGCCGTCGCGCTGGCCCCGCTCGCGGAACACGAGCTCGTGGGCGAGGTCCGGGCCGGGACCGGCGTGCTCGCCGCCGTGCAGTTCGCCACCCAGGCGCTCGAAGCCGAACCGACGCTCCCCGCGCGTGTGGTCGCGGCGTGCCGCGAGCACGGGATCCTCACCCGCGCCCTGGGGATCGGGGCCCTGCAGGTCTCACCCGCGCTGGTCCTGGACCCGGGCGAGCTGGACGAGCTCCGAGATGGGTTGCGGGCGGCGCTGGACGCCGTCTGAGCTCGGGGCCTCGCGGAGGGAGGCTCCGCCGGCGCTAGTGGAAGGAGTGCCCGCAGGCGCACGAGCCCTGCGCGACGGGGTTGTCGATCGTGAAGCCCGATGCCTCGAGCGTGTCGACGAAGTCGATCTTGGCCTCCGACAGGTACGGGACGCTCATCCGGTCGATGACGACCTTGACGCCGAACTGCTCCTCGGCCACGTCCTTGTCCGAGAGCTGATCGTCCAGGTACATGGCGTACCGAAGACCCGAGCAACCACCCGGCTGGACGGCCACCCGCAGCGCGATGTCCGAGCGGCCCTCCTCGACGAGGAGCTCTTTCACCTTGCCGGCTGCGGATTCGGTCAGCTGGATCATCGGTCCTCCGTGGGAGACGTCTGCGGCTGCTCGAACGATTCTACCGGCTCGGGCGCCCTTTCCTACCCCGGGGATGGGGTTTCCTTGAGGTCCGCGACCTCCGCGCCGGTCGTGCGCACCAGCTCATCGGGGGTGGTTCGGAAGACCGCGTCTGGCGTGCCCGCCGCCGCCCAGATCTCCTCGAAGGCGAGGAGGTCTCGGTCCAGGAACGTTCGGACGCGCTCGGGATGCCCGAACGGTGGGGTCCCGCCGACCGCGAAGCCCGTGGCCGCCCGCGCCTCCTCCGGCTTCGCCCGCCGGGCTCGCGAGGCGCCCGCGAGGGCCGCCAGACGGCGGACGTCGACTCGGTTTGCCCCGCTGGTGAGCGCCAGCACGGCATCGGTGTCAGCGAGGAAGACGAGGGACTTCACGATCTGCGCCACCCCGCATCCGATCGCTCGGGCCGCGTCTGGGGCGGTCTTGGTCCCCTCGGGGAAGCGGCGGACCTCGACCGGGTGCCCGAGCACCCGGGCCGAGTCGAGGAAGCGATCGATCGCCTTGCTCACGCGGCCAACGATAACCGCAGGGTGACGCCGGGTACGATACGGCGGCCGCGATGGCCCTGGCGAACGGTCCCCGCTCCCGAGCGGCAGAACCGAGACGCAGGGGCGAGACAGACGAGGAGCGACCAGGTGACGATCGACCGCACCCAGATGCTCGGGATCGCCCGCGCGGAGCGTGAACGCCTCGGCCGGACGATGCAGTACGCGGCGCCTGACGCCTGGGACGCCGAGAGCCTCTGCGCCGGCTGGCGGAACCGCGACATCGTCGCCCACCTCGCCGCGCAGGACACCGCCGCCGCTCAGCTCCTCGCCGGCGAACCGGCGACCGAGTTCGACCTGTTCCGACAGGCCAACGATGGCGGGCTGTGGGTGAACGGCTTCAACGAGTGGGCCATCAAGGTTCGGGACGACGTCCCCACGCGTCAGCTGATCACGGATTGGGGCAAGGCGGCCGATGCGTTCCTCGTCCTGGCCGCCCGACTGTCCGACGACGATTGGAGGACCAGGAAGGTCGAGTGGGTCGCCGGCGAGATCGGCGTCCGGTACCTCGTCCAGTCGCGGATCATCGAATGGTGGTTCCACGGTGAGGACATCCGCGAGGGCTCCGGGCTGGACGAGAACCCGCAGCACTGGCCGGTCTATCTGACCAACGACCTCGCCATCCGGATGCTCCCGTGGGCGCTCGGGCGGGCGGGAGTGTCGTTCCCGGGCCGGAGCATCCAGGTCGACCTGGAGGGCGTGGGCGAGGGCACCTGGCACTGGGGCCTCGAGCCGAGGACGACTCCCCCCGAGGACAAGAAGCCCGACGCGTTCATCGACGGGCGCGGTACAGCGTTCGCGCTGGTCGCCGGTCGGCGGGTCGCTGCGGACGCGTACCTCGACGACGGCGACCTGGTCGTCGGCGGTGACGAGGCGCTCGCGATCGTGGTCCTCGAGGTCTTGCGCGCGTTCGTCGAGTAGTCGCTCAGCGCCGCACGACCAACCGCTTGATCGGCCTGGGCGCCGCCCCGAATCGGTACTTGTACGCGTAATCGCCCTTCAGCATGTCGAACGCGGAGCACCCGGCCTCGATCGCCATGCGGATGTCCTCGGCCACCAGGACCATGCCGGGCGACACGGGCTGATACGCACGGTCGAACGCCGAGTTGTAGAGCGAGTACGTCCCCTCGAACCGGAAGCCGATCGAGCCGGCCAGCTTCACGTGCTCGGCCGTCTCGATGAACGTGAGGCTGAACACGCCGAGCGGCAGGAACGCCTCGCCCAGCCGGCGGAAGAAGATCTCCATCCCGGGTTGCATGAAGACACCCTTCGGTCCCTCGCTCGTACGGTGCAGCTCGACGAAGCGATCCAGGAAGACCTCGAGCGAGTCCGCGGTCGCGAGGCACATGTGCCACGGCCCCACCTCCGTTTCCAGGCGCCGCGCCTTGCGTCTGATCTCGTGACGCAGCTTGGAGGGCAACCGCTCCAGGTACTCGTCGTAGGAGCCGGGCAGGGGGAGGAAGGGCGCCACGCCGTTCCGGTCGTCGAGCACCTCGGTCTCGAACCCTTGCACCGCAGCCGCTTCGGTGAGGAACGAGAGCCACGCCCGGTCCTCCGGGAGTCCGCGGAGGTCGGCCTCCGTCCAGCCGTCGAGGCGCCCGAGCTCCGCGAACAGCTCCGTCGCGACGGCCGCCTGGACCCGTGGCAACGCCACCGGGCCCATGTAGTCGGTAACCTCGGTGCCACCGAGGAACCGGAGCGTGCGGTCGAAGCGTTCGAACGCCACCGCGCCGACCTGCTCCCCGTCTTGCTCGGCGAACGCGAGGAGCAGATGATCGGGACGGTTCGCGAATTCCTCCCAGTACAGCTTCAGGAACCCCGGGGTGTGGAAGAACGTCCCTGCCGGATCCGTCGTGACGAGCGCGGACCAATCGCGCCGGGCGAAGTCTCGGGGATCCTGGCTGAAGACGATGTCCATCGCGTGCGAACCCCGCGGTCACCCCGGTCCCGGTCTGGGCGGCGACCCTACCAGGAGCCTCCGCCCCCACCACCGCCACCGCCGCCCGCCCCCCCACCGCCGAAGCCGCTCGAGCCCGATCCGGCGGGCGTCGCGGCGATCGTGCCGCTCGTCGTGACGGTGAACGAGTCGATGCTGTCGGCGAACTGTGCGTAGACGAACGGCCGGCTGCTCACGTACCAGGTGGTGTCGCTGGGCAACCGTCCGAGCGACTCGAACGCCTTCGCCCACTTGTCCGTGACCCCGAAGACCACGGCGAACGGCAGGAGGCGGGTGAACACGTTCTCCTGCTCCGCCCACTTCGACATGTGCTCCTCGGCCTTCTCGATCACGATGCGGAACCCCTTCACGCGGCGGGTCATCGCCGTCCCCCGGGCGGTCCGCGCGGGCATCCGCTTCGCCCCGATGAGCAGAAGCAGGCCGCCGATCGCGAACGGCACGCCGAGCAAGGCGAGCTTCGTGAAGGACGCCAGCACGATCGTGAGGGCGATCCCGAGCGCAAGTGCGAGCGATCCGATCACCACCCATGTCTGCCGCACCCGGTCGGGTCGCCGGAGGAACCACTTCCGGGCGACCATGTCCTTGTACAGGGCGTCCTTCACCTTCCGCAGACGCTCGGCGAACTTCTTCCGCAACGCCGAGAGCTCGACCTGGTCGCCGTCCTCGAACAGGCCGTCGCGCAGCTTCCTCTCGTACGGCAGGAGCGTGTCGCCGTCGGGATCGGGCAGGCGACGCAGGTTCCAGTCGGCCTTGCCCAGAATCCAGGTCTTCGGGATCTCCTCGATTACCAGGAACTTGCGGACGGCGAGGTCGACGATCGTGGCGCTCACGTCGAGGGTGTTCGCCTCCTCGTCGATCAGCGTCCCGACCTGCCCCGGCCGTAGGCCCTCCGGCGGCGCGAACTCGACGACGGACGCGTTCTTCTCGAGCAGCGGGACCGCCTGCGTCTGGGCGTCGGCGGGAGCGCCCATCACCTGGTCGATCTGCGACCCCTTGAACCGGACGTCCCTTCCGCGTCGCCACATCATGACCCCGAGCCCGCCGACCACGACCAGGAGGAGCCCGGTCCCTCCGCCGACGGTGAGCGGCGTCCGGCTGAACGCCTCGTCGAAGCTCCACCGCTCATCCAGGATCGGCGCGGTGCTCGCGACGGCCCCCGGAGGGAGCGCGACCACGACGGACATCGCCTGGAGGGCGGGCAGGTTCGACTGCGAGAAGATCGCGTCGCCCTTCTTGGTGATCTGCGCCTGGTCGCACGGGGTCGTCGACCCGAAGGTCCCCTGATAGCAGGCCACCCGGGTCACGTCCGCGGGTGCCGACACGCGGACGTTCATCTGGCCGATCGACTGCTCCCACCGATCGCCGATCGCGTTCCAGAACAGCTCGTCGTGGTCCCCGAACCCGTTCATCGCGCCCTTGACCCGATAGACGATCTCGTACGTGTGACGCCCCGTGACGGTGGTGTCGGGATCGCCGATGCGGATCACGAAGTTGCCGTTCTCCTCCTTGGTCTCGACGTCGTCGGGGGTGTTCGCGGAGGTGCTCACGGATAGGAGCTCGATCGGGTACACGCGGTCGAACTTCTCGTCGTACCAGAGCCGATCCGGGATGAACCGGAAGATCCCGTGCCGGGGGGTCGAGCCGAACTCCTGCACGATGGTCTCGGTGACCAGCAGGTCGCCGGAGGGCTCGATCCCGATGTGGACGTCGAAGCGCGGGGTCGACTCGAAGACGAACCCCTGGGCGCCGGCCGGCGACGGGACCAGGACCATCCACAGGAACAGGCCGAGGCCTGCCACGCGAGCCGATCCCCTCACAGCGTCTCCACGAAGAAGAACGAGATGGCCATGATGACGTACGCGCCTGTCAGTTGCGCGCCTTCGAGCCAGTTGCTCCGACCGTCGCTCGAGATCATGAAGACCAGCACGGTCGACAGCGCCACGGCGGCCACCTCGAACGTGCTGAACACGAAGTCCATCGGGTGACCGACGAACAGGCTGATGAACACCAGCGCCGGCGCCACGAACAACGCGATCTGGGTGGACGAGCCGATCGCGATCTCGAGGGTGACGTCCACCTTGTCGCGCAGGGCGAACATGATCGCCGACGAGTGCTCCGCCGCGTTGCCGATGATCGGGATCACGATCAGGCCGACGAACAGCTCGGACAGGCCGAGATCCTCGAGGGCGGGCTCGAGCGAGGCCACGAGGAGCTCCGCCTCCAGCGCCACGAACGCCGTGGCGACCAGCAACACGGTGATCGCCTTTCCACGGGACCAGGAGGCATGCTCCTCGGGCGAGGGCGTTCGGAACAGGTGCTCGTGGGTGACCAGGGTGAAGAACAGGGCGGCGGCGTAGAGCGCGATCAGCACGGCCGCCACGGTGCCGCTCACCACCTCGCGCTCCAGCTCGGTCTCGCTGCGCTGCGAGATCGCGAAGAGCGCCGGCATGAGCAGCGCGGTCACGGCGAGGACGAGCGACGTCGCGTGGATCGAAGCCGACCGCGCGTTGTAGGTCTGCTCCTCATGCTTGAGACCACCAACCAGGAAGGACAGACCGAGGACCAGCAACAGGTTCCCCAGGATCGACCCGGTGAGCGAGGCCTTCACGATGTCGGTCTGGTCGTCCAGGATCAGGAACACCGCGATGACGAGCTCGGTCACGTTGCCGAAGGTGGCGTTCACGAGGCCGCCGATCCGCGGGCCGGTGTGCAGGGCGAGCTGCTCGGTCGAACGCCCGATCAGCCCCGCGAGCGGCACGATCGCGCCGGCCGATGTCAGGAAGATCACCAGCTCGTTGCCGCCGGCCAGTTGGAGCACGATCGAGACCGGAACGAGCACGAGCAGCCAGTCCAGCGAGGGTCTGAGCTTCGGCACCCGCGAAGCCTAGAGCCTCGGACGGCGGGCGGCGGGAGGGTTCGTCTAGGCTCGGACCGTGGATGAGTTGCCGAGGCTCTACCGCGATCTTGCCGGGTGGTGGCCGATGCTCTCGGCGCCGGAGGACTACATCGATGAGGCCGAGGAGTACCGCCGGCTGATCAGCGGCGCGTCAGGAGGCGCCGCACGCGATGTGCTGGAGCTCGGCTCGGGGGGCGGCAACAACGCGTCGCACCTGAAGGCCCATTTCCGGCTCACCCTCGTCGACCGCTCACCACAGATGCTCGACGTGAGCCGCCGCCTGAACCCCGAGTGCGAGCACATCGAGGGCGACATGCGCACGGTGCGGCTCGAGAGGACGTTCGACGCCGTCTTCGTCCACGATGCGATCGCCTACATGACGACGGAGGACGATCTCCGCGCGGTGTTCGCGACCGCGTTCACGCACTGTCGCCCAGGCGGGGTCGGGTTGTTCGTCCCCGATCACGTCACCGAGACCTTCGAGCCCACGGTCGACCACGGAGGCCACGACGGCCCGGACCGGGCCCTGCGCTACCTCGAGTGGACCTGGGATCCCGACCCCCACGACACGACGGTCCGGATGGACCTCACGTATGTCTTCCACGAGCCGGATGGCTCGGTCCACACCGAGCTCGACGAGCACCTGTGCGGCCTGTTCCCGCGCGAGACCTGGCTCCGGCTGATCGCGGGGGCAGGGTTCGATGTGCGAGCCGTCCCCCTCACGCACGACGAGCGGCCCGTCGGCGACGAGGGGTTCGTGGCGAAACGCGCGCCCTAGTGGGGAGCCGAGCCCTCCGCCTCCCCCTCACCCGCGAGGGCCTCCTGGAGCACGTCCCAGGCGAGCACCGCGCACTTCACCCGGACCGGGTACTTCACCACGCCCTTGAGCGCCACGAGCTCCCCGAACGCGTCCTCGTCGGCCTCGACCTCGCCGGCCATCATTCCGCGGAACCCGCCGATCCGTTCCTCGACCTCCTCGCGGGTCCTGCCGGCCACGGCCTCCGTCATCATCGAGGCCGAGCTCTGGCTGATCGAGCACCCCTGCCCGACGAACGAGACGTCGAGCACCTTGCCGTCGTCCTCGTGCACGAACACGGTGATCTCGTCGCCGCACAGCGGGTTGTTCTTCGAGCACGAGAACTCCGCGTCGGGCATCTCGCGCTTGTTCCGTGGATTCTTGTAGTGGTCGAGGATGACTTCCTTGTAGATGTCGTCGAGCGCCACCGTCTCCCCCTCAGGCGAACACGCTCTCGGCCTTGCCGAGAGCCTCGACGAGGGCATCGACCTCGTCGTTGGAGTTGTACACGTAGAAGCTCGCGCGTGCCGTGGCCGGCACGCCGTAGCGTCGCATCACGAGCTGGTTGCAGTGGTGGCCGGCTCGGATGGCGACGCCCTCCTCGTTCAGGATCGTCGCGAGGTCGTGCGGGTGGACGTCCTGGTACCAGAAACTCACCGCGCCGCCGCGGACGCTCACGTCCGTGGGCCCGAACACCCGCGCCCCGGCGCCGAGCAGGCGATCGATTGCGTAGGCGGTGATCTCCTCCTCGTGCTCGCGGACCGCATCCATGCCGAGACCCTCCAGGTAGTCGATCGCCGCTCCGAGCCCCACCTCCTGCGCGATGTTCATCGTCCCGGCCTCGAACTTGTACGGGACGTCGTTCCAGGTGGACCGGTCGGGGAAGACCTCCTGGATCATGTGCCCGCCGCCCAGGAACGGATCCATCGCCTCCAGATGCTCGAGCTTGGCGAACAGCCCGCCCGAGGCGGTCGGACCGAGCATCTTGTGGCCACTGATCGTGAGGAAGTCGCAGTCGAGCTCGGCGACGTTCACCGGGACGTGCGGCACGAGCTGCGCCCCGTCCACGAGCACGAGCGCACCGACCGCGTGCGCCGCGTCGGCCAGGTCCCGGACCGGCGGCAGCGTTCCGAGCGAGTTCGACATGCCGGTGATCGCGAGCAGCTTGGTCCGCTCCGTCAGGAAGGTTCCGAGGTCGGACAGGTCGAGCAGCCCGTCGTCGGTGAGGGGCAGGTACCGCAGCACCGCGCCCGTGTCCCGCGCGGCGAGCTGCCACGGCACGATGTTCGAGTGGTGCTCCATCTCGGACAGGAGGATCTCGTCGCCCTCGGCCAGGCGGCGGGCCCACGCGTACGCGACGAGGTTCGTCGACTCCGTCGTCCCACGGGTGAACACGATCGTCTCGGGTTGCGGCGCGCCGACGAACCGGGCCAGCTTCGCTCGTGCCTGCTCATACAGCTCGGTGGCTTCCTCGGCGAGCATGTAGATCCCGCGGTGCGCGTTCGCGTTGTGGTTGCGGTAGAAGTCCGCCTCGGCGTCGATCACCTGGTTAGGCTTCTGCGACGTCGCGGCGGAGTCCAGGTAGACGAGCGGCCTGCCCTCGACCGTCCGCCCAAGGATCGGGAAGTCCTCGCGGATACGGGCGACGTCGAGGCCCGCCGAGCGCTGCTGCGTGACCGCCACCTTCTGCCCTCCTACGGTGTCGCGACGGGCTCGCCCAGGCCGAGCTCCTTGCGGACGCCCTCGTAGCCCTTCTCCTCGAGCTCGTGCGCGAGCTCCTTGCCGCCGGACTTCACGATACGCCCGTCGATCATCACGTGGACGAAGTCGGGCGTGATGTAGTTCAAGATCCGCTGGTAGTGCGTGATCAGCAGGACGCCGAGGTCCGGCCCGATCAGCTGTGCCACGCCGCCGGCGACCGCCTTCAGCGAGTCGATGTCCAGGCCCGAGTCGGTCTCGTCGAGCACGGCGATCTCGGGCTCGAGGACCGCGAGCTGCAGGATCTCGTTCTTCTTCTTCTCCCCACCCGAGAACCCCTGGTTCACGTACCGCTGGACCATCTCGTCCTCGACGCCGATCAGCTGCATCTTCGCCTTCATGTGCTTGCGGAACTCCAGCGCGTTGATCTCCTCGCCCTTGACGCTCTTGTACGCGGTCCTCAGGAAGTTGACGACGGAGACCCCGGGGATCTCCACCGGGTACTGCATCGCCAGGAACAAGCCGCGCTGTGCCCGCTGGTCGGCGGTGAGCCTGGTGATGTCCTCGCCCTTGAACCGCACCCGACCGGCCGTGAGCGTGTATCCGGGGCGGCCCATCAGGACGTTCGCCAGGGTCGACTTGCCCGAGCCGTTCGGGCCCATGAGCGCGTGGGTCTCGCCCTGCTTCACGGCGAGATCGATCCCCTTCAGGATCGGCTTGCCCTCCACGGTGGCCTCGAGACCCTCGATCTCCAGCGTCGCCGGTTGCGTCATGTCAGCTCTCCTCCGGTACCTCGATCATCACGTCGTCGTCCTCGATCTTGGTCGCGAACACCTCGACCGGCTGGGTCGCCGGGAGCGTCCGCGGCTTGCCCGTGTTGAGGTCGAACGTCGAGCCGTGCTTGGGGCACTCGATCGTCTCGTCGTCGAGATCGACCTCCCCTTCGTCCAGGAAATAGTGCGCGTGCGAGCAGATCGCATCCACGACGCGGTATCCCTCGGCACCCAGGTTCGCGACCGCGAACGGCCGGTGGTCCAGCTCGAACCGCCGGACCTCGCCCTCGGGCACCTCGTCCACCCCGCAGATCCGGACCAGCGTCATCGGACCCCCCTCGCGATCTCGTTCTCGATCGCCTGCTCGAGCCCCTCGCGGATCTCGGCGATGTCAACGCGATCGAGCACCTCGGCGAAGAAGCCGAACACGATGAGGCGCTCGGCCTCCTTCTCGGGGATGCCGCGGCTCATCAGGTAGAAGAGCTCGTCGTCCGAGACGGGGCCGACGCTCGCGGCGTGGCCGCAGCGGGTGGGGTCGTTGCTCAAGATCTCGAGGTTCGGGACCGAGTGCGCCCTCGCGTGCTCGGACAGCAAGATGTTCCGGTTCGTCTGGTAGGCGTTGCACGAATGGGCACCCTTCTCGATGACCACGGTCCCGACGTAGATCGCGTTCGAGGAGTCGCGCATCGCGCCCTTGTACAGGAGGTCGCTCGAGGTGCGCGAGCCCACGTGGTCCTGGATCGACCGGTGGTCGATGTGCTGCTCGGCGTCGCCGAAGTACACACCCAGCATCTCCGAGCTCCCGCCGTCCTCGGCGAGGAGCGCCTCCACCTCCGCGCGCGCGAGGCTCGCCCCGAAGGCCACGCCGAGCGTCTTCAGGTTCGCGTCCTTGCCGACGCGCGCCCGCTGGACCGCGAGGTGCGTCACGCCCTCGCCGTACTCCTGGAGCGCGACGTAGCGGACCCGCGAGCCCTGGCCGGCATGGATCTCGACGATCGCGTCGGAGAGCGCCCGGCCGAGCGCAGGCGAGCCGTACCGGTCGATGAACGTGACCTCGGCGTTCTCGCCGGCGACCAGCAGCGTCCGCGGGAAGACCGCCGCATCCCCGGCATCGATCCACGTCATCGTCTGCAGCGGCAGCTCGATCTCGACGCCGGGCGGGACGTACAGGAAGGTGCCGCCGGTTCGGAAGGCGGCGTGCAGGGCGGTGAACTTCGAGCGGTCGGTCGCGACCAGGCTGTGCAGGGAGGGCTCGACGAGCTCGGGCCGTTCCTCGATCGCCCGGTCGAGATCGCCGAACCACACGCCCTTGACCGCGAGCGCGGGATCCAGATGGGAGACCATCACCTCCGAGTTGCGCTGGATCTGCAGGCCTGCGCGCTCGCCGACCTGGCCGGCGGCCGCGAGGATCTCCTCGGGCACCTGGTCCAGGTTCTCCGCCCGGCCGCCCCCGACGAACGGCCGCAGGTCGAAACCGAAGTCCTCCAGGTCGGTGTAGCGCCACTCCTCGGTCTCCTGCGACGGGATGGGGAGCGCCTCGAACTCCTCGAAGGCCCGCCGGCGGATGCGATCGAGGAACGGCGCCGGCGAGGGCAGAGCCGCCAGGGCGTGCTCGTCGAAGCCGGTGGTCGCGGTGGTCACGGCCGAAATCCTATCAACCGGGTCGGATTCGCTGCCCCGGAGCGCTCATCCCTGCGGGAACCAGGCACCCACCGCCGGTCGGAAGTCCAGGACCTCGATCTGCTTCCAGACCCCGCCGGCCACGTACGGGTCTTCGGCGATCCACGCCTCGACCTCCTCCCGCCCGGAGAAGTCCGTGAGCAGGATCGAACCCACCATGTCCCCCGCCTCGTCCAAGATCGCGCCCCCGATCAGGACCCGCCCGCGCTCGACGAAGGGTGCCACCCGTTCCAGGTGGGCGGGCCGAGCTGCCAGGCGCCGCGCCTTGGCTCCGGGGTCGGTTCCGTCACGTGCGATGATCGCGTACCGCATCCCGTCTCCCCCTCCGTGTCGGCACTTCCCTCACCAGGTCGACGCCTCCGCGGGCGGCGGTGTGGGATCGGGCTCGAGCTCGCCCTCATTCGCCTCCCACAGGATCGTTCCGCGCGCTCCGTCGCGGATCTGCAACCGGCCCTCGGCCGTCGCGATCAGCAGGCGGCCCTGCTCGTCCCAGTCCGCCCATTGCACGTCCTCGAGGTGGCGGGTGAGGTTGCCGGACCGCAGTTCGTAGCGCACGTCCGTGCGCGTCCCATGCAGCTCGCGGATGGCCGCGTACGTGCCCCGGACGGTGAGACGGTCCGAGCCGCGCGCGCTCGGACGGGCCTTCTCCATCACGATGCGGTCGCCTCGGCGTTCGTCCCAAGCGTCGTCGGCGGCACGAGGCGGTGTCTCGGCCGTCTCCGTCCAGCCGCGGCGACGCTCGACGGCGAAGGAGTCCGCACGCGACAGGCGCAGCCCGAAGCGTCCGCGCGCCGGCCCGAGGTCACCGAGGTCGGGCTCGTCGACCTCGAACACACCGGGATCGTCGACGAACTGCAGCCCCCGCGTCCACGTGCTCCCGATCCCCCATCCGGCGAGCGCCGTGAGCCATGGCAGCCGCGAGATCACGATGTACGTAGCGCCGAGCTCCCACTCCGCCGACCCCTTGAGCGCGAAGTAGGCGAACCAGCGGCCGTCCGGCGACAGGTCGCACCGCTGCGGGTAGATCGTGCCCCGGAGCCACGCGCCGGGTTCGTACGCGGGGGTCTCGAGATCCCACCGGGAGAGATGCATCCAGTCGGTCGGACCCCGCCGGATGACGGCGACGACCGGTGCTCGAAGCGCGGTGATGCCGAAGATCCGCGGACCCACGTGGGTGATGGTACGCGGCGACGCCTGCGGGGTGGTGCAGCGGAGGCTGCTAGCCGATCGCGCCTTCCATCTGCAGCTCGACCAGGCGGTTGAGCTCGACCGCGTACTCCATCGGCAGCTCGCGCGTGATCGGCTCGATGAACCCGTTCACGATCATCGCGGACGCCTCGGCCTCGGAGAGACCGCGGCTCATCAGGTAGAAGAGCTGGTCCTCGCCGATCCGCGAGACGCTGGCCTCGTGGCCGAGCTGCGCCGTCTCCTCTTCGACCTCGACGTACGGGTACGTGTCCGAACGCGATTCCTCGTCCAGGATCAGCGCGTCGCACCGGACGTTCGACTTCGCGTGGTGGGCGCCGGGCTCGATGCGGACGAGACCGCGGTAACCGGTGCGACCGCCGTCCTTGGAAACCGACTTCGAGGTCAGCACGCTCGTCGTGTACGGCGCCGCGTGGATCGCCTTGCCCCCGGCATCGGTGTGCATGCCTTTGCCGGCATAGGCCACGCTCAGCACCTCGCCGCGTGCGCCCTGACCGAGCAGGTAGATCGAGGGGTACTTCATCGTGACCTTCGAACCGATGTTCCCGTCGATCCACTCCATCACGGCGTCCTCGTAGGCCGCCGCGCGCTTGGTCACCAGGTTGTAGACGTTCGTCGACCAGTTCTGGATCGTCGTGTATCGGACGCGCGCGCCCTTCTTCGCGATGATCTCGACCACGGCCGAGTGAAGCGAGTCGGTCGTGTAGATCGGCGCGGAGCAGCCCTCCACGTAGTGCACGTACGAGCCCTCGTCGGCGATGATCAGCGTCCGCTCGAACTGGCCCATGTTCTCGGCGTTGATCCGGAAGTAGGCCTGGAGCGGGATGTCGACGTGCACGCCCGGCGGCACGTAGATGAACGAGCCGCCCGACCACACGGCCGAGTTCAGCGCGGCGAACTTGTTGTCGTTCGGTGGGATGAGCGTCCCGAAGTACTCCTTGACCAGATCCGGGTAGTCGCGCAGGGCCGAGTCCATGTCGGTGAACAGGACCCCGATGTCGTCGAGCTCCTTCTTGATCTTGTGGTACACGACCTCGGACTCGTACTGGGCCGAGACCCCCCCGAGGTACTTCTTCTCGGCCTCGGGGATCCCGAGCTTGTCCCAGGTGCCCTTGATGTCGTCGGGCAGCTCGTCCCAGTTCTTGGCCTGCTTCTCGGTCGAGCGGATGAAGTAGTAGATGTTGGCGAAGTCGATGTCGGACAGGTCGGCGCCCCACCAGGGCATCGAGCGTTGCTCGAAGTGCTTCAGCGCCTTCAGACGGAACTTCCGCATCCAGTCCGGCTCGGACTTCAGCGCCGAGATCTCCTCCACGACCGCGGGTGACAGACCCCGCTTCGGCTCGAAGACGGAGTGATCGGCGTCCTTCCAGTCGAAGCGGTACCCCTTCGCGAGCTCCTGGAGATGCTCTTCCTGTGTGACGGCCATGGCCACTCCCCGCAGATCGGCCGATCGCCCGGCCTCATGGTCAGGATACCCACCACTCCGGCCGTAAGTCCACCTCGGCGGTAGGAAATGGACCGAGTCGGTACCGCCGAGGGACCGACGTCGATCGACCGAGGCTCAGCGGGGTGGAGGCACGCACGGCCTTCGCCGCCCGTGCCTCCGGGGAAGGGACGGAGGGATCAGCCCTTCTCGACGGGAGCGCCCACCAGCGAGCCGTACTCGGTCCACGATCCGTCGTAGTTCTTGACGTTCGGGTAGCCGAGCAACTCCTGCAGGGCGAACCACGTGTGGCTCGAACGTTCGCCGATCCGGCAATACGCGATGATCTCGCGGTCGGCGGTGATGCCCTCGGCCTCGTAGAGGACCTTCAGTTCGGCGGCGCTCTTGAACGTCCCGTCCTCGTTCGCGGCCTTGGCCCACGGGATGTTAGCCGCGCCGGCGATGTGGCCGGGCACCTGCGCCTGCTCCTGTGGGAGATGGTCGGGGGCGAGCTTCTCGCCGCGGAACTCCTCGGGTGACCGGACGTCGACGAACCGGGCCGCTCCCGCCACCTTGCCGAGCACCTCGTCCCGGAGCGCGCGGATCTCTCCGCGCTCTGGGCCCGAGATGGAGAAGCCGGTCGGCGAGACGGAGGGCACGTCCTGCGTGAGCTCGCGGCTCTCGAGCTCCCACTTCTTGCGGCCGCCGTTCAACAGCCTCACCTCGTCGAACCCACGGAGCTTCAGCACCCAGTAGGCGTAGGCGGCGAACCAGTTGTTATTGCCCCCGTACAGGATCAGGGTCGTGCCGGCGCCGACGCCGGCCCTCGACAGGAGCCCCGAGAGCTCATCCTGGTCGACGTAGTCCCGGCCAACCTGGGTGTGCAGATCGGTCGTCCAGTTCCACCCGATCGCGCCCCGGATGTGGCCCTTCTCGTAGGCCTCGGTATCCTCGTCGACCTCGATCACCCGGATCGCGGGATCGTCGACGTGCTCCTCGAGCCAGTCGGTCTCGACGAGCGTCTCCGGCTTGGCGTGTCCGGCCATCTCTCTTCCTCCTCCTCCGTCCAACGACTCGATCGGATCCGTGGAACCTCCCGGAGCGCGGACCCGGGAAACGCGAAAGGGGCCGCCGCGCGGCCCCCTTATCGATGGTCGTCTGGGACTCGGGTCAGCGCGGGACCTCGCCGGCGTCCATCGGACGCCGGAGCCTCGTACAGCACAGGCGTGACGGGATCATCGCCCCCACCAGACCGGCGCACCGCGTCCGAACCACGGATCCGACTCCCTCACCCGGGAATTGCAGGTGCAAGTGAACCGCCGCTCGTCCCGAGTGTCAATGGGGGTTCGAGCCGCCCGGCCGGAACCTCAGAAGTACCCGAGGGCGGCCTTGGCCTCCTCGGACATCATCTCGGGCGTCCAGGCCGGCCGAAGGACCATCTCCGGCTCGACCGAGGTCACGCCGGGCACGCCCTCCAGGAACGATTGCATCTGGTGCTCGATCAGCGGCCCGATCGGGCACCCCATCGTCGTCAACGTGTATTCGATATGGACCGCTCCGCCCTCGGAGATGTCGACGTCGTAGACCAGGCCGAGGTCGACGATGTTGATGCCGAGCTCGGGGTCCACGACGTGCTTGAGCGCGTCGAGGACTGCCTGCTCACCGGCCGGCGCGCCGTTCGAGGCGCCGTCGGACGTGCCCTCATCGGCAACGGCTCGCGCAGTGGCGTCCTCGGAGGTGGCCTGGTCGTGGGAGATGGACTCGTCCATATGAGGTCGTTCCTTCGGAGTAGGTCTGCCTCTATCCTAAGGGACGTTCCTAAGGAGGACCCGCTGACGGCCGATACTCATCCGAAGCGTCGGGAGGAGGGCCCTATCCGAATCCTCATCGTCGATGACCATCCCGTCACGAGGGAGGGCCTGCACGCGGCCCTGGATCTCGCCAACGACGTCGTCGTCGTCGGCGAGTCCGACAGCGGCGAGGACGCAGTCGTGAAGGTCGGCGAGCTCACACCCGACATCGTGTTCATGGACGTTCGGATGCCCGGCATGAACGGCATCGAGGCCACCAAGGCGATCCGGCAGGCCTCCCCCGACACTCGCGTGATCCTGTTCACGGTCGACGAGTCTCGAGCCTCGATCTCGGAGGCGATCCAGGCGGGTGTGTCCGGCTACCTCCTCAAGGACGCGTCGGCGGACGAGCTCGTGAACGCGGCCCGACTCGCGCTCGAGGGCAAGGCCGTGATCCACCCGCAGCTCACACGGGCGTTCATCGAAGAGGTACAGATCGCCGAGAAGCGTGTGGAGGCGCCGCCGCTGTCGCGAGCGCGAGAAGGAGATCCTCCAGAAGGTGGCATACGGGGCCACCACGAAGGAGGTCGCGCACGATCTGGGGATCTCGCCTCACACGGTGAAGACCCACCTCGAGCGGATCTTCGAGAAGCTCGGCGCGAACGATCGCGCGCAAGCCGTCGCGATCGCGATCCGCAGCGGCCTGGTCGAGTAGCTCGTCCTTCCGGCAGGCCTAGGCCCTCCGTCGTGGCGGGCGTCCCCCGCGCTCAACCCGCCCGGGCATCCGCCGATACCTGGAACACGATGCCCACGAAGGTGGTGCTGTGCGACACACCCGACGGTCTCGCGCAGCTCCAGTACGTACTGATCAAGTCCGGGGCGGCACTCGAGATCGAGACCGTCACCGACGGCCTGCGAGCCGTCGAGGTCTCCGCGCGCACCCATCCGGAGCTGGTCGTCGCCGAGGTCGAGAGCGAGGGCCTGTCCGGAGCCGAACTCGTCCGACGACTGCTTGCGATCGCCCCCGATACGAAGGTGATCTGCTGGGCCGATGCCTCGCCCACCGTTGCCGCGGAGATGCTGCAGGCGGGCGCGGCCGCGTACGTCTCCAAGGATGAGGGCCCCGACGGCGTGTTCCGGGCGATGCGGGCGGTGCACGCAGGTCCGGTGGCGCTCAGCCCTCGGGTCGCGGGCGACCTCGCCGACCCGGCTCCTCGACGAGGCGACGGCAGGTCGCCACGCTCGAGACCACGGTCGCAGAGGTCACCGCCCAGCTCGAGTCGATGACCACCGCGAAGGCCGACTTCCTCGCGAACATCTCGCACGAGCTCCGGACGCCGGTCACCGTCGCGAAGGGGATCGCCTACGTCCTCAAGAACCGCGGCCTGCCCGAGGAAGAGGAGCAGGAGTTCATCGGACAGCTCGAAGCTTCGCTGGAGAAGCTGGCGATGCTGATCGAGGAGATGCTGATCGTCGCCGACCTCGACCGCGGGCACGCTGTCGCTCGAGGTCTCGGAGGTCGACCTGTCGCCGCTCCTGCGACAGGTGGCCGACGAGATCGGCCGCCAGTTCCCGGCGGTCACGCTCGAACGCGAGATCCCCGAAACGCTCCGCGGGTCGGCCGACCCGATGCGGTTCATCGAGATCGTCCGGCAGCTGCTGGACAACGCCTGCCGCTACTCGCCCGAGGACGAGGCCGTTCAGCTCAGGGGCCGTCCGATGGACGAAGGCGTCGTCGTGTCGGTCACCGACCACGGCGAGGGCATGGCGCGTCAGACCGCCTCCCGGGCGTTCGAAGAGCCGTTCTCGGCCGGCGAAGACATCCTGCGTAAGGAGCGCGCCGGCGCGGGGGTCGGGCTCCACATGGCGCGACAGCTCGTGGTCGCAGCATGGGGGCATCCTGTGGGCGGATCCGCTCCCGTCGGGCGGGACGCGGGTGTCGTTCGTGATCCCGGCACACAAGGGGGACCGCGTGAGCCGGCTATCGGACCCGGCGTCCGATCCCCTCGAGGATCTGCCCTCGCTCGCCGGCCTGGCCAACGGACCGGCTGCCGGTGCGACGCCACCCACGAACGCGGTGACGCGGTCGTCAGCCGAGCACCGACGCGAGCTCCTCGTAGCTCCGGACGACCGTCGAGAACGATCGCAATTCGTTCCATGTCTCCTCGGCCTCCCCGCCGGTGAAGTCGCGCTCCTCGACCGGGATCTGTTCGAGCACGATCGTCTCGACCCCCGCTCGCGCCGCCTCGAGCGCGAGACGCAGGTTCGCCACGTTCCCGGGCCCGAACGGCGCGTCGCACACGACGAGCAGGTCGGCGTCGCGCATCAGTCCCCGGCAGACCCGCTCGGCCTCCGCATCGATCTCCGAGTAGGGCGGCACGCTCACACGGACGAGGTTGAGGCGCTCGGCGACGTCCGCGTCGGTATCCGAGCCATGGAGCACGCCGACGCTCACCTCGAACCCGGCCTCGGCCAGCCGTCGCATGATGGGCGCACCTCGTCCGGCGCCACCGACGACGTGCGCCCGGCGACCGAGCGGGGCCGCCGGCTCCCGTGGTACGCCGATCCGAACGCTCGGGCGACCCGTGGCGTGGTCGGTCGAGACGTCGGCCTCGACGCCGTAGACCTCGCGGAGCAGGTCGGGCGTCACCACGGCGGCGGGAGGTCCGGAGGCGATCGACTTCGCCCCGATCCAGCGCGACCAGTCGGTCGCACGTGGACGCCGCGAGGTTCAGGTCGTGGTGGATCGCCAGGACGGCGGTCCGCTCGCGCACGGCGAGCCGTCGGACGATCGCGAGCAGATCCAGGACATGCCGCACGTCGAGGTGCGCGGTCGGTTCGTCGAGCATCAGCACGGGGGCGTCCTGCGCGAGCGCCTGGGCGAGCACCACCCGGCGACGTTCGCCCCCCGAGAGCTCGTCCACGGGCCGATCGGCCAGGTGCTGGACCTGCGTCGCTGCCATCGCCTCCCGCACGCGGGACCAGTCCTGCGGCGTGCCGCCACCCCACCGAGAGCGGTACGGGGAGCGCCCCATCAGGACCAGCTCGAGCGCCGTGAACGAGAAGGCCGGCACGACGTCCTGCGGCACGACCGCCACGAGCCGGGCCGTCTGGTGCGCGCTCATCCCGGTCAGGTCCTCGCCCGAGACCCGGACCCGCCCCGAGGTGGGCCGCAGCGTCCGGGAGGCCACACGGACCAGCGTCGTCTTGCCGGATCCGTTCGGGCCGACCAGCCCGACGATCTCGCCCTGGCCGACCTCCAGGTCGACCCCGCGTAGCACGGGTCCACGACCGTAGGTGGCCGAGACCCGTTCGAGGACGAGCGCCGCCTCAGGCACGGGCGCCCGCCTTCTTGCCCTCGCGGCGCAAGAGGTAGATGAAGAAGGGTCCGCCGAGGAGCGCGGTCACGACGCCGACGGGGACCTCCGAGGGGGCGACGATCGTCCGAGCGATCAGGTCGGCGAGGATCAGCAGGGTCGCGCCGCCGAGTACCGACGCCGGGATCAGGCGACGGTGGTCGGAGCCGATCACTAGCCGCAGCAGATGCGGCGTCATCAGCCCTACGAACCCGATCACGCCGGCGACCGAGACCGCCGCCGCCGCGAGCAGGGCGCCCACGGCGATCGAGGTCCGCTTGAGGCGGTCGAGCTCGACGCCGAGCTGCGCGGCGCGCTCCTCGCCCAGCGAGATCAGGTTCAGCTCGTGCGCGACCAGCCACGCGCCGGTCACCCCGACCGCGACGACCGGCAGGACGATCTCGACCGAGCGCCACCCCTGCGCGACGAGGCCGCCGAGCAGCCACGCGTAGATATCGCGGATCTCCTCGCCGGAGAAGGACATCACGAGCGACATGAAGCTCGAGATGACCGCGGCGATCGCGATCCCCGCGAGGAGCAGCGTCGCGACGTGCACGGCGGGACCGATCCTCGCCAACCGGTAGACCACGAACGCGGTCGCCATCGGCGCCGACGAACGCCGCGAGCGGCACGGCGAAGCGCGTCGAGCGAACCGGCGCCTGTCGTGACGATCACCAGCACCGCACCGAGGGCCGCACCCGAGGACACCCCGATGATCGCGGGGTCGGCCAGCGGGTTGCGGAACAGACCCTGGAACACGGCACCCGAAGCGGCGAGCGCGCCGCCGACGATGGCGGCGAGCAGCACCCGGGGCAGGCGGAGCTGGAAGACGATGACCTCGGCCGCATGGCTCACGTCGCCGGGCCGGCCGGTCGAGGCCGAGCTTCCACCCGATCAGCCGGATCGTGGACAGCGGCGACACCCAGACCGCACCCACGGCGACGCCGACCAGGAACGCCGCGATCAGCGCGGCGACGAGCGCGAGCATGACCCGCCGGTACGGGACGGCGCGTCGCATCGTCAGTCGAAGGCCTCCGGGTGCAGCGCCTCGGCGACCTGCCGCAGGCCGAGGACGATCCTCGGTCCCGGTCGCTCGGCCAGGCTGGCCTCGATCGGGAACACGCGCCCGGCGGCCACGGCGGCGATCGCCGTCGAAGCCCCCTCGCGCCTCGACCGCCTTCGAACCGGCTCCGGACTCGGACGAGACCAGATACACGTCGGGGCTCTCGGCGACGAGGTCCTCCACCGACCACTGTGGGTACTGCTGATCCGCCGAGAAGGTCACCGGGTCGCAGCCGGCCCGCTCGAGCAGGTCGTAGATGAAGGTGCCGGGCCCGACCGTGTACAGGGGTGGGTAGAAGGTCTCGTAGAAGCAGGAGACGGGGGGCGTGCCCGACAGGGCCGAGTCGATCCGTTCGGCCTGCGACCGAAGGTCTCCGACGATCGCGGCCGCGGCGTCGCTGGCACCGGTGATCCGCCCGGCGACCTCGATGTCGTCGAGCAGGTCGTCGAGGTTCGACGCATCAAGGGTCACGACGGGGACGTCCAGGCCGCGCAGGCGATCCTTCCACTGGTCCCCGCCCTTGATCGCGAGGAGCAGGTCCGGCTCGAGCCCCACCACCTGTTCGATGTTGGGGTCGACGCCGAAGTCGCCGGCCCCGCCGACCTGCGTGATCTGGGTCGCGGCGGCCGGGTAGTCGTCGTACGGCCCCGAGACGCCCACGAGCCGGTCCCCGAGACCGAGAGCGAACACGATCTCGGTCATCGAGGGCGCGAACGTCACGATGCGCTGCGGTTCGGCCTCGATCGTCACCGGGACGCCGTCGTCGTCGGTGATCGTCACCGGGAACGAGGCATCGGTCGAGCCGCGGGCGGCGGTCGGCCTAGCGGCCGCCGCAGGCTCCGAGGCCTCGTCGCAGGCGCCGGCCACCAGCGACAGAGCGAGCAGCGGGATCAGGAACGTGGTACGGATGGGTCTCAGGCGCGTCTCCTTTCGTGCGAAGGACGACCCGTGGGTTCCCTCCAGGGCAGGTCTCCTGGCTCCCGGATCACCGCTCCCCCGACCCTTCCCGGGACCGCGTGGGTCCCAGTGGCTCCGTCGGGTTCGCTCCCCGGTCACAGTGGCGCGACCGCGCCGGTCTCTCACCGGCTTCCCTCTTCACGACCCCGGGATCCGCCCGGGGCCGGTCCGGTCCGGACGGCGAGCGCCGCCCGAACCACCCTGAAGGTTGTACCTATGCAGTTGGCGCGGATGCTACCCGACCCGGGCGACGCAGGCAGCGGGTGGCGGGAGCGAGAACCGCGGGTCTATGCTGCCCTGGGATCGGCGGGGTGCGGAAGCTCATCGGGTCACTCATGATCGGGCTCGTCGCGGTGGCGTGCGGCGACGCTGCGGCCACTTCGCCGCCCAGACCCGGCGCGGCCGGCGTGTTGGTCCGACAGTCGCCGAGTCCGTTCCAGCAGGTCTCGGCCGGACCCGTGTCGGCACTGATCCCCGACGAGTGGTACCCGCGGCTCGCCGGCACGCTCGACGACCCACGGCAGGGGATCGTCGCTGGTCCGCGGCCCCAAGCCTGGCGGGCAGACCGACCACCCCTCGAGGGGCTCGCCGCGATGTGGATCGACGGGACCGCGGTCGGGGTCCCGTCCGACTACTACTACCTCGCGGCCACCGGGCCGGCGCTCGACGTGCTCACGGGTTCGGAACAGTGCCGGGCGACCCGCCAGTACATCGTCGCGAAGCATCTCCCCGCGTTCGCGCACGGTGCGCCGGATTCGCCCGGCGACTTCGTCGCTCACGGGCTCGGGATCTGCACGGTCGGCCATCAACCGACCCGATGGGCCTACTTCGTGGCCGCTCCCGGGTACGGACCCCTGCGCGAGGTTGGGATCCCGAGCTCGGGTCTGTACGTCGTGGTGGCGGTGATGCCCGCGTCGCCCCGGGCGTCGTTCCTGCTCAACCGCCTGCTCCGGCGCACCGAGTTCAACGGTTCCTCGGTCGCCGACATGATCGCGGCCGCCGCACCCGTCCCGGATCCGGTCGACGAGCCGGTCTGACCGGGGACGCGCTCAGCGCGGCGAGCGGTCCACGAACGGGGTCGGCACGACGGCCGCGGGTGCGCGGCGGCCGCGGATGTCGATCTCGACGGTGGTCCCCGGTTCGAACGCGTCCGAGGGCGAGAGGTAGGCCATGGCGATCCCGTGTCCCAGCAGCGGCGAGAAGGTCCCGCTCGTGACCTCCCCGGCGGTGCGGTCGCCGACGATGACCGACTGGTGCGCCCGCGGGATGTGGCGCCGATCCGCGGTCGCGAGCCCGCGGAGCCGGCTCGGCAGCCCTTCGACGCGCTGGCGCTCGAGCGCCTCGCGCCCTCGGAACGGCCCCTTGTCGAACGACACCGCCCAGCCGAGGCCGGCCTCGAGCGTCGTGCGATGAGGACCTAGGTCCTGGCCGTAGAGCGGGTAGCCCATCTCGAGGCGGAGGACGTCACGCGCTCCCAACCCGCACGGCTCGAGGTCGAACGGCCCTCCCGCCATGGTCAGCGCGTCCCACAGATCCGCCGCGACAGCGCCGTCGGCGAACAGCTCGTACCCCCGCTCGCCCGTGTACCCGGTCCTCGCCAGCACGACCTCGACCCCCTTCCAGTCGACCGTGCGGCAGCCGCGGAACGACAGCTCCACGGCCGTCCGCCACAGCTTGCTCACCACGGCGTGCGACCGCGGACCCTGCACGCCGAGGAAGCACCAGTCGTCGTGATCGATGGTCTGGGCCCCGGCCGACGCCACGGCCGAGACCACCGTGTCCTTGTTGGCCGCGTTCGGCACCAGGAACCAGCGCTCCTCACCCAGGCGATAGACGAACAGGTCCTCCTCGACGCCACCCCGATCGTTCAGCAGGTGGTGGTACTGCGCCCGGCCCGCGTCCACCGTCCGCAGGTCGTTGGTGAGCAGCCCCTGGAGCGCGTCGAACCCCGACGCCCCGAGGACGTCGACCTTGCCGAGATGGCTGAGGTCGAACAGCCCGACGCGCTCGCGGACCGCCCGATGCTCGGACAGTACGCCCCCGTACTCGATCGGCATCAGCCAGCCGCCGAACGGTCCGAACTTGGCGCCGAGGCTCCGGTGGAGGTCTTCGAGCGGGCCGTGCCGCGTCTCGGGGTCGCCCATCGCGGCGTCATCCTACGTTCGGGGAGTGGACGCACGGAACCGCGGTAGCATGGCCGCTCGGATGTCCGACGCATACGACGTCATCGTGATCGGCGCGGGGACAGGGGGCTACTCCTGCGCCCTGCGAGCGGCACAGCTCGGCAAGCGGGTCGCCATCGTCGAGCGCGGCGAGCGCCTCGGCGGCACCTGCCTGCTGCGGGGCTGCATCCCCACCAAGGCCCTGCTGCAGTCGGCGGCCGTGATGGACACCGTCAACCGTTCCGAGCTGTGGGGCATCAAGGCCTCGGGCGAGCCGGACTGGACGCAGGTCCAGGCGTTCGAGACCAAGATGGTGGACAAGCTCGTCTCGGGCCTCACCGGACTGGTGAAGGCCCGCAAGATCGACGTGATCCAGGGCTCGGCCGTCCTGGGGCCGGGTCCTAGGGTCGAGGTGGCGGGGCGGACGCTCACCGCGACGGACGTCGTGCTCGCGACCGGATCGCGCCCGAAGCTCCTGCCGGGCCTGGAGGTCACCGGCCGCATCATCACCAGCGACGAGGCGCTGTGGTACGCGGAGATCCCGACGTCGGCGGTGATCATCGGGGCCGGAGCGATCGGGCTCGAGTTCGCGAGCTTCTACCGCTCGATGGGCGCCGACGTGACGCTCGTCGAGGCGCTGCCCCGCGCTGGCGCCGCTCGAGGACGAGGACCTCTCGAAGGAGATCGCGCGGGCGTTCCGCAAGCGCGGGATCTCGTCGTACGTCGGCGCGAGCGTGACCGGGGTGATCGACGCCGCTGAGCACGTCGAGGTCTCGTTCGAGGTGGGCGGGAAGGCCCAGACCGTGACCGCCGACGTCTGCCTTGTCGCGGTCGGTCGTGGTCCGGTCACCGACGGGCTGGAGGTCGAGGGGGCGGGCGTCGAGCTGGATCGCGGGTTCGTGAAGGTCGACGGTCAGCTGCGGACGACCGCCGAGCACGTGTGGGCGATCGGGGACGTCGCGGCGACGCCGCTGCAGCTCGCGCACGTCTCGTTCACCGAGGGCTACGCGGTCGCCGAGCGGATCGCCGGCATCCCCGTTCCCGAGATCGACTACACGCAGATCCCGCGGGTCACGTACTGCTCCCCCGAGATCGCCTCCGTCGGGATCACCGAGGCCCAGGCCGTCGAACGCGGTCACGACGTCGAGGTCGAACGGCTGAACCTCCAGGGCGTCGGCAAGGCGAACATCGTGGGAGAGGGCGGCCTCGTCAAGATCGTGGCCGCCAAGGACGGGCCGGTGCTCGGGGTCCACATGGTCGGACCGCACGTCACCGACCTCGTCTCCGAGGCGATGCTCGCGGTCGCCTGGGAGGCGGTCCCCGCCGAGGTCGCCGCCCTGATCCATCCCCACCCGACGCTGTCGGAGGGCGTCGGCGAGGCGTTCCTCGCGCTCGCCGGCAAGCCCCTGCACGGAGCGTGACGTGGCGACGAAGGTGGAACAGCAGCGCTCTGGCGGCCGAGGACTGGCGCGTCGGCCTGTCCGACGAGCAGCCTGACGGACCTGCTCTACACGCTGAAGCTCTGCCGGTACTTCGACGAACGCATGGAGGCGCTCTACCGACAGGGACGCCTGCCGGGCGCGATCTACTCGGGGCGCGGCCAGGAGGGAACCCACGTGGGCGTCGCGGCAGCCCTCCGTAAGGACGACTCGCTGTTCCCGACGCACCGCGACCTCTCGGCGCAGCTCACGAAGGGCCTGGACCTGAATCGCGTGATGGCGCAGTTCTGGGGACGGATCGACGGCTACACGCGCGGACGCGACGGCAACAGCCACGTGGGCGACTGGCAAGGGAACCGGACGTGGACCGTGATGTCGCACCTGCCGATCGCCTACCCCGTCGCGTGCGGCGCGGCGCTCGCCTACAAGCTCCGGGGCGATCCACGCGTCGCGATGGCGATCTGCGGCGACGGCGCCACCTCGAACGGCCGGTGGCACGAGGCCCTCAACATGTCGGCGATCCACCAGCTGCCGGTCGTGTGGGTCGTCAACAACAACCTGTACGCCTACTCGTCGCCGAACCCGCTCGAGTTCCCTGTGCCGACGATCGCCGAACGCGCCGGCGCCTACGGCATGCCCGGCGTCCGGATCGATGCACAGGACGTGCTCGACGTCTACCGCATCGCGCACGACGCGGTCGAGCGCGCGCGCGAGGGCGGCGGGCCCACCTTGATCGAGAGCGTCTCGCTGCGGTGGCGCGGCCACGCGGGCCACGATCCGGCGAAGTACGTCCCCAAGGAGCTCCTCGAGGAGTACATGCAGACCAAGGATCCCGTGAAGCGGTTCGAGGAACTGCTCCGCTCCCGCGACATCGTGAGCGAGCAGGACGTGACCGAGCTGGACGAGCGGATCCGGGCGGCGTTCGAGGCCGGCTACGAGTACGCGCTCTCCTCGCCGTTCCCCGAGCCAGGGGACGTCACCAAGGGTCTGTACACGGATGACGGCTACTGGGCGTCGGAGCCCGGTCGCGGCGGAGGGACGCAGACCTGATGGCCACGCGCACGGTCGAGGCGGGAGCGGCCGGCCATGGCGCCGAGCCGCGGGGCAAGCGCACCGAGCAGGGCGAGGCCACGTACCTGGTCGCGATCGCCGAGGCGCTGTGGGAGGAGATGGAGCGGGACGAGCGCGTCTTCCTGCTGGGCGAGGACATCGGCGTGTACGGCGGCGCCTTCAAGGTGACGGAGGGCTTCATCGAGCGCTTCGGGCCTGGGCGGGTGATGGACACGCCGATCGTCGAGGAGACGATCGTCGGAACGGCGCTCGGCGCGGCGATGGAGGGCCTCCGCCCGGTCGCCGAGTTCCAGTACGCCGACTTCATGTCCAGCGGGTACGACGAGATCACGACCGCGCTCGCGAGGTACCACTACCGCAGCGGCGTCCCGGTCCCGGTCGTGCTCCGCGGACCGTCCGGCGGCGGGGTGCGCGCCTCGAGCTTCCACTCGACCAACCCCGAGCCGTGGCTCTCGCAGGCGCCCGGGCTGAAGGTCATCTGCCCCGCGTTCCCTTCCGACGCAAAGGGCCTGCTGAAGTCGGCGATCCGCGACGACAACCCGTGCGTGTTCCTCGAACACAAGTGGATCTACCGTCGGATCAAGGAGACCGTCTCGGACGATCCCGATCGCCTCGTTCCGATCGGATCTGCCGAGGTCAAGCGCGAGGGCGTGGACGTGTCGGTGATCACGTACGGGATGATGGTGCACCTGGCGCTCGAGGCGGCGGAGACCCTGGCGACCGAGGGCGTCGAGGTCGAGGTGCTCGACCTCCGCACGATCCAGCCGCTGGACACGGAGGCGATCCTCGGGACGGCGGCCAAGACGAGCCGAGCGATCGTGCTGTCTGAGCCTCAGCGGTACCTAGGGACCGGCGCGGAGGTCGCGTCGCTGATCGCCGAGGAGGCGTTCGAGTCGCTCGACGCGCCCGTCGTCCGGCTCTCGCCGCCGCACGTGCCCGTGCCGTTCTCGCCCCCGCTCGAGGACGCGTACCTCCCGCAGGTGTCCGACATCGAGGACGCCGTCCGCAAGCTCGCAGCCTGGTGACCCTGGAGGCCCGATGACCGCCGTCAAGATGCCGCAGCTCGGCGAGACCGTGATCGAGGGGACGATCCTGAAGTGGTTGAAGCAGGAGGGCGAGCAGGTCGCGGTGGACGAGCCGCTGTTCGAGATCTCGACCGACAAGGTGGATACCGAGGTGCCGTCGTCGGCGGCGGGGACGCTCACCAAGATCCTGGTGCCCGAGGGCGAGACGGTGGCGGTGGGGACGGAGCTCGCGGAGATCAGCGAGGGCGGGGCGGGTGGTGCCGGGGCTCCGGGAGCTGCGGCGCAGCTCGCTTCGGTAGGTTCGTCGGCCGACCAGGCGGCGACGACATCCGAAGGGGGCGCCGATGCTCCCTCCGCTCCGGCACCACCCGCTCAGCCATCCGCTCCTCCCGCAAGGGCACCGGCCGCTGCGCAGGCGATGCCGTCCGGGATGGCCGCGTCCACGAAGATGGTTGCGCCGCCAGCGGATCGGGGGCCGCGGTCGCAGATCCTGTCGCCGCTCGTTCGCAGGCTCGCGGCCGAGCACGGCGTGGACCTCGCGCAGGTGAGCGGGACCGGGACGGGTGGGCGGATCACGAAGAACGACGTGCTCGGGTTCGTGGCCTCGGGGGGTGCGGGGACGCCGGCGGCCGCGGGTGCCGCCGTGCCGGCACCGGCCCAGCAACCCGCACCGGCGGCCGCACCTGCCCCCACCGTCGCGGAGCCGGCGCCGGTCGCGGTGGGGGGCGGCGAAGAGATCGTGCCCGTCTCCCACATCCGGCGGACGATCGCGCAACACATGAAGATGTCCCTCGAGGTCTCGGCGCGGGCGTGGAACGCGGTCGAGGTCAACATGGAGAACGTCGCTCGACTGCGCGAACGCACCAAGGACGTGTTCAAGGCCCGCGAGGGCTTCGGCCTCACCTACATGCCGTTCGTCACTCGAGCGGTCGCCGAGGCGCTGCTCGCGCATCCGATCGTGAACAGCGAGCTCCGCGGCGAGGAGATCGCGGTCAAGCACTTCGTGAACATGGGGATCGCCGTCAGTTACGACGAGGGGCTGATCGTGCCGGTCCTGAAGGGCTGCGACACGATGAACCTGCTCGGGATCGCCCGCGGGATCAACGACCTCGCCACCCGCGCGCGGGCGAAGAAGCTGCAGCCGGACGAGGTCCACGGTGGAACGTTCACGATCACGAACCCCGGTCCCTTCGGTTCGCTCATCTCGGTCCCCATCATCAACCAGCCGCAGACCGGCATCCTGGGGTTCGACACGGTCGAGAAGCGGCCGGTCGTGATCGACGACACGATCGCGATCCGGCACATGGTCTACGTCTCGATGTCGTGGGACCACCGCGTGATCGATGGGGCGCTCGCCTCGCAGTTCCTCGAGCGCGTGAAGCACAACCTCGAGACGTGGGATTTCGCCGAGGACCTGGCGCTCTGATCCGATGGCACGGCTGATCAGGCCCGACGGTCTCGTCGACTACGACGCCGCGAACGCCGCGATGCACGCACTGGCCGAACGGCGTCTGTCCGGCCAGGCGGAGGACACCCTGATCCTGCTCGAACACCCCCCGGTCTACACGGCGGGCCGGCGATGGAAGCCGGACCACATCGTGTGGACCGAGGACCGGATCGCGGCCGCCGGCGCCCAGCTGCGGTTCATCGATCGTGGTGGCTCGCTCACGTTCCACGGCCCGGGGCAGCTCGTCGGGTACCCGGTCCTGGACCTCGGGACCAGGCCCGATGCGCTCCGGTTCGTCCGTGATCTCGAGGAGGTCGTGATCCGCGCGTCGGGCGACGTGGGCGTCCGGCTGCACCGCAGCGACGTGCAGACCGGCGTCTGGTCGGGAGCGAGCAAGGTGTGCGCGATCGGGGTCCGGCTGATGCGGATGCGGGTGTCGCTCCACGGGTTCGCGCTCAACTGCACGACCGACCTGTCGTGGTACGACGCGATCGTGCCGTGCGGCCTCGCCGGTGAAGGCGTGGCCTCGCTCTCGATGCTCGCGGGTCGCGAGATCACCGTCGAGGAGATGGCACCCCTCGTGGCCCGCCGGTTCGAGGAGGTCCTCGGGCATCGGCTGCGGTTCGACGGGGGCCTGTGGCCCTCGTTGGCTGCCACGATCACCACGGCCTCGGCGATCTGACGGGTGACCGACGACCGGCTCCACCACGCCGCCGCCCGCGGATACGCCGCCGCGATCGAACACTACGGCCGCGGCCGCCCGAGCTACCCGGACGACGCGGTTAGCTATCTCGTGCGCAAGCTCGCGATCGGCCAGGGTCGCGACGTGCTCGAGCTCGGCGCCGGGACGGGCAAGTTCACCGAGCTGATCGTCCATACCGGCGCACGCATCACCGCCCTCGAACCCGTCGCCGAGATGCGGGCCGCGCTCGAGCGCAACTGCCCCACCGTGACGGCGCTCGACGGCACGGCCGAGGCGATCCCCGCGGCCGACGCCTCTGCCGACGCCGTGCTCGCCGCCCAGTCGTTCCATTGGTTCGAAGGGGAGCTCGCGCTGCCGGAGATCCACCGGGTGCTCCGTCCGGAGGGCACGCTCGGCCTGATCTGGAACGTCCGCGACGAGGCCAGCGACTGGTCCGAGCGGCTGACGGCGATCTTCGACCGGCTTGCGGGCGAGGGGGCGCCTCGGTACCGCTCGGGGAGATGGCGCGAGGCGTTCGGGCACACCGACCTGTTCGGGCCGCTCCACCACCGGGTGGCGTACCACGTGCACCACGTCACGCCGGAGGCGTTCATGGACCGGGTGCTGTCGGTGAGCTACGTGGCGGCCGCCCCCGACGACGAACGCGAGCGCGTCCGCGCGGAGGTGGAGGAGCTCCTCGCCAGCGACCCCGAGCTGGGGGGCGAGGAGATCGTCATGCCGTACACGACCGACGTGTTCTGGACGGTACGGCGCTGAGGACCGGCGGGCCCCGACCGATCAGGCGCCGGCCACGAGCGTGTAGCGCGGCCGCTGCTCGAGCGATCCGAGCGGCCACGGCTCGTGGAGCTTGGCGGCCCACTCGACATCCCGGAGTCGTTTGATCCGGACCGCCGACCAGCCCGCCTCGTAGACGGCGTCGATCAGCGGGACGGGCGAGGGCAGGCGCGCGAGCGGGAGCTCGGCCAGGACCTCCTCGGGGTAGGGCGCGTGGTGATCGTGGGGCACGCGCATGAACCGGCGCAGCCAGCCGGCGGCGAGGTCCTTCGCACGGCGGCGCAGGTCGTCCTCGCCCCACACGCCCTCGAACAGCACCAGGCGGCTCGACACCTCGCGCCAGCGAGCGAGCGCGCCGACCGGGATCGGGCAACGTCCACAGGACGTGGCGCTCCATCACGGCGTCGAACGGTCCGGCGGGCGGCTCGGCGCCCGAGCCCACGACGAACCGCATCCGCTCGTCGAGCCCGCGCTCCTTCGCCTTCAGCTCGGCCCGGCCGAGCATGCCGGGCGACACGTCGAGCGCCGTCACCTCGTACCCGAGCTCGGCGGCGAGCAGCGAGAGGGCACCCGTTCCGGCGCCGACGTCGAGCACGGTCGAGCTCGGTTCGGGCAGGGCCTCGGCGATCGCCTGTCGCCATGCGGCGGCCTCGAGCGGATCCGAGATCGAGTGCGAGCGGGTCTCGTCGTACGTGTGCGAGTCCCGGTCCCAGTAGTCGCGGATCCGGTCGTGGACGTCGCCCGCCATCACGGCCCAGCCATCAGAACAGCGCCGTTGGCGAGCTTGCGACGATACTCGGCCACGAGCTCGTCGTCGTCGCCGAACACGGCGAAGACCTCGAGCATCGCCTGGCGCGCATCAGGATCGTCCGAGAGCGCCCCGAGCATCCCGTCGAGCGCCTCGCGCCACCTGCCTTGCGCCGCCAGGCGCTTGGCGGACGCGAGCGTCCCGGGCTCGGTCGCGTTGGCCCACTCCCGGACCTCGAGCATCGCGAGGATCCGCTCCGCCTCGGCATCGGGCAGCGCCGGCGCGAGGATCTCGCGCGCCTCCGCCTCCCGTCCGGTCTCGGCCAGGATCCGGCCGAGCCCGACGCGGGCGTCCCGGTTGTTCGGATCGACCTCGAGCGCGTCGCGGTATTTCTGCTCGGCGTCGTCGAGATGGCCCTCGAGCTCCTCCTCCAGCGCGTCCTCGGCCTCGAGCTCGGCCTCGGTCGGCATGAGCCGATCGACGAACTCGTTGACCATCGGTTCGGGGATCGCGCCCACGAAGCCGTCGATCGGCTGACCGTCGCGGAAGGCGACCACCGTCGGGATGCTCTGCACCCCGAACTGGCCGGCCGTATACGGGTTGGCGTCGACGTCGAGCTTGGCGAGCAGGAACGCCCCGTTCCGCTCGCCGGCGACCTTCTCGAGGATCGGGCCGAGGGTCCGGCACGGCCCGCACCACGACGCCCACAGATCGACGACGACCGGTCGCTTCTTCGACTCCTCGACGACGGTCTCGACGAAGTTCTGATCGGTCGCCTCGACGACGACCGGTTCGATCTCCTTCACCTGTGCCATATCGGTTCCCTCTCCGTTTCCCCTCAGGGTACCTTGGCTCGCTCCAACAGCAGGGCGCCGAGCGCCACCAGCGGGCGCGAGCCCGACATCGCGAGCGCCCGACCGGCGCCGCCCAGACCTCGGGAGGCCCGATGCTAGACTCGCCGTGTGGCGACGCGAGTAACCACGGAACCGTCGCACGAGGCCCTCGGCCTCACGTCCGAGGACCTCCGGTCCATGTATCGCACGATGGTGACGGCGCGTCTCGTCGACGAGGCCGCGTTCCGTCTCAACCGACAGGGAAAGGCGCCGTTCGTGGTTCCGGTCTCCGGTCACGAGGGCTGCCAGGTCGGGACGGCGTGGCCGCTCCGGCCGGGTCAGGACATCTGGGTCCCGTACTACCGCGACGTGGCGGTGGTCCTGTTCGCGGGCATGACGCCGTACGAGATCTTCCTCGGCTTGTTCGCGAAGGCGGACGACCCGTCCTCGGGCGGACGTCAGATGCCGAGCCACTGGGGCTCGCGACGACTGGGGATCATCAGCCACTCCTCCCCCATCGCGACCCAGGTGCCGCATGCGGCCGGCATCGCGTACGCGGCCAAGTACCGGGGCGAGGACGCGGTCGTCGGGTGCTGGTTCGGCGAGGGCGCCACCAGCGAGGGCGCCTGGCACGAGGGGCTGAACTTCGCCGGGATCCACCGGCTCCCGGTCGTCTTCGTGTGCGAGAACAACCGCTACGCGATCAGCGTTCCGCAACCGCTCCAGATGGCGATCGAGAACGTGGCCGAGCGTGCGGCCGGTTACGGCTTCCCCGGCGTCGTGGTCGACGGCAACGACGTCCTCGCCTCGTACGCGGCGATGAAGGCCGCGGTGGAGCGCGCTCGAGCGGGCGAGGGCCCGACCCTGATCGAGGCGAAGACCTACCGGTTCTTCCCCCACACCTCCGACGACGACGACCGGTCCTACCGGTCCCGGGAGGAGGTCGAGGAGGCCAAGCATCACGACCCGATCACCCGGTTCGCCCAGACGCTCACGGATCTGGGCCTGATGGATGCGGCGTCGATCGACGCGGTGTGGGCCGAGACCAAGGCCGATGTCGACGCGCAGATCGACGATGCGTGGAACGCCGCCGACCCCGACCCCTCGACGCTCGGGCGTCACGTGTTCTTCGAGGGTGATGTCGTGTGACCGAGAAGAACGTGGTCACCGCGATCCACGACGCCCTGCACGACGAGATGGCCGCGGACGATCGCATCGTCGTGCTCGGGGAGGATATCGCCACCCGTGGCGGGGTCTTCCGGGTGACGCAGGGGTTCCTCGACGAGTTCGGGGAGCAGCGGGTGGTCGACACGCCGCTGGCCGAGGGGGGGATCATCGGGCTGGCCGTCGGGATGGCCCTCCACGGCCTCCTGCCGGTCGCCGAGATCGAGTTCGCGGACTTCATCCACCCGGCGTTCGACCAGATGGTGTCCGAGGTCGCGAGGATGCGGTACCGGACCAACGGCGATTTCGGGCTGCCGATGGTCGTCCGGGCGCCCTGGGGAGGCGGCGTGCACGGGGCGCTGTACCACTCCCAATCGATCGAAGCGTTCTACGGACACGTCCCGGGGTTGAAGGTCGTCGTTCCCGGCACGCCGTACGACGCGGCCGGCATGCTGCGGGCCGCCATCAAGGACCCGGACCCCGTGCTGTTCCTCGAGCACAAGCGGACGTACCGGTTGATCAAGGGCGAGGTCCCCGACGAACCGTTCGAGGTGCCGATCGGAACCGCCGATGTGAAGCGCGAGGGCGACGATCTGACCGCCGTCGCGTATGGACTCTCGATGCACCTGTGCCTCGAAGCGGCGTCCCGGCTGCAGGATGAGCAGGGCGTCTCGGTCGAGGTGGTGGACGTCCGCACGATCAACCCGCTCGACAAGGAGACGATCCTCGCGTCCGTGCGGAAGACGGGCAAGGCGATGGTCGTGTACGAGGACAACCGCACCTACGGCGCGGGGGCGGAGATCGCCGCGACGATCGCCGAGGAGGCCATGTTCGACCTCGACGGACCGATCGTCCGGATCGGCGGACCCGACGTTCCGGCGATGGGCTTCGCGAGCAACCTCGAGCACGCGTTCATGCCGAACGCCGACCAGGTGGCCGAACGCATGCTCGAGCTCGCCCGCTTCTAGCTCCGGGTCCGCCTGCACCACGCGGCGCTCTTCCGGGGTCCCTTCCGGCCTCAGGCCGCCCCCGATGAGGCCGATACCTCAGGCACAGCCATGGCCACGGTCAGGGAAGTACGTCGCGCGCGGCCGAGCGGCAGATCCGCGGCGCTGCGGGATCTGCTGTGGATCCTGTTCGGCGTGCTGGCACTGGTCGTGCTGGGCTCGGCGACGTCGCTCTTCGACCCCGTCTACGGGTGGCTCGGCGACCGGCTGGATGGGCAGGCCGGCGAGGCGGTCGGGGCCCTCGTGCTGCTGTCCGTCGGGCTGTCGCTCTTCGCGCTCCTGCAGGGGCGCTCGAGCCGGCGCGAGACGACCGCGCGACACCAGGCGGAGAGCCGGTTCCGAGCCCTCGTGGAACAGATGCCGGCGGTCATCTACACGTGGGATCCGCGCCGTCCCGCGGGAACGACGGCGACGCCGTACGTGAGCCCGCAGGTCGAGCAGATCCTCGGCTTCACCGCGGAGGAATGGACCGGTGACCCAAGCCTGTGGATCGACCGGATCCACGACGACGACCGCGACCGGGTACTCGAGGCGTCCGATCACGCCGACCGGACAGGTGAGCCGCTGACGATCGAGTACCGGCACGTCAAGAAGGACGGCACGGTCATCTGGGTGCACGACGAAGCGGTCGTCATCGAGCGGGACGGCCATGGCCGACCCTCGCTGGCCCAGGGCGTGATGTTCGACATCACCGAGCGCAAGGCCGCCGAGGAACGCTTGCAGAAGGCCGAGGCCAACTACCGGACCCTCGTCGAACAGCTTCCGGTGGTCGTGTACCAGGACGCGATCGACGACGTCAGCACCGCCCTGTACATCAGCCCGCAGTACGAGCGCCTGTTCGGCTTCCCGCCGGGGGCGCGCCTGCGGAACCCGCAGTTCTGGGTCGATCACCTGCACCCGGAGGATCGGGACCGCATCGTCGAGCTCTCGAAGTGGACCAACGAGACCGGCGAACCCTTCTCCGCCGAGTACCGGTTCATCGGTCGGGACGGGCGGGTGGTGTGGGTGCGCGACGAGGCGGAGCTGCTGCGCGACGCCGACGGCCAGCCGATGATGTGGCAGGGCGTCCTGCTCGACGTGACCGCGCGCAAACACGCCGAGGAGGCGCTCTCACGCCGGGACGCGGTCCTGCAGGCCATCGGGTTCGCGGCCGAGCGCTTCCTCAAGAGCGCGGACTGGGCCTCCGCGCTCCCCGACGTGCTCGAACGGCTCGGGACGGCCTCGAGCGCCGGGCGCGTCTACGTGTTCGAGAACGTCCCGCTCGAGGACGGGCGTCTCGGGATGCGCCTGTATCGCCAGTGGTTCGCCCCCGGCGCCGGGACGGTCGGCGAAGGCTGGGCGGATGTCCTTCCGTACGACGAAGGCTTCACGCGGTGGCGCACGGTCCTGGCCGATGGCAGGGAGCTCCATGGGCTCGCCCGGGACCTCCCCGAGGAAGAGCGCGCGCATCTCGAGGCCGAGGGGGTCCGGTCGCAGATCGTCGTTCCCGTTGCGGTCGGCGAGGAGTGGTGGGGGTTCCTGGGGTTCGACGACTACGTCGCCGAGCGCGTGTGGCCGGTCGCGGAGGTCGAGGCGCTCAAGGCGGCCGCGGACACGCTCGGTGCCGCGATCGGGCGCACCCGCGTCGAGCAGCAGCGCGTGGAGGAACAGGCCGCACGGCAGGAGCTCGAGCTGCGCACGAGCGCCGTCCTCGCGTCGGCCCTCGAGGCCATCGTGACGATGGACGAGCACGGGCGGATCCTGGACTTCAACCCTGCGGCCGAGCGGATGTTCGGACACGCGCGCGACGACGTCGCCGGCGCGAACCTGGCCGAGATCCTCATCCCGCCCGAGCTGCGCGAGCGTCATCGCGAAGGCTTCACGCGCTTCCTCGAGACCGGCCGGCCCGCGATCTTGGGCAAGCACCTCGAGGTCGAGGCCCTCCGCGCCGACGGCGAGCGCCTGCCGATCGAGCTGACCGTCACGCAGGTCCAGATGCCGGGCGAGACGCTGTTCACCGGCTTCATCCGCGACCTGACCGAGCGCCGGCATGCCGAGCAGCAGCTCCGGGAGGCCGAGCAACGCTACCGGACGCTGGTCGAGAACCTGCCAGCCGCTACGTACGTCGATCTCGTCGACGACGTCTCCACCACCCTGTACGTCAGCCCGCAGATCGAGGCGATCTGGGGCTATTCCCAACAGGAGTGGACCGCCGACCCGAGGATCTGGATCGACGCCCTGCATCCCGACGACCGGGCGCAGGTCCTCGAGGCGGTCGCGCGCCACAACGAGCTCGGCGAGCCGTTCGAGGTCGAGTACCGGTTCCGTGCGAAGGACGGCCGATGGACGTGGGTGGGCGATCACGCGACGGTGGTGCGCGACGAGTACGGCCGGGTGGCGTTCTCGCAGGGCGCGATGTTCGATATCACCGAGCGGCGTCAGGCGGAGGAACAGCTCCGCGAGGCCGAGGAGCGGTACCGGGCGATCGTGGAGCACGTGCCGGCCGCGATCTACGTGGACGTGCCCGACGGCAGCATGCAGACGCGGTACGTGAGCCCACAGATCGAGCAGATCATGGGGTGCACGCCCGAGGAGTTCATCGCGCAGCCCGAACTCTGGCTCGAGCGCATGCCCGACGAACACCAACGGTCCGAGATGCGCCAGACGTACGTCGACGCGATCCGCGAGCGGCGCCCATCGTGGACCGGCGAGTACCTCATCCGCCACCCCGACGGCCGGGAGGTCTGGGTCCATGACGAGACGACCTTCGTGACCGACGAGTACGGGGAACCGCTCCTCCTTCAGGGTGTCATGTACGACGTCACCGAGCGGAAGCAGGCCGAGCGGGCGCTCCGCGAGAGCGAGCGACGCGAGCGCGACGCCGCCGAACGCCTGCGCGCCATCGACGAGATGAAGAACACGTTCCTGGCCGCCGTCTCCCACGAGCTCCGGAGCCCGCTCACCTCGATCCTCGGGCTCGCGGTCACACTGGAGCAGCAGCCGTTGCCGGCGCCGGACCAGGAGGACCTCCTCGCCCGGCTGGCGATGAACGCACGCAAGCTCGACCGACTCCTGAAGGACCTGCTCGACATCGACCGGCTCTCCCGGGGCATCGTCACGCCGAAGGTGCGGCCCTCGGACCTGGCGGCGATCGTCGGACGAACGGTGGAGAGCCTCGAGGTCCTCGGCGAACGACCGATCCTCGTCGAGACCGAGGACGTCGTGGTTCCCGTGGACCCGCCCAAGATCGAACGCATCGTCGAGAACCTCGTCATGAACGCGGTCCGGCACACCGCCCCCGACATCGCCATCTGGGTGCGCGTCTGGGAGCAGGACGGCGGTGCCGTCGTCGCGGTCGAGGACGACGGGCCGGGTATCCCCGTCGACCTCCGCCAGGAGATCTTCGAGCCGTTCCGCCAGGGCCCAACGTCCTCCGCGCACGCCCCGGGCACCGGCATCGGGCTCTCGCTCGTCGCGATGTTCGCGGAGCTGCACGGCGGCCGCGCCTGGGTCGAGGATCGCGAGGGGGGCGGGGCCTCGTTCCGGGTCTTCCTGCCCGGCGGGTCGGCCGACCGCAACGGTCACGACTCGCACGCGGGCGTCGCGAGCGAGGCCGCGGGCTAGACTGGCTCGGATGGCCGTCCGGGAACACAACCCGCTCCGGCGCCGACTGTATCTCCCGATCGTCTCCACGAGCGGGACGCCGGCCTCGACGGAGCACAAGCCGCCGTGGCTCAAGGTTCGGCTGCAGCGTGGGCCGAACTACCGCGAGCTCGAGGGCATCATGCGCACCCGGTCGTTGCACACGGTGTGCGAGGAGGCGATGTGCCCGAACATATCCGAGTGCTGGGAGGAACGGGAGGCGACCTTCCTGATCCTCGGGGACCGCTGCACGCGGCGATGCGGGTTCTGCGACGTGATGACCGCGAGGCCCGTTCCGGTGGACGAGGACGAGCCGGCGAGGATCGCGGATGCCGTCCGAGAGATGGGGCTGCGGTTCGTCGTCGTGACCGGGGTAGCGCGCGACGACCTACCCGACGGGGGCGCCCGGATCTGGGCGACCACGATCCGCGCGATCCGGGAGGCCATCCCCGGCTGCGGCGTGGAGGTCCTGCCGACCGACTTCAAGGGGGGCGAACGGGACATCGCGACCGTGATCGCCGCCGAACCGGATGTCTTCGCCCACAACCTCGAGACCCCGCGACGGCTGCACCACCGGATCCGGCCCGCCTTCGGCTACGAGCGCACGCTCGAGGTCCTGCGCATCGCCGCGCGCGTGCGCGCCGGGCAGGTCACGAAGTCGAACCTGATCCTGGGCATGGGCGAGCGGCCGGACGAGATCCCGCAGACCCTGCGCGACCTGGCCGACGCCGGCTGCGACATCGTGACCATGGGCCAGTACCTGCGCCCGACCGAGCACCACCTGCCGGTGGACCGGTGGGTGCACCCCGACGAGTTCGCGCGGTGGAAGGAGCTCGGGGAGTCGCTCGGCATCGCGCACGTCGAGGCCGGACCGCTCGTGCGGAGCTCGTACCACGCCGGGAAGATAAAGGCCCTCGTAGACGGCCTACGGTGAGGCTCTAGGCACGTATTGCAACGCTGTGATTCGGTGGAATCGTGTGGGCACGTTACTCATTCGGTGACTCGTTTCGGGGGCTACTTCTTCTTCGGAGGCTTGATCGAGCCAGGCCGCGTGCAGATCACCTGGCGTTCGTCATAGCCCCCGGCTATCCGACGTCTTCGGCATTGCTCCTCTTGGCTGCCGAAGCGTCGGCGAGGGCGAGCTGCTGCTCCCGCTGCGCGTCTTCCAGCGTCCTGGCGCCGACGTCGAACTTGGCCCTGGCTTGGAGCACGTTGACCTCACGATCCTGAAGCGTCGGCTTCCTGGGTGGCTCCGGCGTACTCTGCGTCTGCGGCTTACTCGGTGACTTCGACTTGCTCTGCGTCTTCGGCAATGGTTCCCCTCTTCCTCCGTCGACCTTCCCGACCTCTTCGGCTGACTCCTCGACCGACTCCTCCACCGGCATCTCCGTGGGTTCGTGGCCGGGGCGCTCATGCCAAAGGACCGACGGCCACCCACCATGCCGACCCAGATCCCCGCCCACGAGGAGGAGGTGATCTTGGCCGAGGCGGTCTCCCGGCCCACCGTCGGCGCGGGTCGTCTGATCGAGCACCTTGACGAGCGGGGTGTGCATCGATCGGCCTCGGGCGTGGCCAAGGTGCTCCGCCGCCACGGACTTGCCACGCGTCGGGCCCGTGTGGCGGCCCTCGCGACCCTCACCGGTGCGGACACCGGGCTCGTGGCGGAGCGGACCGCCGAGCCCTTCGGGTTCTGCCTGGCGGCCGCCAGGGCCGGTGACCTGGTCGGACTGGACTGCTTCTACGTCGGCAAGCTGAAGAGGATCGGCCCGATCTACCAGCTGACCGCTGTGGACACGGCCACGCGCTGGGCGATCTGCGAGCTCGTGATCGGCCACGTGAGCTGGGGGTCGCAGCCGCCTTCTGCCGACACGTGGCAAAGGGGTTCCTCGCCCTGGGCGGAGCTTGCGGGCGTGCTCAGCGACAACGGGCCCGGGTTCGTGGGCGACGCCTTCGCGGCGGCCTGTGGGGAGCTCGGGATCACCCACCACCGGATCCCGCCTCGCTCGCCCAACCACAACGCGGTGGTCGAACGCTTCCACGGCACGGTCCTGGACGAGTGTACCGCCCGGCCTTCCATCGACGTCGGTTCGATCGGGTGGCGGACATCGATCACGTCCTGCAAGACTTCGTCCACCGCCACAACACCTGCCGTGCGAACCGAGGTCGCTACATGAAAGGCAGGACCCCGCTCGAGATGCTGGAGCTCAAGCGATGGCTCGTTCATCGATTCGCCACCTGTCACCTCATCCCGTGACCTGGAAGCCCTAGGGGACTCCCACCCACAGGTCATACGGGCCGCGTCCCTGGACGAGCGTCACATGGAAGTAGTACGTGCCGGATTTCCGCGCAGTGAACACGAGGTATTCGTCTTTGCCTCTGCCCTTGATCCCGCTCTTCTGCAGGTTGCAGCTCAAACCGCATCTATAGTCCACAGGCCAAGTATCGGTCGCTCCCGGCTTCCACACATAGACGTCGAAGTCGGCTCGCCCAGGCACTTCGAGGAGAACGGCGTACGTCCTACCCGCTCGGAGCCTCATCCTGTAGATGTCGTTGACATCAGTCGGGAACGAGAGCGATCCGCTCTTCCTGTACGTGATCGGGCTGGCACCGCTCATTGTCCCGTCCGTCTGTGGCGCGTTGCTCGACGTTGACGCGGTGAGCGCCTTGAGCGCGTTCAAGCGACCGCTCGTAAGCGTGAAGCCGCCGGCAAGATCCTGCCGGTGGTCCACCGAGTTCAAGATCGCGTTTCTTGTTTGCTGCGGTGTGTACCCGGGGTGGTTGGAAATCACCAGAGCCGCTACGCCAGTGACGAATGGTGCCGCCATCGAGGTCCCATTCAAGGTCGCGTATCCACCGGAGAGATACGTACTGAAGATGTCCACGCCGGGAGCGGCGAGGTCCGTAGAAGTGTGACCCCAGTTCGTGAAGGAGCACTTCGCGCCGCCACCCGCAGCGTCACATCCCGTGAAGTAACCGTACTGGTCTAAGTCGTTGCTCGCCGCGACCGAGATGATGTTGGGCAGGTCGTAGCTCGCGGGGAAGGACGGAGCGACCGGGCCTCTCTGGGTCCAGATGAGCTGGTCATTGTCCCGAGACTCGTTCCCGGCGGAAACGACCACCAGGACACCACTGTTCCCCGCCCAGGCGAGAGCCTCACGCTCGATCTTCGACCAAACAGGTCCACCAAGGCTCATGTTGATGACGTCCGCACCGTTCTCGACGGCATAGACGATGGCGTCCACCTCCGAAGTGCGAGGAAAACCGTCATCGTTGCCGGCTCGAAGGATCATGAGCTTGCACGCAGGACAGACGCCAGCTCCGCCAATCGAGTTATTGGCGGCTGCCCCGGCGATGCCCGCCACGTGACTCCCGTGGCCCACCGTGTCATCCTGGGGCGAGGGGTCGTTGGCGAGGAAGTCGTATCCCACCATGTCATCGACGTACCCGTTGCCATCGTCATCGATCCCGTTGGCCGCCGTCTCGCCAGGGTTCGACCAGAAGCTCGCCGTGAGATCGGGATGGGAGAGATCCACTCCCGTATCGAGAATCGCGATGACCGTGTCCGGTGAGCCCTGTGTAACGCTCCAAGCATCGCTGACGTCGGCGTCGGCGTCGGCGAGGCCCAGCACGGAACTGGGTGGAGGGTCAGCGATCGAATGACTCTGACCCGTGTTGCTAAGGCCCCACTGATCTGCGAACGATGGATCAGTCGGGATAACCTCGTTCGACTCGAGTATCCAATTCGGCTCGGCAGCCGTGACACCTGGCTGGTGCGACAGTCGCGTCGCAGCCGCAAGTACGTTCGTGGTTGGGGAAAGCTCCACGACACCGAGGTCCAACTCCGGGATCCGACCCAGCGACTTCCCCCCGGCTGACCTCGTGAGTCGGTCCTGGGCAGCTGGGGGAACCCCTTGCCGGAATTGAACGATCACTTGCCCAGGAACGTAGGCGGGCGGCATCCGGTGCAATTGCGGGCTCGAGGCCTTCCCGTCTGACTGCACCGGACTTCGCCATGCGATCCTCGGGTCGCCTCTTTGTAACCGGGCATCATCGCTCGCACTTGCTGCGACGCTTCCCGACACGAGAACGCCCAGTACCAGCCCCGCTGCAAGCTGTCGCTTCACCCCAAGCCCGCTCCATCGACCCTTGTCTGACCGGTCCAACACATCCATCACGACGCGCGCCTGGTCTGCATGGGGAGGCTTCCCGGCGAGCCGCAGGACTGTACTACAGCGGGCGGATATGAAGACGCCTTCAACCGCTCGGTTGTGGGGACTGCCAGCAGGACGATCTGGGGCCGTCCCCGTTGCCCGGTGGGATCCTCGGAGACGAGACCCCCGACCTCATCGAGCCAGGGCCTTAGCAAGCGTCCTGGGGTCGGCGGTGGCGCTCGGATCCTGCCCCCACGTCCCAGATAGCCCCCGGGGACGCTGGGTGAGGTCCCAGATGCCCCATCGCGCCCGTGCGGGTTGATTCAGGACCGCGAGAGCACCAGGTAAGGCCCAGGGGCCTGACCCACACGTTCTCGAGATCCACGGAGCTTGCTAGGTCGCATCTATAGGCCTTCGGTCGCATCAGGTCGACGCATCACGCCTCGTAGCCACGGGGATCGCTTTCCTGCGAGGCCGCCCAGTCGCATCTCTTGGGATCTGTGGGGACACACCTACCTACATCACACACAGGGATCTATCACCCGGGGTATCCACCCCCTCCCCACCCCTCCCTCACAGGCACGGAGCGAGGTGGGGTGGTGAGGACGAGGTCGATCAAGTTCGCATGCCTCCCCACCCTGTCACTGTTACCTACCCATCCCCCCGTTACTCGAGTGTGACTCACACCGCCTCTGACCTGGGGTTATGAGAGCTGAGCATCCCGACTGGGCACGCAGTTCCGCCGCGCCGTTAGGGTTGGGGGTTCAAAGCAGCGAGCGGTACCCCGCGAGGGGACCGAGGTCGCGCAGGTCTGAAGGTGTGGAGGAGCCGGCCTGTACGCCGGATCCTGTCCCGGCCGCGAGGCCGGTGGCGACCATCTGTCTGAGCGCTCTCACGAGCGCTCCGGGGCCGATGCCCTCGTGCGGCCTACCCGGGAGCTCGGACGGGCCGTCCTCGAACGCTCCCTGCTTGGCCTAGCTCCGGGTGGGGCTTGCCGAGCCGGACCGGTCACCCGGCCCGCTGGTGAGCTCTTACCTCACCGTTTCACCCTTACCGCTCGCGCGGCGGTCTGTTCTCTGTGGCGCTTTCCGCGGGTCGCCCCGCCTGGGTGTTACCCAGCACCCTGCCCTGCGGAGTCCGGACGTTCCTCGAGCGTCGCCGCCCGCGGCCGCCCGGCCGGCTCCTCCACGCCCAGTATAGGAGGGGGTTCCGGGCCTCGAGGAGGGAGCGCGGCGCGCGAGCGCCAACCCCGAGATAAGGCGGCCGGCCGTATCATCGCCCCGTCCATGCGTGCGTGGGTCGCCATCGTCGTCTTGCCCCTCGTGCTCGCGGCGTGCGCTCAGGAACCGGTCGGTCCCGCGGCGCCGATCGCGCCGGCGCAGCTCGCCCCCGACCCGGCGCTCGAGGCCTCTGCCGCCCGGCAGGCCGTGGTCGAGTTCGTCGAGGCGTACCGTGCCTCGCCGGACCAGGGCGTCGCGCCCCTCGAGAACCTCGTCGCGGGCCGCGACCTCGCGTCGTGGGTCGAGTGGCTCGACGTCCAGCATCGGGAGTTCGACGGGACGATCCGGGGCGTCGCGGACGTTCGCGACGTCGAGTTCATCGGCGCGCTCACCGCCCGCCGCATCCCCGTCGCGTCCGTCGGCCTGTCGGCGTCCGTGGGCTTCCGGTTCGACCCCGCGGACGATGACCCGATCGACCTCGTTCGGGTCCTGGACGGCCCCGTCACCTTGGTGCGGACCTCCGCCGGGACCTACCGCGTCGAGGACCTGCTCCGCAACGGCGTACCGATGTCCGACAGCATCCAGCGGTTCCGGAACCAGGAGCGGACGCAGGGCGGAGTGAGCATCCGTCTGGACTCCCTGTTCATGTTCCCGCCGAATTGGCAGTTCAACGTCGTCGTCGTGAACCGGAGCGGCCACGACGTCGTGCTCGATCCCGACGTCTCGGCGCTGTTCGTCGCTCGGAGCGACGGGTTCGAACACGTCCAGGGTGTGATCACGTCGTCGCTCGACGTCGTGCCGGCCGGCGCAACCATCGAAGGGTTGATGGTGTTCCCGGCGCAGCGAACAGCCGACGGGCGTGTGCTCTCGCTCGTCTACGGCCGCGGGCCGAAGTCGCTCCGGTTCGCCTTCCCGTTGGAGGACCTCGTCACCGTGGTTCCTCCTCCGCCTCCCACAGACGAGGGGACGGTGGAGGCCGCTCCCAGCTAGCCCCCTCGCGGGCGAGCCACTCGTCGACGCCCCGGTTGGCCAGACGGTCGGCCTCGACGTTGCGTTCGCGGCGGACGTGCTCGAACCACACCCGCTCGAAGCCGGCGGCGAGCGAGCGCGCCTCTCGGTGGAGGCGCTGCAGCGTCGGGTTCTTGACCTTCCACCGGCCCTCGAGCTGCTCGATCAGTAGCCGGCTGTCCGAACGCAGGAGCACCTCGGTCGCGCCGAGGTCGCGCGCGCGCTCGAGCCCTCGGATCGCCGCCGTGTACTCGGCCACGTTGTTGGTCGCGACGCCGATCCCGTCGCCGATCTCGGCAACCACCTCACCGTGCTCGTCCGTGATCTGGACGCCGATCCCGGCGGGACCCGGGTTCCCGCGGGCCGCGCCGTCGCAGTGCAGCGTCAGACGAAGACGACGATCCGCCGGCAGTACTCACACCTCTTCACGCCGTCCGTGCGCTTCAGGCGGTCGAGCTCGACCGCCGAGAGCTTCTCGTGGCAGGACTGACACACCCCGTCGACGATCGGGCCCGCGCCGATGCCGTGCTTCTGGCGGCGGAGGTCGTCGTACAGTTCGAGCAGCTCCTCGTCGAACCCGGGGACCAGCCCCTCGCGTTCGGCGCGCTTGGCTGCGAGATCGGCCGCGATCTGATCGAGCTCCTTCACGGCGTCACCGCCGACCGCCTCGACCCGGCCGCGAGCCGCCTCGGCCTCACGTTGCGCATCGGCGGCGCGAGCCTCCACGTCCTCCTTGCGGACCATCTGCTCGAGCAGGTCGTCCTCGGCGCGCGAACGGCGCTCCGTCAGGCTCGCGATCTCATGCTGCAGCGCCTCGAGCTCCTTCGCGTTCGCGATGGAGCCGTCGTACATGCGCTTCTCCTCGGCGTGGAGCTTGTCGCTCATCGACTCGATCTCGTGCTCGAGGCGGTTGGACTCGCTGGTGATGGAGTCCGACGCCAGCAGGAGCTCGCCGAGACGGGCGTCGGCCTCCTCCATCTCCTTGCGGAGCGACGAGAGCTCCTCGCCGGCCTCGAGCTGCTCGCGGCGATGCTCCAAGCGGTCGATCGCCGTGTCGAGGTCCTGCAGCTCGAGGATCCGGTCCAGCCCACGCATCGGAGCGCCAGGGTAGCCGATGCCGCCCACTACACGAGCGTGAGCTGCTCCCCTGTGTCACCCTCCCGCCACCGCGGACCGAGCGGGCGAACCGTGCGCGGCGACGGGGCGGGTCGCACGCCGCCCAGGGAGCGGATCAGGTTGGCCACGCTGCGACCATGCGCGTCCCGTTCCGACGCCGGCGCGTAGGGCCCGCGGTACAGCTCCTCGTACCGGTCGACGAGGTCTGGGTAGGTCTCCGGCAGCCACGGCATGAACTCCTCGCGCACGCCCGGGCGCAGGTGGAGCAGGATCGGGAGAGACGTGCGGCGCGCCCGCGTCGATCGAGGCCGCGACCACCTCCCGGAGCTGGCGGGGATCGTCGGTGATGCCGGGCAGGTTCGGCGCCATCAGCACCTCGCACGTTCACTTCACCGGCGCATCGTCGTCGCGCTCGAGCGGGCGGGCGACTTCGGAACCTTGTCCGGCGACGAGCTGCGCGCAGTCCTCGGACCGATCGAGGCGCGGTCTGCAGCTACTGGCACGGGATACTTCCTGGCCTCTTAAGGCGGCTGAGAGCCATGCCGATACCTCCTGCGAGGCTAGTTCGACCTGAGGAGGCCCGACGGGTGATGGAGGAGATCTGGAAGACCTCGACAGCTCCTAAGACTTCGACCCCAACCGCAGGGCCTGGCGAACGGCCCGCGCACTCCTCGACGGCGGAAGAGACGGACACTTTCGCACAGGCGGGATCGCAGGTCGCCGAGCTCATGCAGCGGTTCGTCGAGGAGGTCGGGGCTGCGAGACGCGATGCCCAGGTCGCGGCCGAGTCGGCCCGGACGGCGCACGCTGACGCTGAACGTATCAGGCAAGAAGCCATCAAGCTCCGCGCTGATGCCGAGGCCGAGGCGATCCGCATCATCGACCGCGCACGCGCTGAAGCGGACAGGATCCGTAAGGAGGCAGAGACGCGGGCCGCCGACGCGGAGCGTCATTACCGCGGGATCGTCCACGATCTCGAACGGGCGCAGGAGATGCTCACCGCGGCTATCGATAGGGTCGGCGCCGACGTCATGGAGCCGACGGCATCTGAAGACGACGTCGTCATTCCGGACGCTCCCGGCGAGACCGCGGCGCAGTCGTAATCGGGTTTCACGGTTGACCGCGGGCTCGCCGTGCGGCGCGGGCTCTCGGTCGGCGGCGGGATGGACTGCTCGGGCTCGCGGCCCCGTGGAGTGGAAGCTCTGAAGTCGCGGCCTCAGCCCATCAGCGGGAGGTTCCCTCCGTCCGGCAACAGGGGAATAAGGCTAGCGCGAGCGCCTCGGTTGTCGCGTAGGAACCACGCAGTTGCAGCTACAGCCCAATGCGCTGGCGCTGGCATCAGGCCCGCCTGGCTCAGCGTCTCGTCGAGGGCGCGAGCCTGCTCGGTGGCCACTTCCAGGCATCCGCTCGAGGTGTCAAGGTCCCATTGCTGGAGCAGAGTCTTGGCCGGCGGCGGGAGGATCTCCATCAAGTCGGAGGGGTCGAGTCCCGCACCCATCTTCCAGAAGCAGACGGTGTACGCCTGCGGCGCGTACAGCCTCTGCTCAGCGTCGGTCCAGGCGCTCGCCGGAAGGTCGTCCAACGGATGGTTGTCCAGCCTGGCACCCGAGCGCACGAGGTCGACGCCCTCGGGCGTGAGGCGTCGCTCGTAGATATGGCCATTCCCGGAGGAGGGGGCACCACCCTCATACCAGATCACTCGCCCGTCGGCGTAAACGTAGGTGGATGCGTGATAGCCCGGGTACTCCTTGATCAGTTCTCCTTCCACCGGGGTACTGAGGCGCGTTCCCTCGGGAGGGATGCCGTAGCCGTCCCATACGGCGTCAGGAGGCCCCGCCGGTCCGGTCTCCGCCGGTCCCGTCTCCGCCGGTCCCGTGGTCAATCCTCCGGGAACCACTTGGGTCTCGGAGCGGTCCAGTGACGCGATGCTCGTCACGATCCACACGGCCGCGACGAAGACCGCGATCCCGACCACGCCGCCCGCCGCGATGCGCTGGTTCCGGCGCTTGCGGTCGCGTCGGCCGACGAGGCGGTCCCACGCCGCTCGGGCAACTGGAACTGCTGGAACGCCCGCTCGTAGCTCTCGCGCTCGTCGATCATCGCCGTCCCTCCACCCCCGCTCTAGCCGTGGCCCTCCCCTTCGTCGCGAGTGCGCGCACCGTCGACGCACGCACGCCGAGGACCTTGGCGGCTTCCTCCGACGAGTAGCCGAGGTACCCGGTCAGCACGAGCGCCGCTCGCTGATGCGCGGTAAGCGGGCGCATCGCGCGGATCACTTCGTCGCGATCCTCGACCGCGGCGAGGTCGTCACCGCGGTCGGCGATGCCGAGCGATCTCCTGGCGGCGATCGAGGCACGCCGCGCCCGGTCCCGGAACACGTTCATCGCCGTCTTGAACAGGAAGCAGGTCGGATCCTCGAGGCCATGGCCCCGAAGACCTTCGAGCGGTGCCCCTCGAAGAAGGACTCGAAGCCGATGCGTTCCGCCACCGGACCCTCCTTGGGTTCCTGCCCGAGTGGGACCCCAAGCTGCATCGTGCTGCATGAACGCACGAGGGGCCAGAGTCGCTTACGCGAATCCACCGGACCGTCTGACGGGTCGCGCTTAGACCTTCGGCTCGCCGTGCGGCGCGGGCTCTGGCTGCTTCGGCTGGGACCACTTGCCTCGGAGGGTGGTCGGTCAGTACGGTCGTGGTATGGCCGCAAAGCCTTACGGTGACGTCGATCCGTACGTGTTGAAGGCGCTCCCAAACCCGGGAGGAGCCGTCGAACTGAAGCACAAGGCTCCGGAGGTCACGTTCCTCGGAGCTCAAGACCAGCCCGACTTCGGGACGCTGTACGTGACCTTCTATCCTGGCGAGACCGTCATCGAGCTGAGGTCGCTGAAGGAGTACCTGTATCAGTGGCGTGATACCGCCGTGTCATATGAGCGATTCCTCGATGTTGTGTACGACCATCTGATGCAGGTGTACGAGCCGCTCCGTCTGCGGTTGGTCTTCGAGACGCGTCCCCGCGGCGGCATCTCGAGCAAGCTGACGATCGACTCCGACTGGGCGATTCGAGGTGGGAAGGAGCAATTCCGGGATTGGGTCGGCCTGGACGACACCTGGTAGTCAGAGGCGGCTCGCCGTGCGGCGCGGGCTCCCGGTGCGCCCAATTCCGGCGTGGCGGCGGGATGGACTGCTCGGGCTCGCGGCCACGGCCATGAGGTCTAGTTCTCGCGGCGGCATCGACGTGCTTCGAACCTCGACGAGCGTCAGGTCGCGATCCGATCCGTCGGTCGCGTGGTAGGTGACGTACTGCCTGCCCGTCTCGATGTCCTGCGAGAACTCCGCGCCTGGCCGGACGAGGTTGGCACCGTTCACGAGGAGCACCCCCCGCATCCGCTTGGCGGACGGGCACTTCGTCGTCGGTGAGGTCGTCCCCGTCGGATCGCCGGACGTTGCCGTTGGAGCCGCATCGTCCCCGGCCATGAGGACGATCGCGGCGGCGGCGGCGACGACCACACCGATGAGGACAATCGCGGCGACAACGCCGCCGCTCGGTGGCCACTTCCGGAGTACGACTACGGCGAGTTCGAGGGCCTGACCACCCTCGAGATCCGGGCGACCCACCCCGGATGGGAGCTGTTCCGGGACGGGTGCCCGGGCGGCGAGACGCCTGAGCAGATGGCCAAGCGCACCGACGCCCTGATCGACGAGCTCCGCGAACTGGGCGGCAGCACCCTCCTGTTCGGCCACGGCCAGTGCTTCCGCTGTTTGACCGCCCGGTTCCTCGACCTCCCGATCCGGAACGCCACGAACCTGTCGTTGGAGGCCGGGACGGTCTCGATCATCGCGGACGGGCGCGACGGTCCCACGCTCGTGCTCTGGAACCGCCGGATCCAGCACGCGCGATCGTCATGGCTGACATCGCGTCCTCGCTCGCTCGCAGCATCCCCTAGCGACCCCGGCTAGGATGCCGCCGTGGGATGCCTCATCGCCTTGGCCGCCCTGATCACCCCCCGGTTCATCCTGTTCATCTTGTGGCTGTTCACGGACTACCTGAACACCGCGTTCTCGAGCGGCTGGTGGGCGCTGCTCGGGTTCATCTTCCTGCCGACCACCACGATCGCGTACGCGATCGCCCAGAACGAGTTCACCACCATCACGGGCGGCATCGAGGCGATGGGCATCGTGGTGATCGTGATCGGCGTCGCGATCGATATCGGCTTGCTCGGGGGCTCCGGGCGCGGGGTCGCACGCAGGCAGTGACGGCGCGGGGGGGCCGGCTAGGAGTACCGCACGCGGGGATCGACGTACGCGTACGCGACGTCGACGCACGGGTTCGCGATCGCGATGAAGAACGCCCCGAAGATCGTGACCCCCATCACCGACGGGAAGTCGTTGCGGAAGACCGACGCACCGGCGTACTGTCCGATCCCGGGCAGGTTGAACATCCGTCTTCGTTCAGGAACAAGCCGGGCCATGGGATCAGCCCCTGCGCGAACCGCGCGTACTGCACGTAGAGCGGCCGGTTGAGGCCGAACGCCTCCCGCGCCGCCTCGATGTTCTCCTTCGCGGTCGCCTTCCCGGCGGCCCGCCTGGCCGGATCGGACGCCGGGAGCTTGACGACGATCACGAACGTGATCAGCGAGACTACGAACAGCACGAGCACCGTGAAGAGCAGCCGCCGGATCAGGAACCTGCCCACGGATCCGAGCGTTAGGACCTCGCCCGGCCCGGGCTTCCTGCAAACCATCGCCGCCGTTCCGGCGACCTGCCCCTTCGTTGCGGTTCCTTGCCCTCGGGTTCCTCCTCCTCCATGGGGTAGGGTCCGGACGTGACCGAGAGCGACGCCCTCGAGATGGACGAGGCGACGGTCGCGGACCTCCAGACCGCGATGGCGTCGGGCGCGCGAACCGCTCGTGGGCTGACCGAGAGCTATCTCGTCCGGATCGAGGAGGCCGATCCGACGCTGCGTTCGGTCTTGGAGACCAACCCCGACGCGCTCGAGATCGCCGACGCGATGGACGCCGAGCGCCGTTCGGGCCGCGTTCGCGGCCCGCTCCACGGCATCCCGGTGCTCGTGAAGGACAACTTCGACACCGCCGACCGCATGAAGACTGCGGCGGGATCGTTCGCGCTCGGGGAGGTGACGCCGGCGCGGGACGCGTTCGCGGTGGAGCGGCTCCGCGAGGCGGGCGTCGTGATCCTCGGCAAGGCGAACCTGTCCGAGTGGGCGAACTTCCGCTCGACGCGTTCGAGCAGCGGGTGGAGCGCGCGCGGCGGCCAGTGCCGGAACCCCTACGCGCTCGACCGGAGCCCGTGCGGCTCGAGCTCGGGCTCCGGCGTTGCGGTCTCGGCGAACCTGTGCGCCGTGGCCGTCGGGACCGAGACCGACGGATCGATCGTCTGCCCCTCCTCGGTCAACGGCATCGTCGGCATCAAGCCCACGGTCGGGCTCGTGAGCCGCTCCGGCGTGGTCCCCGTCTCACACTCACAGGACACGCCGGGTCCGATGGCGCGTTCCGTGGACGACGCCGCCGCGCTGCTCTCGGCCCTCGCGGGCGCCGACGAGCGGGACGCCGCGACCGAGGGGGCTCGGGCCGAACCCGACTACACCGCGTTCGTCGACCCCGACGGCCTCCGCGGCGCGAGGATCGGCGTCCCGAGGAAGCTGGCCGGCTTCAACGACCGCGTCGACCGACTGTTCGAGGACGCCCTCTCGGCCATGGGCGATCTCGGCGCCGAGATCGTCGACCCCGCCGACATCCCCCACACCGACGAGCTGGAGGATCCCGAGCTCGAGGTCTTCCTGTACGAGTTCAAGGCCGACCTCGAGGCGTACCTCGGGACCCTCGGTCCGGCGCAGCTGTACCGGAACCTGGCCGAGCTCGTCGCCTTCAACACCGAGCACGCCGACGTCGAGATGCCGTTCTTCGGGCAGGAACTGTTCGAGCAGGCGGCGGAGAAGGGACCGCTCACCGAGCCCGCGTACCTGGAGGCGCTCGCGACCTGTCGCCGGCTCTCGCGGGATGAGGGGATCGACGCGGTGATGGGCGAGCACCGGCTGGACGCGCTCGTCGCGCCCTCGAACGCGCCCGCGTGGCTCATCGACCACGCCAACGGCGACCACTACGTGGGTGGGAACTCCACGCCGGCGGCGGTTGCCGGCTACCCGAACGTCACGGTCCCGATGGGGTCCGCGTTCGACCTGCCGATCGGGATCTCGTTCATGGGACGCGCCTGGGGCGAGGGGATCCTGATCAGGCTTGCGTCGGCGTTCGAGCACGCCACGCAGCACCGGCGCCCGCCTCGCTTCGCAGTGGGCGCGGAACGGGCGCAGAATCTCGCCGACGCGTAGGCGCCCCGCCGGCCTGGGGCGTCCATGCCCACGATGACCGAGCCACTCCGCCTCGCACCGGACCCCGCGGCCCCTCCGGGACCGTCCGACGCCGAACGCGACGAGCCGAGCTCGTTCGAGGCGTTCTTCGGATCCCAGAAAGGGCGGCATCTACTCGGCGCTCTGCCTGGTCACCCGCGACCGACACGAAGCGGAGGAGCTCACGCAGGACGCGTTCGTCCGGGTGCTCGCCGCCTGGGACCGGGCCACGATCGAGGACCCGACGGCGTACCTGTACCGGACCGCGATGAACGCGCTCCGCTCCCGGCGACGCCGGGCCTCGGTCGCGATGCGTCGAGCGGTCGGCGTCGCGCACCACGACGACGCGTTCGAGCGGATCGAATCGATGGACTCGGCCGTCCGGCGCCCTGGCGCCGCAGAGCCGTCAGCAGCGCGCCGCGGTCGTCCTGATCGATCTCCTCGGCTTCTCTTCCGAGCAGGCGGCCCGCATGCTCGGCGTTCGGCCCTCGACCGTGCGGATGCACGCGTCGAGGGCCCACGCGACCCTCCGGACGACGATGGGTGGTGCCACATGAGCGAGTTCACCGACCTCCTCGAACGCGCCCGCGAACGGTTCCCGGCGCCCGACCTGCCCGTCGAGCGTGTGGTCGGTCGTCGCGAGCGACAGATGCAGAAGCAGCGGATCGCCGCAGTGGTGCTGGCCCTGGCGCTCGTGGTCGCGGGTGTGGGCGCGGCGGTGTCCGTGGCTCGTGACGAGCATGTGGTCTCGCCCGGGGGCGCCGGTATCGCCGTCCCCGGCGAAGGCTCCTGCAACGCCCGCTCACCCGCCGACCCGTGCTGGGACACGGATATCTTCGTGACCTCGGCCGACGGATCGGGCGTCGTGACGCGGCTGGGCGTGGACGAGGGCCGGGACCTCGCGTACTCGTGGTCCCCGGACGGCGAGCGCATCGCGTTCTTGCACGCCGTGGAAGACACGCGAGACGCCGACATCTCCACGATGGCGGCCGATGGGTCGGACGTTCGCCGGCTGACCGACGAGCCGGGGGTCGACGCCTTCCCCACCTACTCGCCCGACGGAACCAAGATCGCGTTCCAGAGCGATCGCGCCGGCAAGGTCGACATCTACGTGATGGATGCGGACGGCTCGAAGGTCGTCCGGCTCACGGACTTCGACGACGACCAGCGGGACGGATTTCGTCCCGACGTGGTCACCCGACGGCGAGCGGATCGCGTTCGTGCGCGGCGAGGTCCCGCCCGGCGGTCCCGGCGGGCTTTGGGTGATCGACGCCGACGGCTCGAACGCGCAGGTCCTGCTCGTCCGGCCGATGGTCGATTTCCCGTCGTGGTCGCCCGACGGCACGCGGATCGCGTTCGAGACCGGGTACGTGGCCGGAGGTCCGGATCGGCGTCCTCGACCTCAAGGACGGAACGGTGAGCGACCTGGGTCCCGGCTTCCACCCGATCTGGTCGCCGGACTCGACCAGGCTCCTGATCTCGATCAACCGAGGGGACGGTGGGTTCGCGATCCTCGACCCGAGCGATCCGGGTCGCACGACGACCCTGCGGACCACCGGGTGGGCCGCGGCATGGTCGCCCGACGGGGACCAGATCCTCTTCAACGACGCCGGTCTCACGGCGTCGAGTGGCTAGTGGGCGCTGGAGGACTCGAACCTCCGACCGCTCGCTTGTAAGGCGAGTGCTCTACCTCTGAGCTAAGCGCCCGTCGTCAACCATGCGGGCTCGACCGGCTCGCCGCGAACGTGCCCGCACGCCCGGCACACGACCTGGCCGAGCATCGCCGTGAGCCGGGTCGCGCCGCAGGACTCGCACCGGTCGAGCTGGACGGCCCAGTCGGGTCGCTCCTCCTGGCAGGAGGGGCAGACCAGGACCTGCCGGCCACCCGAGGTGGCCCGGACCCACGGCCGCTCCCGCTTGTCGGGGTCGTAGGTGGGCCGGCCACACAGGTGGCATCTGGGCTGGTGCTCCGGGGCGATCGGTTCTTCGGTCGAGACCACGGTGGAGAAGGATATCCGCCGGGACGTGTCGCCTCGTGCGGGACCCGCCGGTTCTGCACCATGCGGCGAGGGTACCTACCATGGAGCGAGGAGGTGGCGCCGATGGATCAGCCGAACGAGCAGCACACGGAACAGGGGATCTTGAAGACGGTCGAGGCCGCGGGGGACGTGACGGTCGAACGATCGCTCGTGGGCGTCGTGAACGGGCGCGACGTGACGATCACGCAGGCCGGTGCCGGACCGATCGCGGCCCAGGGCGACGTGAACATCCAGCAAGGCGGGTGTGGCCCGGTGCTCGTCGGACGGGACCTCACGATCCGCCAGGGCGGGTGCGGTCCGGCGATGGTCAGGGGCAGCCTGTCGATCGAGCAGGGCGGCACGCAGAGCGTCCTGGTGGCCGGGCCAGCGACGATCGGCCGCGGCGCGTTCGTGGGCCTCGTCGCCTCGCCGAGGGTCTCGATCGACGAGGGCGCTCGGGTGATGATCGGGGCGCCGGGCGCCTTCGCCGCCGGAGCAGCGGTCGGAGCGGTGATGGCGCTGGTCGCGCGGCGCCGCCGGCGCTCGCGCTAGGACGACTCGGCCTCGGCCAGCCGTCGCGCGAGCACGGGCAGCATCCGAAGGGCGACACGGGGCTCCCGCTCGAGCAGTTCCTGGAACGCGATCCGCGAGATCGCGAGCCCCTTGACGGGCGTCTTCGCGCGGACGCGCGCGATCCGCGTGATCCCGACGGCGAGCAGCGGCAGCTCGCCGGCGAACTCGCCGGGCCCGAGCTCGACGGGGCCTTGCGGCAGCTCCACGATCACCGTTCCCTCGGTGATGATGACCATGCCGGAACCCGGCTGACCGTGCTCGAGGAGCACGGATCCGGCCGGGACCTCGAACTCGGCGGCGAGGTCCGCGACCCACGTCAGCTCGTCGTCATCGAGCTCGGCGAACATCGGGATGTTCCGGACCATCTCGAGCGTGTCGCTCACAGGCCAGCTCCCTCCTCGCCCATCTCGACCTCAACGATCATCGGCTCGGGCTCGGCCGCGTCGGCGCGGATCACCAGCGGCATCTTGCCACCCTGGCGATGCCGTCCGCCCGCGCTCCGGGGCCGAGCCGTGGTCGCCCGCGCCCGCCAGATCGCGACCGTGCTGGCGCCCAGACCGAGGACCGACCCGGCGACCCACACCACGCCCCCGACGATCGGGATCGCGGCGAGGGCGGCGAGGATCGCCCAGCCGATCGCGAACGCCAGCACCCGGCTCCGCGGCTCGCGCCAGATCAGTCGTCCGAGCGCGAACGCGCTCCACGTGAGCCCGATCGAGTAGAAGAGGAACAGGGAAAGGAGCAGGCCGAGCCCGAGCGGCAGCCAGACGAGCGTGAAGACCGCGGCGATCCCGGCGAGCGGCAGCACGACGAACGCGACGACCCCCCATCCCGCGGATGCCCATGGCGCCTCCCGAGCCGAGAGCGCTACCGCGTCGGCGGCCCTCGGGCCGAAGAGCAGCAGCAGCAGCCCGAGCGCCAGCACGGAGAGCCAGACGGCGAGCCAGGGCGCGAAGCGGCCGAGGGCCTCGATCGGCGTTCGGAACGTGAACGTGACGCCCTCGCGGACGTCGCCGTCCACGCGAGCGCCCGACGCCGCGATCACGCGGTCGTGCGCGAGGACGTCGCCGAGGACGCGCGAGCTCGGGCCGAGCGTGATCGGACCGTCCACGCTCACGACGGCCCCGCTCACCTGGCCGGTAACCCGGATCCGACCGTCGAGGACTACGACGTCGCCCCGCGCGATGCCGGCCACCGTGACGGTCCCTCGGGCGACGACGATCTCGCCCACCTCCTCGCCGCGCCGGACCAGCACGTCGCCGGAGAGCACGATCTGGTCATGCGGTTCGGCCCGTGTCGGCGTCGTCTGCGCCGAGGCGGCGGACGCCGATGCGAGGGACAGGGCCCCGAGGACGAGCGCGAACAGGGAGCGGGCGGCCGGCACCAGGGAATCCTACCGGCGGGGGCAGGGCTCCCGGCCGTCGCGTCGCCGGGACGCGGTACCGTGGTCCGGTGAGCCTGCAAGGGTTCTCCCCCGCCGTCGCGGCCTGGTTCGAGAGCACGTTCGAGACGCCCACCGCCGCGCAGGCCCAAGGATGGCCGGCGATCGCCGGCGGTCAGCACAGCCTGATCCTCGCACCGACCGGTTCGGGCAAGACGCTCGCGGCGTTCCTGTGGGCGCTCGATCGCCTGATGACCGATCCGCCGCCGTCCACCGATCGCCGCTGCCGGGTCCTGTACATCTCGCCGCTACGTGCGCTCGCCGTCGACATCGAGAAGAACCTGCGCGCGCCGCTCGTCGGCATCGGACTGGCGGCCGAGCGGCTGGGCGTGCACGTCCACGAGCCGCGCGTCGCGATGCGCACCGGGGATACGTCCGCCATCGAGCGCCGGCGCATCCAGACCCGGCCGCCCGACGTCCTGATCACGACGCCCGAGTCGCTCTACCTGATGCTCACCTCGCAGGCCCGCGAGCTCCTGCGGAGCGTCCGCTGGGTGATCGTCGACGAGATCCACGCGATGGCCGGCTCCAAGCGCGGCGCGCACCTCGCGCTGTCCCTCGAACGGCTCGAGGCGATCGCCCACGAGCCGCCGCAGCGGATCGGCCTGTCGGCGACCCAGCGCCCGCTCGAGGAGATCGCGCGCTTCCTCGGCGGGCAGACCGAGAGCGGCCCCCGGCCGGTGACCATCGTCGACGCGGGGCTCCGCAAGCCGATGGAGGTCGAGGTGGTCGTCCCGGTCGAGGACATGGCCGAGCTGTCCGGCATCGCCGAGACCCCGCAGCGGATGCCGCTGATGCTCGGACCGGCGACGCCGGGCACCGCGCCGCCCCGGGCGTCGATCTGGCCGGCGATCCATCCCGAGCTGCTCGAGCTGATCCGGGCTCACCGCTCGACGATCGTGTTCGTGAACGCCCGCCGGCTGGCCGAACGGCTCGCGGCGCGCCTGAACGAGCTCGCCGGCGAGGAGCTCGCCCGTGCGCACCACGGCTCGATCGCGCGTGAGCAGCGGCTCGAGATCGAGGATCGGCTGAAGCGCGGCACGCTCAAGGCGATCGTCGCGACGAGCTCCCTCGAACTGGGCATCGACATGGGCGCCGTGGACCTGGTGATCCAGGTGGAGTCGCCGGGCTCGGTGGCGCGGGGGTTGCAGCGGATCGGCCGCGCCGGCCACCGGGTCGGCGAGCCGAGTCGGGGCAAGGTGTTCCCGAAGTTCCGCGGCGACCTGCTCGAGGCCACGGTGGTCGTCCAGCGGATGCTGCAGGGCGCGATCGAGGAGACCCACTACCCGCGGAACCCGCTCGACGTGCTCGCCCAGCAGATCGTGGCGATGTGCGCGATGGACGAGTGGACCATCGCGGGCCTCGGCCGCGTGCTCCGGGGGGCGGCCAACTTCGAGGAGCTCTCCGACGACTTGCTGCGCAACGTGCTGGATCTGCTCGCCGGACGGTACCCCTCCGACGAGTTCGCCGAGCTGCGCCCGCGGATCGTCTGGGACCGACGGACCGACACGCTCCGCGCGCGCGAGGGCGCCGGGCGGCTGGCCATCGCCTCCGGCGGGACGATCCCCGACCGCGGGCTGTTCGGCGTGTTCACGGTCGACGGGCGCCGGGTGGGCGAGCTCGACGAGGAGATGGTGTACGAGAGCCGGCGCGGCGAGGTGTTCATGCTCGGCGCGTCGTCGTGGCGGATCGAGGACATCACGCTCGACCGCGTCGTGGTCTCGCCGGCGCCGGGCGAGCCGGGCAAGATGCCGTTCTGGAAGGGCGACAAGCCGGGCCGACCCCTCGAGCTCGGACGCGCGATCGGCGCCGCCACCCGCGAGCTGTCGTCGTCCGGGCACGACGCAGCCGTGGGGAGGCTGCGGACCGAGTTCGGGCTGGACGAGCTCGCCGCGGAGAACCTCACCGCCTACCTCGACGACCAGCGCGAAGCGACGGGCGCGGTCCCCGACGACCGCACGATCGTCGTCGAACGCTTCCCCGACGAGATCGGCGACTGGCGGGTGTGCCTGCTGTCGCCGTTCGGGGAGCGGGTGCACGCGCCGTGGGCGATGGCGATCGAGGGCCGCCTGGCCGAACGCTACGGGCTCGACGTCCAGGTGCTGTGGAGCGACGACGGCATCGCGATCCGGCTCCCCGAGTCCGAGGAGCGGATCCCGGTCGAGGACCTGCTGTTCGACCCCGACGAGATCGAGGACCTGGTCGTCGCACGCCTGCCGGGGACCGCGCTGTTCACCACGGTGTTCCGGGAGGCGGCCGCCCGGGCGCTCCTGCTCCCCCGACGGACGCCGGGGAGGCGCACCCCACTGTGGCAGCAGCGGCAGCGCGGCGCCGACCTGCTCGAGGTCGCCTCGCGCCATCCGACGTTCCCGATCCTGCTGGAGGCGACGCGCGAGGTCCTGCGCGACGTGTTCGATGTCCCGGGCCTGCGGCAGGTGCTCGGGGACGTCCGGGCGCGGCAGATCCACGTCGTCCCGGTCGACACGAGCCGGTCGTCGCCGTTCGCGCAGTCGCTGCTGTTCCGGTGGGTCTCGGTCTACATGTACGAGGCGGACGCGCCGATGGCCGAGCGGCGGGCCGCCGCGCTCTCGCTCGACCGCGAGCTCCTGCGCGAGCTCCTCGGCGCCGAGGACCTTCGCGAGCTGATCGACCCGGTGGCGCTCGACGAGCTCGAGCTCGAGCTGCAACACCTCGCCGAGGGGCGCCACGCCCGCAACCCGGACGACGTGCACGACCTGCTGCGGCGGCTCGGCGACCTGAGCGACGAGGAGGTCTCGGCGCGCTCGAACGCCGACCCGACCGTCTGGCTCGAGGAGCTCGAACGCGACGGACGCGCGATCCGCCTACGGGTCGCCGGCGAGGATCGCGTCGTCGCGGTCGAGGACGCGGGGCGGTACCGGGAGGCGCTCGGCGCGTCGCTGCCCCTCGGGGTGCCGACGGTCTTCACCGAGCCGTCGCCCGCACCGCTCGAGGGGGTGGTCGCTCGGTACGCGCGGACCCACGGGCCGTTCGGGACCGCGGAGGTGGCCGCTCGGCTCGGCGTGGGCGAGGACCGCGTCTTCGGAGCCGTCGCGTCGCTCGAGTCCCAGGGCCGGGTGGTCCGGGGCGAGTTCCGGCCCGGCGGGCTCGAACGCGAGTGGTGCGACGCCGACGTGCTGCGGTCGATCCGGCGGCGTTCGCTCGCCGCACTCCGGCGCGAGGTGGAGCCGGTCGAGACACCGGCCCTGGGGCGGTTCCTCCCCGAGTGGCAGGCAGCGACCGCGCCCGCGGCACGGTCCGACCGCGCTCGTGGATGCGATCGCCCAACTGCAGGGGGCCTCGATCCCGGCCTCGATCGTCGAGTCCGAGGTCCTGCGTTCACGCGTGCGAGGGTACCGGCCCGCCGACCTCGACGCGCTGTGCGCGAGCGGCGAAGTCGTGTGGATGGGCGCCGGCGGGATCGGGGCCGACGACGGCCGGATCGCGCTCGGGTTCCGCGAGACGCTCCGGCTCGTCGCGCCGCCGCTCCCCGAGACGCCGCCGGATGGTCCGATCCACGACGCGCTCCGCGAGCATCTGCGCGAGCGGGGCGCCTCGTTCTGGCCCGAGCTGCTCGGCGCCGCCGGCGTGCCCGACGAACGGGTGGTCCTCGCCGCGCTCTGGGACCTCGTCTGGGCCGGCGAGGTCACCAACGACACGATCGCACCGATGCGCTCCTTCCTGATCCGCCGGCCGGGTAAGGCGGCGCGCGTGGGCACGAAGCCGCGGCCCGGGGTCCTCCGGCGCGCCGGACCTCCCGCGGCCGCCGGGCGCTGGTCGCTCGTCCGGTCGCTACTCGAACCCGAGCCCTCGCCGACCGAGAGTGCCCACGCGCGAGCGATGCAGCTGCTCGATCGCCACGGCGTGCTCACCCGCGAGGCGGTCCTCGCCGAGGGCGCGCCCGGGGGATTCGCCGGCGTCTACGCCGTCCTGCGCGCGCTCGAGGAGTCGGGCAAGGTCCGGCGGGGCTACTTCGTCGACGGTCTGGGGGCGGCGCAGTTCGCGCTGCCCGGCGCCGTCGAACGGATCCGAGACCTCCGCGAGGTCACGAGGGAAGCGTCCGTCGTCGCGCTCGCGGCGGCGGATCCGGCGCAGCCGTACGGGGCCGCGCTCCCCTGGCCCGACAGCGCGGGTCGGCCCTCGCGGACGGCCGGCGCCTACGTCGTGCTGTCGGACGGCGAACCCGTCGCGCATCTCGAACGCGGCGCTCGGACCCTGGTCACGTTCGGAGCGGTCGTGGACGGGACGTGGATCGACGCGTTGGCCTCGCTCGTCAAGGATGGTCGGCTGCGCCGGATCGAGCTCTCACGGATCGACGGAGCGCCGGCCGCGGAGTCGGGCCTCGCCGATGCACTGCGGACCGCCGGGTTCGTCGACGGGTACCGGGGACTCGTCCTGCGGGGCTCGTAACCACCACCCTCTCAGCAGGCGCTCCTGAGATCACGGGCCGACGGGTCTACGATCCGCACGATGACGCGTTCCGGACCGAGCGAGCTCCCTTCGAGCGAGCGCCCCGAGGACGAGCTCCACCGCCTCCGAGCGCTGATCGACGACCTCCCCGGGATGGTCTACCTGGAGGATGCAGACCCCGAGATCGACGGCCCGGGGCCGTTCCTCTACGTCAGCGCCGGGGTCGAACGGATCCTCGGCTACACGGTGGAGGAGTGGCTCGCCGATCCCTCCGGGTGGGTCGAGCGCCTCCATCCCGACGACGTCCCCTCGATGCGGGCCGCCTACCAGGCGATCGTCCCGACGGGCGCGACGTACAGCGCGGACTACCGGATGTTCGCCCAGGACGGCCGGATCGTGTGGATCCACGACGAGGCCGCGCTGATCCGCGACGAGGACGGCGCGCCCAAGTACTGGGAGGGCGTGATGTATGAGACGACCGAGCGCCCGGCCACGCTGGGGCGGCTCCAGGAGGCCGAGCAACGGTACCGCGCGCTGGTCGAGCAGACGCCGGTCGTGACCTACATCGACGCCACCCGGCCCGACCACACGAGCGCGTACTTCAGCCCGCAGGTCGAGACGCTGCTCGGCTACGCCCCGGAAGAGCTGACCCGCGACGAGGCGCTCTGGCCCGAGCTCGTGCACCCCGATGACCGCGAGCGGGTGCTCGGCGCCGCGATGCTCGCCGAGGAGACGAGCGGCATCTACGACGTCGAGTACCGGCTGATCGCCAAGGACGGGCACGTGGTGTGGGTGCACGACCAAGCGGTGTTGATCCGGGACGAGCAGGGGACGCCGAAGTTCTGGCAGGGCGTGTGGGTCGACCTCACCGAGCAGAAACGCGCGGCGGAGCTCGAACGCGCGTTGAAGGCCGAGCGCGAGGAGGCCGCCGAGCTCCGCGCGATCGACGAGTTGAAGACGACGTTCCTGCGCGCGGTCTCGCACGACCTCCGCACGCCGCTCGCGGCGATCCTCGGGCTCGCCGTCACGCTCGAGGGGCAGGTCGACCTCGGATCGGAGGAGGCCCGGGACCTCGCGTCGCGGATCGCGTTAAACGCGCGAAAGCTCGATCGGATCGTGTCGGACCTGCTGGACCTCGACCGCATCTCGCGCGGGATCTTGGAGCCGAACCTGCGCGCGACCGACCTCGCCGAGCTCGTCCGGCGCGTCGTGACCGAATCCGACCTGCCCGCCGACCGCCCCACCGAGCTCGAGCTCGAGTCGGTGACGATCGAGGTGGACGCGGCCAAGATCGAGCGCATCCTCGAGAACCTGCTCTCGAACGCGGTCCGGCACACGCCGGCGGGCTCGAATATCTGGGTCCGGGTAGGCCCCGAGGCGGGCGGCGCGCTCCTGGTCGTCGAGGACGACGGCCCCGGGGTGCCGCCCGAGCACCGCGAGGACATCTTCCAGCCGTTCGGTCAGGGCGCGGGCGCGCCGGAGCACTCCCCCGGCGTCGGCATCGGCCTCGCGGTCGTCTCTCGCTTCGCCGAGCTGCACGGCGGCCGAGCTTGGGTGGAGGAGCGCGAGGGCGGAGGCGCGTCGTTCCGGGTGTTCCTGCCCGGCAAGCGCTCGCGCGGCACGCCGGCCTGACCAGAGCTCGCTGCGTCGATCAGCCCGCCGTCACGCGCTCCTTCTCCTCGGCGTCGGCGGCGAGCCACGAGTAGGCCTCTTCCTCCTGCGCGAAGTGCAAGCGGAGGATCGCGTGCAGACCGTAGAGCACCCGCCGCAGATCGACGAGGTCCTCAGGGGTCGGTCCCTCGGGCGGGAGGTCCGACAGCAGGTGTCCGAACACCCGAGCCAGGTGCTCGATCTCCATGTGCGCGCGCTCCATCGTGCCCATCGGGTCCTCGCCGCCCATGAGCTTGGCGACCACCGGGTAGACGGCCGCCTCCTCCTCCTTCTCGTGCTGCACGAGCCGTTCGAGCAGGAACCAGCGGACCTGTTCGAGCTCGGCCGTCGCTTCGGCGACGGAGTAGTTCTCCAGGCGGTCGGCCACCGTGCGGATCCGCTGCACGTGGGGTGCGAACTCCTGGTGCTCGGCGCGGAAGCGCTCGCCCACGTTCGAACCCGGGCCGCTGCGCTGGCGGGTCTGGCGGTCCGGCCGGAGCGCGCGGAGAGCGTTCAAGATCACGGCAACATCGATCGCCTCCTGCACCAGCGCGCCGCCGACCGGCAGCAACAGACCGAACGCACCGAACAGCATCCCGACGAACGACAGCCCCATGCCGATCAGCACGCTCTGGACCGCGATCCCGCGCGAGCGCCGCGCGATCCGCATCGCCTCGGCCACGCGATCGAGCCGGTCGACGACGAGGACGACGTCGGCCGCCTCGGACGACGCCGTGGCTCCCCGCGCGCCCATCGCCACGCCGACGTCCGCGACCGCGAGCGCCGGCGCGTCGTTGACGCCGTCCCCGACCATGATCGTCAGGCCGAACTCGCCCTCCGCCTTGACGGCATCCACCTTGTCCGCGGGGTCACGCTCGGACAGGATGCGGTCGACCCCGATCGAGATGCCGACGGACTCCGCCACGTCGGGGTGGTCGCCCGTGACCATCACGACGCGTTCGATGCCGGCGCGGCGGAGCGTCCGGATCACCCTAGGGGTGTCGGGGCGGATCGGGTCCTCCAGGACCAGGGCGCCAGCGACCTGTCCGTCGACCGAGACCATGACGCACGACGATCCCTCCATCGCGCTGCGGCGCCGGACGTCGCGCGCCTGGGCCGGGAGCGAGCCTCCATCCGCGACCCAGGAGGTCTTGCCGAGCGCCACCCGCCGGCCTCCGACGGTTCCGCGGATGCCGGCACCGGGCTCCTCGTGCACACCCTCGGGGAACGACAGCTCGAGCCGACGGTGGCGCGCGGCCGTCACGATCGCGGTCGCCAGCACGTGCGGCGAGACCTGGTCGAGCGACGCGCCGAGCCGCAGGACCTCGTCGGGATCGAAGTCGCCGAACGCCGTGACCTCGGCGAGCTCGGGCGTCCCGGCCGTGAGCGTCCCGGTCTTGTCGAACAGCAGCACGCGCCCGCGCGCGAGCGCCTCGAGCGCGCCGCCGCCCTTCACGATGATGCCCCGCTTGGCCGCCCGCGAGATCCCGGCGACGATCGCGATCGGCGCGGCCAACAACAGCGGGCACGGGGTCGCGACCACGAGCACCGAGAGCGCGCGCACCGGGTCGCCGCTGATCGCCCAGGCGAGCCCGGCGATCGCGAGCGTGACGGGGATGAAGATCAGGGCGTACCGGTCGGCCAGCCGGACGAACGGTGCGCGCTCCTTCTGCGCCTGCTCGACCAGTCGGACGATGCCGGCGTACGTGCTCTGATCGGCGCTCGCCACCGCGCGCAGGTCGAACGCCGCGCCCGCATTGACCGCGCCCGAACGGATCTGCTCGCCCTCGCCGCGTTCGACCGGCCGCGACTCGCCCGTGAGCGCGGACTCGTCCAGGACCCCGATCCCCGAGACGAGCAGGCCGTCGACCGGCACGACCTCGCCGTGCTTGACCATCAACAGGTCGCCCGGCCGCACCTCGCCGATCGGCACCGACGTCAGCGAGTCGTCCTGGTACCGGTGAGCGGTGCGGGGTGCCCGTTCGAGCAGCGCCGACAGCTCCCGGTGAGCGCGCGCGTCGGCGAAGTCCTCGAGCGCGCGCCCCGTCGCGAGCATGAACGCGATGACCGCGCCCGCGAGGTACTCCTCCAGTGCGAGCGCGCCCCCCATGGCGAGCAGGGCGATCAGGTCGACGCCCGGCTGGCGATGCACGAGCCCGCTCAGGACCTCCCAGGCGATCGGCAGGATCCCGATCGCGGTCGTGAGACCCCAGACGAGGTTGGCGGCGTCCGGGTCGTCCGCGATCCACCGCAGGACCGCCCCGAGCGTGATCCCCAGGACCGACAGCGCCAGGAAGACCGTGCTCGGGGTCAGCCATCGGCGTCTCACGGCTCCGACCTCACACCCGCGACAGCCGCGAGCGGACGTGCGACAGGAGCTCTACGTCCTCCGTCGCCATGTGGAGCTCGTACGAGAGCTCGTCGCCTCGGACCTCGATCCGGCGCCGGAGCTCGGTGACCGGCGTGGCCGTCGGCGTGTACGAAACGGAGGTCGACGCCAGCTCGAGCACGTCGCCGTCGACCGTCCCGACCGCCACCTCGGTGATCCCGATCGGATGGGCGAGCACGAGCTCCACACGGCCTCGGCCCGCGGGCCGCAGGAACCCGCGCTCTAAGTGGATCGGCGCGCCGTCGTCGAGCGACCAGGACCGTTGCGAGTACAGCAGGAACGGATCGCCCACGTGCTCGAACGTCACGTCCTCGGCGTAGTCGAACGGCCCGCCCGGCGGCCAGGTGCCCTCCCCCGAGCCGCTCCACGTCCCAAGCAGGAACGCGAGCTCGGCGAGGTCTCCGTGCAGCTCGGACGGTGTCGCCATCGGCCGGCGTCCCGATCTCGCTGGGTCCGGCTCCCGTGCCTCCATCGCCCCGACGCTACCACGCGCCCATCGTCCGACCCGGTTGGTAGCGTGTCGCCCATGCCGACCGTCGTGCGGTTCAACGTCACGCCCGTCAAGTCGACCTCGCTGCACCATCCCGAACACATCCGCCTGGACGACCGGGGGGCCGTCGGCGACCGCCGGTTCTTCCTCGTCGACGCGTTCGGCAAGCGCTTCTCCGGTGCGACCAAGGCGCCGATCCTGCCGATCCGGGCGACCTACGACGAGGACGCCGATGCGCTCGAGCTCCGTCTCCCGAACGGCGTCGTCGTGAGCGGCGCGGCGCGACCCGACGGCGAGGCGATCGAGGTGAACTTCTACGGCCGCCCGGTGGCGGCGCACGTCGTCGACGGCGACTTCACGGAGGCCCTGTCCGCGTACGCGGGGCACGAGATCAGGCTGGCGCGACCCGACCGACCTGGCGACGCGATCGATGTCCGCCCGGTCACGCTCGTGTCCCTCGAGTCGGTGGCCGAGCTCGCCCTCCGTGGTGCGCACGACGGCCCGCTCGACCCCGGCCGGTTCCGGATGACGATCGAGGTCGAGGGTGTCTCGGCCCCGCACGAGGAGGACACGTGGGCCGGACGGCGGGTCCGCGTGGGGGGTGCGGTCATCCGCGTCGGCGAGCCCGTCCCGCGCTGCGTCGTCACCACGCTGGACCCGGGCACGGGCCTGCGCGATTTCCCCACGCTCCGGGTCATCCGCGACTACCGCGGCCACAACGCGGAGCAGCAGCTCGAGTTCGGTGTCTACGCCGACGTGGTCGAGCCCGGCGAGGTCCGCGTGGGCGACCAGGTCGGGCCCCTCCCGTGACGAGCTCGTCCGTTCCGCGAGTCCGGTGGGATCAGGTCCGCGCGTGGCGCGCCCGGCGGCATCACCTCGACGATCGCGTGTCGAAGGACGAGGCTGCACGGCGTCGTTACCCGCCTGTGCGGCCTGCACGCTCAACTGACGTCGTCGGCCGAGCTCACGCTGCTCGCGCGCGTCGACGATCTGGATCCGCGTGCTCTGCGCGACGCGCTGTGGAAGGGACGCTCGCTCGTCAAGCTCTGGGCGATGCGGGGCCCGCTGCACGTGTTCGCGTCGGACGAGTACCCCACGTGGCAGGCGGGCCTCGACACGTACACGCACTTCCGCAAGCCGGGGTGGTTGAGGGGGTTCGGCCTGACCGCGGTCGAGCTCGATCGCCTCCTGGCTGCGGTCGAGCGGGCGCTCGATGGCCATCGCCTCACCCGCGGCGAGCTCGCCGACCAGGTCACGCGCAGGACGGGGTCGGAGCCGCTCGGCGAGAAGGTGCTCGGGAGCTGGGGATCGCTCCTCAAGCCCGCGTCGTACACGGGACGGCTGTGCTTCGCGCCGGACAAGGGCCGGAACGTTGCGTTCACCGGACCGCGGCGATGGCTGCGGCTGCAACGCGGAGACGAGCCCGACGCCGAGGCGGCGCTCGCGGACATCACGAGGCGGTACCTCGCGACCAACGCCCCCCCTGACGGCAGAGGATCTCGGCCGGTGGTGGGGCGGCCTCGGCCCGGGGCCCGCCAGACGCCGGATCGAGTCACTCGGTGACGAGGTCGCGCGGGTCGACGTCGATGGCCAGCGATGTACGTGCTCGAGCGCGACGTGCGCGCCCTGACGAAGGCGACCCCCGTCCGGTCGGTCCGGCTCCTGCCCGCGTTCGACCAGTTCGTCTTCGCGGCGACCAAGCATGCCGAGCGCCTGATGCCGGGCGCGTTCGCGAACCGCGTCTATCGGCCGCAGGGCTGGCTGTCCCCCGTCCTACTCGTCGACGGTCGGATGAACGGCGTGTGGAAGCACGAGAGGAAGGGCAAGCGCGTGGTCGTCACGATCGAGCCGTTCTCGACGGCCACGAGGGCCGTCCGATGCTCGCCGACGCCGAGGCCGAGCGGGTGGCCACGTTCCTCGGCGGCGAGCTCGAGCTCGTATGGATCTGAACCGCGCTACGTCCACGCGTGGCAGACGATCGCTCCCTGCCACAGTCTGGTCGACACCGGCGGACCGGTCCCCGTGCGCGCACGGACCGTCGCCGAGACCCGATGCCGGAGCGTGGTCGGCCGGTCGACGATCTCGACCCGCCTGAACCCGACCGCGCGGAGCATCCCGACGACGGCGGCGGGGTTCGGTCCCCACCAGTTGGTCGGATCCTCGTTCGCCTCGGAGCCCTCGTAGAAGGCCATCGCCGGCCGGGGCCACCACGTCATGTCGACGAAGGTGCTCATGATCAGGCGCTCCGCGGTCACGCTGCGGACGCGTTCGAGCGCGAGCATCGGGTGCTTCATGTGGTACAGGATCCCGAGCATCAGGACGACGTCGAACGTCCCCACGGTCTGGGGCGACAGGTCCAGCACGTCGATCTCCCGGTCCTCGACCTTCGAGTCCAGCGCGCGGCGCGCGAGCTCGAACCCGTCCTTGGTTCCCCAGCCGCCGCCGCCCCAACAGAAGGAGTCGGTCGCGAGAACGCGTTCGGCGCCGCGTCGCTCGGCCTCGAACGAGAAGAAGCCATCCCACGCGCCGACGTCGAGCACGGTCTTGCCGGACAGGTCCTCGGGGAGCCCGATCTTCGGCAGGCGCAACGAGCTGTCGTCGACGCCCGGCGTGACGATGCCGTTCGGGAGCGGGACCGAGTGGTACCAGTTGACCTTGGCGATCTCGGCCTGGAGCTTCTCGGTCTCCATAGCTCAGCTCCGCGTCCCTCCGGGGACGGATCGGTCCCGGGCCGGCGACCGACCCATGCAGACGGATCCGCGCGTCCGGAGCGACCCCGCATCATCCTACCGTCCCCTGTTTCCGCGGGTGAGCGACCATCTATCTCGCCGCGACGCTCTCGACGGCTCTCGCCGGTCCGTACCCAAGGCATGGACCGTTCAGGCGGGATTGGCGATCCAGGGACACCGGATGACCACGCCCGGGTGAAAGGAGAGAAAGGCCGGACGGTCGACACGAGTGCGAGCGCTGCGGCGCATCGTCGTGATCCTCGCTGGTCGCCAGCGAGGGATGCGCTCGACCTCCCTCACAGCGCGGCTCTCGTCACGCCTTCCAGTTCCGGTGTCCCGAGATCGCGCGGTGATGCTATGCACGGTGTGTGGTCGACGCATCGTCCAGCCCCCGTAGACGCGATACCGCGGATCGCGGATGTTCTTCGGACACGTCGCGGTCGGGTCGGGTCCGGCGCAGCCTCTGACCCAATCATGCGAGCAGAGCGAGCGGGCGTCTTCGGATCTCCCGTGTGCGAGACGAGCGTTGCTCCCTCGTCCTTGGACCTCCGCTCGCGCGCGCGGCACCGGTGTGCGTAGAGGCCCGGGAAGCCGAGACCATCCAACCCTGGTGACCGCCTGTTCCCGGATCTCCCTCGAGGAAGGATCTGGCGGCGCCAGCGACGGAGACACCAACACCACGATGGTCGACGATCCCTTCGAGGTCGGCCCTGGCGACTCGGGCGGTTCCCGGGACGCCGCTACCGCTTCGATTCCCCCACGCTCCCCGCGGCGAACACGGACACGAAAGCTGTGGCGATCACGCCTGCTACCGGACTCGCCAGGGCGGCGATCGGGACCGTCGCGGGGTCGGTGCCGGACACGATCGAGGGCGCGAAGATGCTCGCGATCGCGACCACGAACCAGATGCCCCCGATGGCGACGGTGAAGCCCAACCACAGCGACCGACTCGCGCCGGGAGAGCGCCGTCCGAACGCCATCAGCACCAGGCCGGTTGCGAGGGCCGCGTAGAACCAGTCGAGGATCGCGGCGAGTGGTATGTGCTCCTGTTCGGTGCCGCTGATCAGATCGGGCGACCAGATGCTCGCCGCCGCGATCGCCAACCAGATCGACGCCACGGCGATCCCCGCGAACAGGTAGCGCAACTCCGTCCTGGTCCCTCCGGGCTCCGGCCGAACATCGACCCCGAGTGCCTCCCCGGGCGCTGTCTTCAGCTCAACTCCCATCAGACCCCCTTCCTCTCGATGCGATGCTGTCGCGTCGAGACGCGGTGAACGAGGGCGAAAGGTCCCTCGATCCGCACCCCGGGAGGCCCCTTGAGCGGGTCTGGTTGGGCGCGTCGGATGGCGGACGTCCCTCCACGAGGAGGACGCACCACCCCCACCGCACAGGAGGTGGGAAGATGCGCTAAGAACGATCCCCGCTTGCGCGAGCCGAGCTGGTGGCGTACACATGTCCGGCCCACGTCGGAAGGAGAGATCATGCCGGAGTTCATGGATGTGCACCGCAACATGAAAGGCATCACGCCTGACGACCTCTTGAAAGCACATCAGGCCGATCTCGACGTCCAGGATCAGGAGAACGCCAACTTCAAGCAGGCCTGGGGCGATCCGGAGACCGGGATCGTCTTCTGCCTGTCGGAGGCTCCGAGTAAGGAAGCGGTCATGCGCACCCACGAGCGTGCCGGTCACCCGACCGACGAGGTGTACGAGATCCGAGCCACGGCCTGACCGCACTGGGTCGTCGGGCTCGGCGTCTCCCCTAGGTCCTGAGCGCACCGGGAGCCCGCGCCGCCCGGCGAGCCAGCCTCTAGGAGCGATCTTCGTCCCTGGACGGTAGGAGAACGCCAGGCAAGTGTCGGGATCGTCGAACACCCGTCCGGAGATCGCTTGGCCGTGAAGCGAACGGCTCTCAGCTGCTGGTACTGAACGAGGGGAGCTCGGTGATCGTCTGGTTGCCGCTTCGGTCCCGCGCGAGGACCTCGCCGGCGGTCTCGGTCCCGAGCTCCAGGAACTCGCCGGGGATCGTGACGCTGGTGACGTCGGGCGGCACGTACATGCTTAGCTCGCGGTCTGCTTGGATCACGATGACCTGGTAGGTCACGATCTGGACGCCAGAGGGCTCCGTCACCGGTTCCCACGAGACCGTGAACCCGTTGGGGTCGACGAGCGCGCCCTCCGTCGGGGACGTGACGTTCGGGGCTGCTGGGATCAGGTGCGACAACCGGTCGGAGCCCACCAATGTGCGCCCGTTCGAGGCGACCCCCCGGAAGCGATACGTCCCCTCCGGGAACCGCCTCTTGAACACGTCGAAGGGAACCTCGGTGAACGCGGGTTCGCTGGCCTCGAGGAACAACTCGCTCAGCCCGAACGGACGATGAAGCCTCCCCCGCGAACCGATGTGGATCAGCACCTTCCCGTGGGTGTCGTAGAGCGTGAATCGACTCCAGCTCTCCGCGTCGGCACCCAGCTGCAGCCCGGCGTCTCCCGCTGTCGCGTTGTACTCGATGTAAAGGGCGTGCTGCTCGAACCGGATCGGCCGGTTCGCCGATGTGCGACCGACCTGGTCCCCTACGCTCCCCGAGCTGGCCGACGCGAGGCCACCCGAACCGAGCACCGTTCCCGCCGTGATAGTGAGCGCCGCCGAGGCGGCCACGATCTTCCTGAGCATCGGATCCTCCTTCCGAGCGTGGCTCGAGACGCTACGACCGCGAACATGAGGGGTCGATGAGAAAAGACCGTCGCGAGCCCGTGATCGTCTCCCACCTCGACTCGATCCCACCGGCCCTGTAGCCCGAAGCCGGGCGTGTCCAAGTGGGCCCCAGCGGCATCCGTTGGGCGATCGAAGATGGAGCCCTCGGAGGGGTCGGCGCTCTTTCGCGGACCGTTCGTCATACTGAACACGGAGCTTGGCTCGGTTGGGGAAGCCGAGCCAAGCTCCATCACACCATCCCGGCACGGCGAGTTCGCCAGTACTAGCCGGATCCGTCGCGGTTGTCGTGGCTCTGGGCTTCCTCCTCCTCCGGTCCGGGGTGTTTGTCCTCGGCGGACAGCCGCATGCCCTCGGTCGACGATCGCGTGGGTTCGAAGCCGGCTGGTGAGGGCTCACCCTCGATGTGCGTGGTGATCCGCTTCGCGAACCGGAAGCCCTGGCGGTGTGGGCCTGGTTCCGCGGGTTCATTGTCGGGGCTGTCCAGGTACCGGCGCATCCCGTTCGCGAACCGGATCCCCTCGAGCTGGTTGTCAGTGAGCATCTCGCCATCGACCTCCTTGGCGGCCAGAACGTCGCGGACCATCGAGAACAGCGCCGGGTAGTCGAGCGATCCCGGATCCCAGTGCTCGTCGCCGGGGATCTCGACGTGCCCGTACACGAACGGATCGTCCCACACCTCGTGGCGTCGGTAGTACGTGTCGACGGCCGCCGGCAGCTGGTCGAGCCGGACCGGCCACCGATCGGGACGCCGCACCGCGGTCGCGATGAAGCCGCGGCGATGAAGGAGCGCCATGAGCGCGACGAGGGGAGGGAGGCTCTCCGGCTCCGGCAGCCACGGATCCAGCTTCGAGAACCCCACGATCTCGATCTGGAGGAGATCGTGGTCATGCTCGTCCACCGCCGCGCCCCTTGCCCACAGCGGGCGATGTTGGCCGATCACGTCTTCGCCGACCTGGAACTCGGTGGGGAAGCGGAGATCCTCCACGTAGCCGTGCGTCTCGGTCGTGTGCAGGCACAGCAAAGGGTTGTTCCGTTGCCGGCGTTCGTAGGGTCGTTGAGGGAAGTGCTTGACGGGGATGAGCTCTCCGTTCGGTCCCCGTAGCTTCCCGACGATCCAGCCGTTGACGATCTCGTAGGTCATCGATCAAGGAGCTCCAGCGGTAGTCGTTCCCACGGCTCCACAGGTTCAAGCTAGCAGCGACGTGTCGTGAGTCTCGGCGTCTCCCCCGGTCGGGGGTGCAGCGAGCCGACGCCGCACGGCGAGCCGTGTCTGGCGAAGCGAGTCCTCGACAAGGTGGGGGCGCCACGAGCGCGATCGCCACCGCAGGTGGATGGGTGGGGCGGGCAGGACTTGAACCTGCGACCGACGGATTATGAGTCCGCTGCTCTGACCAACTGAGCTACCGCCCCGAGTACCTCTGACCTGCGACAACGGGTCGATGCAACCCTCCGCCCGCCGTTCGCAGGTAAGAATCATGTCAGAACTTCCCTCCCTATCCGAGCGCCGAGGCCGATCACCTTCGCGAGCTTCGCCTGCCGCCCGCGGATCGCGTGTGCGTAGACGCTCAACGTCAGCGACGGGCTCCAGTGGCCCAGACGCTCGCTGACCGCGACCACGTCCATGCCGGCGCCGAGGAGCCACGACGCGCAGCAGTGCCGCAGGTAGTGGAACGGCACGACCGGGACGCCAGCAGCTTCGGCGTGACGCTGGAAGGTGTGCGTCGTTACGTCCGGCCGCCAGGGCTGGAAGCCCTCTCGCGTGGGACGTCGGAACAAGGTGCAGTTCGTCGACGGAGCTCAGAACCAACGCAACGCCTGCCAGCAGGCGAACACACTCATGGGAGTGAACGACGGTCTCCGAACACTCGGAGCTCTCCTGTTTCGGATCGACGAAGGTCCTGGCAACGACCACGTCGCAATCTCGCTCGGAGACGGGAGAACGATCGAGGCGAGAGGCGAGGCTTACGGCGTGAACACCTTCTCCGCGGCAGGTCGCGACTGGACGCATGCCGCATCGTGCCCGGTCTCAATGGCGGCAGCAGCAAGGTGAAGTACGGCGACGAAACGCTCGAGCTTGACGATGTGGGTGAGAAGGTCCGATGGCTGCAGCGCCGGCTGCAGCGCCACGGGTTCGATCCGGGTCCCGCTGACGGCGTGTTTGGACCACGAACGGAGGCTGCGGTTCGCGCCTTTCAAACCTCTAAAGGCCTGGAGGTCGACGGGGTTTCGTCGGTCGGGAGACCAAGCGCGCTCTTCAAGAGCAGCCAGCGTGAGGAGGGTCAGGTCCGGTTCCCCGCTTCTCCGGGCTCTCTACAACACACCGTCGAAGTCCGGCCATTGGGGTTAGTCGATCAGACAGCCAGCCTAGAAGCTGATGAGAGCGTAGGTCCCGGTCAGCCGTTATGTCCTTCGCGACGACGACGCTGAACTCACCGCTTCCGGAGCTCCACACCACGCCGTGCATCGGGCGCTTCTGCCCCGGGGCCGCGCGTGTGTGTGTAGCCGCCCACGAGACCGGGTCGGGTGTCGAAATCGTCGGAAGTCCAGAACCTTCCCGCGACCGTGATCGTTTCGCCGACAGATCCATCCGACGAGCGGCCGACGCCAAGAAGGGCTCGTACGTACGGGCTGTGCTCGTTGGGACGCTGTGGGAGGAGAGCGAGAGTTTCGTCCCCGGGCACCGGGAGCCCGCGCCGCACGGCGAGCCGGTCGTCTGACCGATTTTTCGCCGGGCGCGCGCGGTCCCGCGCCACCTAGGTGGTGATAGCGCGCGGCACGTCGAGCCATATCCCCCGGCCTAGATGAGCTCGAGCAGCCGGTCTCCTTGGGCGATGAGGGTCGGGGCGACGGAGGCGGAACTCCAAAGACCCCAGTCGATCATGGAACGTGTCCGGGGTTCGTTCCGAGCAGGAGCGCGGTGGTGATGAGCCCGCAGAGCACGATGACCCCCGCGATCATCACGGCGATGCCCGGAGCCGGCAGGGGTTCGCCTTCACGGATCGCTGCGTCCATCGCCCGCCACCGACGCCGTGCGAGGGCAGCGGTCACGACACCCGCCAGGATCAGCAGGACCCCGACCGTCTCCCACGCCCAAGGGAGCGTCTGCCCCGCCAGGAGCCGTGCGGCGGCGACGCCGGAGGCGACGAGTGCGAGCGCCGTCCGCAGCCACGCAAGATACGTCCGTTCATTCGCTAGTTGGAACTGCGCTTCAGGACTACTCCGTTCGCTCATGTCCGCACCCCCGCTTTCGAGATGCCGAGAGCCTAGTGCGCGCCACTAGACGGGGTGGTGATAGCACGCGGGCTCGTCGGCCCTCCTCCCCCCGGTCAGGTCAGCTCGGGCACCCGCTCCCTGCGCCGTGACGGACTCCACAGCCGCGGACGCCCGGCCTTCTCGCCGCTTCGGTGCCAGTCGGTGGGGCTGCGGGCGCGGCGCGAGAGGCTCAATGCATGGCAATGCTCCTGGCAAGATCACGCATCGAGACCATCCCCACTACCGCGTCGTCATCCACCACGGGGAGATGCCGGAATCCTCCGAACAGCATCCGGCTGAGTGCCTCAGCCACCGTGGTGTCGGTTCCGATCGTCATCGGATCTCGGGACATCCACTTGGAGACCGCTGAGACCCTGGCCTGATCCGCGCTGGAGGAGTAGCCGAGCGCCCGGAGGATGTCGCGCTCGGTGAACGGTATCGCGTCTACGCGTGGCGGACGATGTACCTTCGCGGGTCGGCGCCGCCATGTCCGACTCCTCGCGCAGCCTGCGCTGCTACGCGAGGAGCCGCTCGACGATGTCGGCGTGCGGCGACGAGGAGGCGATCTCGTCGCCGGGTTGCGCGGTGGAGCCCTCGTCCGGGCCGGCTTCCTCGGACATCGCCCCGATCTTAGGAGCAGGCGGCTCGGGCACGCTCGGCGCCTGCGTGGCCAGGCACGGACGGAGACGGTCCATCGGGACGGACCACACGGATGGCCAACCGGACCGACCAACGGGGTAGACAGGAATCCGCAAGACCTCGTGAACCCCTTCCCGCGTAGAATCTGACCGAGAGGGGGGTCGAGCCTGTTCCGGATCTTCGGCGACGGCAACCACCAGAGCCGGCACGTCCGCGAGCACGCCGAGCACGTCCGGGCGTACCTCGAGGCCAACCTGACCCAGGATCTCGACATGAACGAGGTCGCGCGAGCGGCCTCCCTGTCCCCCTTCTACCTCACCCGCATCTTCAAGCAGCGCTACGGCGTTCCCCCCTACCGGTACCTGATCGGGCTCCGGATCCGGTACGCGTCGGATCTGCTGCGCGAGTCGTCGCTCAGCGTGACGCAGGTCTGCCACCGATCGGGGTTCAACTCGCTCTCCCACTTCATCACCACCTTCCGGCGTCACACCGGCATGAGTCCGTCGCAGTACCGACGCGTGGTGGACTGGCAGCAGGATGCGGGAAGGTTCGGGCAGGAGACCGAACCGTTGGTCGAAACGCCCCGCCGTATGAACTTCTGAGAGCGGCCATGGCGCCCCGCCGCGGCCGCGTGTCCCGGGCCGAAAGGGGACGGCATGCTCAGGAGATCTGCGGCACCCGTCTGGCTCGTACCGCTCGTGCTCGCGCTCGCCCTCACGGCGACCGCGTGCGGTGGCGGCACGGACGAGCCGACACAAGGCAGCGGACCATCTGCGACCGGCGCGGAACCGGTCGGGGGGACGCTCAGGCTCGCGCTGCAGTCGGACGTGCAGGAAGCGTTCGACCCCCAGAAGGAGTACTACGGCGTCGCGTGGGCGTTCGATCGCTGTTGCCTGCTGCGAACGCTGCTCTCGTACAACGGGAAGACCACGGCCGAGGGGGGAGCGGACGTCCAGCCCGACCTCGCCGCCAAGATGCCGGAGCAGTCGGCGGACGGTCTGACCTGGACCTTCACGCTGAAGCCGGGCATCCACTACGCCCCGCCGCTCGACGGCGTGACTGTCACGTCACAAGACTTCATCCGCGCGATGGAGCGCGAGGCGTGCGGCACATGTTCGACCGGGGGCTACAGTTTCTACTACTCGGCCATCGACGGCTTCGACGACTTCGCCGCCGGGAAGGCCGACTCGATCAGCGGGCTCGAGGCGCCCGACGACTCGACGCTGATCGTCCACACGACCACGCCGACGGGCGACCTGCCGTTCCGGATGGCGATGCCCGCCGCGGCGCCGATCCCACCGCTCCCGGGCGACCCCGAAGCCAGGCTGGGCGTCGCCAACGGACACGACGACAACTTCGGCCGTTTCATGATCGGAACCGGCCCGTACATGTTCGAGGGGACCGACCAGCTCGACTTCTCGCTGCCGCCCGACGACCAGGAGCCCGTGTCCGGGTACGACGTCGGACGCTCGATGGTCCTGGTTCGCAACCCCGCCTACGATCCGGACTCCGACGATCTGCGCGAAGGATACGTGGACCGGATCGAGGTCACGATCGGCGGTGACTCGAACGACCTCGCGCTGAAGGTGGACGCCGGTGAGCTCGACATGGTCTACGACGGCGTTCCGCCGGCCTCGCAGATCCGTGAATACTCGACCAACCCGGAGCTGCAGGACCAGATCCACTCCGACCCGTCGGACGCGGTCCGCTACATCGAGATGAACCTCGCGAGCCCGCCGTTCGACGACCAGAACGTACGGATCGCACTCAACTACGCGCTCGACAAAGAAGGGTTCCGTCAGCTCCGCGGCGGCCCGCTGTTCGGTGAGCTCGCCGGGCACATCATGGTGAACAGCCTGCAGGGCGACCAGCTGAAGGACTACGACCCCTATCCCTCGCCGAACGGACGCGGGGACGTGACGGCCGCCAAGGCAGCCATGGCCGCATCGAGGTACGACACGAACGGCGACGGCGTATGCGACGACCCGTCGTGCCAGGGGATCATCACGATCATGGACGAGGCCGACCCGTACCCGAAGCAGACGGCGCTCCTGCAGCAGAGCCTGGAGCCGCTCGGCGTCACGCTGGACGTGAAGACGTTCGAGCGCACGACGATGTATGCGAAGTGCGAGGATCCCAACTCGCACTGGGGGCTGTGCCCGAGCGTGTCGTGGGGCAAGGACTACCCGGACGGATTCACGTTCGGACCGCCGCTGTTCAGCCGTGCAGCGATCGGCCCGGAGTCCTGCTGCAACGACCCGATGGTCGGAGCGACCCCCGACATGCTCGCCGAGCGCGGGTTCGACCCCTCGATCGCGGTTCCGAGCGCCGAGCAGCAGATCGACAAGTGCATCCCGCTCTCGGGCCAGCAGCGGCTCGACTGCTGGGCGCAGCTGGACCAGTACCTGATGGAGGACGTGGTCCCGTGGGTGCCGTACCTGTTCGACAACAACGTGGTCGTCGTTTCCGACCGGGTGGTCGCGTGGAGCTTCGACCAGTTCGCCGGACTGCCGGCGATCGACCGGCTCGCGCTCGCACAGTGAGGTAGGCCGGAGCACTGGGACGCGGGAGGACATGGGAAGGGTCCGGAGCTCGGATCGGAGAGAGGGTCAAGGGACCTGAGCTCCGGACCTTCCACCCGAAGGTACGCCTCGCGGATCGGGATCTCTTGCGGTTCCCTGTCGACGAGTGACGGCCCCTTGCCCGATGCGCCGACCGCCGGGATCAGCGACGCCGGCGAGAGGTTCGCGTCTACCATGCGGTCCATGGCCGATCCGGTTCGGGACCGTTGGGCGGCGGGCGAGGTCGCGCTGAACGCGTGGTGCACGTTCGGCGGAGCGTCGGCCGCCGCGATCCTCGCGAGAGCGGGGTTCGACGCGGTGACCGTGGACCTCCAACACGGCGAGCGCTCCCCCGAGGGGCTCGCCGAGGTCGTGGGCGAGATCGAGGGCGGCGGCGCGGTCCCGTTCGCCCGGGTCGGCTGGAACGATCCGGCGTTGGTGATGCGAGCCCTCGATCTCGGTGCGCGAGGTGTGATCTGCCCGATGGTCGACACGGCCGAGGACGCCGCGAGCTTCGTGCGCTCCTGTCGCTATCCTCCGGTCGGGGCACGCAGCTACGGGCCCGTACGGTCGGCGTTCGGAACGGGGCGCGGGCAGACGGCTGCGGCCAACGAGGCGATCCTCGCGTTCGCGCAGATCGAGACGGCCGCGGGGTGGGCCAACGTCGAGGCGATCTGTGCCACCGCCGGCCTCGACGGCGTGTACGTGGGCCCGGCCGACCTGAGCCTCGCGCTCGGGTTCCGCGGCTTCGCCGACCTGAGCGCACCCGACATGCTGACGGCACTCGAGCGGGTGGTGGCCGCCGCCGATGCCGGCGGGGTCGTCCCGGGCATCCATGCGCCGTCGGTCGACCGTGCCGTCGAGATGGCGCGGCGCGGGTTCCGGTTCGTCGGGGCGGCGGGCGATGCCGAGCTCCTGCGGGCGGGCGCCGCCCAGGCAGTGGAACGAACCCGGGCGGACGGTCGTGCCGAGGCCGACCCGACCTAGGGCCCGTCGCTCGGACGGAGCGTGGAGGTGTCCGCGCGAGCGCCCTCCGATCGCGCCGGGTCCACGCGATCGCTCGCCGACGCGAGCGCGTCGCTCAGGAACCGGTCGACGGTCAGCACCTCGCTCATGCGCGTCATCGCGAGCACGCGGTCGACCGCGCTGTCCGGATCGACGACCAGCCGGAGGCCGGTACCCACCTCGCGGGAGCGCACCTCCACGCGCGCGATCACCCGGAGCCCGGCGCTGTCGAGGTAGGAACAGCCCGAGAGGTCGATCACGAGCCACGGAGCATCGCCGACGTGCGACATCAGCGCGTCGAGCAGCCGATCGGCGTTCGAGAGGTCGACCTCGCCGCCGACCCGCACGACGGTGGCGCGTTCGGCGTCCTCGAACCCGATCGTCGCGAGCTCGCTCGGCATCATGGGATACCCACCCGCATGCGCACGGTGGTCCCCTCCTCTCCGCGCTCCACGTCGATGTCCTCGATCACTGCCCGGACCAGGTCCAACCCGCGACCGCGCGAGTCGTCCGGGCGCGGGTGACGCCAGCGGCCCTGGTCGGACACCGCGACCTCGAGCCACCCGTCCTCGGATTCGGCCGTGATCTGGATATCGCCGCCGCGCCCGATGTACGCGTGCTCGATGGCGTTGGTCGCCGCCTCCGTGCAGGCGAGCACGACGTCCTCCCTCGTCTCGGTGGGGAGCCCTGACCGCTCGAGCCACTCCCGCAGCTCCGCACGGATCGTCGCGAGCTCCTGGGCATCGGCCGGGAAGGTGCGCCGGAAGATCTCGGCCGGACGCCTCGGACCGATCGCGAGGAGCGCGACGTCGTCGTGTCGATCCTCGGCGACGAGCTCGAGCAGCGCGTCGGCGATCGCGCTCAGCGAGTAGCTCTTCACGCGCGACGCGGCGGCGGCGAGCCGTTCGAGCCCTCGGTCCAGGGACTCCTCCCGGCGTTCGACGAGGCCGTCCGTGTAGACGACCAGGATGGCGCCGGTGCTCAGCCGCTCGGCCGCCTGCGGGCGTGGCAGGTCGAACGGCAGGCCCAGCGGCACCGACCGACCGCCCTCGAGGAACCGGGTCGAGCCGTCCGGCTCCATCACGAGTGCCGGCGGGTGACCGGCGGACGCGTAGCGGAGCTCGCCGTTCGAGGGATCGAGCAGGAGCGTCAGGATCGTCGAGAAGAACGCACCGTCGACCCCGGTCGCGAAGCGGTCCAGCGACGCGAGGATCGCGCTCGGCTCCGTCGTCGAGAGCGCGAGCGCCCGCCAGGCGCTCCGCACCTGACCCATCGCGGCCGCCGCCTGCAGCCCGTGACCCGCGATGTCGCCCACCGCGAGCGCCACCGTGCCGTCGGGCCGATCGACGATGTCGTACCAGTCACCTCCGACGTGCACGCCGCGCGTCGCGGGGAGGTACCGGCCGTCGGCCTCGACGTTGACGGCGTGCGCGGTGCCCTCGGGCATCAGGTTCCGCTGGAGGGTCATCGCGGCCTCGTGTTCGACCTCGTACGCCCGGGCGCGTTCGAGGGCGACCCCCGCCTGATGCGCGAAGGACCGGATCAGCTCGGCGTCCTCGGCCGACGGCGCCGGCCGCTCCTCCCGGAAATACACGGCGAGCGCGCCGATCGCCTCCCCCTTGGCGACGATCGGTACCGCGTACAAGCACCGGCCGAGATCACCCTGCTTGGCGAACCCGTCCACGAACCGAGCCTTCCACACGTCGGGTGAGGGGATCCACACGGCCCTGCCGTTGCGGTACACGTGGGCGAGCACGGCGCGATCGCCGGTCGAGACGACGATCGGGGACCGGAGCCGCATCGTCCCTCCCGAATTGGTCCCGGGGACGACGCGCAACGACTGCCCGTCGTCGCTCGCGAGCGCGATGGCCGCCGCGTCCGCCCCGACCCCTGCGGTCGCGCCGCGCAGGATCGCCCGCGCGGCATCCTCCGTCGTCACGGCGCGTGCCAGACGTGCCGTGACCTCCTGCAGACGCGCCGAACGCCGCAGGGCTCGCTGTTCGGCCTCGAAGAGCCGCGCCAGCTCGAGCGCCTCGCCGGCCTCCTCGGCCAGCATCTCGACGAACCGCAGCTCGTCGGGCGAGAACGATCGCTCCCGTTCGAACCCCAGGCCCATCACGCCGATGCGGCGCGCCCCCGCCGAGATGGGCGTCGCCACCAGCGCGCGCACCGGCTCCCCGAACAGCGCCGGGTCGGTCCGGGCACCACCGTCCGAGTCCATCGGACCCTCCACCACCACGGCGCGACCGGTTCGGAACGCGTCGGTCATCGCGCCCGGATCTTCGAGGGACACGCGCACCGGCGTCGGGCTCGGCTCCCCGATCCTCGAGATCACGTCGAGCGCGTTCCCGTCGTGGGCCGCCACGCCGATACCGCCGGCCACCGCGCCGAGCGCCTCGGCCGCCTCCGCCAGGACCGCCGCGGCGACCTCTTCGACCCCGAGGTCCGGGCTCATCGCCCCGGACACCGCCTTCACCCGTTCCACGCGTGCAGACAGGTGCGCCGCGTCTTCGCGGGCCCGCTGAAGGAGCGATCGCTCGAGCGCCAGCGCCACCTGGTCCGCGATCGCCTGCAGTTCGGCCCATCGCCGCTCGTCGAACGGCTGTGGCTCCCCGTAGCTGACGAACAACGTCCCCACGAGGTTCCCCGACGCTTTCAGCGGCACCCACGCCCACGCGCGATCCGCGGGATCGGTGAGGCTCGCTGCCAGATCCGGGTAGCGTCGCTCGAGCTCTTCGCGCGATCCGAGCAGGATGGGGCGACCCTCGCCGGCGGCGTCGGCGATCGGTGAGGGCGCGTCGAGCGGGATGCGTTCGAGCGGCCCGGCGTGGGCGCGTTCTGGGCCCTGCGCGGCGATCATCTCGATCGCGCGACCGTCGGATGCGAGCGCCCCGATCGACGCCTCGCGGCCCCCGAGGATCGAGACGACCGTCCGGGCCGCGATCTCTGCGATCTCGCCGGGCGAGGCTGCGGCCGCGAGGGCGGAGGCGAGCTCGCGGAGCTTCGTGGCCCGCTCGCGTCCGAGCCGTTCGGCCTCGAACAGCCGAGCCCGCTCGAGTGCCTGCCCGCACTGTCGCCCGATTGCGAGGAGCAACGATCCGTCCTCGAGCGAGAAGCGCCTCGTGGACCGGAAGTTCACACCGACGACGCCCAGGAGCACGTCGCCGGCGAGCAGGGGCGCGGCCGCTTGGGCACCGATCGGGTACCCCTCGCCCATGCCGCTGAGCAGCGGGTACCGCTCGAGGGCCTCCTCGGCGGTGTCCACGGTCACGACCGAGCGCTCATCGATCGCGTCGGCCAGGATGACCGGAGTGTCAGCAGGGAAGCTCGACCATCGCTCGAGGATCGCCTCGGGCAAGCCCCTGCTCGCCATCGTCTCGAGCCGGGTGCCGTCGGTCGACAGGAGGGCGACGGTCGACGCCGCGGCCCCGAGCGATCCGATCGCCGTATCCACGAGCGCGTCGCAGACGTCCCGAACCGTGACCGCGGTGGCCAGCCGGGCGGTGAGCCCGTGGAGGTGCGCGAGACGGGCGGACTCGGACTCGGCCGCCTGGCGAGCGCGGCGCTCGGACGCGTGGGCGACGTCCCGTTCGTGGCCCGTCTCCCGGTACCGGTCCGCGACCGCACCCGCGATCCCCGCGGCGACGATCCAGATGACCACCGCGACCCACCCGCCCAGCGCGCCGTTGGTGACGAACACGACGAATCCTGTACCGCCCGCCAGCGCGACCAGCACCCCGGCGAGCGGACCCGCCAACACGCCCCCGATCACCGAGATCAGGAGCCCGAGGCCGCTCGGCACGCCCCGGTAGGCACTCGCGGACGAACCGGCGAAGGCGGCCACGACGGCGACCTGCATCGCCCCTCCGATGAGGAGGGCCGCCGAGAACGACACGGGCCGCCCACTGGGCCGGCGGGAGGATGGCATGGGCGGGCCCCACTGTACGCGCCGCCCTCCCGCGGGGTCGAGTCGACCGCCGTCCGGCCGACGGCGGTCGCAGATCGGTCATCGGAACCTCGCCGAGGACGGGGAGCCCGGTCGCGTCTCGGAGCGAGGCTTGCGCGCGGACGACGCGACGGCCGGGAGCGCCCCCTTGCTCAATGGAGGGTGATCGTTTCGTCAGGGACCTCCCCGGCCTCGATGGCCTCTCGCCAGCCGTCCCACGCGAACCCGTACCACGTCCTCAGCAGCGCCGGGCCAGGACCGAACGCGACACCCGTGTCCGTGTCGACCTCGACCGACCACTCAGCAGCCGCGCCCCGGTGAACACGCGGCGATGAAGTAGAGAGGTACCCCCTGTGCGACGAAGATCCCTTGGCGCAACTGGCGGAGTGTGGCCTCACGGTAGACGGCAGAACGCTCGTTGCACGGTACGAGGACGAGCTCGTGATGTCGGTCCTGCGCAAGGAGTGGATGTCCAGCAGCCAGTACTCCGCGCAGGGAGCGACGGACACGCTCTAACTAGTCAGACCGCGGCCTCCCCGTGCGGCGCCGGCTCTCTGTGCGCCTAGTGGCCTGGTGTGATGCCGAGACCTGAGACCCAGTGCACATCGAGGCCGCACTTGGAGCAGTTGAGGGAGAAGTCCTCAAGCTGGTGTTCGAGATCGGCCTTCCCCTTGAGCAGTTCGAGCCGGAGCATCTTGGCGTGGGTAACGAGCGGATCGGACCGGCCGTGCCCGACCTCGATCGCGTCGTTGACCAGGTCGTCGGCCTTGCCGGCCTGCTCGGCGACGGTGTGGACGGCGTGCTCGAGGGTCTCGCGCTCGCGTTTGACCATCGCCCGATTCGATTCGCCCCAGATTCTCCCCAGCGACCGACTTGGCATCGGTTCGCTGACCGATCGAACCCGACGTGCTACCTGCGGTTCCTGATCGCTCCGGGGGTGGGACTCGAACCCACAACCTACGGATCAACAGAACGTCCCCCCGCGTACGCGGACATCCACGGTCGTACGCGAACGTTGCGTCTTCCCTGCTCAGGAGCCATCTGTCGTCCGTGGACGTCCGCCGATGTACGTCTTCGTCCTCGCACGGTTGTGGCCAAAACTGTGGCCAAGCACGCGGTCGGTCGAACCCGAGCAGCGAGAGGAACAGGCAGCGCTATGCCGAGCGTTGCACCAGTAACTGGGAATCGGCGTCGGTGAGCACCTGGACTATCTGTTCACCGGCATCTGGTGCGTGTTGATCGGCGTCGGTGTCACGCAAGGAACGGCGTTGGACCCCCAGATCGTCCGCCTGCGGCGCGGCCACGGGGAGCGGCAGGCTGACCGTGAACGTGGATCCTTCACCCGGCCGCGAGCTCAGAACCAGACCCCCACCCATCGCTTCAGCCAGACGGCGGGCTATGAACAGGCCCAGGCCGAAACCGCCTGCGGTCTGAGTCAATCCCTTGTCCGCGCGGTAGAAACGCTCGAACACGCGATCCTGGTCGTCGATCGCGATCCCCTCGCCCCAATCCTGCACCGAGACCAGGGCGGAATCCTCGAGCTTGGTCAGCCTCACGATCACCGGGGCTCCCTCCGGCGAGTACTTGAACGCATTCGACAGCAGGTTGGTGACGATCTGGCCGAGGCGGAGCTGGTCGGCGATGACCCAGACCGAGCGTTCCGGACGCTCGAACCGAACCTCGCGGACTGCCGTCAACTGGCTCGCGTCAGCGATCTCGCGCTCCAAGAGCGCACCGAGCTCCACCGGAACCGCGTCCATCGGCAGGTGCCCGGCATCGAAGCGTGAGACATCGAGGAGATCGGAAATGAGCCGCTCCAGCCGTTCGGCCTGGCGCAGCATGATCGCGTGGTACTCGCGGCGTGCCTGAGGCGAGTCCTCGACCAGCCCCTGGTTCAGCGACTGGAGCAAGCCCTTGAGGGGCGTGAGCGGCGTCCTGAGCTCATGGGACACGGTGGCGACGAAGTCGCGTTTCATCTGTTCGGCCTCGAGCTCGGCCGTAACGTCGCGAGCGGTCACGACGTGGCTCGTTCCGCTTCCGTGTCGCTCGGGCATCGTGCTGCTCGAGTAGCGGATCCACCGATCCGATCCGTCGCGCCGCAGAATCAGCACGTCCTGGGGCTCCACGACCCCGAGCACGAGCTCCGTCGGGGGCGATCCATCCGCTCTCTGCCCGCCGGGGATCCGGAGAATGTCGCCGGAACGACGACCGACCACCTCGTCCGCGAGGTAGCCGGTGATCCTCTCCATCGCCGGGTTCCACGAGAGCACCGTGCCCGCTCCAGAGACGACGAAGATGCCGTCCGAGCTGTTGCCGACCACGTCCGCCAGGTGGCCACGTTGCTCGACCGTCTCGTCGAAGAGCTGCTGGTTCCGTTGCCTCGCGGAGACCTGAGAAGCCAACGAGTCGACCAGCGCGCATTCCGACGGAGACAGCTCGGTGGCGCGGTGGACGGCGAGGATCCCGACCTCGTTCGCCTCGTCGCGGACGGCGGCGACGTACGTGGCGAGCCCTGGGCGCGCGCTCACGTACGCCGTCGGGTCCGCCGGACCCATCTCAGTCTGGACGGTCTGGTACAGACCGCTCTCGGAGTTGTAGACGCGCAGCCCCGCTTCGTCCCGCACGGCCAGTTCGGTCCCTGCCGCATCAACGAGTTGCTGGACGAACCCGAGGAACGGTTGGAAGTCGAAGTTCGCCTCGAGCGGACCGACGAGGGCCCTTCCGGCCTCGTAGAGGGTCCGCATACGGTCACCTTCCCGTCGCTGCTCCTCCTCCCGCTTGTTCTGCAGCCATCCTCGGTAGGCGAAGAAGGACAGGACGACGGGTGCGATCAGCAGGGGGAGGCCCACCGGCCCCGCGTGCCACACGAGCGCGGCGAGCATGCCGATCGTGAGGTTCCCCCCGGCATGGAGGAGGTTCAGACCCCCCGGGAGGACCACGACCTCGCGGAGAGGGATCTCCTCTACGCGCGAGATGATCAGCGCAACCGAGATCTCATTGATGGCGAAATAGCACGACATGGCGACAGCGCAGGCCACCAAGGTCATGAAGCTGAACGACGACGGAAGATCGAACAGCCGGTAGACGAACTCCGCCACGGTGATGGCGACGACGAACTGGCTCGCGTTGAAGGCGACCTTGTACCAGGCCCAGCGCCGGTATGCATGTCCGGCCAGGCTCCCGAGGAGCACGCTGAGCGTGAGGACGCTCGGCGACACGAGGATGAGCGCCGGAACCCACACAGCGTCCGTGACCGAGAAGTTCTCGACCTCTGTGCGGTGCGTCATCGCGACCGTGAACTGCTCGCTCAGCGCCGCCGCGAGCGCCAGCCCCGCGGTCGCGGCGACGTCCTCCCAGGACCAGGTCCGCATCTCCGGGACCCGCAGGAGGACTCCGAACGCGCCCAGTGCAACGTAGCCCAAGATGACCCGTCTGGCGGATGGCGGCAGCTCGCGGAAGGAGCTCATCTCACTCGATCAGCTCCAGGATTCCGTGGCCCACACGCCACCGCTCCAAGAGGCGCCACTCCAAGAGTCGCCGCTCCAGGTCTCGGCGCTCCAGCTCTTGGCCTCCCAAGAGTTGCTCGAGAAGACGCAGGAGGACCAGCTCTTGGCGCTCCAGGAGTCCCCGCTCCAGCTCTTGGCGCTCCAGGAGTCCCCGCTCCAAGCGTCCCCGCTCCAGCTCTTGGCGTTCCAGTCGCCGCCGGACCAGGACTTCGCCTGTTCCTCGAGCGAGGCCATCTCGGCAGCGTTGAACGTCGAACCCATGATGTCCCGCTCGCCATCCAGCACCACTCCGTCCATCGAGATGTGGTCCTGGCCGCGGGCGAGCTCCAGCGAGCCGACTCCCGTCGAGGGGGCCCAGAGCTGCGTGAACGTCGGAAGCGGCGCGTCCACGGCGGCCGATAGCTGGAGCTCACCGCCGCCGATGGCCTGAGACTTCCCGCTGATCCGGTACGCGGTGGTGGTGATCAACTGCTTGACCTGATCCGGGGTTGCGGACGGGTACTTCTGGAGCACGAGCGCTGCCGCCCCCGACACGATCGCCGCTGCTTGCGACGTCCCGCTCCCCCGGAAGTACCGGTCGCCGAGGAGCCCTTCGGGATGGTTCGCATCGATGTACGAGTTCGGCACGCGCAGCCCCTGCAGATGGGTACCAGGTGCGAGGAGGTCGACCCCCCTCGTCGCTCCGCGCTTGGGCCACGGTGAGAACGCCGGCACGAGATCGTCGGCGAGCGTGTCCGTTCCCTGCGAGTCCGACGCACCGACGGCGAGCAGGAGTGGATCGAACGCGGGGTTGGAGAGCGCCGGCGCGTTGTTCATGTGGCGCTGGAAGCCGCTGTTGCCGCCCGACGCGACGACGACGATGCCCTGCTGCCACGCCTGCTCGGCCGCGAAGGCAAGTGGATCCATGGTGTACAACTGCGTGCTGTTGGTCCCGTAGGAGAGGTTCAGGACCCGGATGTTCAGACCGGGGTCTTGGGCGTGCTGGACGACCCAATCGATGGCACCGATCACCTGGGAGACATCGGTGCCGCCGTCTGCCGTACCGACCTTGACGCTGACGATTCGGGCATCGGGGGCGATGCCCCGATAGGCTGAGGCCGGAGCGTCCGCGTAGGGAACGGTGAGCGCCGAATCGTGCCCGGCGATGAGTCCGGCCATGAACGTCCCGTGGCCGAACGTGTCGAGGTACCTGAGGTTCGGCGCCTGGGACTCGATCGAGAGGTCCGGCCCGTTGAGAACCTTGCCGGGCGTTGCGAGGCCCTCGACCGGGGACACGCCGGTGTCGATCACCGCCACATCGACGCCAGCTCCCGTGTAGCCGTTGTTCCACCAGTCGACCGCGCCCGTGTACCGGGTCACGGCGTTCATCGAGTCGACGTCGGTCGCCGGATCGTACGTGGCGTCCTGGGGCTGCATCTCGGAGTCCGCGCTGACCGAGACGACGCCGGGAAGGCCGCGAAGGGTCAGGAGGACGTTGGCGGGAACAGCCGCCGAGAACCCGCCGATGATCGACAGGCGCCGCTCGACCACGCCGCCGACGTGCTCGACGGCGCGCTCGATCGAGGCAGTCGCACCCGGCGCCGCCATGACGATGACCTGTGCGCGCGGGGCCGAACCCCGGGAGGCGGCCAAGGTGTTCGGCGCGCCGACCGCGACCGCGAGGCCCAGGATCGGTGCGATCGTGCGCGCTCGACGCCACGCGGCGGTTCCCCGCTTCCGTCCTCTGCCGCCCCGGGTCCTCACGTCGGATCCTTCCTCGACCTCGCACGGGCGATCCCATCCATCGGTCGCCCGATGTACTCGGGTAGTCTCAGCTCAACGACCCACCGGCCGCATCGACCTTCAGGGCCATCTTGCGGTAGGAACTGAGGGGTCACCTCCGCTCGGGCGGGGGAAGCCGAAAGGCCTACGGAAGCGTGAAGGCACCGGAAAGTTCCTACGCACGTCGTTTCCTAAACCGCGAGTCGGAGGTTCGATTCCTCCCGAAGGCACGCCTTCTACCTGCGCAAACGCGTCATGCCGACGATGCAAGCGCAGGCCGCGGATGGATCCAGGCGGCACTCGGGCCCAGGCCGAACGCAAGGGGACAACGTCGTTCGGCTGTGGCCAACTTGTGGCCAAGCGATCCGCCGACACGTCGACGTCGTCACGTCGTCCCAGCTAGATGCGCTCCGGGGGTGGGACTCGAACCCACAACCTACGGATTAACAGTCCGCCGCTCTGCCAATTGAGCTACCCCGGAGAGAGCCGACGCAGTCTACCAACGGCCTCGGATTGGACTAGGCTCACGGCATGCGCTTCAGGACGGGTCTCGTGGTGGGAGGAGTGATCGGCTACCTCGTCGCGCGCGAGCTGACCAGGGCGGATCCGAACGACGACCGACCGCCGGGCGTTCGGGCGGCGATGGCGAGGCACCCGTCCAACCGCATCGCCGTGCACGGGAAGCGCATCGCCGAGCGGGCCGGGTCGAGGAGCGTCGAGGCGATCCAGCGGGCTCGGGCGAACATCCAGCGGCGGCTGGATCCCGACGTCGACGACCTGTCGCTGAACTGACGCGTCCGGTCGAGGGACCGATCGCTACTCGAGGTAGTCGCGCAGCTTCTGCGACCGCGACGGGTGCCGGAGCTTCGAGAGGGTCTTGGACTCGATCTGGCGGATGCGCTCGCGGGTGACCCCGAACTCGCGTCCGACCTCCTCCAGCGTTCGCGGGTGGCCGTCGAGCAGGCCGAACCGGAGCTGGATGACCTTCTTCTCCCGCTCGGACAGGGTGTGGAGGACGGATTCGAGCTGCTCCTGGAGCAGGATGAAGCTCGCGGCGTCGACGGGCACGACCGCGTCCGAGTCCTCGATGAAGTCGCCGAGGTGGGAGTCCTCTTCCTCGCCGATCGGCGTCTCGAGGGAGACGGGCTCCTGGCTCGACCTTCAAGATCTCGCGGACCTTGTCGGCGGGGATCCCCATCTGCCGCCCGATCTCCTCCGGGAGCGGCTCGCGGCCGAGGTCCTGGAGGAGCTGACGCTGGATGCGGACGAGCTTGTTGATCGTCTCGACCATGTGCACCGGGATCCGGATCGTGCGCGCCTGGTCGGCGATCGCGCGGGTGATGGCCTGGCGGATCCACCAGGTCGCGTAGGTGGAGAACTTGTAGCCCTTCGAGTAGTCGAACTTCTCCACGGCGCGGATGAGGCCGAGGTTGCCTTCCTGGATCAGGTCGAGGAACAGCATCCCGCGCCCGACGTACCGTTTGGCGATCGAGACCACCAACCGCAGGTTCGCCTCGATCAGCTTGCGCTTGGCGAGCTGGCCGTCGCGTTCGACCCGGCGCAGGAGGTCGTCGAGCGCCTCGCGGGTCTTGGGCTTGTACGTCTTGCCGATCCGGTCGCGTCCGATCCCCTCGACCTTGCCGAACCTCTCGATCTGGTGGTCGCGGATCGCGACGACCGACTCGGTCACCTGGCGGAGGCGCTTCTGATCGACACGATCCTCCTCCTCGGTCAGCTCCCGGAGCTCGGTCGCGAACTCGCCCGCCTCGATCCGCCTCGCGAGATCGACCTCCTGGGCGGCGGTCAGGAGCGGGACCTTGCCGATCTCCTTCAGGTACATCCGGACGGGATCGTTCGTCGGCGCCTTCAGGAGATCGACGTCGAGCTGGCGCTGCGCGGAGGCGTCGACCTCGTCGCCGGGGACCTCGATGACCTCGATCCCCTCGCCCCGCAGGTGCTCCTCGACCTGGGTCAGGAACTCCTCGACCTGTTCGGGCGTGAAGTCGTCGACGGGAACGGACTCGAGTAGGTCATCCGAGGTCACGAAGCCGCGCTCACGCCCGCGGGCGGTGATCTGTTCCTTCGCTTCCTCCAGACCCAGGTCGCGGGTGACTTCGGTCAACGCTCTCGCTCCCATGCGCTCCAGGTGGGAAACGTCGAGCAGTGTACGAGACGCGAACGGCCCGTGACCCGCGTCGGCGGAACGGCCGATCAGGCCGGGACGTGCCCGCGTTCGCGCAGTCGCCGCAGCTCGCCGTCGGCCGCGATGAGCCGCTGGAACAACTCGTCGTACCGCGGGTCCGTCACCGGATTCATCTTCTGCAGCTCCTGGCGCAGGGCGACGCTGCGTCGCCGGAGCAGGAACTCCTGGAGTCGCGCCCAGACCTCCTCCGGGTAACCGGGGAGCGGGTCGCCGTCGAGCGGCTCGAGCGCCAACGCGGTGAGGGCCTGCACCACCTCGTCGTCGGTCCCCTCCGACGTCGCACCCCTCACCACGCCGTCGGCGTCGCGGAGGTACGTCATCAGCTGCCGGTTGCGGGAGGAGCGGAAATGCTCGTCGGTCAGACGCGGCGCGATCGATCGGAAGGCGTCGGCGTCGCGCGCGAGGAGGCGGAGCATCTCGCGTTCGACCTTCTCCTGCGCCGAGGCCCGCTTGACCGCCTGCTGGACCTCGATCGGGCGTCCGGAGAGGCGCTGCTCGAGGGCGAGCACCACCGAGCCCTCTGAGACCCCGGCGAGCTCGGAGAGCAGGTGGGCGTACTCGCTCTGGCGGACCGGGTCCCCGAGCTGCTCGATCAGCGGGACGGCCGTGGCGACCGCTGCGCTCTGCCCCTCGATCGTCGACAGGTCCTGGCGCCCGACGGTCCGGCGCACCATGTACTCGACGAGCGGAACGGCAGCGGCCACGAGCTCCCGCAAGGCGTCCCCGCCGTGCCGGTCAACGAAGTCGGCGGGGTCCAGACCCTCGGGCAGGATCAGGACGACCGGCTGTACCGGGAAGCGCTCGACGAACTCGAAGGCGCGCTCGGCGGCCCGCGCGCCCGCGTCGTCCGAGTCGAACGCGAGCACCATCCGCTGCGCGAAGCGCGACGCGAGCCGGAAGTGGCCCTCGCCGAGCGCGGTCCCGCACGTAGCCACGGTGTTCGTGACGCCGGCGCGCACCATCGCGATCACGTCCGTATAGCCCTCGACGAGGAACAGCTCCCCCAGCTTGGTCGCCGAGGCCTTCGCACGCTGCAGGTTGTAGAGGACCTCCGCCTTCCGGTAGACGGGCGTCTCGGGCGAGTTCAGGTACTTGGGACCATCCTCCCGTCCACCCGGCAGGATCCGGGCGCCGAGCCCGACCGCCTTGCCCGACAGGTCGCGCACCGGGAACGTGATCCGCCGACGGAACCGGTCCCGGACGTTGCCCTCCTGGTCCTTGATCGCGAGGCCCGCCTCCACTAACAGCTCGGCCGACAACGACTTCACGAGCCTGCGGAGCAGGAAGTCCGGGTAGGCCGGCGCGTAACCGACCTCGAACTCGGCCGCCACCTCCCGGGCGATGCCGCGGGACTCGAGGTAGGCGCGCGCCTCCTCGCCCTCCTTCGCCTCCAGGAGCGTCCGGTGGTACAGCTCGAACGCGGCCTCGTTGGCACGCACGAGCGCCTGTCGCTTGGAGGCGACGCGTCGCTCCGCCGGGGTGTCGCCCTCGTAGCGCAAGGTGACCCCCGCGTCCTTCGCGAGTCGCTCGACCGCCTCGGAGAACTCGAGGTGCTCGACATCGCGCAGGAACCCGATCGCGTCCCCACCCTTGCCGCACCCGAAGCAGTGGTACAGGCCCTTCGAGGGCGAGACCCCGAACGACGGCGTCTTCTCCGTGTGGAACGGACAGAGCCCGACGAAGCGGTCGTGGCCGGCCTTCTTGAGGGTGAGGTATCCGGAGACGAGCTTGACGATGTCGGTGCGCTCGCGGACGGCCGCGACGTCCTCGTCCCTGATCCTGCCGGCCACGTCCTGCTCCCCTCGACCGTCGCGTCGCTTACAGCAACCAGCGTTGGGGAAGGAACAGCTGTTCGTAGATCCGGAGAGCGTACCGGTCCGTCATCCCGGCGATGTAGTCCGCGACGCGGGTGGGCAGGTCTCCCGGCGCCCGATGGTACTCCTGCGGCACCTCGTCCGGGTGGTCCAGGTAGTGGGCGAACAGGCTCCGCACCAGGGAGATCGCCTTGTCCTGCTCCGAACGCGCCTCGTCCCGCAGGTAGACGTGGTCGAACAGGAACTCGCGCATCGTGTCGAGGGCGCGGAACACATCATCGGACAGGCCGATCTCGGGGCCGTCGGCGCTGCGGCCGACCAGATCGTTCACCAGGGTGTTGATCCGGGCCGAGTGGGTTGCGCCGAGCACCTCGACCGCCGCGCCGGGCAGCTCCTCCCGCCCGATCACGCCGGCCCGAACGGCGTCGTCCACGTCGTGGTTGACGTACGCGATCCGGTCCGCGAACCGCACGAGCCGCGCCTCCCGCGTGGCCGGTTGCGGCATCGACCACGTGTGGTTGACGATGCCGTCGCGAACCTCCCACGACAGGTTGAGTCCCTCCCCGTCGTTCTCGAGGTGATCGACGATCCGCAGGCTCTGCTCGTTGTGACGGAAGGGGCGACCGAGGAACGGGGTGAGCGCCTGCTCCCCGAGGTGGCCGAACGGCGTGTGCCCGAGGTCGTGGCCGAGCGCGATCGCCTCCGTGAGGTCCTCGTTCAGCCGCAGCGCGCGCGACGCGGTCCGTGCGATCTGGCTCACCTCGAGCGTGTGCGTGAGGCGGACGCGATAGTGATCTCCCTCGGGCGCGAGGAACACCTGCGTCTTGTGCTTCAGTCGCCGGAACGCCTTCGAGTGCACGATCCGGTCTCGGTCGCGCTGGAAACACGTCCTGAGGGAGTCCGGCGGCTCCTCGTGCTCGCGGCCCTTGGAGGCCGACGCGAGCGTCGCGTTCGGCGACAGGGTCTCACGCTCGATCTCCTCCGTGCGTTCGCGGGGTACGGCCACGCAGCGATACTACCGTCGAGGTCGGACGCACCTTATCCGGAGGCTCGCAGTACGATCGGCGTTCGACGCACGGGTTCCGGCGACCCCGCTCCGGCTCGAGGAGGCAAGCATGGGAGACGTCCGCAATCGCGTCCTGGTGGGGCTCGCGTCGCTGATGCTGCTCGCGGCCGCGTGTGGGGGCAACTCGAACGATACGGCCGCCGGAACGGGGTCGGGCTCGACGGGCACGAGCGCGTCGACCGGCGCTTCAGGGGGTACCGACTCCGGCGGGGACCCGGGCGCCGGTGGCCTCTACGGCGGCGCGAACGGGATGACGGGCGCCACCGGAGCGACCGGGGCGACGGGGATGGGACCGAAGGCGGTAGACGTCTCGGTCTCCCTCAACAACTACCTCTTCGACCCCGGCGTGGTGAGGGTCGCCCGCGGCGACGTCGTCGCCGTTCGCGATGCCAACGCGAAGACGCCGCACACGTTCACGGTCGTCGGGCAGGACGTCGACCTCGAGCTCGCGCCGCTCACCACCGAGACGGCGACGATCGATCTCGCGCCGGGCACCTATCAGCTGATCTGCCGGTTCCACGAATCGCTCGGCATGACCGCGACCCTGGAGGTGAGCTGAGCCGCCGAGGCCGGCCCGTCAGTGCCCGAACAACCGGTAATACAGGTACGCGAGTGTTTCCCGGGCGTAACCGCCGAAGCGCGTCCCCTCGGTACGGGCGGCCGAGTGCCACGTCGCCGACGCGTACGATTGCAGCCCGAGATCGGACGCCATCCGCTTGATGCGCAGGTTGTGCCAGGGATCCGAGACGAGGAACGCGGACTCCATCCCCCGGTCGCCCATCCAGGCCGCCGCCGCCTCCAGGCTCTCGAACGTGGTCGAACCCACCGGCGACGCCACGACCGCCTCCGAGGGCACCCCCTGCGAAATCAGCCAGTCGCGCCCCGCCTCGGCCTCCGTCGTCCGGTCGCCGGGCGCTCCGCCGCCGAGCACCAGGATGGTGTCGGCCCGGTCCTCCTCGTAGAGGAGCCTCGCGTGTTCGAGCCGGCCCTCGAACACGGGTGACGGAACGCCGTCGTACTGCGCGGCGCCCAGCACGAGGATCGCGTCCACCCGGTCGATCGTGCGCGCATCGTCCGTGTGCGCCGCGCGCCACACGGCGATCCCCGTTCCCGCGAACGCGATCGCGATCGCCGCGGCCACCGCGGCGATCGCGATCAGCAAGGGGTGACGCCGCATCGCCTCCATGGGGGCGATGCTAGCAACGCCTCCCCCGAACACCGTCGCTCGCGCGGAGCAGGTTCAGGTGATGCGGACCCAGACGCTCGCCGTGCCGATTCTGGTGTTCGCGGTGGACAGGAACATCCCGCGCGACCGGGCCAGGGCCCCGAACCGGTAGGACCCCGGAGCCGCCACGGAGCTCGAGCGGTAGTACCAAGCGGGCGTTCCGGCGGTCTGGCTCGGGCAGCATCGATAGGTCCACGATCCCGTGGGCAGCGTGCCGAGCCCTGGACGCTCGAACCCGACCGCGCTGACATACAGTTCGATCCTGGCCGGGGCCCCGAGGCTCACGGTGTGACGGACCTGGGTGCCGAGCGCGGCCGGGTTCGGCGACGCGGTGAGATCCACGAGCTTCGCGTGCGCGGGCGAGGCCGTGACGACCAGCGCCAGCGCGAGGGCGGTCAACGAACGCCTCAGGTCTCCTCCTTCCTTCCGGCGCCAGGGGAGGCAGGACGCGATGAGCCCTAACTCGGGTGCGATCGCTTACGCGGCCACGACCCCGGCCTCCTCCAGGGTCGCGAGGAAGCCCCGGCGGTCGAAGCCCTTGCCGAGCACGACCCGGGGGTCGCAGGTCCCGCCCTCGTCCCAGGCGAGCACCCAGACGCGGTGGACGCCGCCCGCAAGCCGGCCGATCCCACCCGCCGCCAGCTCGACCGTCCCGCCGTGGGGAAGGCCCTCGCCGAACTCGCCTGGGATGCCGGCGAACGCGTGCAGCTCGCGACCGGCCTCGTCCCGGAAACCGACACGGACCCCCACGCGATCGGGGTACGTCTCCTCGAACGTGTCCGTCCGCTCGAACCCCGCGGGCGTGACGAAGCTCACCTCGCAGGCGGTGCGACCGGATGGTGGCGCGGGTCGGGAAACGGCCCCGCCTCCGCAGGCGACCAGCGTGAGGATGCTCGACACGAACGCGGCCGCGTTGCGCGCCGTCACGGGAGTGACGCCGCGACTGGACCGACGAGCGGACCGGAGCCGTCGGGGTTCGCCTCCTGCCCGAGCCCCGCGTACAACCCGCCGAGGCTCCGCACCCGTTCGGGCAGGATCGTCGCCTCGTTCCCGAAGGTCGCCGCGAGCTCGACGAAGGCGTCCGCCCCCTCCTGCGTGCGGAACACGCTAACGAGCGCGAACTCCCCCGGCTCGCCCACCTGATGTTCGAACCCCTGGAACTGGCCGACCGGGACGACGTAGTACCCATGCAGATCGCCGAAGCTCCGGTCCGCGTTCGCGGCCTCGGCCTCCTGTCGGCTCGCGAACACGCCGCCGACCACGGCGATGAGCAGTTCGCCCGCGCCCGTGTCGGGGGCGAGCGCGGGTGCGATCGGACGATCGTCGGGTCGGCCGACGGGCGCCGTTCGGGCGGCGGCCGCCATCACGCCCGCGGACGCCACCACGCCGGCCGCGAGCCCGGCCACGATCACATATCTCCGCTTCATCGGATCCTCCTCTGGAGCGCTCAGTAGTTGGTGGCGTACTGGAAGTGCATCGGGTCGCAGAAGGCGACACCCCAGTACCAGCTGTGATCCCTCCAGATCGAGGCGTGGTACTTGTTCACCGACGAGGTGCACTTGCCCATGTACTCCTCGGCCGAGGACACGTCGATCGCGATCCCGAACGCATGCGTGCTCCACTCGTTGCTGTTCCGCTTGGCCCGGCACGCGTAGCCGTAGATCCCGTGCTCGATGTAGGGCTGCAGGTGGGCGTTCTGGATGTGGCCGTACACGTCGTTGTCGAGGTTGGTCGACCTCCCGCCTTTGTCGGACACCATCGCCGTCGGACGCCCGCCGAGCTTGCGATGGAAGCTGATCGAGTACGTCGTCCCGTTGTCCGCGGCCTGCCACCTCATCGAGATCGCCCTGGCGTCGGCGCTGCACGGCTGGCCGAACCGATTGACGATCTGCGTGTAGCCGCTCGGCCGCGAGGGGTAGTTCTGGTGCTGGTCCCGCCAGCCGAGACGAGCCCAGTGGTACGCCACGATCAGCGGCAGCACGACCGCGATCGGCACCGCGATGCTCAGGAACCGGAGCCCTCTGCTTGCGCGCGAACCCTTCCGCACGAGCCACCTCCTCGGATCCGGGGGAGGTGGGAGAGGGCTCGGAGCTTAGCGAACGCGCGTTCGGCCGCGCATCACCGACACGGGGGATTCAGGTTCGGAACGAGGACCATTCCGCGACCTGGCACGGAGCGATCGGGCGGTAGTCGTGATGTTCCGTTCCAAGTCGCGTCTCGCTTCGTCGGCTACGGACAGTGACCGGAAAGGCAATCGAGCACAGTACCTCACGGATCCTCGGTCATTTCGACGCGGACTCGGCCGAGCCCACGGCGGCCTGACCCGCCGCGAGCCGGGCGGTCTCCACTCGGAACGGCGAGCAGCTCACGTAGTCCAAGCCGATCTCGTGACAGAAGACCACCGACGCAGGGTCGCCGCCGTGCTCACCGCAGATCCCGACGTGCAGGTTCGCGTTCGCCGCCCGCCCCTCGTCGACCGCGATGCGCATCAAGCGTCCCACTCCGGCGCGGTCGATCGTGACGAACGGGTTCGCCGGCACGAGCTTGCGCTCCTCATACATCCCGACGAACTTGCCGATGTCGTCCCGGCTGAAGCCGAACGCCGTCTGCGTGAGGTCGTTGGTCCCGAAGGAGAAGAACTCGGCGACCTCCGCGATCTCACCGGAGGTGACCGAGGCGCGCGGAAGCTCGATCATCGTGCCCCACTCGAGGTGGTCGAGCTCGACGTTCTCGGTCGCAAGGACCTGCGCCGCAACGGGTTCGAGTTCGGCACGCATCTGCTCGAGCTCGGGCTTGGTCGCCACGAGCGGGATCATGATCTCGACCCTGGGGTCGCCGCCCTCCTTCCTCACCCGGGCCGCCGCCTCGCAGATCGCCCGGACCTGCATCGCGTACAGCCCCGGCTTCACGATCCCGAGCCGCACGCCGCGCAGGCCGAGCATCGGGTTGGCCTCGTGGAGCTGGTCGACCTTGCCGAGGATCACTCGGGCCTCGTCGAGCGGCACCCGCTCGTCGCGGAGCCGGACCTCCACCTCGCCGCGTTCCTCCGCCCGGGCGACCCCGACGGCGAGCTCGACCTGGTTGGGGAGGAACTCATGCAGCGGCGGGTCGAGCAGCCGGACCGTGACCGGCAGGCCGTCCATCGCCCGGAAGATCCCGACGAAGTCCTCGCGCTGCAGCGGCAGGAGCGCGTCGTACGCCGCCTGCTCCTCCCCGGCGGTCTCCGCGAAGATCATCTGCCGCACCGCCGCCACGCGCTCCTCGCCCAGGAACATGTGCTCGGTCCGGCACAGGCCGATGCCCTCGGCGCCGCGCTCGCGGGCGTTCGTCGACTGGTCGGGGGTATCGGCGTTGGCACGGACGCGCAGACGCCGGCGCGCATCGGCGATGCCCATCAGCCGTTCGAACGCCCTCCAGATCTTCGCCTCGCGGGCCGCCGCGTCGCCCGACCGCGCCTTCTCGAGCACCGACTCCTCGAGCGGAAGCTCGCCCACGTAGACGTTGCCCGTGAAGCCGTCGATCGTGACGACCTCGCCCTCCTTCACGGTGGTGCCGTCCGCGATGAAGGTCTTGGCCGCCGGGTCGAGCTTGATCGCGTCGGCGCCGCAGACCGCCGGGATGCCCTCGCCACGCGCGACGACTGCCGCGTGCGAGTTCGTCCCGCCCGCGCTCGTCAGGATCCCCTGGGAGGCGATCATCCCGTGGTAGTCGTCCGGCGTGGTCTCGCGCCGGACCAGGACGACCTTGTCCCCGGCCTTCGAGCGCTCCTCCGCCTCGTCCGCCGTGAACACCACCTTGCCCGTCGCCGCGCCCGGGCTGGCGTTCAGCCCCCTCGCGATCGGCTCGGCGCCATCCGCCTTCACCCGGCGCTTGAACAGCTCCTCGAGCCGGTCGGCGTCCACGCGGAGCAGCGCGGTGTCCTCGTCGATCAGGCCCTCCTCGAGCATGTCGTGCGCCATGACCCACTCGGCGAACGCGGTCCGTTTGCCGATGCGCGTCTGGAGGATCCAGAGCTTCCCCTTCTCGATCGTGAACTCGATGTCGCACATGTCGTGGTAGTGACCTTCGAGCGTGTCCATCACATCGATCAGCCCTCGGTATGAGTCCGGGTCGATGCGTTCGAGCTCGGCGATGCGCTTGGTGTTGCGGATCCCGGCCACCACGTCCTCGCCCTGCGCGTTCTCCAGGTAGTCGCCGTACGGGACCTTCTCGCCGGTCGCGGGGTCGCGCGTGAACGCCACGCCGGTCCCCGAGTCCTCCCCGCGGTTGCCGAACACCATCGCCACGACGTTCACGGCGGTACCGAGGTCGTCGCTGATCTTGTTCTGTCGCCGGTAGTCGATCGCCCGCTTGCCGTTCCACGAGCGGAAGACGGCGTCGATGGCAAGGCGCAGCTGGTCCTTCGGGTCCTGCGGGAAGGCCTCACCCGTGTGCTTCCGGTAGATCGAGCGGAAGCGCTCGATCAGCGCGCTCAGGTCCTCGGCATCCAGGTCGGTGTCCTGAGCGTTCGGACCCTTCGCCGCCTTTGCCTCGTCGAGCGCGTGCTCGAACGCGTCGGCCGGCACGTCCATCACGATCTTGCCGAACATCTGGATGAACCGGCGGTAGGCGTCGCGCGCGAAGCGGACATCGTCACCGGTCTGCTTCGCGAGCCCCTCGACGGAGCGGTCGTTGAGGCCGAGGTTGAGGACGGTGTCCATCATCCCGGGCATCGAGAACTTGGCCCCCGAGCGCACCGAGACCAGGAGCGGGTCGTCCGGATCGCCGAGCGTCTTGCCCATCGCGTCCTGGAGGCCGCGCAGATGCTCCCCCGCCTCCTCGAGCATCTCGGGCGGGGCCCCGCCCTGAGCGAGGAACGTCAGGCATGCCTCGGTCGTGATCGTGAACCCGGGGGGAACGGGCAGCCCCATGTTGGTCATCTCGGCGAGGTTGGCGCCCTTGCCGCCGAGCAGGTCCTTCATGTCCTTGTTGCCTTCGGAGAAGTCGTAGACGTACTTGGTCATCGGGTTCGGCCTCCGGCGCGAGGATGGATACGGTCCGGACCAGTCTACGGAGGCCGGGGCCGGATCTGCCCGGAGCCGCTCCCTCGGGGGCGTGCTAGGCCGGTGGGCTCGGGTCCCGCGAGTCCTCCTGAGCACCGAGGAACGCGGACGCCATCTGCAGGCAGCGCTCGACCGTGTCGTGATCGCCCTCGAGGAGCGCCTCGTACGCCAGGTTGAGCCAGCCCGAGCTCTTCTGGGCGAGTTCCACGTCCTCGGACCGGAGCCCGCGCCCGGAGCACAAGACGTCCAAGACGGGGCGGTAGGCCAACCCGAGGACCGCGGCCGCCCGGGCGTCGAACCTGGCGACGTGATCGGACGGCGTTCGGAGCGCGTCGCGCTCGGCCGCCGCGCACTGGTCGCGTAGGGCCTGGAAGGCGACCTCGACCTCCTCGGCCGGCGCGCCCTCGGTCGCGATGCCGATCAGGCCTCGGATGCTCCGTGTGGTCTGTACGAGGATCCCGTCCATCGGCACGAGCCTAGTGTCGTCCCCCGTCGGGTGCCCACACCATCCGCCGGGTGACTCGAAGTTGCGACGAAGGACCTAGGTCGTTCGTCGCACGTGGGCCGGACGCTCCGAGCTCGAGGTCCCCGCGTAGTGAGCGTCAGGCGGTCGCGGCCTCGAGGGTCTGGAGCGTCGCCGTGTCGGTCGCGAACAGCACCGTCACCGTCCCTCCGACCGGCTCGAGCACGGTCGCGGCCCGGTCTCCCTGGTCGATCCAGTCCGCCATCGAGGTCGCGAACTCCTCGGCGTCCTTCTCGGAATCCCACACCGTCGAGAGCACGACCGCCGTGTGCGTACCGTCGGACCACGCCCGGTACGTGCCGCCGTCCCATCCCGCCGCCGCGGCGCTCGCCTCCGAGCCGTCCAGACGGAGCCCGAGCGCGGTCTGGAGCCATTCCTCCCCGATCGTCATCACGTCGAGGTCCCCCCACCCGGGCCCGAGGGCCGCGGAGAGGTCCGGTACGTCGACGGAGGTCGGCGCGTCGTTCGGGTAGCGCTCGGGATGGATGATCTGCTCGGTGGAGACGGGGAGGTCGCGGAACGCTTGGTTCACCTCGTCGAGACCACCGCGCGAGTCCAATGCGCTGATGAACCGCATCCCCTGGTCGTACGGCCAGGCCTGGAGCCGCGCGACGAACGGCGGGACGCCCTCGGCCGTCGCGTCCTGGGTCGCCGCCTCGATGCCGACCTGCACCTGCTCGGCGGCCGTCAGGAACGTCTGCGCCCATCGGAACATGAAGAACGTCGCGTTGCCCTCGACCAGCGCGAGCGCGGCGGCGGCGGCCTCGTCCCGGCATTCCGCGCCCATGACGTCCAGGCGCTCGAGCCCGAACCGCTGGTCGTCGATCGCGTGCGTGAGCTCGTGCGCGAGCGTGATGCGCTCGAGCGGTGAGGGCGACTCGCTCCCGGCGAACTTCAGCTCGCCGGTCACCGTGTCGTAATAGCCGATCACCTGGCTCGAGCCGTAGCTCTCGTACGCGTCGCGCAGACTCGTCCCGACCGGGATCACGCCGATCGTGTCCCAGACGATGCTCCGGCGCGCGTACTGACCCTTCGGGTAGGCCTTGTCCGTGTACTCGACGATGTCGCGGCCGATCTCGGCCTGCGAGACGGGCTCGGCGACGACCGGGTGGTCGTAGTCGAAGCCGCGCAACATCTCGACCTGCCGCATGACCTGCGCGATGAGCGGAGGCGTGGGCCCCTCGGCGGGCACGTCGGAACCGGAGTCGAGCTTGGGCTCGGGCACCTCGCACAGGCGTTTGGCCGCCGCGGCCGCGGAGTCCGGCCCTCCGGGAGCCGGCGACGCCACCTCGGGCGAGGGCGGGACGGGCGCCGCCGACGTCTGGCCGTCGGCGGCAGGGTCGCCCGGGGCCCCGGTTCCCGTGCAGGCGGCGAGCGCGAACCCGAGCGCGACCACGAGGGCCGCGATCCGGGGCCTCACCCGCGTCTCGGGACCAGGACGCTCGCCACGGCCAGGGCGGCCGCGGCCAGGGACAACGCGCTCGAGATCCATAGGAGACCTATCGACCGCAGGGAGCCGAGCGATGAGGCCATGAGGGCGACCGCCGCCACGACCATCAGCACGAAGGCGGCCGCGTACAGGCTGACCCAGCCCCGGCGCGTGGTCGGTGGAGGCTCCTGCATCGTCTACAGGCGTTCGGCGAGGTAGGTCACGAGGTTCTCGATCGGGATCCGGTCCTGGGTCATCGAGTCGCGTTCGCGGACGGTGACCTGCCGGTCCTCGAGGGTGTCGAAGTCGACCGTCACGCAGAACGGCGTGCCGACCTCGTCCTGGCGCCGGTAGCGACGCCCGATGGACCCGGCGTCGTCGAAGTCGCACATCCACCCCTGCTTGAGGAGGTCGAGGACCCTACGCGCGTCCGGCGCGAGCTGCTCGTTGCGCGAGAGCGGCAGGACCGCGACCTTGATCGGCGCGAGATCGCGGTGCAGCGCGAGGTAGGTCCGCTTCTCGGTGCCGCCCTTGGCCGTCGGCGCCTCCTCCTCCCGGAACGCGTCGACCAGCGCCGTCAGCACGATCCGGTCGACCCCCGCGGCCGGCTCCACCACGAATGGCACGTAGCGTTCATCGCGTTCCTGGTCGAAGTACGTGAGGTCCTCACCGCTCGCCTCCTGGTGCGCCTTCAGGTCGAAGTCGGTCCGGTTCGCGATGCCCTCGACCTCCTGCCAGCCGAACGGGAACTCGTACTCGACGTCGGACGCGGTCTTCGCGTAGTGCGCGAGCTCGTCGGGCTCATGTTGCCGGATGCGCAGGTGCTCCTTGCGGATCCCGAGGTCGACGTACCACTGCATCCGCTCGTTCACCCAGTACTCGAACCACTCGTCGTCGGTCCCCGGCTCGACGAAGAACTCCATCTCCATCTGCTCGAACTCGCGCGTGCGGAAGATGAAGTTCCCCGGCGTGATCTCGTTGCGGAACGACCTGCCGATCTGCGCGATGCCGAACGGGACCTTCTTGCGCGAGGTCTGTTGCACGATCGCGAAGTCGACGAACATCCCCTGCGCCGTCTCGGGACGCAGGTAGGCCACGCTCGACCCGTCCTCGATCGGCCCCATGTGGGTCTTGAACATCAGGTTGAACTGGCGCGGCTCGGTGAAGCGTTGGTTGCCGCAGTTCGGGCAGGTCGGCTCCTCGCCCAGGTGGTCCTCGCGGAACCGCTGGTGACAGTTCAGGCATTCGACCAGGGGGTCGTGGAAGCCGGCCACGTGACCGCTCGCCTCCCAGACGCGCGGGGACATGATGATGGCGGCCTCAAGGCCGACGATGTCATCGCGGAGCTGGACCATCGACCGCCACCATGCGCTCCGGATGTTGCGGCGGAGCTCCACCCCCAACGGTCCGTAGTCCCAGGAGGAGCGCAGCCCCCCGTAGATCTCGCTGGACCGGAAGGCGATCCCCCGCCGCTTGGCGAGGGACGTGACGACCTCCATCAGGTCGGCCATGGATGGATCCTCCTCTCTCCCGGTCGCTGGCTGCGGCCGCTGGCGTGGGGTGCAGTGTACGGGGCGAACGCCTCGGGGTGGGCCTACCCTCGCGGCGCGTTCCACGGCCCGAGACCGCCGAGGCGCTCCACCGTCACCCGCGTGACGAACCCGGGAGGCGGGTCGGGCATGGGCGGGAACGTGACGCCGGGGCCGATGTACGTGTAGGCGAGCCGCTGAAGGACCTCGGGCGCGCCCGCCCTCGGTGACCCGGGCGCTCCCGTAGAGCACGAGGTACTCGTGGAACCCGAACGGGTTGAGCCGGTCCGTCTGGATCGAGATCGTCACGCGGGGATCGCGCCGCAGGTTCCTGAGCTTCCGCTGATCCGGGAGCGTAGCGAAGATCACGTCGTCTCCTTCGAGACCGACCCAGGCAAGCGTCGTGGAGGGTCGGCCGTCCGGATCGATCGTCGTGACGTGCGCGAGCGCGTCGCCCTCGATCACACGACGCGCCTCGTCCGGCAACCGCACGGACTAGCCCGAGTCGTTCTCGGCGATCGCGCCGAACCGCCGCGACCGCTTCTGGAAGTCGCGGATCGCCTCGTACAGGTGCTCGCGGTCGAAGTCGGGCCAGTAGACCGGCGTGAAGTAGAGCTCGCTGTAGGCGGCCTGCCAGAGCAGGAAGTTGCTGATCCGCTCCTCGCCGCTCGTGCGGATGATGAGGTCCGGGTCGGGCATGTCCGGGTGGTACAGGCGCCGCGAGATCGACTCCGGCGTGAGCTTCTCACCCTTCAGGCGACCGGCATCGTGGTCCGCGATCAGCTTCTTCACCGCGTCCACGACCTCGACCCGGCCGCCGTAGTTGAACGCGATCGTGAGCGTCATCCCGGTGTTGTCGTGGGTGAGCTCTTCGGAGATCTCCATCTCCTTCAGCACCGAGCGCGGCACCTTCCAGTCGCGCCGGCCCATGAACCGGACGCGGACGTTCATCCGGTGCAGCTCGGCGCGGCGCCGGCGCAGCAGGCCGCGGTTGAACCCCATGAGGAATGCGACCTCCGCCTTGGGACGCTTCCAGTTCTCGCTCGAGAAGGCGAACATCGTGAGCCAGCCGAGGCCGAGCTCGTTGGCCCCCACGACCGTGTCCCACATCGCCTCCTCGCCCGCCGTATGACCGTCGGTCCTGGGCAGGCCACGCAACCGGGCCCACCGCCCGTTGCCGTCCATGACGATGCCGACGTGGTTCGGCAGGCGGTCGTGATCGAGATCGTGGAGGTAGGTGCTCACGTGGCCAGGCTCCCGGCGAGGATCGGCAGGCTCTTCATGCGGCGCTCGAGGTGGTACTCGGTGAAGCCGAACAGCAGGGCGCGCGACTCGCGCCTCACCTTGGTATCGGCCTGCACGTCGCCCGCCTCAAGGAGGCCCGTCCCGCCGAGCGTGGCGAGGAGGTCGAGCGCCTCGAGCGACGCGGGGCCGGAATCGAGGTCGGCATCGGCGTCGCAGACCGCGCCCCCCAGGCCGCTCGCGAAGCGCTCGGGCGCGGGGGCGCCGCAGACGGCGCACGTCGTGAGCGCGGGATGGAACCCCGAGAGGGACAGGAGCTTGAGCAGGAACGACTCGGCGACCGCCGCCGGGTCGGCCGGGCGGGCGTCGAGCGCCCGCATGCCGGTCAGGAGCAGCATGAACAGGCGGACGTTGCGCTCGTGTTCCTCGGCGACCTTGTCGACGGCCTCCAGCATGGTCTCTCCGGCGGCGAACAGCCCCAGGTCGCCCCGTAGCGCCCGGAAGGGCGAGACGATCTCGGCCTGGCTGACGGTGTCGAGCGAACCCCTCCCCCGGTAGACCATCAGGGACACGTGCGTGAACGGCTCCAGGCGGGCTCCGAAGCGGGAGGTGGTCTTGCGGATCCCCTTGGCCACGGCCCTGACCTTGCCCGAGCCCTGGGTCATGACGGTGACGATCTTGTCGGCCTCGCCCAGCTTGACCGAGCGCAGCACGACGCCCTGTTCCTTGTAGAGGGGCACATCGGAATCGTAGCGCCGGCCCCGTGCCGTTCCCGTGAGCGGACGTTGCGAAGTCGTGAAGATGGGTGGAGGCGCCGAGGACCCTCAGGCGCCCATCGGGTGCCAGACGGTCTTGAATTCCATCAGCGCCGTGACGTCGTACGGGGATTGCGCGTCGTCCGAGAACGGGTCCGCGTCGCGAGCCCGCACCACGCGCTTCACGTTCTCGGCCGAGAGGCGCTCGGCCTCCGCTCGCGAGCCGTCGGGGACCCCCGTCAGATCGATCGCGTTCACGTCCATGTGGCCGGCGAGCCACGGCACGAGCTCCTCGGTCAGGCCGGTGAGGACGTTCACGACGCCGCCGGGGACGTCCGAGGTCGCGAGCACCTCGGCGAGGGATACGGCGGGGAGCGGCGACGGTTCGCTCGCGACCACGACCGTCGTGTTCCCCGAGACGATCGCCGGCGCGAGCCGGGAGACGAGCCCGAGGAGGGACCGGTCGGCGGGCGCGACGATCCCCACGACCCCCGTCGGTTCGGGGATCGTGAAGTTGAAGTAGGGGCCGGCGACCGGGTTCGTCGCCCCGAGGAGCTGGCCGATCTTGTCGGCCCACCCCGCGTACCACACCCATCGGTCGATCGAGGCGTCCACGCCCCGGCGCGGGTCCTTCGCGCCCGCGTCCGCGAGCTCGCCCTCGAACTGGGAGCGGCGGCCCTCCATCAGCTCGGCAACCCGATACAGGATCTGTCCGCGGTTGTACGCGGTCTTGCCTGCCCACCCGGGCTGCGCGGCCCGAGCAGCGCGGACCGCGTCGCGCAGGTCCTTGCGCGAGGCGCGGGCCGCCCGAGCGAGCAACCGGCCGTCGTGCGAGAAGACCTCGTACGAGCGCCCGGACTCGCTCCGTGGAAACTCGCCCGCGATGTACAGCTTCGCGGTCCGACGGACGGGGACCCTCGCCTTGGTCGTCATCCGTCGAGCTCCAGGTAGGGCTCGAGCCCGTGCAGGCCACCCTCGCGCCCGAAGCCGCTCTCCTTGTACCCACCGAACGGCGACGCCGGGTCGAACCGGTTGAACGTGTTCGCCCACACGACGCCCGCCTTCATCCGTTCGGCCATCCAAAGGATCCTCGAGCCCTTCTCGGTCCAGATGCCGGCGGACAGGCCGTACGGCGTGTTGTTCGCCTTCTCGACCGCCTCGGCCGGCGTCCGGAACGTGAGGATCGACAGCACCGGGCCGAAGATCTCCTCGCGCGCGATCCGGTGCGACTGCGAGACGTTGGTGAACAGGGTCGGGCGGAACCAGAACCCTCGTTCGGGAAGGACGCACTCGGGCTGGTACATCTCGGCCCCCTCGTCGACGCCGGCCGCCACGAGCTCCTCGATCTTGGACAGCTGCGCCTTCGAGTTGATCGCGCCGATGTCGGTGTTCTTGTCGAGCGGGTTCCCGACGCGGAGCGTCTGCAGGCGGTCCTTGAGCTTCTCGAGCAGCGGCTCGAACACCGGCTCCTGCACCAGCAACCGGGACCCGGCGCAGCACACGTGGCCCTGGTTGAAGAAGATGCCGTTGATCACGCCCTCGACGGCCTGGTCGAGCGGGGCGTCCTCGAACGCGATGTTCGCGGCCTTGCCGCCGAGCTCGAGCGTGAGCCGCTTGCCGGTCCCGGCGACCGTCCGGCGGATCATCTTGCCGACCTCGGTCGAGCCGGTGAAGGCGATCTTGTCCACATCCTCGTGCTCGACCAGGTACGAGCCCGTCGCGCCGGCCCCGGTGACGATGTTCACGACCCCCGGCGGCAGGTCCGCCTCCTGGATCACCTGCGCGAGCAGCAGAGCCGTGAGTGGCGTGGTCTCGGCCGGCTTCAGCACCACCGTGTTCCCGGTCGCGAGCGCCGGCGCGATCTTCCACGCGGCCATCAGCAGCGGGAAGTTCCACGGGATGATCTGGCCGGCCACGCCGATCGGCTTCGGCGAGCGGTTCGGGAACGCGTAGTCGAGCTTGTCCGCCCAGCCGGCGTAGTAGAAGAAGTGCGCCGCCGCGAGCGGCAGGTCGACGTCGCGTGACTCCTTGATCGGCTTGCCGCCGTTCATCGTCTCGAGCACCGCGAACTCGCGGGCCCGCTCCTGGAGCTGACGCGCGATCCGGTACAGGTACTTGGCGCGCTCGCTCCCCGGCAGCTTGCGCCACCGGTCCTTGTAGGCCTTGCGGGCCGTGCGGACCGCGAGATCGACGTCCTCGGGACCGGCCTCGGCGACCTCGGCGAGCGCCTCCTCGGTCGACGGGCTGATCGTCTCGAACCACCTCCCGCTCTTGGGCTCGACGAACTCGCCCCCGATGAACAGGCCGTAGCGCGGCTCGAGCTTGACGATCTCGGTGGACTCGGGCGCGTCGGCGTACTCCCAGACCGGCTCACGCTCCTCGAGCGCGGAGGTCGCCTTCTTCGCGATGTCGGTCATGTCCACTCGATCTCGTCGAGGGTCACCGGCTCGAACGATTCGAGGAGGGGCTGCGTCTCGACGACGGCGTCGCGGAACAGGTCGGAGGCGCGAAACTCTTCGACGGCCTCGATGCTCAGCCACGATCCGAACGTCTCGAACGTGTTCGGACGCTCCCGATCGCGCAGCATGACCGGCCGCCCGCTCTGGTACCGATCCTGCGCCGACCGTGCGAGCCGCGTCCACGCGTCGATGAATGCTCGCTCTTGACCCGACTTCACGACCCACGTGCCGTGGGTCCAAACGCTCGCCATCGATGCCTCTCAGTCGATCGTGTAGTAGTCGGGGCCCTGGTAGCGGCCGGTGCGCTCCTTGTCGCCAGGAGGACAAACCATGAGGACACGGTACCTGAGCGAAGAGACCCTAGACCGTGTGGCCAGCGTTACGACCGGACACTTTGCGGGGTGAACTCATCGGCATCCCATCCTTTCGCGACGAGGAGTGCGGGGCAATCGGCGTAGAAGATCTCGGCCGGGCGACGTCCCTTGGTGCGGTAGCCGCGGTGCGGCCGCTCGAAGTTGTAGAAGCGCACCCAGGCCTGAAGGTCGGCGTCGATGTCGCCCGCCGAGGTGTAGAAGCGGTAGCGGAACGCCGTGCGGTAGTGCAGGTGAAGGACCGATCCCTGGAACCGCTCGACGAACGCGTTCAGGTCCGGCGATCGGGGCGGGAGCTGGTGGCGGGAGATCTGAAGGCGCCGGCAGGTCCGGGCGAACTCGCCCCTGAACTCCGGGCCGCCGTCCACCACGACCTCCCGCAGGGCGATGCCGGCCTCGGCGTAGGTGGGCAGCACGTGGTGCTCGAGGAACTCGGCCGCCGTCCGGGCGCTCTTCTCGCCGCGGCGGACCTGCGCGAAGCCGAACGAGCAGGCCCCGTCGACAGCGGAGTACTGCCAGATCTTGCCCACCCCCTTCAGCCGGCCCACGAACATCGTGTCCAGGAACACCTGCTCACCTGGGACGGCCGAGCCGATGTGGCGGTGGGCGACCTCCTGGGCCCGCAGGTCGCGCAGCGCCCGCTCGGTGATGGGTCCGCCCTCTGCGGCCGACAGGGCCTCGGCCGCCGCCAGGCGGGCAGGCACCCGGTGAAGCCCCGCCCGGCCAAGGACGTTGGACACCCCGCCGTGGGAGACCCGCCAGGCACCGAAGCGGGGCAGGGCGAGCGCGGCGGCAATGGTCCTCGGCCCGGCCGTGGGGTGGTGGATGGCGTAGGCGATGATCTGATCGACGAGTGGCGCGGAGAGCCGCCGGTCCGGACGCATCGCCGGTCGGGGCTTGGGCAGCAGACCGGCCTCCCCGTAGGCGAGATAACGCCGGCGGAGCTCGTAGAAGCGGCTGCGGGAGATCTGAAGCGACCGGCAGGCCTCCGTGGCCTTCATCCGACCGCTCATCGCCAGGTCCAACACCTGCTTTCGAAGCCGTGCCAGACTCGTCGCCGGAGCCATGGGCGTCTCCTTCCCGTCGAGTGCTCTCTCAACGGGGGGAGCATGCCCTTGGCTCCTTCCCTGTTGTGGGAGGTTAGTGCCCACGGGACGCCCCTGGTCGCGTCACCGCATTCAGGCTGGCCTTTGTTGGTGCCGATAACTACCTCAGGGGCGTGGTGGCCTAGCCGTGGACGCCGTGCTCACGCATCTTCTTTTTGTGGGTGTGGGGGTGGGGTTAGCGAGCGGAGGGAGAAGAGGACACGATGAAGAAGGCACTAGCAGCGATGGTCGTTGCGGTACTGCTGGCGATTTCAGCATCGTCAGCACTCGCGGGCGGCGGCGGATGGGCCGTTCGTGTCAAGGGCGGCGGCAGTGCAACGGTCACCTGGGGGACCTGGCGCTCCACGAGCACAGTCCACGTAGACCTTCCGTGGCGGCGCAGCGTTCCTGTTGACGGGTTCGAAGTGGTGACCATCGTCGGTCAGCGCGAGAGCGGCGGACCCGGCAAGATTGTGTGCACGGTGCTACACGGCGGGGTCGTCGTGGCGCGTGCCGTCGGGCGTGGACCCTACGCGGTCTGCCAGACCTCTGCGGGGACGAGCTAGAAGACGTGGCACGGGTCGGCCGCTAAGTTCCTCCCCAAGGTTCTCCCTCTACCTCGGCGGTGGTCCTACGCAGATGGTCCACGACATCGGGCAGGTCTTCCACCAGGCGCCGTGCCCGACCCCCTTGGCGCTTGCAGCGGCTCGGGCGCCCCGGCTCCCGCCCCTAGACCTCGGCTGACAAGCTATGCTTCACTAGGTTGACGAGCGAGTACTAGGCCCTAATCCAGCGTGTAGTAGTCGGGGCCCTGGTAGCGGCCGGTGCGCTCCTTGTCGATCTGCATCAGCACGTCGTTGAGGAGCGCCGAGGCGCCGATGCGGAACAGGTCGGGGGTCATCCACCCGGGCCCGAGCGTCTCGTACACCAGCACCAGGTATTGGATCGCCTGCTTCGAGGTCCGAACACCTCCGGCGACCTTGACGCCGACGCGCCGACCGGTCTCGTGGAAGAAGTCGCGAGCCGCCTCCATCATGCAGAGCGCCGCGGGAAGGGTCGCGCTCACCCCGATCTTGCCCGTCGAGGTCTTGATGAAGTCGGCGCCAGCCGCCATCGCGAGCACCGACGCCTGGCGGATCCGGTCGTACGAGCCGAGCTCGCCGGTCTCGAGGATCACCTTGAGGTGGGCGTCACCGGCGGCCTCGCGCGCGGCGACGATCTCCTCGAAGCACGGGGCGTACTGCCCGCCGAGGAAGTACGAGCGGTTCAGGACGATGTCGACCTCGTGCGCACCGAGGTCGACGACCTCGCGGATCTCGGCCAGCCGGGCGCCGAGCGGGCCGAGGCCGGCCGGGAAGGCACCGCCGACGCTCGCGACCTTCACGCTCGAACCCCTCAGCTGCGCGAGCGCGACCGGCACGAGATGGGGATAGAGGCAGACGGCCGCGACCGGCGGGATCGACGGATCGACGGGGTTGGGGCGGACGGCCTTCGCGCACATCGCGACCACCTTGCCGACCGTGTCGGTGCCCTCCAGCGTCGTCAGGTCGATGCACCGGATCGCGAGGTCGAGCGCCCACAGCTTGGATCCGCGCTTGATCGAGCGCTTCGCGAGCGACGCCGCCCGCTCCTCGAGCCCCACGGCGTCCACCGCGGGCACCCGGGCGAGCAGGCGGGAGGCGTCCCTGGACGTGTACGGCGCGAGGCCGGGGCGCGAGCGTTCGATCTCGGCTGCCTGGGACATCGCCGTCATGGTACGGCGAGGGCTCGGCTCACGGCTATCCGGGCGTCCGCGCGGTCATGACCCGCTATCCTCTGCCGAACCCGATCCCAGGAGGAAGGCGTGCGCAAGCTCGTGTTCGTGCTGGTTGGGGTGTTCGCGCTCACGCTCACGGCGTGCTCGTCGGATGGCGATGGCGGTGACGCCACGGGGACCGAGACGGGCTCGACCCGGCGACGCTGACTGCGCGGACCTCACCGGTGAGGGCCCCCACGTTCACGATCACGATCTCGGACTTCGCGTTCGACCCGAGCTGCTTCACCGCGAGCGCGTCCCAAGGCATCACGATCGTGAACCAGGACAGCGCCGACCACACCTTCACGATGGCCGGGACCGAGATCGACGTCCCGATCGCTGCCGGCGAGACCTTCAACGGCGAGCCGATCTCGGGCGCCGTGGAGCCCGGCACCTACGACTTCATGTGCACGTTCCATCCGCAGATGACGGGCCAGGTCACGGTCGTCGCGTAGGTCCGCTCAGAAGCCGAGGCGCTGCAGCGCCTTCGGATCGCGCTGCCACTCCTTGAGCACCTTGACCCGGAGGTCGAGGAAGATCTTGCGTTCGAGCACGCGCTCCATCTCCTCGCGCGCGCGCGAGCCGATGGTCTTGAGGGTCTCGCCACCCTTGCCGATCACGATGCCCTTCTGCGAATCGCGCTCGACGATCAGCGATGCGTGGACCGTCGTGAGGGTCTGGGACTCCTCGAGCTCCTCGACCACCACGGCGATCGAATGGGGGACCTCCTGCCGCGTGACCGCGAGCGCCTTCTCGCGGACGAGCTCGGCCAGTCGGACCTCGAGCGGCTGATCGGTGACCGCATCGGTCGGGAAGTAGGCGGGCCCTTCGGGGAGGCGTTCGACGAGCAGGTCGAGCAGCACGTCCACGCCGCGCCCGGTCTTCGCCGAGACCGGCACCACCTCGTCCCACTCCCCCAGCTGCGCGGCCGCCTCGAGCTGGGGGACCTCGCCACGGTTGTGGAGGACATCGAGCTTGTTCACGGCGCAGACCTTCCGACCGGCGAAGTCGCGCAGCTGGCGTTCGAACACGAACGCGTCCCCTCGGCCCACGCCGGCCTCCGCGTCGACGACCTGCACGACCGCGTCGACGCCCTGCGTCGCCTCGCCCACCAGGTCGTTCAGTCGCGATCCGAGCAGCGTCCTCGGCTTGTGGAAGCCGGGCGTGTCGGTGAAGACCACCTGATAGGCGTCGGTCGTGAGGACGGCCCGGACGCCGATGCGCGTCGTCTGCGGCTTGTCGGAGACGATCGCGACCTTGCGCCCGACGAGCGCGTTCACGAGCGTGGATTTGCCGGTGTTCGGCCGTCCGACGACGGCGACGAAGCCGCTGCGGAACGTCACTGGTTGAGGTTCGCCGGCCCGAACGCGTGTGGCAGGATCTCGGTCAACCGCCATACCGCCCGCTCGCCCGTCCCCGACTCGACCGTGACCAGCATGTCGGGGCCGAACTCGTTCAGTACCTGCCGGCAGCCCCCGCAGGGAGGCGTCGGCTCGTCCGCGCGCGTGACCACCGCGACCGCGTCGATCGAGCGCTTGCCGGCGTTGACGGCCGCGGCGACCGCGTTGCGCTCGGCGCAAACGGACATCGGGTAGGAGGCGTTCTCGATGTTCGCCCCCGCGAACACCTCGCCCTCGGCGAGCACGGCCGCGCCCACGTTGAAGTTCGAGTAGGGCGCGTACGAGCCGCGCTCCATCGCGTCACGCGCCGACGCGACCAGCTCGTCGACGCGTTCGGTGGCTGCGCTCATTCGGCTCGCGCCTCCTGCTCCTCGGTCGTGGGCTCCGGCTCCTCCTCGCGCGTGATCAGGACCTTCGAGATCCGGCGGCCGTTCACCCGCTCGGCGGTGAACCGCAGGTTCTGGAACGAGACCTCCTCCCCCTCCTCGGGGATCGAACCCATGAGACCGAGCATCAGCCCCCCGATCGTGTCCCACTCCTCGTCGGGCAGCTCGACGTCCAGGACCTCGTTCACCTCGTCGATCGACACCTTCCCGTCCACGCGGTACACGTCGTCGGCCACCTGTTCGAGCTCGGGCTCCTCGGTGTCGTACTCGTCGGTGATCTCGCCCACCAGCTCCTCGAGGAGGTCCTCGAGGGTCACCAGCCCGACGACGCTCCCGTACTCGTCGGTCACCAGGGCGATGTGGAACTTCTCCTTCTGCATCTCGCGGAGCAGGTCCGCGACCTTCTTCGATTCCGGGACGAAGTGCGCCTCCCGAACCACATCCGACAGCGGCATGTCGTTCTTGCCCTGGTGCAGCGCCTTCAGCACGTCCTTGGCGTACACGATCCCGACCACCTCGTCCAGGTCATCCGTGAAGACCGGGATCCGCGAGTAGCCGTGCTGGAGCACCAGCGCCTGCACGTCGCGGAGCGTCTGGTCGGACTCGATCGCGGTGATGTCGGGCCGAGGGACCATCACCTCGCGGACGATCGTGTCGCCGAACTCGAAGATCGAGTGGATCAGCTCCTTCTCGCCCTCCTCGATCTGGTCCTCCTCGGAGGCGACCGAGGCCATCGCCTTGATCTCCTCCTCGGTCGCGAACGGACCCTCGGGGAGCCCCTTGCCGGGCATCACGACGTTCGAGAGCTTGATCAGACCGGTCGTGAGCGGCCCGATGACGCGCGTGAGCGCGACGGTCGCCGGCGCGAGACGGAGCGCCACGCGGTCCGTCTGCAGGACCGCGTACGTCTTCGGGGCCACCTCGGCGAACACGAACAGCAGGAACGTCATCCCGACCGTGGCGACCACCTCCCCGAAGTCGCCGATCGTCCGGACGGCCACCACCGTCGCCACCGTGGTCCCGGCCAGGTGGACGGCCAGCATCAGCAGGAGGACGACGTTCAGGAAGGGCGGGGGATTCTCGACGATCTTCACGAGGGACGCGGCCCCGCGCCGGCCTTCCTCCTGGAGCCGGTACGCGCGGACCTTGCTCACCCGGGTGATGAAGGTCTCCGCGGCGGCGAACACAGCCGACACCCCGATCAGGACGATGACGACGGCGATCCCCGCCCAGTCGGCTGCGGTCAACGGACCCGCACCCCCGAGTAGCGCTCCTGGCGTTCCCACATCGGTGCTCGGTCCGCCGGTTCCATGTGGTCGTGACCGAGCAGGTGCAAGATCCCGTGCACGAGGAGCAGACGGAGCTCGGCCGCCGGGTCGTCCGGGTTGTTCCGGCCGGCGACGGCCGGCGCGATCACCACGTCGCCCAACAGCCGCAGCCCGTCCTCGCCAGCCTCCTCGTCGAGCGGGAACGAGAGCACGTCGGTGGGTCCCTCCTCGTGGAGGTAGCGGCGGTGGAGCTCGGCGATCTCGTCCTCGGTCACGAACGAGATCGACAGTTCGGCGTTCGCGACCCCTTCGCCGAGCAGGCATTGGCGCGCGAGCGCCACCAGACCCTCGACGTCGACCGGATCCGCCTGACGGTCGTCGACCTCGATCACCGGGACGGGCGGAGGTTGGTCGTCGTCAGCCATCGGCGCGGGCACGCTGCTCTCCGAAGAGTCGGTACGCCTCCACGATGTCCTGCACGATCTTGTGCCGAACCACGTCGCGGGCGCCGAGGTGTGCGACCTCGATGCCGTCGATGCCGCGCAGGATCTCCTGCACGATCACCAGGCCCGAGGTCTGGCCGTTCGGGAGGTCGATCTGGGTGACGTCGCCGTTGACGACCGCCTTCGAGCCGAAACCCAGACGCGTGAGGAACATCTTCATCTGCTCCGGCGTCGTGTTCTGCGCCTCGTCCAGGATGATGAAGGAGTCGTTCAGGGTGTTGTGCGTGACGAGGAAGTCATCCGTCACGTAGAGGGAGTCTGCCGCGCCCACCTGGATACAGACCGTATCTTGCTCTCCCGCCGGTTCGATTCCGTCGACGAACCGCATCGGGCGACCGCCGCCCCCGAACGCGAGGTAGGTCCACAGCTTGCGAGTGAGGCGGAACGGCGCGAGTCCTTCGGGCAGGCGTACGTCGAGCACGTGGGTATCCGATCGGTAACCGACCGGCCGACCCCTGGCGCGCCCCGGCGCCCGACCGGCGGCGGGCCGCGTCCTCACGTACGCGACGCCGCCCAGTGAGCGGACGAGGAACACGACGTCGTCACGCAGACGCGGAGACGTCGTCGTGTATTGGATGCGACAGGTCCGTCGTGCCTGTGTCACCGGTCCGCCATCGGTGTCGAGGAGTCCCTGCAAGACGGCGAGGCGCACCTCCAGGGAGTTCCGGAGGTAATCGTGGGGCACGAACTTGGTGGAGGAACGGGTGCCGGCCAGACCTAGGTCGCGCAGGAGGGCGGTGATCGGGTTCGCAACGATGACGCCGCCGCGGCCCCCGCCATGCAGCACGTAGTCGTACGCACCCTTGCGAACGAGCTGGACGCCCTCGAGGCTCATCTCTAGCGAGAGGGCGAGCTCGGGGTCGGACGTCGTGAACGATGGGGTCGTCGAGGTGGTGATGCATCCATCACCCAGGAGCAGTCCGAGCGCATAGGGGTCTATCGGAACGTCGACCGGCTCGAATTCGACGGGCTGCGACAGGACCGGGAGCTCGAAGCGGTGAGCGTGGGCCGAGCGGAGCCGCCCGATCATGTCCTGCGTCTGAATCACCCGAGGGGACTTGCCCCACCTGCGATCCGCAGCCGTGGTGACGGTCCACAGATGTTCTCCGCAGCAGAGCGTGGAGGCGCCGTCCTGCGACCGAAGCCGGAACACCTCCTTGCGCCCCTGCGGGAACACGCCGATCACGGGCGTCGGGTGCCCGTTCGAGCCGATCACGAGGTCGCCCACGGTCAATCGGCCGATCGGTCTGAACCCGTCGGGCGTCAGGACCGTGCTGTCGTACGGTTGCGCCCTTCCCCGCATGTACGCGAGCGGCGCCACCTCGACCGTCCCGCGCTCCATGAGCCGGGGCAGGGCATCGGCGCCCATCATCTCGAATAGGGCGTCGTACAGCGGCTTCATGTACGGATCGATCTTCTCGTACAGCGTCCCCGGCAGGAACCCCAGACGCTCGCCCGCCTCGACCGCGGGACGCGTGAGGATCAGTCGCGAGACCTGCTTCTCCTCGAGCGCTCGGACCGCGGTCGCCACCGCGAGGTAGGTCTTGCCGGTGCCGGCGGGACCGATCGCGAACGTGACGGTCCCGCTGCGCATCGCGTCGACGTACCGCTTCTGACCGAGCGTCTTCGGTGCGATCCCCCGTCCTCGCCCGGTGAGGAAGACGTCGCCGAGCACCTGCGTCGGAGTCGCCTCCTCGCCCTTGATCAGCTCGATCGAACGGCCCACCGACGACGCGTTCAGCTCGTGGCCGCGCTCGAGAAGGGCGATCAGCTCCTCGAAGAGCAGGGCGACCCGCTCCACCTCCGTCTCGGGGCCGGCGATCGTGATCTCGTTGCCCCGAACGACGATCTCCGAATCGAAGGCGGCCTCGATGAGCTTCAGCAGCTCGTCGCGCTGACCGAGGAGGGCGACCATGCTCTGGTCCCCCGGGACCAAGATCTTGACCTGCGTGGTGGCTCTCGCCAAACGGTTCGCTCTGGGGCGGTGCCCCGCTCCTCCTCGATCGGACGCGGGCGTCGTCCGACGACCCGCGTTGGGTCCGGATTCTACCCCCGGGTCTGGGCCGCCACGCGCCCGCGGTCTGGCCATCAGCCGGGCGGCCAGCCCATGGGCCGGCCGCCCAGGAGATGGAAGTGCAGGTGGAACACGCTCTGCCCCGCGTCGCGACCGACGTTGGCGACCAGCCGCCACCCGGTGGCATCCACCCCTTCGGTCTTCGCGAGATGGGCGGCGGCCCGGAACAGGTCGACGAGCGTCTCCGCGTGGCGGTCCTGGAGGTCACGGACGTCGGTGATGTGCTCCTTCGGGATCAGCTGCACGTGGGTCGGCGCCTGCGGCCGGATGTCCCGGAACGCGAGGACCGTCTCGGTCGAGTGCAAGATCTGCGCGGGATCCCCGCCCTCGACGATCCGGCAGAACGGACAGCTGCTCGAGCTCATCGACCCTGCGACCCCGGTCGGCGGAGGGTACCCTGCGTGGTCGTCCGCTTGCCGGCCGTCTCGCCCCGCAGCCGGGCGAGCTCCTCGACGAGCTTGCGCTGTTCCTTCGACAGGTCGCGTGGCGTCTGGACGGCGATCGTGAGGAACAGGTCGCCCCGGCCCCCGCGACCGAGGTTCGGGATCCCCTTGCCGCGCAGGCGGACGGTCGTCCCCGAAGCCGTCCCGGGGTCGATGCCGACGTGGTCCGTGCCGTCGAGCGTCTCGACCTGCACCTCGCCGCCGAGCACCGCCTGCACCATCGGCACGTCGAGCACCGCGAACACGTCCGGGCCGTGGCGCTCGAACACCGGGTCCTCGTCCACGTGGATCGAAAGGTACAGGTCCCCCGGAGACCCACCGGCGCGTCCGGCGTGCCCCGCCCCACCGATCCGCAGCTCCATCCCGTCCGTCACGCCGGCCGGGACATCGATCGGGACCGTCGCGTGCGCCCCGATGCGCCCCCGCCCCTGGCAGCGCTCGCACGGTGAGACGATCTCCTCCCCGGTCCCCTGGCACGTGGTGCACGGGTGCGCGGTCATCACGGTCCCGAAGATGCTCCGGCGGACGTCCTGCACCTGCCCGGATCCGCCGCACGTGTGGCAGCGCTGCGGCGACGTCCCGGGTTCGGCGCCGCTGCCGTGGCACGCGTCGCACGTCTCCATCCGGCCGAGCTCGACCTCGCGATGCGCGCCGAACGCCGCCTCCTTGAACCCGAGCGAGAGGTCGGCGAACAGGTCCTCGCCGTGCTGCGCGCGGGTCCGGGGACCGCTCCTGCGCCGGCCGAACGTCCCCGTGCCGAAGAACGCCTCGAACAGATCCGAGATGTCGCCGAACGGCATCTCCACCGGCCCGCCGTGTCCGTACGCGTCGTAGCGGGTCCGCTTGTCGGCGTCCGACAGGATCTCGTACGCGCCGGCGACCTCCTTGAAGCGCTGCTCGGCCGCCGGGTCGTCGTTCACATCGGGGTGGAACTCCCGGGCGAGCCGTCGGTAGGCCTTCCTGATGTCGTCGGTCGACGCGTCCCGAGCGACGCCGAGGATCTCGTACAGGTCGCGGACCGTGGCCATCGCGGGCTAAGCGTCGAGCTCGGTCGCGAGCTCGGACAGCCGTCGCGCGACCGCGCGCACCGACGCCATCACGCCGACGTAGTCCATCGCCGTGGGGCCGACCACGCCGACAGCACCCAGCGCCGCGGATCCCGCGTGGAACGGCGCCGAGACGATCGAGGCCTCCCAGTCGCCGGTGTGCGGATGCTCCGCGCCGATCGTGACCGTGAGGTCCTCGGTCGTGACGTCCCGCAGGAGCTCGAGCATCTCGGACTCGTGCTCCAAGGCCTCGAAGAGCCGGCGGACCGTCTCGCGTCGCCAGTGCGCGGCCTCGTCGGCCAGGTTGGCGACGCCGCCGATCAGCACGTGGTGGGACCCGGCGCCGACCTGCATGTCGCCGAACACATCGGCCGCCGCCGCGAAGAGCTCACGCTCGGTCCCGCCGGCCACCGCGGCCGCCTTCAGGGCCTCGGCGCGCGCCTCGGACACGGTCTTGTCCTGCACGCGGTCCGCGAGCGCACGTTCGAGGGCCGCGAGCCCCTCGGCGTCGAGCTCCGCCGGACGGTCGATCATCGCCTTGTCCACGCGGCCGCGCTGGCCCACGACCAGCAGCATGAGCCCGCTTCCCAGCTCGATCAGCTCGGTCCGCAAGACCAGCTCGCTCGAGCCCGAGGGCGGAACGGCCAGGCCCGCGTACTGGGTGACCCTGGACAGGAGCTGAGTGGTCCCTTTCAGCACGTCCTCGAGGTCGAGCATCGTCTCGGCGAAGAAGCCAGCGATCGCGCGCCGCTGCGTATCGCGCATCTTGCCGCCGGGCGGCAGCGCGTCGACGTAGTTGCGGTAGCCGGCGTCGGTCGGGATGCGCCCGGCCGAGGTGTGGGGGTGCGAGAGGTAGCCGAGTTCCTCGAGCGCGGCGAGCTCGTTGCGGATCGTCGCGCTCGAGACCCCGAGCCCCGAGCGCTCCGCGACCGTCTCGCTTCCGACGGGCTCGCCGGTGCGCACGTACTCCTCGACGACGGCGCGCAGCACCTCCATCTTGCGCGTTCCGAGCTCGCGTTCGGCCATGGCCTTAGCAGTCTACCCCCGAGAGTGCTAGCAACCGCTCACGCGGTCAGGGCGAGGACGAGCTCGTTGAGGACGAGCATGCCGCGCTCCGTGGGCACCAGCGCTCCGTCGTCGTGGCGGAGCAGGCCGCTCTCCAGGAACGGGGCGACCTTGTCGGGCTCGACCCACGACGACGGCACACCCTCGAGGATCCGAAGTCGCAGGAACACCTCTTCGAGGTAGGCGTCGCTCGGCTCGAGCCGCTCATCCCCTCCCACCGGCAACGTCCCAGCCTCGACGAGCGATAGGTACTCCTCGGGCGGCCGGACGTTCCACCACCGGCGATCGTCCCGGTACGAATGCGCGCCGGCGCCGAGCCCGAGGTACGGCCGACGCTCCCAGTACCCGAGGTTGTGGACGCACGCGAAACCGGGCTTGGCCCAGTTCGATACCTCGTAGTGCTGGTAGCCGGCGTCGGCGAGGACCTCGCACGCGAGCTCGAACATGTCCGCCTGCAGGTCGGGGTCCGGGGTCGGCACGGCGCCGTGCTGAACCTTGCGCCCGAGCGGCGTCGACGGCTCGATCGTGAGCGCGTAGGCGCTGACGTGCTCGGGTGCGAGGTCGACGGTCTCGCGGAGCGTGCGCTCCCAGGACCCGAGACGCTCGCCGTCGGCGCCGTAGATCAGGTCGAGGTTCACGTTGGGGTAGCCGGCGGCGCGCGCGTCCGCCACCGCTCGACGCACCGAGGCCGGGTCGTGCAGGCGTTCGAGCGAGGCGAGCACCCGCGGGTCGAACGACTGCGCCCCTATCGACAGGCGGGTGTACCCCGCCTCGAGCAGCGCCTCGAGCTTCGGCCGGTCGACGGTGTCCGGGTTGGCCTCGATCGTGACCTCCGCATCGGATGCGACCGCATAGCCCTGGCGCAGCCGCGCGAGGAGCGCCTTCAGGTCGGCCGCCTCGAGCGTCGTCGGCGTGCCGCCTCCGAGGAACACGCTTGCGACCCGGTCCGAGGACCATGCGGGCGAGGCGAGCTCGGCCTCACGGAGCAGCGCGCGCACGTACCCCGACGCGAGGTGGTCGAGCCCGGCGTAGGCATTGAAGTCGCAGTAGCCGCATCTCGTCAGGCAGAACGGCACGTGGACGTAGATGCCGGCACGTTCCTCGGCGCTCATCTCTTCGCCTCCGCCCGTTGGTCCACGCGCAGCGCCGCGATGAACGCCTCTTGGGGTACGTCGACGCGGCCGACCCGGCGCAGGCGCTCCTTCCCCTTCTTCTGTTGCTCGAGCAGCTTGCGCTTGCGGGTGATGTCCCCGCCGTAGCACTTGGCGAGCACGTCCTTGCGTTTGGCCTTGACGGTCTCGCGCGCGACGATGCGCGAGCCGATGGAGGCCTGGATCGCGACGTCGAACAGCTGCCGCGGGATGAGTTCGCGCAAACGCTCGACCATCTGACGCCCGTACTGCGCCGCCTTCTCCCGGTGCACGACGCTGCTGAAGGCGTCCACCGGTTCGCCGTGCAGGAGCAGATCCACCCGGACGAGATCGCTCGGCTCGTACCCGGTCGGCTCGTAGTCGAGCGACGCGTACCCGCGCGTGCGCGACTTCAACTGGTCGAAGAAGTCGAAGATGATCTCGGCGAGCGGGAGGTGGTAGTGGACCTCGGCGCGCTGTGGCGAGAGGTACTTCATGTCCAGCAGCTCGCCACGGCGGGCCTGGCAGAGTTCGAAGATCGGACCCAGGTACTCGCTCGGGGTGATGATGGTCGCGAGCACCATCGGCTCCTCGACCAGGTCGTACGTGCCGGGCTGCGGCATCTCGCTGGGGTTGTGCACGACGATGGTCTCCTCGCCGCGGACCACGTGGAACTCGACGTTCGGGGCCGTCGCGATCAGCTCCAGACCGAACTCTCGCTCCAATCGCTCCTTCACGATGTCCATGTGCAGGAGCCCGAGGAACCCGCACCGGAACCCGAACCCCAGCGCCTGCGAGGTCTCGGGTTCGAACGCGAGCGCCGCGTCGTTCAGCTTGAGCCGGTCGAGCGCGTCGCGGAGCTCGGAGTAGTCGCCGCCCTCGGCCGGAAACAGGCCGCTCCAGACCATCGGCAGGGGCTCGCGGTACCCGGGCAGCGGTTCGCTCGCCCGCTGCTTGCCCGAGATCGTGATCGTGTCCCCGACCTTGACCTGGTGCACGTCCTTGAGGCCCGTCACGAGGTAGCCGACCTCGCCGGCCTCGAGCCGCGAGACCGGCGTGGCCTCGGGCGCGAAGACGCCGGGCTCCTCGGTCTCCGAGTCCAGTCCGGCGGCCATGAAGTGCACCTTCGTGCGGGCGTGGAGCTCGCCGTCGACCACGCGCACGTACGCCACCACGCCCCGGTAGGGGTCGAAGCTCGAGTCGAAGATCAGCGCGCGGAGCGGTGCCTCGCGGTCCCCGGACGGCGGCGGCACGCGCCGGATGACCTCCTCCAGCAGGTCGGTGACGCCCTCGCCGGTCTTGCCCGAGACGGCGAGCACCTCGGAGGGGTCGCAGCCGACGAGCTCGGCGAGCTCGCGGCCGACCCCCGCGGGATCCGCGGCCGGGAGATCGATCTTGTTCAGCACCGGGACGATCGCGAGGCCCGCGTCGCGCGCGAGGTGGTAGTTCGCGAGCGTCTGGGCCTCGATCCCCTGCGCGGCGTCGACCAGCAGGACCGCGCCCTCGCACGCCGCAAGCGATCTCGAGACCTCGTACGTGAAGTCCACGTGGCCGGGGGTGTCGATCAGGTTCAGCTCGTGATCGACCCCCTCGAAGCGGTACGCGAGGCGGACCGCCTGTGCCTTGATCGTGATCCCCCGCTCGCGCTCGAGATCCATCTTGTCGAGGTACTGCTCGCGCATGTCGCGGTCCGCCACGGCGTGAGTGAGCTCGAGCAGGCGGTCGGCCAGCGTGGACTTGCCGTGGTCGATGTGCGCGATGATGCAGAAGTTCCGGATATGGGTGGGCTCGGTCACGGTGCGCCTATCGTACGGGCGCGGGCCCCGGCGACACCTTCGGGCGTGCCTGGAGCCGCTGGTACACTCGACCGTCCATGGCCAACATCAAGTCCCAGATCAAGCGGAACCATCAGAACGAGAAGCGGCGCAAGCGCAACCAGGCCGTTCGCTCCTCGCTCAAGACCGCGACGAAGAAGGCGACGTCCGCCGCCGAGAGCGGCGACGTGGAGGCGACGAGCGCGGCCGTGCGCGAGGCATCGCGCGCCTACGACAAGGCCGCCTCGAAGGGCATGCTGCACAAGCGTGCGGCCGCCCGGCACAAGTCGCGACTGGCCAAGGCCGCGAACCGGACCGCCGCGGTCGAGTAGCCCATCCGTTGGACGCCGGCCGGGATCTCCCCCGATCGCGTACCGGTACGACGAAGCCCGGGCCGTCCGCCCGGGCTTTTCCCTATCCCATCATCGCACGCGGCACCCCCTTGACCGCAAGCCTCGGCGATGGGTCACGGTGAAGGTGGGAAGACCGGAAGGGGAAGGATGAGCGGTTCGGTCGTGTGGTTCACGCTGTCGGCCCGAGATCCCGAGGCACTGGCGGGCTTCTACGAGCACGTGCTCGCCTGGGAGGTCGAGGCGGGGCGGTTGACGTCGGATACGGGGACGAGCGGGGTCTTCCGGGCCCTGCGGACCGGCGGGCTCGGAGGGAGCATCTCGACCGAGGACGAGGCCGGCGTGGTCCTGATGGTCGAGGTCGACGACCTGGAAGGGACGCTCGAACGCGCGCGCGAGCTCGGGATCTCCGAGATCCGCGAGACGTACGAGGTCGCAGGGTTGACCCGGGCCGAGGGCCGATACCAGGTCGCGTGGTTCGACGATCCGGCGGGGAACCGCCTGGCGCTCGTCGGCAGCGCCGGCGGGTAGGGGTTCCTAGGACGGGTGGACATGGGCCCTGCCGGCTAGACCGGCAGGGCCGCGGGCTCGCCGGCGATCGCGGCGACGAGCATCGGGAGGACCACGTCGTCGGTCGCCCCGGACTTGAGTGCACGGTCGGCCCACACGATGCGTTCGTGGAGGCCGGCGAGCTCCTGCCCCGAGAACCGCGCGGCCTGCTCGCGGTACCGGCGGACCTGCCAGTCGAAGCGGAGACCGGCCTGCCTGGCCGCCTCCGCGGGCGCGATTCGCTCGGGCAACGCCTTCACGCGGATCAGGTCTCGGAGCCGTGACGTGACGGCGCCGAGCAGCATCAGGCCCGCCTCGCCCGCTTCCAGGAGCGTCCGGAGCGAGCGCATCGCGCCGGCGAGGTCGCGGGAGAACGCCTTGTCGCACAGGTCCCAGACGTGCTGCTCGCCGAGCCCACGGAACTGACGCGCAACGATCTCGCGCGTGATCCGCTCGCCCGGGAAGGCCGACGCGAGCTGATCGAGCGCCCGCTCGAGCGCTCCGGGCTCTTCGCCCAGCGTGTCCACGAGCGCCGCCGACCCGTCGGGCGCGAGGTCGAGCTCCTTCGCCCGCGCCCGCTTCAGCATCCAGCCGGGGAGATCCTTGCGCGCCACCTTGACCTCGGTCACGGTGCCGACGCCCTTGACGAGCTTGGCGAGCGCGGCGGGGACCTTCGCCCGGTCCCCCACCACGGCCACGAGGATCAGCGGCGCCTCGGGGTCCGGCGCCTCCAGGTACCGGGCCAGCTCGCGGACGCCGGCGTCCGGCAACGACTTCGCATCTGAGACGAGGAGCGCCCGTCGCTCGCCGAACAGCGACGGGGTCGCGAGGTCCGCGGTCTCGCCACCCTGCCACTGCCCCGCGTCCACCTCGACGGGCTGCAGGTCCCCGAGGATCTCCAACGCGGCCTCCCGCAGGAGGAACTCGTCCTCACCCCACAGCAGGTGGACGGGCCGAGCGCGTTCTCCGGACGGGCTCACGGGACGCATCGGACGCGCGAGGTGCTCACCCGGCGGACTCTACAAGGAGTCCCCGATCGTCGAAGGTGATCGTCACGGTCCCCGCGAGGTCGGTCCGGACCACGCGGGCGCCCGTCGAGCGGATCCAGCCGAGGACCTCGGGCACGGGGTGCCCGTAGGTGTTCGGACCCACGCTCACGACGGCGACCTCGGCCCGGACGGCCTCGAAGAACGGCTCGATCGAGGTCGCGGCTCCGTGGTGGGGAACCTTCAGCACGTCGGCGTGCAGGTCCACGTGCTCGTCGAGCAGGACCTGCTGCGCGGGCTCCTCGGGTTCGGTCGCGAACAGCACCGAGTCCTCACCCACGCTCGCTCGGACCACGATCGCGTCGTTGTTCGTGTCCGACTCGGTCCCCGACCAGCATCGATCGGGTGAGAGGATCTCGAGGCGGACGTCGCCGACCTGCAGGATGTCGCCCGCCCGCGGGTGCCGGACGGTGACGTGCTCGGAGGCGGCGGCCTCCTCGAGCGCGGCCCCGTCCCCCGAGTCGTCGCGACATCCGGGCTCGAGCAGCAGGCCGACTGGCAGGCGCGCGAGGACCGCCGGCAGGCCGACGACGTGGTCGGCGTGCGGGTGGCTCGCGACCACCAGGTCGAGACGCTTCACGCCGAGCGCCACGAGCTCGGTGGCCACCCGCGCGGGATCGGGGCCGCCGTCGACCAGGATCGCGACGCCGCCCGGCGAGGTGAGCAGCGCCGAGTCGCCCTGCCCGACGTCGAAGAACCGCACCGTGAGCGCGCTCGGCGGCCCGGCCGAGATCGCGTTCGTCCATACCAGAAGCGGCACGAGCGCGACGGCCGCGATGAACGCCGACCTCGGCAGGCGCCGCCCCGATCGCAACCACCACGCGAGGAGCACGGCCGCACCGAACCCGGCCACCAGGGTGCGCGCGCCGCCGCCGGTGATCCACGGGATCGGCGCGCGGGCCAGGCGGTCGGCCACGGCCTCCAGGTACCGCATCGGCACCAGCGCTAGCAGCGAGACGAGGTGCCCCGCCGACGGCAGCACGATCCCGACGGTCGCGGCCGCCAGTCCGAGCAACAGGGCCGGCGCGACCGCGGGGAACGCGAGCACGTTCGCGGCCACGGTCGAGACCGGCACCTCGTGGAAGTAGAACAGGAGGAGCGGCGTCACGCCGACCTGCGCCGCGAGGGTGGCGCCGGCCGCGAGCGAGAGCGCTCCCGGCAGGAACCGAAGCCGCGCCGAGATCGGCGTGGCCAGCGCGACCATGCTCGCGGTGGCCGCGACCGACAGCTGGAACCCGACCGACCAGACGAGCGCGGGATCGATCACGAGGAGGATCAGGACCGCGCCGGCCAGGATCGAGCCGGTGCTCCTCGGCCGGCCGAGCAGGATGCCGATGAGGGCGAGCCCGGCCATCACGCCGGCTCGCATCACGGAGGGCTCGGCGCCGGTGAGCACGACGAAGAACGCGACGGTCCCCATCCCGAGCGCGAACCGCGGCCAGCGCGACAGCCGGAGCGCCGCCCCGAGCGCCACCATCGGCGCGAGCACCATCGCGACGTTCTCCCCCGAGACGACGAGCAGGTGCGACAGGCCGGTCGCCCGGAAGTCGCGCTCCAGGACCGGGTCGAGCCGCGAGTCGTCCCCGAGCGCGAGGCCCATCAGGAGCCCGGCCTCACGGGCCGGGAACGAGGACTCGATCGAGCGACCGGCGAGCGAACGGAAGGACTGCGCCCACCGCACCGGTGCGAGGGCCGCCGGACCCAGACGCTCGGCCTCGGCGACCTCGAGCTCCGCCCCGATGCCCCGGCGGAGCAGGAACCCCGCGAACGCGGCGTCGTCCACGGGTCGGATCGACCCCGAGACCCGGAGTCGGTCGCCGCGCACCGCCTCCGGAGGTTCGTCGGTGCCCGAGAGCCACACGGCCTCGTGGACGGTCGCCGCGCCCGCGTCCCAGCGGACCGAACGGACGTCCAGGACCGCGGACCAGCGGTCGCGCTCGGCCGCGGGATCGACCCGCAGGGATCCCTCGACGGTGACGGGGCCGGAGACGCGAGCGAGCAACGCATCGCGGATGCGATGCTCGTGCGCCGCCCCCCAACCGATGGCGAGCAAGAGCGATCCGAGCAGCGCGATCGACAGGGCGATCCAGGCCGGCCGTTCCCGGCGGGGCGAGGGCGGCGTCACCGCCGCCCTCGGGTCTCCGATCGATCGGGTCCCGACCACACCCGCCTTCGCGAGGGGGCCGCCCTCGATCCGGCGCCCTGGCGTGACCGCCAGCGCCGCCCCGACCAGACCGCCACCGGCCGCCATCCAGAGCCACGGGTCGGCGAGCTCCCCCACCAGCGGTTGGAGCAGCAGGCCGGACCAGAACACCGCCGCGAGCGCGGGCGTGATCCAGACGCTCACACCGTGACGAGCTCCCGGATCGAATCGAGGATCGAGTCCCCGATCCCGCTCACGTCCAAGAGCTGGTCGACGGAGGTGAACGGGCCGTTCTCGGTCCGGTAGTCGACGATCCTCTGCGCGAGGACCTCTCCGATGCCGGGGAGCTCCTCGAGCTCGGTGGCGGTCGCCGTGTTCACGTTCACCAGCCCGCCCGCGACCGCGCCGGCGGCGACCGGCGGCGCCACCGCCTCCTCCCCTTCACGGGGCACGAGGATCTGGGTCCCGTCGACCAGCGGCGCCGCGAGGTTCAGCGCCTGCAGGAGGGCACCGGGACGCGCCCCGCCCGCCGCATCGAGCGCGTCGACGACGCGCGCCCCCTCGGCGAACTCGTACACGCCGGGACGACGAACCCAACCGGCGACGTCGACCAGGAGAACGACCTCCGGTGAGGGGCTCGCCGATGTCGCGGGGACGGCGCCGCCGGGACCGTTCGGGACGCTCGTCACCTCCACCGGACGCGGGAGCGAGCGGACGTACCAGAGCCCCGCACCCCCGAGGGTCACGGCGAGCAGCGCCATCAGACCGATGAGCTCGGCTCGCGAGAGGGCCGAAAGGCGTTCACGGATGGAACCGTCGGCCATGTGTATCCCCACGGGTCGGGGGAGATCCGGGCTCGAACGCTAGCGGGGAGGACCCGTCGGGACCGTGACCTGGCTCACATCGGACCCGAACCCATCGCGGGCCTCGAGCTCCGGTGGCCTCTCCTCATCGGTGTCCGTGGGCCGACCGACACCTCGTGCTCGCCGGGAGCGACCACGGGTACCCAGAAGGTGAACGCCGCGCCGCCCTCGGGGGCGTCGCCCACCTCGAGCTCGCCCCCGTGGGCCCGCACGAGACCGCGCGAGATGTACAGGCCGAGCCCTGCTCCCGGCGCTCCCGAGACGTCGGCTCGGCGGAACCGTTCGAAGATCGCCTCGCGGTCCGCGGGCACGACGCCGGCACCGGCGTCCCGGACGACGAAGCGTACGCGCCGCTCGTCGGCCGTGACCTCGACGACGATCGGCGTCCCGTCGGGCGAGTACTTCCGGGCGTTGTCGAGCAGGTTCGTGAGCACCCGGACCGTCGCGTCCGCGTCGCACACCACGCGGTCGGACGTCTCGAGCTCGAGCCGCAATCGGTCGGTCGTGCTCGACGCGTGAGCCGCATCGGCGATCAGGTCGCGCGGGTCGACGGGCGCCAACGACAGGCGCAGGACCCCGTCCTGGATCCGGGAAACCGTGAGCAGGTCCTCGACCAATCGCGTCAGGCGTTCGGCCTGCGCCTCGGCCCCGGCGATCAGTTCCACGCGCACGCCGTCGTCCAGCACGGCGCCGTGCTCCTTGAGCGTGCTCAAGACGCCGAGGATCGCCGCTAGCGGCGTCCGGAGCTCGTGGGCGGCCAGGCCGACGAACTCGGTCCGTGCCAGGTCGACCCTGCGCAGGCGTTCGACCTCCGCCCGCTCGCGTCCGAGCTGGCGAGTGCGCGATTCCGCGATCGCCTCGATCTCGAAACGCTTCCGACGCTGATCCGTGCGCTGCAGCGAGAGCACGCCCACCGCGAAACCCGCGCACAGCAGGAGGGTCGGCCGGTACAGGCGGGACGTCCACATGCCGTCCCCCTGGACGAGGATCGTCATGTGCAAGATCGCGAGACCGATCGCGACACCCACCGTCTCCAAGATCCCGAACCGCAGCGCCACCGCCACGATGACGATCAGGTACAACGTCCAGAACTCGCTTCGGCCGCCCCCGGTTGCCTGGACCCATAAGGTGATCAGGGCGACGTCCACCGCGAGCATCACCACGCGCGCGCCCGGCGATGAACGTTCCCCGCGCATCGAGATCAGGAGGCAGACGAGCGCGTAGACGCCCGCAAGGACCAGGAGCGTGATCGCACCGGATCCCGCCGAACGCCAGGTGCCCGTCGAGCCCAGGTACACGACCACGACCACGGCGAGCACGCAGATGCGGAGCAGGGCGATCGTCCGCTTCGTGCGGAGGACCGACACCGGTCCGTGGTCGTTGGGGTCCGCGCCCTCTGCGAGCATCCGAGGCGTCGAGCTCATGACCGGGTCCGTTCCCATGCGCAGGTTGGCCCAGCGGGCCTCGGTTCTCGTATCGGGCTCCGATCAGCCCACGTTGAGCTTGGGGGGCGACCCGGGCTCAGCGACGCCCGACCGGCCGGAAGCGCGCCTGGAAGAAGCGCAGGTACGTGGGCTCGAAGACCATCTCGAGTCCCCCGGTCTCCTCCCGGCGCGCGAAGACGTCGGCGACCGAGCGGCCGACGGCCGCGAGGTGGCGGCTCGTGTAGACCCGGCGCGGGATCGTGATCCGGACGAGCTCGAGGGAAGGATGGCGATGGTGACCCGTCTCCGGATCGCGGCCCGCCGATACGATCCCGCGCTCCATCGTCCGGGTCCCGGAGTCGAGGTAGATCTCGGCCGCCAGGCGCTGGGCGGGGAACGCCTCCTGCGGGAGGTGCGGGTAGACGCGTCGCGCATCCAGGAACACGGCATGGCCCCCGATCGGCTCGACGATCGGGACGCCGGCCGCGAGCAGCCGCTCCCCGAGCTCACGGACCTGCAGGATCCTTGCCCGCATGTGGTGCTCGTCGATCGACTCCTCGATCCCGACGGCCATCGCCTCGAGGTCGCGACCCGCGAGCCCCCCGTACGTGTGCAACCCCTCGTAGACGACGCACAGGTTGCGCGCCTGCGCCGCGAGGTCGGGGTCCCGCAGGCCGATCCAGCCACCGATGTTCACGAGCGAGTCCTTCTTCGCCGACATCGTGCAGGCATCGGTCAGGTCGCACATCGCGCGCAGGATCTCGGCGATGCTCAGCTCGGCGCACCCGGGCTCCCGCTCCTTGATGAACCAGGCGTTCTCCACGGCGCGCGTGGCGTCGAGGATCACCATGATCCCGTGCCGGTCGGCGACCTCGCGCACGCGTCGCAGGTTCCCCAGCGAGATCGGCTGGCCCCCCGCCATGTTCACGGTCCCGGCGATCGACAGGTACGGCACACGCTCCGCGCGCTCGATCACCTTCTCGAGCTTGTCGATGTCGACGTCGCCCTTGAACGGATGGAGGCTCCGCGGGTCGTGCGCCTCGTCCACGATGACGTCGACGAACTCCCCGCCGGCCAGCTCCTGGTGCAGACGCGTGGTCGTGAAGTACATGTTGCCGGGGATCTCGTCGCCCTCGCGGATCAGCATCTCCGACACGATGTGCTCGGCGCCCCGCCCCTGATGGGTCGGGATCACGTGCTCGTAGCCGTAGACCCGACGGACGGTGTCCTCGAGCCGGTAGAAGTTGCGGCTCCCCGCGTAGGCCTCGTCCCCGACCATGATCGCCGCCCACTGACGGTCGCTCATGGCGTTTGTCCCCGAATCCGTGAGCAGGTCGATCGTCACCTGGTCCGAGCGCAGGAGGAAGGTGTTCCAGCCCGCTCGATCGAGCGCGGCCAGGCGCTCGTCGCGTGTGGTGATGGGGATGGCCTCGACGGCCTTGATCTTGTACGGCTCGAACCACTCGTCCATGGGCGGTCCTCCTCGCGCTCGGCCGCGACCCAACCGGCCCCGGGAGCCCTCAAGGGAAGCGTGAACGGGAGCCTCGGACGGCACGGGAGCCGAAGGACCTCTCCCCGCGGGGTCGGGTGGTCAGCCGATGGTGACGAGGTTCACCAGGCGCGGCGCCCGGACGATCACGTTGCCGACCTCGCGCCCGTCGAGCGCACGCCGGACCTTCTCCGAGCCCAGGGCCAGCTCCTGGCAGGTCTCGGGCCCGGCGTCGGCCTCGACCTCGATCCGGTCGCGCACCTTGCCGTCCACCTGGACGACCAGCGTCACGCGATCCTCGCGCGCTAGGGCCTCGTCGAACGAGGGCCAGGCCGAGGTGTGCACGCTCGACGGGTTGCCGAGCACCTCGCGCCACAGCTCCTCCGCCGCGAACGGCGCCAGGGGCGCGAGCAACAGCGCCAGCGCCGACGCCGCATCGCGGGCGCCGTCGCCGGCGTCGAGCGCCGTCCTCATGGCGTTCGAGAGGACCTGGAGCTTGCTGATCGCGACGTTGAACCGGAACCGCTCCATGTCCTCGGTCACGGCCCGGATCGTCCGGTGCGTGACGCGGCGCAGCGAATCGGGATCGGGGCGATCGCGTTCGGCCGCTTCCCCGACCACCGCGAACACGCGACCGAGCCACGTCGTGACGCCCGGACGCCGCTCGGGGTCGGGGGCGATCAGCTTCCAGTCGATATCGTCCTCGAACGGCCCGGCGAACAGGATGCTCAGGCGCATCGTGTCGGCGCCCCAGCGTTCGACGAGCGACATCGGCTCGACGACGTTGCCCTTGGACTTGCTCATCGAGGCGCCGCCGAAGATCACCTGGCCCTGGTTCATCTGACGCAGGAACGGCTCGGTAAACCCGAGGAGCCCCACGTCGTGCAGCACCTTGGTGAAGAACCGGGAGTACATCAGGTGCAGGATCGCGTGCTCGACGCCGCCGATGTACTGGTCGACCGGCATCCACCTGCCTACGGCATCGGGGTCGAAGGGGCCGGCGTCCTCATGTGGCGAGCAGTAGCGGAAGAAGTACCAGGAGGAGTCGACGAACGTGTCCATCGTGTCGGTGTCGCGCCTGGCCGGCTCCCCGCAGATCGGGCAGACCGTGTTCACGAACGCCTCGTGGCGCGCGAGCGGCGACTCGCCGCCGGGCCGGAAATCGACGTCGTCGGGGAGCAGCACCGGCAGCTGGTCGTCCGGGACCGCGACCTCGCCGTGCTCCGGGCAGTGCACGATCGGGATCGGCGCACCCCAATAGCGCTGGCGGCTGATGAGCCAGTCGCGGAGGCGGAACGTGACGGCCGCGCGTCCCTTGCCCTGTTCCTCGAGCCACGCGGTCACCCCCGCGATCGAGTCCGGCGACCGCACGCCGTCGAACGGCCCCGAGTTCACCATCACGCCGTCGTGGTCGTACGCCTCGGTCATGGACGTCGGGTCCCGGCGCTCGCCCTGCGGCTGCACGACCACACGGATCGGCAGGCCCTGGTGGCGCGCGAACTCGAAGTCGCGCTGGTCGTGAGCGGGAACGCCCATGACGGCGCCGGTGCCGTACTCCATCAGCACGTAGGGCGCGACGAACACCGGGATCTCCTCGCCGTTCACCGGGTTCACCGCGTGGACGCCGAGGGCGATGCCCTCGCGACTCTCCGCCTGCTCGCGGTTGGTCAGGGGCGTCGCCTGCAGGGCGTCGAGCATCGCCCCCGCCTCGGTCGCCGTCCCCCCTGCCTCCGCGAGCCTCGGCACGAGCGGATGCTCGAGCGCGAAGACGAAGAACGTGACCCCCCACAGCGTGTCCGGCCGCGTCGTGAAGACCTCGACGGTGTCGCCGGTCTCGGCGATCTCGAAGGTGACGCTCGCGCCCTCGGACCGACCGATCCAGTTGCGCTGCATCGTGATCACGCGCTCCGGCCAGTCGAGTGAGTCCATGTCGTCGAGCAAGCGCTGGGCGTAGTCGGTGATCTTGAAGAACCACTGCGTCAGGTCCTTGCGGACGACCGCGGTCCCGCACCGTTCGCAGAAGCCGTTGATCACCTGTTCGTTCGCCAGGACCGTGGCGTCCTTGGGGCACCAGTTCGCGGGCGCGTTCTTCCGGTAGGCGAGCCCCCGTTCGAACAGCCGCAGGAACAGCCATTGCGTCCACCGGTAGTACTCGGCGTCGCAGGTGTTGAGCCGCCGGGTCCAGTCGAACGACATGCCCATCCGGCGGAACGATCGCGCCTGCTGGTCGATGTTCGCGTAGGTCCACTCCTTGGGATGGATCCCGCGCTTGATCGCCGCGTTCTCGGCCGGCAGTCCGAACGCGTCCCACCCGACGGGATGGAGCACGTTGTGCCCGCGCATCGCGGCGAACCTCGCCACCGCGTCCCCCCCGCTGTAGGCCTCGGCGTGACCCATGTGGAGGTCCCCGGAGGGGTACGAGAACATGTCGAGCGCATAGAAGCGGGGACGCGGATCCGCCGGGTCCTCCGACGCCCGGTACAGGCCCTCGGCCTCCCAGCGCTCGATCCACTTCGGCTCGATCTCGGACGCGTCGTAGCGGGGCATGGTGAGCAGATGCTACCGAACCCATCCCACCGGATCGCTCAGGCGGCGTCCGGGATGTCGCTCAGCCGTCGCCGAGCTTGTCCAGCGTCGACGCGAGCCGTTTCCTCTCGAGCGAGACGCCTCTGAGCTCCGCCTCTGCCGCCCGGAGCCGATCCTTGGCTTTCGAACGCCTGCGGTCGAAATCCGTGATCGCGTTGCGCTCGCGTTCGACCGCCGCGGCGGCCCGCCGCTCGCGTGCCTCGACGGCCGAGAGCTCCCGCTTCAGCTTGGCGCGATCGGGCCTCGGCTTCGGCTTGGGCGCCTCCGGGGGTTCGGGCCGGCGTGCCGGCCCGCCCTGGAGCACCCGGAGCCCGGCGCCGGCGAACGTGGCGGGCGGTCGGAGCGGCTTGGTGAGGCGGCCGGCACGGACCAGCTCACCCGTCTCCTCATCGACGGTCGCGGCCTCAAGCGTGCCGGCGATCGCGTCGGCGGCGGCGGCGGTCGCGCCGCCTCCGCGCGCCAGGATCGCCTCCGCCCTCCGCGTGAGGTCCTTCACCAGTCGCCGGCGTTCGTCGGTGGCTTGCCGGAACGGTTCGACGTCCCCGCCCGACACCGCCCGGCGGTGGGCCGACCGAAGCGTGCCACCGAGCTCCAGCAGGTCGCGGATGCCGCCGGGGTCCTCTCGGGCCAGCACGTTGACGGCCCATGCCGCGACCACGGGCTTGCGGAGCGCCTTCACCCGTGCGGCCTCATCGCGGTCGCCGGCGGCCGCGAGCTCCTTCGCCAGGGCGTCCCGTTCGGACGTGAAGCGCTCGAGCGGGAGCGCGTACAGGTCGTCGATCCGCCCCTCGGGTCCGTCCGCCACGGTTCCAACCTCTCACCCGGCGGTCGAGGACGCCACCTCCGGGAAGCGTCGCTCGTACCACGCGACGTCCCAGTATCGCCCGAACTTCCGTCCCTGTTCGGTGAAGTACCCCGCGCGCCGGAAGCCGCACCGTTCGTGCAGGCGCACCGACGCGGGGTTGGGCATCGCGATCCCGGCATACGCGCGGTGGACGTCCTCGCGCTCGAGCCCGGACAGCAGCGCCTCGTACAGCGCGGCGCCCGCGCCGTGCCCGACGTGGTCCGGGGCGACGTAGACGCTGGTCTCGACCGAGGGTCCGTAGGCGGCCCTCGGCCGATAAGGTGCGCTCGACGCGTAGCCGATCACGTCGCCGCCCCTCCGAGCGACGAGGAGACGGTGGCGGCCCCGTTCGCCGAACCCCGCGAACCATCCCCGCCAGGCATCCTCCGGTCGCGGTTCGACCTCGAACGAGATGGCGGTCGTGAGCACGTAGTGGTGGTAGATGGCGGCGATCGCATCCAGATCGTCCAGCGAGCCCGGCCCGACCGCCACCGGAGCAACGCTCATGCGGGCATCCTCCCAGGCCATCCCCTGGAAAGTGGTTACGCGCGGGTTACGGCGCGCACCGGCGGTGCCGACGGATCCCGCAGGCCGTTGCCTCACCGAACGAGCCAGCGGCCGTCGCGCATGAGCTCGCGGCCCTCGAGCTCGTTCTCCTCGCGCCACGCCTGGACCCGTCGCGGCTCGATGCGGACGTAGAGGTACGCGCTCGTGAGCGTCCGCGGGTCGAACCCGGCCTTGGCCGCGAAGGCGTCGGCGAGCTCGTGGCTCACCTCGGTCGCCGTCAGCGGATGCGCGGTTCCCTCGATGAGGACGACGTCGCGCGTCGGTCCGATGCCGAGCCGGACCCTGCCGGTGGCCCGCAGGTTGCGGGCGGTCGGGCTCGAGGCCGGTGTCGCGACGAGCAGGGCCGTCCCGTCCCACAGGAACGACAGCGGTACCAGATAGGGCGTGCCGCTCGCGCCGTCGGCCGTCGCCACCCACGCGTCGACGTCATGCTCGAGGCGGTCCAGCGTGTCTCGCGTGCGCTGCTCCAGGGTTCGGGCGGGAGGGATCATCGGGGCGGAAGGGTACGCCTCACGGCACTTCGAAGCGGCCGACGGAGCCATGGAGAAAGTACGCTCGAGCCCTGGATCGCTCCCTTCATGCCGTGCCTCCTCGCCGGGTCGGTCACCGCGCAGCCACCTCGTCCTGTGCGCGTCCGGGCCGGCCCGATCATCCGACGTGGGCTCGACGACCCTTCCCGGTCACATCCGTCGGACCCCCATCGTCACCGCTCTGACGGGACCCGACCGGAGGATGTGACCGATGGATGACCACGACCTGCTGGCGGAGCGTTTCGAGGCCAACCGGACCCACCCCCGGGCGGTGGCCTATCGGATGCTCGGCTCGATCGGCGAGGCCGACGACGCCGTCCAGGAGGCCTGGCTCCGGCTGAACCGTTCCGACGCGAGCGAGATCGAGAACCTCGGCGGATGGCTGACCACGGTCGTCGCGCGTGTGCATGGACATGCTGCGGTCGCGCACCTCGCGGCGCGAGGAGCCGCTGGACACGCACCTGCCGCGGGACTCGTCTGGGCCCGCCACGTGATGCTCGACGGCTGACGACCTTGGCGTCTGGCGGTCCTCATGCTGGCTGCGCGGGTCGCCATGCCGTGGTTGTCCCATGGCGACAGGTCGCACGGTGGGGGGATGACCCCGCATCCCGGGACCTCCGGCCGATGCCGACGGACCACCTCTCGGCCCCTCATCCCCGGGACCTTGGGCGCTGTCTCGGGCGACCGTCCGGCCGCACGCTTGGGGCGAGGAGGTGGTTGGCGATGTCTGCGATGGCTCAGAGTCCCGCTGGAGTGACCCCGCGTGCCGTTGGGAGCAAGGCGCTCACGGCGTCGCTCGTGGGAGCGGCCGGTGGCTTGCTCACGTTCGCGGCCGGGTTCATGGGCTGGATCTCGCTCGACGCCGGGACGCTTCACGCGAACGACGTCCCGATGGGGTTCCTCACCGACGGGTTCACCGCCGGGAACTCCACGTGGACGATGAACGAGACCTTGTGGTTCGTAGGCGGCCTGGGCGTGATCTTCGCCGCGATGCTCGCCGTGATCCCGCGCGGAGCTGGCAAGGTCGTCGGGATCGTGGGATCGATCGTCGCCGGGGTGCTCGCGCTCGGGCTCGCCATCGTCTCGGCGGCGCAGATCGCGACGGCAGATGACGCGATCCTCGCGGGCCGGTCGTGGCTGGACCTCGTTGGTCCGGGCATGTGGGTGGCGTTCGCCGGCGGCATCTTGATGGTCGTTGCGCCGCTGTTCCTGTGGACCCGCCGCGAGGCTCGGACGCAGGCGTAGATCCCAGGACCCGGGAGGCAGGGCCCGACGAGGGGCCTGCGCGGCTATTCTCGGCGTTCGAGCAGTCGGGCCGAACCCCAGAGCAGCGCTGCCGTCGAAACGGCGGCCACGGCCGCGGCGCGGAGGTACTCGGCGGGAGCCGCCCCCTGCGCGATGTCGGTGGCCGAACCGACGAGCGCGCTCGGCAGCCAGTGTTCGAGGGCGGGGATGTTGGCGATGACCGGAAGGGCGATGAGGATGACGAGCGCGATCCCTCCGGCCCCGAGGACACCCCGCGAAAGGCCTGCGGCGAAGGCGACGACGCCGATGGCGAACGCGAGGTAGAGGGCGCCGAACGTCCCGCCCGCCAGCAAGGCCGCGACCGGAACGGATCCGATCAACGCCACCGTTCCGATCCACGCGGCCGTCAATCCGAGGGCGAAGCAGATGGCCGTCGCGACCGCGTTGACGGCGAACTTGGGCACGACGATGCGCGCGAGCGAGGGCGACCGGGTCCGCAGGAACGCCGCCCACTCCGGTTTGGCGTCGAACGCCAAAGACCCCGCGGCGATCAGCACCGAGACCAGCAGGCCGATCTGCATCGCGTTCTGCAGGTAGGCCGCGATCCCCTGTGGCGGCGTCGCCGGCGGCGCGATCACCCGGACGTCCCCGCCGAGGTTGCGGAACAGCGCGTCCTGGTACCGCGTGAGGATCGGCATCGAGATCCCGAACACGAGGTACGAGGCGAGCAGACCGACCCACCGCAGGGTGCGGAGCAGCCGGATCCGCTCGAGGCGCCAGATGGTCACGACGTGAGTTCCAGGAAGACCGACTCGAGGTCGGGGGCCTCGGGTTCGACGCTGATCACCCGCGCGCCCGTCCGCCCGAGCACCTCGACGATGCCGCGTTCGGCGTCGGGGACCGACGTTACCTCCACCCGGAGCTGGCCGTGGCCCGCATCCGAGACGGCGGCGGCCCACGGGGCCGCGCGGAGGGCCTCGGCCACCGGCGCCAGCGGCGGCCGGACCCGCACGACGTAGGCGGGCTGCACGCGTTCGGTGAGCAGCGCCTGGAGCGGACCCTGGTACAGGAGCCTCCCCTCCCGCAGTACCCCGACCGTGTCGCAGACCCGCTGCACGTCGGCGAGGATGTGGCTCGAGAACAGGATCGTGCTCCGCGTCGCGAGCCTGCCGACGAGCTCGAGCACCTCGTACCGGCCGAGCGGGTCGAGCGCCGATGCGGGCTCGTCGAGCACGAGCAGCTCCGGTCCCGTGACGATCGTCGCGGCGATCCCCAGACGCTGCAGCATCCCCCGCGAGAAACCGCCGATCCGTCGCTCGGCGACATCGGCGAGCCCAGCCTCGTGCAACGCCTCATCGACCGTGGTGACGGAGAGTTCGGGGGCGACCATCGCACGCGAGAGATCCACGATCTCACGGGCGGTGAGCCAGGGGTCGAACCCCGGCGTATCGGGCATCACCGCCATCCGGCGACGCTCGACGTGCAGGTAGACCTGCCCAGCCGTGGGACGCCGCAGACCGGCGACGACCCCGATCAGCGTGCTCTTGCCGGCGCCGTTCGGGCCGACGAGCCCGTAGATGCTGCCCGCCTCCACGCGGAGGTCGACACCGTCGAGCGCGACCGTCCCGCCGTACACCTTCCGGAGCGAGTCGGTCTCGAGCACCGACTCCCCTGCGCCGTCCATGGTCGCTCGCCCATCGACGTCGCGATGATCGGCCATGGATCCTCAGCCGCGGAGCCCGCGGAGCCCGGTCGGATCCGACGGCGCGGTCGTGTCGGCGAGCACGCTTACAGATCGTCGCGAACGATGCGGACCACCACCTCCGCGGACGGGCGTGCGTCCGAGCGCTTGGACCGGAACCTCCGAAGGACGAACGCGGTGAGTGCCGTGCTCCCCACGATCACACCCACCAGGCTCTTCGTCGATCGGAACGGTGCCGGGAGGCGAGCCTCCAGTTCTCGTAGGTCGGCCTCGAGCCGGCGTCGGGTCTCCTCGATCTCCGTCACCGTTCGATCTGTTGCTTCGCCCATCGAGCATCCTCCTTCAGGGCTTCCCGGGTCCGCTCGCCCACCGGCGGAGCCGTTCGCAGGGCGCGACGCCCGACCAGGACCAAGACGACCGCGGCCACCACCAGCAGCGCGGTTACCACCAGGATGGCCGCCCAGATCGGCATCACCACCGCGAGCCCCGCCGCGGCCGCGGCCGCTCCGAAGCCGACCGCGTACATCGCCACGACGGCGGCGCCCGCGAACATCCCCACGCCCTGCGCGCGGATCGACGCGGCATCGGACACCTCGAGCCTGGCCAGCTCGACGTGCTTGCGGGCGAGCGTCCGGAACCCATCGACGGCCGACGCCACCACCACGCCGAACGGCCTCTTCTCCGTGCCGGCCCCGGCGCCGCTCCGGTTCTCGCTCCCAACGCTCATGATCTGCTCCCCCCTTCGCTTCGTGGTCAACCTCTTCGCCACCCTACGCATCTACCGGGAGCCGCGCGACCTGAAGCCAGGGGATCTCGTTGATGCGGCTCGGCCCTGCGCGCGGACGGATGGGGACGGGTCCCGGGGCACTACGTCGATGTCATCGAGTGGCAGGCCCTCGAGGCCCGGGTTCGATGGTGGACCCAAAGGGATCCGAGGCCCTGACCTTCTGGCTGCCAGCCAGACCGGGCTCGACGGTGTGCTGGTTAGGGAAGACGCAGGTCATCGGCGAGCGGATGGGGCCCCCCGTTATCTGCTGAAGACCATGACGTCGAACCCCAATCTGGGGAGCCCCTAGAAGCGGAGGCCCCCCAGAGAGGGCGGATGGAGGGACTTGGCGACCCTCACCTTGGGCACCTGGACGCTGATGTCCATCAGAATGACCAAGGTCTTCGGTGGGCGTCACCCCCGGCGCTGCCCCGTTGACATGAGGCCTCCGTCCCTCGCCTCAGCAGGTTCGCCCTTGGCGCGGACTTCGAACCGCTTTACCGACACCGTTAGGGCCCCAGGTGCGGAGCCCTTGTTCCGGCACACCCTGCCGCCGGCTGCAACCGACGACGTGATGAAAGCTACACCCGAGTAGGTTCAGCGGCCTCATGCGTTTGCAGTATCTGACATGGCTGACAGGTGCGAAGGGCTTGACCCCTCAGCGGACCTCGGTCGGGTTCCGTCCGCGCGATCGTGGTCCTGCGGTTGGCCGCAAACGCAGACGTGCGCGGAACCGGATCCTGGGCGCACCCGGGAGCCCGCGCCCCACGGCGAGCCCGGGATCTAGGGGGTCGAGGAGGTACCCATGCAGCGAGGGCGGCTGGACCTTCGTATCGCCCACCGGTCGAAGAGCATTATCCGATGAGCAAGCGGTGTGCACCGCTCGGATCGGCGTTTGCCCTGCTAGTGGACCCAAGGGGATTCGAACCCCTGACCTTCTGGCTGCCAGCCAGACGCTCTACCAGCTGAGCTATGGGCCCGCGGGAAGCTCAGTCTAGCGAACCGGCCGCGGCCTGCTCCCTGCCGTTCCAGGCCAGGCGAGGCGCGTCGCGCCACAGGCGTTCGAGATCGTAATACTCGCGCTCTTCCTGGGCGAACACGTGGACGACGACGTCGATGTAGTCGAGCAATACCCACCGGGAGTCGGCGTCGCCCTCGCGGCGGACCGGCTTCTCGCCGAGCTCGCGGACTGCCCTCTCGACCTCCTCGACGATCGTCTTGACCTGCCGGTCGGTCTCACCCGAGGCGATCACGAAGTAGTCGGTGATCACGATCAGGCCGTGCACATCCAAGATCGTGACGTCCGCGGCCTGCTTGGCGGCCGCCGCGCGCGCCGCGGTGACGGCGACGTCGCGGCTCTCTGCGTGGGTGGTGTCGTTACCCGGCACGCCGTCCTTCGCTGATGCTCACCCGGTGAAGTCCTTCCCGACGACGATCGTCACGGGAGCGATACCCGAACCGACCGACACGGACACGCTCCCCACACCGAGCAAGTCTCGCACACGTTCGGCCAGGACGACGTCGTCGGGCGAGCCGACCACGATCAGGGTCTCGGGATGGTCGAAGTCCGACGCGTTCTGCGAGACAGCCACGCGGAACCCGTCGGGCAGGAGCCGCTCAGCCACCGCCTCGCCGATCCCGGGGACGCCATTGCCGTTGAGCACGATGACGGGGACCGCCTCCTCCGCCGGTCCGCCGAACGCCTCCACCAACGCGTCCGTCACCTGCTCGGGACTCGCCCGGAAGATGCCGCTCGCCACCTCGTCGACCTGCAGGGTCGCCACCTCCGAGCCCGCCGCGGCGGAGAGCGCCCGGGCGACCGATCCCGGGTTCTCCGCGTCGGCGAAGTCGGCGCTGGTCCACTCGACGTCCGACGAGAGCAGGGCCTCGAGGACGATCTGGAGGGCCGCGACCCCGCCTGCATCCGGCTCCGCGAGCATGTCGGCGACGTCCCGCCCGGTCGCGGTCTCCCCGCCGATGAGGATGCCCCCGGCCGCGTCCGCGACCTCGGCGAGCCGGTCGGCGTCGATGGTGGCCTCCTCGTCGATCCACACGCCGAGGAGGTTGCTCACCGCCGTCGCTGCCTGGCGCGGCGGCAGGTCCAGTGCCTCCCCGACCGTCGACTCGCCTTGGCCGGGCACGACCACGAGGGCCGAGGACGGGATGACGAGCGCGCCGTTCGCGCTGAACCCGGTCGACCCGACCACCGCCGGCAACGGGCCCCCGTCCGTCCGTACGATGACGAGCGCGAGCCCGGACGCGGACGGCGCCGTGGGTGCCGGCGCGCGGCGGGCACGTTCACGGGCGACCAGGAGCGCTCCGGTTCCCGCCGTCGCGAGGGCGGCGACGAGCACCAGCAGCGTCAGCCGGCGCGTCACCGGTACAGCGCCGCCTTCTCGATGTAGCTCTTCACGCCTTCGGGGACGAGGTACCGGATCGGACGGCCGTCGCGGATCCGCTCGCGCACGTCGGTCGAGCTGATCGAGAGCGCGGGGATGCTCATCATGCTGACGCTCGCGTCTCGCGCGGGCCCGGCCGCCTCGAACCGCTTCAGGTCGTAGCCAGGGCGCGACGCCGCGATGAAGTGCGCGATCTTCAGCACCTCCTCGGGATCCTTCCAGTCCAAGATCTCGAGCATCGCGTCGGCGCCGGTGATGAAGTAGAGCTCGGCGTCCGGGTTCTCGGCCCCGAGCATGCGGAGCGTGTCGACCGTGTACGTGGGTCCCTCCCGGTCGATCTCGACCCGCGAGACCCGGAACCGCGGGTTGCTCGCGGTCGCGATCACGGTCATCAGGTAGCGGTCCTCCGCGGGTGAGACCTCGCGGCCCTCCTTCATCCAGGGTTCCCCCGTCGGGACGAACACCACCGCATCCAGGGCGAACTGCACCAGGGCCTCCTCGGCCGTCACGAGGTGGCCGTAGTGGATCGGGTCGAACGTGCCGCCCATGACCCCGAGGCGTCGTCCCACGCGGGTCATCCTACGGCCGCGCCCGGCGGGCACGGTGGATTTCGAACCGGCGTGGGTGGCCGGGCCTAGGTCCCCCGCGCTCGGACCCAGGCGCGGAGGTCGGGGGTGTGCTCGGCGTAATGCAGCGCACCGCTCTCCTCGAACCACTCGGCGGCATCGGCCGTGAGTTCGGGAAGCGCCCCGAACCCTTCGAGCATCGCCGAACGGTTCCGGTGCAGCTCGGTGCGAACGTCCTCTCCCTTCATCCGACGGGAGCGTTCGAGCTCCCGTTCGTTGACGGGGTCGACCTGTTCCTGCCCCTGGGGTTCCCGATCCCGGTCGAACGTGCCGTCGCGCATCGCATGGAGCGCGCGGGCGGCGTCCGAGCACCAGAACGCGACGTGCCACATCAGGTCCCGGACGGCCCATCCTTCCGCGTTCACGCCCGGCAGCTCGAGCAGGCTCGGCGCCAACCCGTCGAGGAGCTCGACGAACGCCTCCCAGCCCTCGGCCTCGGCACGGAGGAGCTCTTCACGCCGTCCCAGGGCGCTCTCCCTCCGGGATGAACTCGAACGCGACGTCGCCGATCACGACCTCGTCGCCACGGCGGGCTCCTGCCGACGCGAGCTCGCGCTCGACGCCCTCCTTGACGAGCCGGCGTTGGAGCCGTTCGAGCTTGGCGGGGTCGTCGAGATCGGTCTCGGAGACCCAGCGCTCGACGCCGCGACCGATCACCCGGAAGCGCTCCCCCTCGCGCTTGACGACGAACCGCGGGCGCGCCGGCCGGAGGACCACGTACGCGCTGCGCTCCTCGGCGACCGCCGCGGTCTCGCGGGCGAGCGCGGCGAGCCGCGTTCGCAGGAGCTCAAGCCCCTGCCCCGTGACCGCCGAGACCGCGATCGGCGCCGATCGCGAGGACGGCCTGCGGGATCGACGCTCGGTGCGAGGTCGGCCTTCGTCCCCACGACCAGGCTCGGGCGCGCCGCGACGACCGTGTCGTACGCCTCGAGCTCGGCCCGGACCGTCCCGAGGTCGGCGGCCGGGTCGGGTGCGGACAGGTCGACGACCACGACGAGCGCGCGACAGCGGCTGACGTGACGGAGGAACCGATGCCCGAGACCCTTGCCCTCGTGCGCGCCTTCGACGAGGCCCGGGACGTCGGCCACGACGAAGCGCTCGTCCTCGCCCGCCACGCCGAGGTTCGGCGTGAGCGTCGTGAAGGGATAATCGGCGATCTTCGGATGGGCCGCGGTGAGGGTCGCCAGCAGGGTCGACTTCCCGGCGTTCGGCAGGCCGACGAGCCCGACGTCGGCCACGATCCGGAGCTCGACCGACAGCCGCTTCTCCTCTCCCGGCTCGCCCGCCTCCGCGCCGCTCGGGACCCGGTCGCGCGAGGTCGCGAGCGACGCGTTGCCCCGGCCACCGCGGCCGCCGCGTGCGACGACCGCACGGGTCCCCTCGCCGACCAGGTCGGCCAGCAGCCCGTGCTCGTCCTCGACCCGCGTGCCGTCGGGGACCGCGATCACGAGGTCCGAGCCCTCGGCGCCCGTCCTGCCCCGCTTGCCGCCCGACCCGCCGCCCTCCGCCCGAAGGTGCGGGTGATCGGCGAGCCACGCGAGGTCCCGGAGGCCCGTTGAGACCTCGAACACCACGTCGCCGCCTCGACCCCCGTCTCCCCCGTCGGGCCCCCCACGGGGGTTGTACGGCTCTCGCAGGATCGACGAGGAGCCGTTCCCGCCCCGGCCGGAGCGGGCGAACACGGTCAGCTCGTCGACGAAGGTCATGAACAGATTGTGGCCGAAGGCGAACCTCCGCGGCATGATGGTGGGGTGCCGAGAGCCGTGACCGTGTGGGCCGTCGAGCTCGGGAAAGACGTCCAACCCGATGAGATCAAGGGCATCCTCGAGCTCGGGACCGACGCCCTGCTGTTCACGCCGATCGACGAGACACGACCGACGCTCCGGATCCGCCTCACGGACGTGGCCAGGGTCCGCCGGCTCCGCGGGTCGCCCGTGCTCATGCTCGAACGCACGACCGCGGCGGGGTCACGCAGGACCGCCTTCTACTTCGCGCAGCCTCCGCCGCTCAACGCGCTCCTGGGCGCGTCCACTGAGCGCCCGACCGGTCTGGCCGCGTTCCGCAGCCCCAAGCGCAAGGCGCGCCGCGACAACGTCGGGTACCTCGGTCTCATGAACCGCGAGAAGAAGGCCGCGCTTTCGGAGTGGGTCCGGGCCGTGAGGGACGCGATCGCTCGAGGCGGGTCGGGGCCGGATCAGGCGGCCGCGCAGGGCTGACGGCGGGCCGAGGTCGGTCGCGGACGACTACGGAGACTGGACCGAGGCGTAGCGACGGCCGCGGGACTCGTGATACGTGACGACCCCGGGCTGCGTCGCGAACAGCGTGTCGTCGCCGCCCTTGCCGACGCCCTTGCCCGGATGGATCCTCGTCCCCCGCTGGCGCACGATGATCGATCCGGCGGTCACCTCCTGACCGCCGAACACCTTCACGCCGAGCCGCTTGGACTCGGAGTCTCGCCCGTTGCGGGACGAACCGCCGCCCTTCTTGTGCGCCATGACGCGTTCGAGCGTACCAGACGGTTCCCGGCTACTCGGCTGCCTCGGCCGTATCCGGCGCCTCGGCGGGCTCGTCCTTCTCGGCCTTCGAGGCGGCCGCTCGTCTCGGCGCGCTCCCGAGCTTCACGTCGGAGATCTCGATCAAGGTCATCAGCTGACGATGCCCCTGCCGCCGGGCGTACCCCGACTTGTTCTTGTACTTGAAGACGTGGACCTTGTCGCCCTTCTGCTCGCCGAGCAGCTTGGCCGTGACGACCGCGTGTTGGGCCTCCTTGCCGTAGTGGGTCTTGCCGTCGTCGTCCACCACGAGCAGGGGCTGGAACGTGACCGTGTCGCCGTCGGCGTGCATGAGCTCCACCTCGATGACGTCGCCGGCCTTCACCTTGTGCTGCTTACCCCCCGCCTTGATGACCGCGTACATCGTGTCCTCCTGCCTCGATCGGTTGCTCAGTTGACGTCGTACGTGATGAGCACCCCGCGGCCCTCACACGTGGGGCACGCCTCCGAGAACGCCTCCAAGAGTCCACCAGACACGCGCTTTCGCGTCACCTCGAGGAGCCCGAGCGGGCTGATGTCGAAGACCTGGCTGCGGGACTTGTCCTGCGCCAGTGCCTCCTTCATCGCCTCGATCACGTTCTTCTTGTTCTGTTCCAGGAGCATGTCGATGAAGTCGATCACGATCATGCCACCGATATCCCGGAGCCGGAGCTGGCGGGCGACCTCGCGCGCCGCCTCCATGTTGGTGTTCACGACGGTCTCTTCGAGGTTCGACTTGCCGACGGACTTGCCGGTGTTCACGTCGATCACGGTCATCGCCTCGGTGCGATCGATCACCAGGTAGCCGCCGGAAGGCAACCAGACCTTCCGATCGAGGCCCTTGTGGATCTGCTCGACGATGTGGAACTCCTCGAACGCGGACAGCGGTCCCTCGTGGAGCCGGACCTTCGAAAGCACCTCGGGCGCGACGTCACGCAGGTAGTCCGTCACCAGACCGAAGATGCGGGGCGAGTCGGTGACCAGCTCCCGGTACTCCTCGTCGGTGAACAGGTCCCGGACGACCCGAACGGTGAGCTCCGGCTCCTCGTACAGCACGGCGGGTGCCTTGGCCTTCTTCGCGCGCTTCTCGATCTGCGCCCACTCGTCCAGCAGGCGGCCGAGGTCGGCCGCGAGCGCCTCCTCGGATGCGCCCTCGGCGGCGGTGCGCACGATCAAACCGTGCGCCTTCGGCTTCAGGTTCTTGAAGATCGCCTTCAGGCGACGGCGCTCGGCGTCGGGCAGGCGCCGGCTGATGCCGGATACCTCCGAGTTCGGCGCCAGGACCAGGAACCGGCCCGGGAGCGAGATCTGGGCGGTCAGGCGAGCGCCCTTGCCCCCGATCGGATCCTTCGTCACCTGGACCAGCACCGACTGTCCGCTCTTCAGCACGTGCTCGATCCGTGGCGGGGCACCCTCGAGATCCTCCGGTGACCAGTTCACCTCGCCCGCGTAGAGCACCGCGTTGCGCCCGCGGCCGACATCGACGAACGCGGCCTCCATGCCGGGCAGCACGTTCTGGACGCGGCCGAGGTACACGTTGCCCACCATCGAGTGCGCGCCCGCGCGCGTGACGTAGTGCTGCACGAGCTCCCGTCCCTCGAGGACCGCGATCTGGTCCCGCTCCCCGTGCTGCGTGATCACCATCAGCTTGTCGGTGACGCGGGCAACGACGGGCATCGACTCGCGACGGCGGCGAACGGTCGTGCGGCCCTGACGCTGTCGCCGGAGCCGCGTCGGCGCCGCGGTCTCGCCGTTGTCCGGCTTCTCGGCCTTGTCACCCGTGCGTTCCGATCGCCGCGGCTCGACCGCGGCCTTCTTCGGTTGGTCCGATCGCTTCTGCGGCTCCGCCTTCGTGCGCGCGCCGGTGCGTCCGGACGCACGGCTCGACCGCGCGCGCGTGGGCTGCTCTGCCTCGGCCGCCGCGGTGGTCTCGTCGGCGCCCACCGCATCGGGCGCAGGCTTGCCCTTGCCTCGGCCTCGCCCTCCACGTTTGCGACGTCGCCGCGTGGTGGTCGCAGGTGTCGAACTGCCTTCGGCCGGTCCGTCCACCGAGCCGGCGGCCGCACCCTCGGTCGCCTCGACAGCGGGCGGGGCCTCGGTCACGTTCGACGACGCCCCAGCATCGGCCTCCTGCTTGGCTGCCGAGGCGGCTCCGGCCCCGCTGCGCCCCCGACCGCGGCCGCCGCGCGAGCGCCGCCGGGTCCCGGTTCGCGGAGCGCCGCCGGTGCGCTCGACCTCACCCGGCTGCGCATCCAGGTCGATCTCCGGCTGATCGCTCGAGGGAGCCTCCCCGCCTCCCGGGGTGGCCGCCTCGCCCTCGGGCATGGCGCCGTCGCCGGCCTTGATGCCGGAACCCGACCCGCCGCGTCCACCGCGTCCTCGGCCGCCGCGCCGGCGTCTACGGCGGGCACCCGAGCCGGGCGCGGTCGCACCGCCGCCCCCGTCCCCCGTGGGCTCCGCCGTTCCGACGATCTCCGTGTCGGAGGTCGTCGAGATCGTGTCGTCGTTCATCGTCGCTCCCTTCGCATCGGGAGAGGCGATGACGGGGTTGACCGAGGAGGGGATCCGGTCGCGTCGGGACGACTCGCCGGACGTGCCGTCACGACGGGCGAGCTCGATGTCCTCGCCTCGTCCGATCCACGCACCGGCGCGGGGAGCTCCTCCCCGGGTCCATGCGGCGCTTCGTTGCGCACGCGGGAATCCCCGTTCTCGGCGGGTTCATCCGGCCGCGGCCTTCCGGGTTCGGACCCGGGGCCGGCGTGGCCGACGCCTCGCCTCTCAATACCTCGCCGGTTGCTCGCGGCCCCATGGCCGCAACCCGGCGGGCAAACCTGCAGACCAGGATACCGGACGCTCGAGCGGGCGGCCTCCATCTCCGGACGATAGGAGGCGCGCCCTGACTAGGTAGTTCAACCTACCGCCCGTGTGGGGACGTCCGGCCTACGAAACCCACGCCCGCCGGATGGCGCCGAACCGGCCACGCGCTTGAGACTTCGGCTCATGGAACCGGCGGTCCTTCCCCGCCCGATCGGCCATAGCCGGCCGATCCGGGTGCTCGTCGTGGACGACAACGCGGGCTTCCGCGAATCCCTGCTGTCGTTGCTCGAAGCCGGGAACCTGCTGGTGGTCGGCGAGGCCGGCTCGGGCATCGAGGCGCTCGGCCTGGTCCGCTCGCTCGAACCCGACGTCGTGCTGATGGACGTCCGGATGCCGACGATGGACGGGATCGAGGCGACCCGCCTGCTGAAGGCGGACTTCCCCGAGCTCGGGGTCGTCGCACTCTCGGGCCACGAGGACCAGGAGATCGTCCGCGGGATGCTCGTCGCCGGCGCCTCGGGATACGTCTTGAAGGACTCCGACGGCGACGAGATCCTCACCGCCGTGAGCCGCGCCGCCGAGGGAGGGGCCCTGCTCTCCTCCGAGGTGACGCCCCACGTGATCGAGGAGCTCACCGAAGCCCTCGACCGCGAGCGGCGGCGAACGTGCGAGCTGGAGGCCGCGCAGGACGCTCTCGTCGAGCGCTCGGCCAGGCGGCAGCAGCTCGTCGCCCGACTGTCCCACGAGCTCCGAACGCCGGTCACGGTCATCCTCGGGGTAGCCCAGACGCTCGCCGAGCTCGAGGCGTCGCCCGACCAGGAGGCCGAGCTCCTCTCGCGGCTCGTCACGCGAGCCCGCGACCTCGCGCAGCTCGTGGAGCGCTTCGAGCTCGCGGTCGACGCCGGGCTCACCGAACAGCGTCGACGTCGGCGAGGTCGCTCGAGACGTGGGCGCCCGGGACGGACGCGTGCGAGTCTCGACGCCCGAGGGCCTGCCGACCGCGAACCTGAACCGCGGCGTCGCCAGCCGGATCTTGGAGGAGCTCGTCGACAATGCCTTGCGGTTCTCGATGCCGGGAACCGGTGTCGAGGTCGAGGTCAGCACGGGCTCGGACGGGATCGAGGTCCGGGTGGTGGACGAGGGTCCTGGGATCGACCCCCGCGAGCACGAACGGGTCTTCGGACCGCTCGAACAGCTGGAGGAGCTGAACGTCCGGATCCATCAGGGGGCGGGGATGGGGTTGGCGCTCGCGCGCACGGCCGCGCGGGCGATGGGTGGCGACGTCGTGATCGAATCCTCGGGTCCCGCCGGGTCGACCTTCTTGTGGACCGTGAGCCTGACGAGCTGACGGCGGATCAGGCGAAGCGGCGCATGTGGACGTTCAGCAGGAGCCCGACCGAGGCGAGGTTCAAGATGAGGGAGCTCCCGCCGTACGAGACGAACGGCAACGGGATGCCGGTGATCGGCATGATGCCGACGTTCATCCCGACGTTCACGAACATCTGCAGCGCGAACATCGAGGCGATCCCCGCGGCGAGATAGGTGCCGAACGGATCCCTCGAGAGCAGCGCGACCCGGAACGCCCGCCAGAGCAGGAGCCCGTACAGGGACAGCAGCACGACCGCCCCCGCGAACCCGAACTCCTCGCCCACCACCGTGAAGACGAAGTCCGTGTGCTGTTCGGGAACGAAGTCGAGGTTCGTCTGCGACCCCTGCATGTACCCGACGCCGGTCAGTCCGCCCGAGCCGATGGCGATCTCCGCCTGCTCCCGGTTGTGGAGCGCGTCCTGGCTGACGCTCGCCGGATCGAGGAACGCCTGGAGCCGCTCGATCTGGTACTCGCGGACCAGCCCCACCTGGAACCCGGCGACGATCAGCACGACCGCCAGGAGCGCGAGCAGCCCGAGGTACCGGGCGCGGGCCCCGGCGACCACGAGCATCCCGACGAGGATCGCGGCGAACACGATCGACGATCCGAGGTCGGGCTGGAGGAACACGAGGAAGGCCGGGATCGCGGCGAGCGCGGCCGTCCGGAACACGTCCTGGAGCGTGAGCTCGCCTCGGAGCTCCGACAGGAACGCGGCGAGCATCGCGATCAACGCCAGCTTGGCGATCTCCGAGGGCGCCAACTGGAAGCCGAACAGCTCGAACCACCGTTGGGCGCCCTTGACGCTCGTGCCGAGCGGCGTCCGGACGAGCACGAGCAGCACCAACGAGGACACGTAGATGATCCCCGCATAGACCTTCAGGAGCCGATAGTCGAAGCTCAGGGCGACCATGAGGACGATCGCCCCCAGCGGCCAGGAACGTGAGCTGGCGCTTCACGAACCGTCCGGGATCCAGGTTCACGGCCGCGAGCGACTGGTGCGTGGCCGAGTAGATCGCGAACAGGCCGATCACCACCAGGCCGAGGGCCGCGGCGATGAGCAGGGGATCGACGTGGCGGATCGAGTGACGCTCGCCCGTCGCCAGCTTGCCGGCTGCCAGATCCATCAGTCGGTCCCCGCCACGTCCACGAACTGCGTGAGCTCGAGGCCGTAGAGGCCCTCGATGATGTTGCGGGCGATCGGCGCGGCGGTGGTCGCGCCGTGACCGCCCTGCTCGACCATGACCACCACCACGTGTTCCTGCCCTCGCGCCGCGGTCATCGCCGCGAACCACGAGGTGTCCTGCTTCGGCGGGGTCGCCTGTGCCGTGCCGGTCTTCCCCGCCACCCAGACGGAGCCGAACGGGAAGCCGGCGAACGCGGCGGCCGCCGTCCCGCTGCCCGTCATGGTCCCGGTGAGCGCGTCCCGCACGTACTTGAGGTATCGGGGGTCGATCCCGACCCGTCGCCGGCAGTTCTGCTGGTAGCGGCGCACGATCGTGTCCCCGGGCGTGACGACCCGGTCCAGGACGTGCGGAACGTGCACGCCTTGCCGTCGTTCTCCAGGGCGCCGAAGGCGGTCGCCGAGCTGCAACGGGGTGACGAGCGTGTCGCCCTGCCCGATCGTCATGTGGATGAAGTCGCCCGGGAACCACTCGCCTTCGGGGAAGGCCTCCGGGTACGTCTCGTGGATCGTCCGTTTCCATTCGGCGTCGGGACCCGCCCGTCCTGCTCGACGGGGAGGTCGATCCGTTGGTCTGCGCACCGAAGCCGAACGCCTCGCAGATCGTGCTGGAGCGGCTCGTGCGACGACGACCCCGCGCGCCGCCTCGTCGCCGTTCACGAAGTAGTCAGATCCCAGTAGCGGTACCCCATCGGGTAGAAGATCGTGTCGCAGGACCTCGCGAGCGCACCCGCGATGCTCATGTAGCCAAGGTCCGCGGTCGTCCAGTTGTTGAACACGTACTGCATCGCGTCCGGATCGCTCTCGTCGAACGGCGCCGTCCACGAAGGCGGGCAACCGTACGACTGGTCGGTCGTCACGATGTCGCGCTGCAGCGCGGAGGCGGCGATAAACGGCTTGTACGTCGAGCCGGGCGCGTACTGGCCCTGGATCGCCCGGTTCAGCAGCGGGAGTCCGTTCGCCAGGCCGAACCGCCGGTCGAACTCACCCTGGGAGATGCTCCGGGTGAACACGGAGGGATCGAACGACGGGTACGAGGCCATCGCCTCGATCGCGCCGGTCTGCGGGTCGAGCACGATCGCGGCGCCCGCGTTGGCCTTCAGGTAGCCGCTGTCGGACTCGACGACCGTGCGGGCGTGCTCGATCCCCGCCTTCAGGGACTCCTCCGCCAGTTGCTGGGTCTGGGCATCGATCGTCAGCGTGACGTCATCGCCGGGGACCGGGAGTTGCTCGCCGATCCGGCCGAGGTTCTCCCCCGCGGAGTTGACCCGATACTTGATGAGGCCCTTGGTGCCCGCCAGGTCGCGCTCGTACACGCCCTCGACCCCCGAGACGCCGACCAGGTCGCCGGCCTCGTAGTCGGCGAACGCGGGGTCCTTGAGCTTCGCCCTCGAGATCTGGCCGAGGTAGCCGAGGACGTGGGCCCCCACCGATCCGAGCGGGTATCGGCGCACCGGGACCTCGAGCACGTCCACCCCGGGGAACTCGTCGGTGTGCTCCTTGATGTAGTAAGCGACGCGCTTGGGCACGTCGATCGCGACCGGGACCGGGCTGAAGACGTAGTAGCGCGGGTCGTCCAGCCGGGCGCCGAGCTCGTCGGCCGGGATGTCGAGGAGCTTCGACAGGTCGAACAGGACGCGCTCGGTCTGGTCGCCCAGGTCCTGGCGGTTGACCGTGATCACGATGCTCGCGCGGTTGTCCACCAAGGGGTGGCCGTTCGCGTCCTTGATCACACCGCGCGGGGCCGGCACCTGGATCAGGCGCACGGCGTTGTCCTTGGCCTCCGCCTTGTACTGCTCGGCCGCGAGCACCTGCAGGAACCACAGTCGGGTCGTGAGCGTCGCGAACATCACGAGCACCAGCGTGGCGAGGACCTTGACCCGCAGGCCCATCCGGGGCTCGGTCACGATCCGCTCACCGCGCTCACCATCGGGCCACCCGTCGTGAGCGCGAGCCCTCGGCGGCGCGCCGCAGCAGCGGGTAACACCAGCGGCGTCAGGATCGCGTTGTACAGGCCCGAGAGCAAGGCCACCCGGAACAGGTAGGGCCAGCCGATACTCAGCTGCCCGAGCAGGAACGACACGACACCGTAGAACACCACGCCCGCGAACGTGCCGGCCCCGACCAGCACGCACGGGCATGACCGGCGACGGGCTCACGATGTACTGCCGCAGCCATCCCGGTCGCGTAGCCGAGGAGCGTCAGCGTGAGCGCCGTGATCCCCTTCGGCGCGTCGAGCAGGAAGTCCTGGGCCATGCCCCCCGCGAACCCCGTCGATCGCGCCCGAGGCCGGTCCCTCCAAGATCGCGAAACAGATCGTGAGCAGGTACATCAACTCCGGTTTGCGCGCCGAGAAGGTTGACCTCGGAGAAGACGGTGGTCTGCAGGATCAACGCGGTCAGGATCACCGCCGAGAGCAGGAGCGTGCGCCGCACCGACGACGACCCTACCCTCGGCTGTCACGGGAGAGCACCACGAGCACGAGGGAGAGCGAGGAGAAGTCCACCGCCGGCCGCACGGTCAGGAACTTCTCGGTCGCCGAGTCCTCATCCAAGACCCGCGAGACCGTCCCGATCAGGACGTTCGGTGGGTACAGGCTCTCGGCCACGTTGGCGATCCGGTAGCCGGCCGTGACGACGTGCTCGTCCGGCGCGACCTCCACGGTCGGCTCGACCAGGCTCATCTGCAGGTCCGAGGGGCCCTGACCCGAGAGCAGGCCCGTCTGGCGGGAAACGTCGAGGCGCCCCGCCACGGACGAATCGGGGTCGATGATCAGCTGCACGATCGACGAGTCCGTCCCGACCCGCACCACGTGTCCGACCAGGCCCGCGCTCGCCACCACGGCCATGTTCTCGGCGATACCGTCGCTCGAGCCCTTGTCGATCGTGATCGTCCACTCGAAGTTCGAGACGCCGTTCGCGATCACCTGGGCCGCCGTCGTCGAGATCTTCGGTCCGAGGCTCTCCTGCAGCCCGAGGAGCGACTCGAGATCGGTCAGCCGGGCCTGGTCGGCCCGCGTCTCGGCGAGCTGCGTCTCGAGCGCGTCCACGCGCTCGCGGAGGGTGTCGCGCTCGTGGCGGATCGACGGGAGGCGGATCAGGGTCGAGAAGAAGTTGCCGATCGGGTGCGTGACCTTGGATACGACTTCCTGCAGCGGGCTGATGACGGCGAGCGCGCTGTTGCCGAGCGACGCCAGGGGCCCGTCCTCGCCCTCACGGTAGTCCACGGTGATCGTCACCAGCGAGATCGAGACGAGGGCCACGACGAGGAGGCGGGTGCTGCGCGCTCGGCTGCGCAGGGCCACGGAGGTCCTACCTCCGGGACGGGCTCACCAGGACCCGCTGGAGGATCTCGAACTCCTCGAGGCACCTCCCGGACCCGATCGCGACGGAGGAGAGCGGGTTGTCGGCGATCGAGACCGGCATGCCGGTCTCGTGGCGGAGCCGCTTGTCGAAGCCACGCAGGAGCGCGCCCCCGCCGGTGAGCGTGATGCCCTTGTGCATGATGTCGCCGGCGAGCTCGGGAGGGGTCCGATCCAGGGTCGCCTTGATCGAGTCGATGATCGCGCTGACCGGCTCCTCGATCGCCGCTCGGATCTCGCCATCGGCGATCTGCAGGGTCTTCGGGAGGCCGGAGACGAGGTCGCGGCCGGGGATCTCGGCCACGAGCTCCTCCTGCATCGGGAAGACGGCCGCGATCGCGAGCTTGATCGCCTCCGCCGTCCGCTCGCCGAGCAGCAGCGAGTACTCCTTCTTCACGTGGTTGATGATCGCCTCGTCCAGCTCGTCGCCGCCGATCCGCAGGGACGAGGAGGTGACGATCCCACCGAGCGAGATCACGGCGACCTCGGTCGTCCCGCCACCGATGTCGACGACCATGTTGCCCGCTGGCTCGTGGATCGGCAGGCCGGCACCGATCGCGGCCGCCATCGGCTCTTCGATGATGTACGCGCGCCGCGCGCCCGCGGCGATCGTGGCCTCCTCGACCGCACGCTGCTCCACGCCGGTGATGCCCGATCGGCACACAGACCACGACACGGGGCTTGGCGAGCAGGCGTCGCTTGTGCACGCGCTGGATGAAGTACCGCAGCATCTTCTCGGTGACGTCGAAGTCGGCGATGACGCCGTCCTTCAGCGGACGCACCGCCTGGATGTGCGACGGCGTCCGGCCGATCATCCGCTTGGCCTCGTTGCCCACGGCCAGCATCGCGCCGGACATCGTGTTGATCGCGACGACGGAAGGCTCGTTCAGGACGATGCCCGCGCGCCGAACGTAGACGAGCGTGTTCGCGGTCCCAAGGTCGACTGCCATGTCCTGACCCAGGAACCCGAAGACCCCTTCACCGCTCGCGCTTCGACGGCCTGGGGAAACGGGAAGTCCGCGACGAACCTTCTCGGCCATAGGTTCGCGACCTTTCTACAGGACGGGTTTTGGGGTGGCAACTCTCGACCCGACGTGGAGGCAACCTTAGGGTTCACGCACGGTGTGACCTGCGGTTTCACCGGCCCTAGACCCGCGGAGTAGGGTTCGCCGAGCGCGGGTGGAGGGCGAGGCGGATGAACGCGGCGATCGTGTTCCCAGGTCAAGGTTCACAGTTCGCCGGCATGGCGGACGCGTGGACCACGCACGACGCCGCACGGGCGGTGCTCGACGACGCAACGGAGGCCATCGGCCGCGACGTCGTCGAGGGTTGTCGCGACGAGGAGGCGCTCGAGACCACGGAGTTCGTGCAACCGGCGATCCTCGCCTGCGACGTGGCGGCCTTCCGCGTGCTCGATGCGCTCGGCCTCGCGTTCGTCGGCACGGCGGGGCATTCGCTCGGCGAGTTCGCCGCCCTGGTGGCCGCGGACGTGCTCGCGCTCGAGGATGCGCTGCGGGTCGTGGCCGTGCGCGGTCGCGCGATGCGGGCAGCGGGTGAGGCCCGGCCGGGGACGATGGCCGCGCTCCTCGGGGTCGGACCGCGGACGCCGCCGCGCTCTGCGACGAGGCGCGCGAGGGCGACGTCCTCCTCGTGGCGAACGAGAACTCGCCGCAGCAGGTCGTGATCAGCGGCAGCGTGTCGGCGATCGAGCGGGCGGAGGCGCTCGCCGCCGCCCGCCGGATCCGCGCCGTGCGCCTCAAGGTCGCCGGCGCCTTCCACTCGCCGCTGATGGAGACCGCGGTCCCGCCGCTGTCCGCCGCGATCGACGAGGTGGCGTTCGGCCGGCCCCGCTTCCCCATCGCGTCGAACGTGAGCGGGGCGGTCGTCACCGAACCGGACGAGCTCCGGGCCCTCGCCAAGCGTCACGTCGTCTCCCCCGTGCGCTGGGAGGCCTGCGGCCAGGCGCTCCGAGCACTGGGCGCGGACACGTTCGCCGAGGCGGGACCCGGTGACGTGCTGACCAAACTCGCCAAGCGCGTCGTGCCTGGGACCCGAGCGGTGGCGGTCGGATCGCCCGAGGCGGCCGCGGCGCTCGCCGGGACGCGAGCCTGATCGGCGTCACCCCGTCGCCCCGGCCCGCCGGACGCGTCGAGCCCCACCCCCGGGCGATATCCTCCACCCTCGAGGAGGGCGGCGCGCGCCGCCCTGAGGGGGATCCGTGAGCTCAGAGCGACACGCCACCGTCGCCGGCCTGGGCTCGGTCCTGCCCGAACGCGTCGTGCCCAACTCGTGGTTCGAGTCGTTCATCGAGACCAGCGACGAGTGGATCCGGGAACGCACCGGGATCTCGGAGCGCCACTTCGCGGGCGACGGACAGACCACGTCGGACCTCGCGACCGACGCCGCCCGGCGGGCCTTGGAGGCCGCCGCGATCGCCCCGGAGCAGATCGATCTCCTCATCTGCGCCACGCTCACCGGGGACACCCCGATCCCCTCGACCGCCGTCTGGGTCCAGCGGAAGCTCGGGATCGCCGCACCCGCGTTCGACGTGAACGCCGCATGCGCGGGCTTCTCCTACGCCCTGTCGAGCGCGACCGCGTTCATCGAGTCGGGCCAGGCGGAGACGGTGTTGGTCATGGGCGCCGAGGTGCTCTCGCGCGTGATGGACTTCCACGACCGGACGACGTGCGTGCTGTTCGGCGACGGGGCGGGCGCCGTGGTGCTCCGGCGATCCGAGGAGCCCGGCGTGCTCGGGTCGGTGCTCGGAGCGGACGGACGCTCGGCCGAGATCCTGATCATCCCCGGGGGCGGATCCGCGGAGCCCGCGAGCCGGCGATCGGTCGAGGCCGGCGCCCACCTGATCCAGATGCCCAACGGCAGCGAGGTCTTCAAACGCGCGGTCGTCGAGATGGCCAGCGCGTCCCGCGAGCTGCTCGACAAGTCGGGGTTCACCCCGGACGACGTCGACCTGCTGATCCCCCATCAGGCGAACGCGCGCATCATGATCGCGGTGGCCGATCGCCTGAAGATCCCGATCGACCGCGCCGTCGTGGACGTCCAGTCCGTGGGGAACACCTCGGCCGCATCGATCCCGGTCGCGCTGGACCGCGCGTGGCGCGCGGGCCGCGTCCGCGACGGCGACCTGGTCCTGCTCACGTCGTTCGGCGCGGGTCTCGCGTGGGGCGCGAACCTGATCCGCTGGACGGGACCGGATGCCCCGTGATCGACCTTCCGATGGTCGCCGTCGTCACCGGAGGCTCGCGGGGCATCGGGCGCGCGTGCGCGGAGGCGCTCGCCCGGGGGGATGGAGCGTGGCCATCGGCTATCGCTCGAGCGAGGCCGACGCGAAGGAGGCGCTCGCGAGCATCGAGGCGATCGGGGTCACCGGTCTGGCGGTGTCGATGGACGTGACCGAGGAGGGCTCGGTCAGCGAGGCGTTCCGCCGCGTCGGCGACGAGCTCGGCGCGGTCACGGGCCTGGTGAACAACGCCGGGATGTCGCGGGACGGACTGCTCCTCAAGTACCCGATGGACGTGTACGAACGAACGATGGCCACGAACCTCCGGGGTGCGTTCGTGTGTTGCCGCGCGGCGATGCGCAGCATGCTCCGAGCCAAGTGGGGGCGGATCGTGAACATGTCCTCCGCGGTCGCCCTCCACGGCAACGCCGGGCAGACGGTGTACGCGGCGACCAAATCCGGCCTGGTCGGCCTGACGAAGTCGCTCGCCCGCGAGGTGGGGGGAAAGGGCATCACCGTGAACGCGCTGTGCCCTGGCCTGCTCGACACCGACATGACCTCGCACCTGACCGAACCCGCCCGTGCCTATTACCTCGACCGGACCCCCGTCGGCAGGGCGGCGCACCTGGAGGAGGTGGCGAACGTGGTTCGCTTCCTGATGTCCGAGGAAGCCTCGTACGTGAACGGTGCGGTGGTGCCGGTGGACGGTGGGCTGACCGCCTAGTCGACGGACGGCCGGCCCCGTAGCATGGGCCGGCGTCGCGAACGGCCACAGGGAGCCACCACCCAGGAGCCAACACAGGAGGCCAACATAGGAGGAAGGATGGACAAGGCAGAGATCGAGTCTCGGGTCCGCAAGGTGCTCGCCGAGCAGCTCGCGGTCGACGAGGCTCAGGTCGTCCCGGACGCCCGGTTCGCCGAGGACCTGAACGCCGATTCGCTCGACCTCGTGGAGGCGGTGCTCGCGCTCGAGGAAGAGTGGAACATCGACATCCCCGAGGAAGAGATGGAGGGCGTCAAGACGGTCGGACAGGCCGTCGCCCTGGTCGAGCAGAAGCTCGGAACCGCGTAGGGCCCGGTGGGCGAACGGGTCGTCGTCACCGGCATCGGACCGGTCACTCCGGTGGGCATCGGCGTGGACGACTTCTGGGCGGGCCTCACGTCGGGCCGCAACGGGATCCGACGGATCACGGCGTTCGAGACCGACGATCTGCCCGTCAAGGTCGCGGGCGAGGTCGCGGACTTCGACCCCGCCCCCTGGCTGGACCCGAAGGAGATCCGCCGCACCGACCGGTTCGTGCACTACGCCGTCTCGTCCGCGGCGCTCGCGTGGGACGATGCCGGCGCGCCGGAGGTCCCGTCGGAGCGCGCGGGCGTGGTCTTCGCCACCGGGATCGGCGGGATCCAGACCCTGCTCGCGCAACACATCGTGCTGCTCGAGAAGGGCCCCGGGCGTGTCTCCCCCTTCATGGTGCCGGCGCTCATGGCGAACGCCGCGAGCGGCCACATCGCCATGCGGTTCGGCTTCACCGGACCGAACCTCTGCACGGTCTCCGCGTGCTCCTCCTCGAACCACGCGATCGGTGAAGCGATGCGGTACATCCGCGACGGCTACCTCGACCTCTGCGTCGCCGGCGGCTCGGAGGCCGCCACGCTGCCGCTCACGGTGGCGGCGTTCGCGCAGATGACGGCCCTCACGAAGAACCCCGACCCCGAGACGGCGTCCCGGCCGTTCGACAGGGCTCGGGACGGGTTCGTGCTCTCCGAGGGCGCCTGCACGTTGATCCTCGAGTCCGAGCGGCACGCCCGCGCGCGCGGCGCGCGCATCTACTGCGAGGTGGCGGGGTACGGGGCCTCCGACGACGCGTTCCACATCACCGCACCTGACCCGAAGGGATCGGGGGCGGCGCTCGCGATGGGCTGGGCGCTCCGGGACGCCGGGGAGGAGCCCGATGCGGTCTCGTACGTGAACGCGCACGGCACCTCCACCCAGTTGAACGACGCGGCCGAGACGGCCGCGATCAAGGCGAGGCTCGGCGAGGAGGTCGCCCACCGGATCGCGGTCTCATCGACGAAGTCGATGACGGGGCACATGCTCGGGGCGGCGGGGGCGGTGGAGGGCGCGATCTGCGCGCTCGCGATCTCCAACGGGGTCGTCCCGCCGACGATCCATCAAGACACGCCCGATCCCGACTGCGATCTCGACTACGTCGCGAACGAGGCCCGCGCGATGGACGTGCGCCTCGCGCTCTCGAACTCGTTCGGGTTCGGCGGCCACAACGCGGTCGTGGCCTTCCGCCGCGCCTCCTGACGCGTTCCCGATCGCGTCCCCGCTAGCCGAAGAAGAGCTTCAGCTCGCGTTCGGCCGACTCGGGCGAGTCGCTCCCGTGCACGAGGTTCTCGGTGATGATCAGCCCGAAGTCGCCCCGGATCGTCCCGGGCGGCGCGGTCGCGGGATCGGTCGGGCCCATGAGCGTCCGCCAGACGTCGACCGCTCCCTCGCCCTCGAGACGAGCCACCACGACCTGCCCGGAAGTGATGAACCCGACGAGCTCGTCGAAGAACGGCTTCCCCGATGTTCGCCGTAGTGCTCTTCGGCGAGCGATCGATCGATGGTCATGGTCCGGATCTCGGCCAGGCGCAGGCCCTTGCGCTCGGCCCGGCGCAGCACCTCCCCGACGAGTCCGCGACGGACGCCGTCCGGCTTCACGATGAGCAGCGTCGATTCCGGTTGCGACGCTTGGGCCATGCTCAGGGGTCCTTTCGTCCTACGCTCGGGGGCTTCGCTCGCCTTCGGCTCGACTACGCCCCCGAACCCCCCAGCAACGCCCGGCGGGCGTCCGCGACAGTGTACAGAGAGCCGGTCACCAGGATGAGATCACCCGCGGCGGCGGCGGCGCCCGCGGCGTCGAGCGCATCACGAACGGTCGCGAAGGGGTCCGTCGGGACCCCACCGGCCGCCATCGCGGCCGCGACGTCGCGGGGCGGACGAGCACGCACGCTACCGGTGGCCGCCGCGTAGCCCGCGTCCGCGAGCGGCGCCAGCGGACGAACGATACCGTCGAGGTCCTTGTCCGTGAAGACACCCATCACCAGGTGCAGCCGGTCCCACGTGAACGTGTCGGGGAGCGACTCGGCGAGCGCCTCGGCGGCCGCCGGGTTGTGCGCGCCGTCCAGCACGACGAGCGGCCGCCGGGACACCACCTCGAGACGCCCGGGCGAGGTGGCGGAGCCGAGCGCGATCCGGACGGCATCCCGGTCCAGGGCGCGTTCGAGCAACGCCTCGACCGCCACCACCGCGGCGGCGGCGCTGTGCGCCGCGTGGTCCCCGTAGATCGGCAGCAGCACCTCGTCGTACGTGGCATGCAGGCCCCGGACGGCCATCGCCTGCCCCCCGACGGCGGGCGTCAGATCGTCCAGTTCCCATTCGCGGCCCTCGAGCAGGAGCGTGGCGATCTGTTCGTCGCACCGCCGCTCGATCACCTCGAGCGCTTCGGCCGGCTGCTCGCGCACCACGGCGGCCTTCCCCTGCTTCACGATCCCGGCCTTCTCCCCCGCCACCTCCGCGATCGTCGATCCGAGCTGCGCGTGGTCCAGCGCGACGGGGCAGAGCACGGCGACGTCGCCGGACACGAGGTTCGTCGCGTCCCAGGTCCCGCCCATCCCCACCTCGAACACGCCGAGCCCGACCGGGGCGTCCGCGAACCAGAGGTACGCGAACGCGGTCAGCGCCTCGAAGTACGTGACGCGACCCGTCTGCTCGTCGACCGTTCGCAGGAAGGAGAGCAGGTGCTCGAACTCGTCGGCGAACGCTTCCTCGCCGATCTGCTCCCCGCAGATCTCGAACCGTTCGGTGACCGATGCGAGGTGTGGTGAGGTGAACAGGCCCGTCGACAGACCGTGCGCGCAGGCGATCGACGCCGCCAGCCGCGCCGTGGTGGTCTTCCCGTTCGTCCCGGTCACGTGGATCGTCGGGTAGGTGAGCTGCGGGTCGGCCAGCAGCCGCGCGAGCGCCCGCATCCGGTCGAGATCCGGCTCGGGCATGTGCTCGGGCTGGCGGGCCTCGAGCTCCGCCATCGCGTCGGCGAACCGCACGGGCTCAGTCCTCGGGGCTCAGCGAAACCTCGACCGAGGGCTCGGTCGCCTCGACGTACTCGATCGAGAGCACCTTGCCCGCCTCGGCGAGGTCGCGCTCGACGCCCCGCAGGATCTTCAGGCGCTCCGGCGTGTCCCGAACGACGAGCCGTTCGACGTCGGTGCGGAGCGAGCGCTTCGCGAGCGCCTTAGCCTTGCGGACCTCGCCGAGCACCCACGCCGCGATCTCGTAGACGACCGGCTCGCCGCCCGGCGGGAACTGCTGCGTCGTCGGCCACGACGCCCGATGGATCGACCCTCGCCGCCACCACGACCACACCTCCTCGGTGGCGTAGGGCAGGAAGGGCGCGAACAGGCGCAGCAGGACATCGAGCGCGAACCGCAGCGACGCGATCGCCGAACCGGCCGCCTCGGACCCGTGGCCACCGTAGGCGCGGCCCTTCACGAGCTCGAGGTAGTCATCGGTGAAGCCCCAGAAGAAGCGCTCGACCAACTCGAGCGCCCGGGCGTGCTCGTACCCCTCGAGCGCGTCGGTGGCCTGTCCGACGACGCGCGCGAGCTGATCGAGCATCGAGCGGTCGAGCGGGTCCGCGATCTCGGCCTCGGCCCCCTCGAGCGACAGCGCGAAGCGTGAGGCGTTCAAGATCTTGATGGCGAGCCGGCGGCCGATCTTGATCTGCTGCTCGTCGAAGGCGGCGTCGATCCCGAGCCGCGCGCTTCCGGCCCAGTACCGCACGGCGTCCGCGCCGTGCTGTTCCAGGTGCGCGATGGGCGTCACGACGTTGCCCTTCGACTTCGACATCTTCTTCCGCTCGGGATCCAGGACGAAGCCGCTGATCGCGGCGTCTCGTCCACGGCAGCGAGCCATGCTCCAGATGCGCCTTCAGCACCGTGTAGAAGAGCCACGTCCGGATGATCTCGTGGGCCTGCGGCCGCAGGTCCATCGGGAACACGCGTGCGAACAGGTCGGGGTCCTCCTCCCAGCCGCCGGCGATCTGCGGGCTGAGCGAGGACGTCCCCCACGTATCCATGATGTCCGGGTCGCCCACGAACCCGCCGGGCTCGCCGCGCTGATCCTCCGAGAACCCGTCGGGCGTGTCGGAGGACGGATCGACGGGCAGCCGGTCCTCGCTCGCGACGAGCGGGTGCTCGTGCTCGATGCTGCCCTGCTCATCGAGCCGGTACCAGACGGGGAACGGCACGCCGAAGAACCGCTGCCGGCTGACGCACCAGTCCCCGTTCAGACCCTCCACCCACGAGGCGTAGCGGGCGCCCATGTGCTCGGGGTGCCAGCGGATCTGCCGCCCACGTTCGAGGAGCTGCTCGCGGAACTCGATCGTCTTGACGAACCACTGACGGCTCGACACGACCTCGAGCGGCCGCTCACCGCGCTCGTAGAACTTCACCGCGTGGCGGACCCGCTGGGGCTCTCCCACGAGGTGGCCTGACACCTCCAGGAGCTCGGCGATCTTGGCTCGAGCCTTGCGCGGCGGCATCCCCGCGATCTCGCGCTGGGCCGCAGCGGCGGCCTCGGGGTCACGCGACGCCCACCCCGGCTCCCCCCACCGCTGCGGCGAGATCGTCCCGTCCCGGCCGATCACGACGCGCGTCGGCAGGCGGAGCTCACGCCACCACGTGACGTCGGTGAGATCGCCGAACGTGCAGATCATCGCGATCCCCGTGCCCTTCTCGGGATCGGCGAGCTCGTGGGCGACGATCGGGACCTCGGCCCCGAACAGCGGCGTCACGGCCGCCCGGCCGACCAGGGCCCGGTACCGCTCGTCGGCGGGGTTCGCGACCAGCGCCACGCACGCGGGGATCAGCTCGGGCCGCGAGGTCTCGATCTCGACCGAGCCCGCCCGTCGGCCAGGTCGAACCGCACGCGGTGGTAGGCGCCGTCGATCTCGCGATCCTCGATCTCGGCCTGGGCCACGGCCGTCTGGAAGTCGACGTCCCACATCGTCGGCGCCTCGGCCCGGTACGCGAGGCCCCTCGACAGCAAGCGCACGAACGAGCGCTGCGAGGCGCGGCGCGAACGCTCGTCGATCGTCGTGTACGTCTGCGTCCAGTCGACCGAGAGCCCGAGTGAGGCGGAACACGTCCTCGAACGCGCTTCTCGTCCTCCGCGGTCAGCCGCTCGCAGAGCTCGATGAAGTTCGGACGCGAGACCGCCACCGGCTCGCCCGTCGGGCCGATCGAGCGCGTCGACGTCGAAGACGGGGTCGTACGGCAGCGACGGATCGCACCGGACGCCGAAGTAGTTCTGCACCCGACGCTCGGTCGGCAGCCCGTTGTCGTCCCACCCCATCGGGTAGAAGACCTCGATGCCCCGCATCCGTTCGAACCGCGCGATCAGGTCGGTGTGCGTGTACGAGATCACGTGCCCGATGTGCAGGCTCCCGCTCGCCGTGGGCGGCGGCGTGTCGATCGCGAAGATCTGCCTCGCGCGGCTTCGAGCGGTCGAAGCGGTAGGTGCCCGCGGCCTCCCACCACTCGTCCCACTTGGCCTCGAGGCCGTCGAGCGTCGGCTTCTCGGGGACGTTCATGCGCGGAGTCTACGTGACCTCTGGCCGTGATCTTCGCCGGCGACGGGGTGTCTCGCGAGGACGCCGTCGAGTTTCAGCCCTGCATGAACTGCAGGACTGGCGTGCCGTCCGCGTCGTTCATCGACATCGAGCGGCCGCTCACCTCATAGGAGCCGACGCCGGCGAGGAGCTGGAGGTACCGGTCTTCGGTGTCTGCTCGGCCTCGGGACAGAGCTTCTTGGTCGCGGCGATCGGACCGAACGAGATCGCGCTCCCGCTCGCCTCGTACGAGGCGTTGTAGGCGTTGCACCCGGCGTTGCCGCTGATCGTCTTCCCGTCGAACTCGGCGCTAACGCCGACGTCGACGATCGCGTCTGGCCGCCGGCGGTCAGCATCTGTGTGAGGACCCACGTCTGACCCTCGAGGGCGGCGGGATCCTGGGAATCGGAGCCGGAGCTCCCGCCCTCATCGTCCCCACCGCACGCGGCGAGCGCGAACGCGACGACGAGGAGGGAGACGACGATCGTGACCCGGCTCAGCTTCACGCCGTGCGTTCCTGACGCTGGCGCTTCGGGGTCTCCTTGACCGGCACCAGCGTCGGGTTCACCTTGCTCCGAACGACCTCCTCGTCGATAACGCACTTGGTGACGTCCTGACGGGAGGGGAGCTCGTACATCGTGTTGAGCAGGACCTCTTCCATGATGGCCCGCAGGCCGCGCGCGCCCGTCGCCCGCAGGATCGCCTGGTCGGCGATCGCTGCCAACGAGTCGTCGGTGAACTCCAGCTCAACGCCGTCGAACTCGAAGAACTTGTGGTACTGCTTGACGAGCGCGTTCTTCGGCTGGGTCAGGATGTCGACGAGCGCGGACTTGTCCAGGTTGTGCACGTTGGTGATCACGGGCAGCCGGCCGACGAACTCGGGGATCAGCCCGTACTTCAAGAGGTCCTCGGGGAGCACCTGGCCGAGGATCGCGCCCAGGTCCTTCTCCTCGACCCGGCGGACGTCGGCGCCGAACCCGATCCCACGCGAGCCGATCCGGCTCTCGACGATCTTCTCCAGGCCGGCGAACGCCCCGCCGCAGATGAACAGGACGTTGGTCGTGTCGATCTGGATGAACTCCTGGTGCGGGTGCTTGCGCCCGCCCTGCGGCGGGACCGAGGCCGTCGTCCCCTCGAGGATCTTCAGGAGCGCCTGCTGGACGCCTTCACCCGAAACGTCACGCGTGATCGACGGGTTCTCGGACTTCCGCGCGATCTTGTCGACCTCGTCGATGTAGATGATCCCGGTCTCGGCCTTCTTCACGTCGTAGTCGGCGGCCTGGATCAGCTTGAGCAGGATGTTCTCGACATCCTCGCCGACGTAGCCGGCCTCGGTGAGGGCGGTCGCGTCGGCGATCGCGAACGGGACGTTCAGCATCTTGGCGAGGGTCTGCGCGAGGAGCGTCTTGCCGCAGCCGGTCGGTCCCAGGATCATGATGTTGGACTTCTGCAGCTCGACGTCCTGGTCCTTCGCGCCGACCTGGATCCGCTTGTAGTGGTTGTAGACCGCGACCGACAGGACCTTCTTCGCCGTCTCCTGGCCGATCACGTACTCGTCGAGGAACGCGTAGATCTCCTGTGGCTTGGGGAGCTCCTCGAGCTTCAGCTCGGAGGTCTCGGAGAGCTCCTCCTCGATGATCTCGTTGCACAGGTCGATGCACTCGTCGCAGATGTACACGCCAGGCCCGGCGATGAGCTTCTTCACCTGCTTCTGCGACTTGCCGCAGAACGAGCACTTCAGAAGGTCCGAGTCGCCGATCCTCGCCATGCCCCCGAGCTCCCTCAGCCGAGCGGCCGGGCGAGTCCCGGCCCTCCGAGACCTGAAATCCTACGACGAGCCGGCGGCCGCCGCTGCGAGTTCGGGTTTGATCTTGCGGCTGGTGATGACCTCGTCCACGACGCCGTACTCGACGGCCTCGTCGGCCGTGAGGATGTAGTCGCGATCCGTGTCCTTGGCCACCTTCTCGAGCGGCTGCCCCGTGTGCTCGGCGATGAGCTCCTCGAGCAGCTTGCGGTACCGGGTGATCTCCTTGGCCTGGATCTCGATGTCGACGGCCTGGCCCTGGGCGCCCCCGTGCGGCTGGTGCAGGAGGATCCGCGAGTGCGGCAGCGCGTAGCGCTTGCCCTTGGTCCCCGCGAGGACCAGCACCGCCGCGGCCGAGGCCGCCTGGCCCATGCAGATGGTCGAGACGTCGGGCTTGATGTACTGCATCGTGTCGTAGATCGCGAACAGCGACGTGATGTCGCCGCCCGGCGAGTTCACGTACAGGTTGATGTCCTTGTCGGGATCCTCCGATTCGAGGTGCAGGAGCTGCGCCATGATGAGGTTGCCGACCGCGTCGTCGATCGGCGTCCCGAGGAAGACGATCCGCTCCTTGAGCAGGCGCGAGTAGATGTCGAACGAGCGCTCACCTCGGCTGGTCTGCTCGACGACGACGGGGACGAGGTAGTTCTTCATGACGTCTCCTCTGCTGGTTCGTTCGCGGCCGCGACATCTTCGGAGGTCCCGTCCGATCGTTCTCGGGTGGGCTCCTCGGTGCCGGGGTCCGAACGGATGTCCGCGTGCTCGACGACGAGGTCGAGCGCCTTGGAGCGGATGATATCACCGGCGAGTGCTACGACCTGGCCGGTTCGATCCAGGCTCTTGGCGAGGTCCTTCGGGTCGCGTCCGAGGGCGGCGGCGAGACCACCGATCTCGCGACCGATCTCCTCGGCCGTGACCTCGATCTCCTCCTGACGCGCGACGGCCTCGAGCACGAGGTCCGCCTTGATGGCTCGGATCGCGTGGTCGCGCGCGTCGGCCCGGAACCTGAGCTCGTCGAACCCCTGCGTCTCGAGCACCTGGGTGAGGGTCATCCCCGCCTGCTCGGCGCGCTCCTGCGCGTGCACGATCCGGTTCTGCACCTCCTCGTCGACGAGCGAATCCGGGAGCTCGACGTCGACCGAACCGATCATCGCCTCGAGCACGCGATCGCGGACGTCGGCGTCGGCGGACCGCTCCCGGTTCTTCCGCAACTGCTCCCGGAGATCCGCTTCCAGCTCCTCGAGCGTGTCGAACTCGGACGCAACCCTAGCGAACTCGTCGTCGGCGTCGGGCAGCTTCTTCCCCTTTACCTCCTTGACCAACGCTCGGAACGAGACCTCCTGCCCGGCACGATCCCCCGCACCGGGTCCGAGCGTGTCGTTGAACGCGATGATCTCGCCGGCGCGCTTGCCGGCGAGCTCGGCGTCCAGCTTGTCGCCGAACTCACCGCTGCCGACCGCGTACAGGTGGTCGGGCCGGGTGGCCTCGGGGATCGCCTCGCCGTGGACGGCCGCGTGCAGGTCGACGACCACGTAGTCGCCCTCGCGGGCGGCGCGCGACACCGTCTCGAGCTCCGCGAACCGCTCACGGAGCGAGTCCAGGTACCGCTCCACCTCGTCCTCGGTGATCTCCACCTTCGGTCGTTCGACCTTCACACCCTTGTAGTCCGACTCCTCGAGCTTGAGCCGCGGCCGGACCTCGACGACGGCCGTGAATACGAGCGGCTTGCCCTCCTCGACGTCGCCGAGCTCGATGTCGGGTTCGGTGATCGGCGCGAGATCGTGTTCGCGGAGGGCATCCCGGTAGTAGGTCGGCAGGGACTCTTCGATGAACTCCCCCAGCACCGCCTCGTGACCGAACTGCGCGTCGATCACCTGCTTGGGGACCTTGCCCTTGCGGAACCCGGGGATCTTGACCTGCCGCGCGATCTTCCGGTACGCGCGGTCGAGATCCTTGTCCACCTCGTCTGGTGGGATCTCGACCGTGAGCTTGACCGTGTGCTTGTCGGTCTCTTCGAGGGTCGTCTGCATGGGCTCCCGAGCGTAACGGAAAGGAGCATCCGGTATCGTGCGCCGCGGGCTCGCTCCGAGCCCGTGCGCCTGGAGGGGCAGTGGTCGAGCCAGTGGTCGAGACAGCGTTCGACGAGGAACTCGCGTTCGCGCACGAGCTGGCCGATCTCGCCGGGGAGATCGGTCTGGGGTACTTCCGCGGTTCGTTCGAGGTCACGATCAAGCCGGACCGAACCCCGGTCACCGAGGCCGATCTGTCCATCGAGTCCGCGATCCGGGACGCCGTCAAGGAGCGCTACCCCAGCGACAGCGTCCTCGGTGAGGAGGGCGGCCTGCAGGGCGAGGGCCGACGGCGATGGATCGTCGACCCGATCGACGGGACGAAGAACTTCGCCGACGGCGTCCAGATCTGGTCGAACCTGATCTCGCTGGCCGTGGATGACGAACCGGTCGTGGGGGTCGTCAACCTGCCCGCGCTCGGCGAGCGGTACGACGCCTCGCGTGGAGGCGGCGCCAGGTTGAACGGAGAGCCGATCCAGGTCTCGCGCGCCGACCGCGTCCCGCGCTCCTTCGTGGTCTTCGCCGGCATGGAGGACTGGTTGTCGGGTCCGTTCGCGGGCGGTGTGCAGGCCCTCGTCTTGGAGGCGCGCAGGAACCGGGGGTTCGGCGACGCCTGGGGCCACTGCCTGGTGGCGCGCGGCTCGGCGGACGTCATGGTCGAGCTCGAGCTGGCCACCTGGGACTTCGCGGCCCTCCAGGTGATCATCGACGAGGCGGGCGGCCGGATGAGCCAATTCGACGGCACGGCGCTCGCCCACGGCGGGACGGTCGTGACCAGCAACGGTCTCCTGCACGACGAGATCGTCGCGAGGCTGCGACCCGAGGACTAGGAGCGGTCGTGCCGCGAGACCCGAGGTCGCGCCCCGGACCGCGAGCCGCGGCCAAGCGCGAGCTGATCGTCGAGACCCCCGTCCGAACGTTCGCCGAGCGCGGGTACCAGGGCGCCAAGGTGGAGGACGTCGCGGCCGAGCTCGGCATCTCGAAGGGCTCGGTCTTCCAGCACTTCGGGAGCAAGGCCGGCTTGTTCCTCGCCGCCTACCGCAGAGCCGTCGAGACGCTCCCCGCGTGGCTCGACGCGCCGGACGACGTCAGAGCGGAAGGCTTCTGGTCGGTGCTCGTCTACTGGCTCGAACGGACGGAGCACCTCGTGCAGGAGAACTGGGCCCGTATCGGGTGACGCTCATGGGCACCTACGGGACCGACCTGGCGCTGCGAACGGAGATCAACCGGTACATGGTCAGCGAAGATCCGTACGGGACGCTCGAGTTCGTGGAGTTCGGGATCGGCACCGGAGACCTGCGGGCCGATCTCGACGTGGAGATGGCGGCGTCCATGCTGGACTGGATGGCCGGTGGGTTCCAGGACGCGCTCGTCAGCAAGGACCTCGACCCGGGCCTGCTCCACCGCCACCCGAACCCCGAGCAGCAGCGGGCCCTGCGGATCGAGCAGTTCGTGGACCTGCTTCGCCGTTCGCTCGGTGCGGCGCCGTAGAGCGGACGGCTCAGGAGGCCGGCAGACGCCGCATGGCCGATCTCGCATCGGCCACGGTGACCTTCCCCTTGCGGTAGTTCCGCAGGGCGAACCGATCGCACGTGGTCTCGGCCGACATCCCTCGACCGTGATGCCGGTACAGGTACCAGTGCATCCATTCGTGCAGGTACAGGAACCGGAGCACCTCGCGCGGCGTTCGGAACGTCACACCTTCGGTCAGCCAGATGAACCGGATGGGCCGTCCGAGCCTACGCTTGGCGCCGAACGCGACCACCTCCCCGAACGGGAGGAACGGCTCGGGGACCTGGAGCGTGATGGTCCGCGTGTCGAAGTCGGTCTGCGCGGCCAGGTGAGGCTTCTCCCGGTAGCGGAGGGGCTTGACGTGGATCTCGAATCCGTCGGTCTCCGGCAGGCCGGCCAACATCCGGCCGGCGCGGCCGTCCGGCAGATCGTCCATCGTGGAGGTGAGGTGCACGGACGTAAGGTTAGCCATGCGCAACGGTCGGGGCGGGCGGATTCGAACCGCCGGCCTCCTGCTCCCAAACCAGAAGCGGCGCGAGTCATCTAGCTGCGCGAAGAGTCACTCTTGCTGGTCAGGGCCAACATCACAAGCAACATGTGTACGTTCGGATCCCGTCACGTTCCGTTGGTTCTGCTACCTCGGTGCTACCTCGCGCGGATAAGCCCTTCCGCGTCAAGGAGGGCTCTGGATCGGTAGCCGGGTCGTTTCAGTCGACCAACAGGCGGCTTTGAATTCGGCTCTCAGAGGTGGATAGGGTCTCTACCATCTGGTGGTTGGGATCCGATGGGTCGAACCTTCACAAGCTGACGGATACGTTCTCGAAGTCTGAGTCCGGCCCGGTCTTCTCCCCCGACGGCACCGAGATCGTGTTCTCGCAGTTGGATCCGCAGGCCGCCAATAGCGATCTCTGGCTCATGGATCCGAACGGGACCATCATCGGCCAGCTCACGGATACGCCCGCGGTCAGCGAGTACCCGCTCGCCTGGCAACCCGTGTGATGCCCGATCTGTACGGGTGGCCGCCGCAGACATTCGTGGGACTGCGTTGACAGATCCCATCCGCTACCCGCTCCTCGCGCAATACCTGACGGTCGCGATCGCAATCGTCGCGGTTGCTCTGATGCCACTCCTCCCAAACCGGTCTGGTTCCGGGTCGCGGCCGTCCTCTTCTTGGCTAGGAGTCCTCTTGATGGCCACTCGGAATGCGCGACGATTCCGCGCACCTCGCCGAAGGCGCCAGATGGATGTCGATGAATGACGACGCCGACCTCCGCTCGCGCCTCGAGACGCTCGATCCGAGGGCGCGCGACGTCCTCCGACGCGTCCTGATCCGCGAACCAGGCCGACCGCGACGCGATCGCCCGACGTTCCTTGAACGCCGGCGTTCGCATGGCCCGGGCTAAGACATCAAGGGCGTCTCTGCCCGAGCCTCGTTCGCACCGTCGGCGGTGCGTTCCTCCCTGAGCGGCCGTCCGCTCCGCACGATCCGGTCGAGCCAGATCCCCGCGAGCAGTGAGGTGACGATCGAGAGCATCACGAGCGACGCGAAGAAGGATCGGCTGACGATCCCCGCGCCGAAGGCCGTCGATGCCAGGACGATGCCCGGGCCACCTCGAGCGTTCATGGCGGCGGCGAGATTGAGCGCTGTCGGATGACGTTCGCCCGCCAGGCGGGCCCCCACGTAGACGCTCGCACCCTTTACCGCGGTCGCGAAGAACAGGAACCCGGCGAAGAACAGCACGTCGAAGTCGTGCAGCAGGTCCAACTGGAACCCCACGAGCGCGAAGTAGCACGGGACGAAGAACGCGAAGGAGAACCGCTTGATGCTCTCGCCCGACTGGATCACCGCCTCGCTCTTCGCCGTTCCCACGATGATCCCGCTCACGAAGGCGCCGAGCATGGCGGCGATGCCGAGGACGACGCACAGGGCCGAGACGGCGAACATGAACGCCAACTGCAAGGCCAAGGGGTCTACCCGACCGAGGAAGTTCGGCCGAACGGATAACGTTCGTCGGAGCAGCCTCGGACCGAGGAGTAAGGCGATCCCGAGGAATGCCGTCTCCGCCGCCACGTGATAGGCGATGTTCCACCCCGACGTCGGATCGGGGCTCAGGACGGCGGGAAGGCCGAACGGCGAGCTCTGGTTGCTCTCCGCGAGTCCCAACGCGACGGCGAGCGCCACGTATAGGACGACGTCCTCAGCCACCGCGGCCCCCAACACGATGCGGGAAAACGAGGTCCCGATCACGCCCAGGTCGAACAAGATCCTCGAGATCACGGGAATGCTGGTGATCGCGATCGCGATGCCGAACACGAGCGCGAACGACTCCGGGTTGGCGTTCGGGCCGCGCAGGGTCCCGGCGTCGATGATCGAGATCAGAAGCAGCCCCAACAGGAATGGGACCAGGATCCCCCCGAGGATGACGCCCACGATGGTTCTGCGCTCTCCGCGGTCGAACAGCGAGCGGATCTCGGCCCCCGAGCAGTACATGAGCAACAGCAGACCGAGCTGGTAGACGGCGCCGAGAACCGCCGCCACCGGACCGGAGTCGGGGAAGATCCAGGCGAGCGCTTCGGGGAACAGCTGGGAGAGCAGCGTCGGACCGAGCAGGAGACCCGCGACGAACTCTCCGATCACTCGCGGTTGACGCATCCGCACGAACGCATTGCCCATCACGTGCACGGCGACGAGAAGGACGGCGAGGGCCGTGAGCATCTGAGCGGTCTGCTCTCCAGTCATCGACGTCAGCGCTCCTCGAGCAAGATTGGCGGCCCCGATGCCGCCGAGCGATGGGGCCTCCGGCCTCCCGGGTTCGCACCCCGGGCCGCCTTGACCCGTCCCTCGCTCGACGGCCTCGTGACCGCGTCTAACGATATGGCTCGACCGGAGAGCCGATATCCCGCCATGGGGGTATCGGCCTTACGTCTCTTTCCGTAAGGCGTGGACGGTTGACAGGAGCCACCCGCCAGCTCCCCGGTCCGCCTCCGCCGCGAGGACGCGCTCGGCGATCTCCTGCCAACCGCCAGCCCATCTCGGTCGAGTTCCCGGGCTCCCCGATGCGGCCAGATCCACGAGGTCGGGCGAAGTGGAAGAATTTCGAAGCCGACTTGAGCGAGGAACAACGCTCGTTTCGCTCGCAAGCAGGGACACCGTTTGGTCGGTCTAGCTGCAGCCATGAGGTAGGGGTTCGAATCCCCTTGGGTCCAAAGAAGCCTGGTATCCGGACCTTCCTTGATCGGCAGGCAGCCGCATCCCCTGGATCCACGAGCTCGGCGAGGGTCACCGTGTCGGGGTGCCGCTGCTCATCGGCAGGTCGAACATCGCCGATATCGGCATGGGGCGCTTCCGGTCTGCCTGGTACATCCATCTGCCTTCGCTCCACCGGAACTCGCTCAGTGCGTCGTAGCCGCAGTTCGGCAACTCAAGCGTCCGAGCCGATGTTGACGAAGCACGGGAAAGCACAACTCGAGAGTCTGGGCTACACGGTCGAGTCCACGCGGTATTTCGGCTTCCTCCTGCGCTGCTCGCCGATGTCGGGCGCGTCCTCGCCTACACCGCTGGGACGAGGCTCGTGAGATCCGTCGATCAGGACCACGGCCCTCGTCTCGTGCGGCCGCGGTGAGGCTTGCCCGGCTCGTGATGCCGCTCCCACCCCCGAGGGGTGGGAGCGGCTCGCGGCTCAGTGGGTGATCGATGCGTCGTCGGCCTGGAAGCACACGCCGACGGGCGAGTTGCTCGTGAACGCCTCGAAGTCGAGGCTCGATCCCGGCGTGACCGGCGTGTAGGTCGCCGTCACCTGTTGCCAGGACGAGGTCAGCGCCATCGACTGCACCACCGATCCCTGGAGCACGCCGCCCGCGTACTCGCGCACGCGCAGCTTGAGCGTGAGCCCGGGGGTGTCCGAGCGGGCCCAGATGCTCGCGGTGTAGGGACCGGCCTGCGTGAAGCTCACCCAGCTCGGCTTGTCGTCGAGCCCGCAGCTTCCACCGGCCACGGAGTTCGAGATCTCCGCGGCCCAGCCGCCCGAGTTCCCGCCCGCGACCCGGTTCACCGTGTTGGCCGTCGCATCGCCCTTCCAGCCGGACGTGTCCACCTCGAACCCGGGGTTCCCGACCAGGTTGGTGGCCGTGGCGGTCACGGTCCAGGTCCGCACCGCCGGGGTGAAGTCGACGTTGTAGGAGCCGTCGATGGCGGCCACCTGGAAGGTGTGCGAGGCGGCGGTCAGGTTCGTGTAGCTCGTCGGTGACGTGCACGGGGCGAACGCGTCGCTATCGAGGCGGCACAGGAACGTCGACGGCTCGGAGGCCGAGAAGGTGAAGGTGGCCGACGTGTCGGTCACGGTGCCCGACGGGCCCGAGTCGATAACGTGTTGGGGCGGGTGACGTCGGGTAGGGACCGGCCTCAAGTGGGGCGAAGCCGATCCCGGCGTGGTGTTCGCGCCCGAAATTCTCGCCGTCGCTCCCGACCCAGAACCCCGCCGGGGTCGCGTACAGGGCCATCGTGCCATGGTTCCGAGACTTGGTGGGGTTCCAGGGGAGGGCCCTGCCGGTCACCGGGTCGATGGCACCGATGCCCGGGCGCTAGACCGCGCCGGGACCGGCCGAGTCGTGCCCAGGGGGTTGTCCAGCCAGCGTTGGTGGCCACCCACGTACACCGCAGGGCCGGTGACCGCCACACTGTAGAGGGTGTCGCCGCCCGTCCAGTTGATCCAGGTCGGCTGGGCAGTGCTGCTGACGTTCGTCGTTTCGAACCTGGCCGCAGCATCACAGATCCCGTTCGTACCGCTCGGCCCTCCGGTGGTGACGATCACGAAGTAGGTGCCGTCGGGGGAGAAGTCCACGCCTTGCCCACTGAGCAGACTGCCGCCCGCCACGCAGTTCTCGTCGAAGCGGGGCGCGTACCAGGTGCTGAGCGTCGCGGTCGCGCCGAGGTTCAGCTTGAAGGCCCGGCTGCGGTTCTGGCCGTTGACCGTGGCGAAGTTGCCCGTGGCCACCAACCGGGTGCCGTCCGGGGAGACCGCGATGTACCGGACCCTGGTCTCGTCGGCCGGGT
>CAVQKV010000009.1:0-18313 GCA_963713185.1 uncultured Actinomycetes bacterium
TGAAGCCCTCCGGCTCGCCCTCGAAGCCGGTCCTGAGGTCGTGAAGGTGAACGCCGCGGAGGCGACGGAACTGCTCGGCGAGCCCGCAGGCGGCCGCGACGCGGTGGCCGCCTGCGCGAAGATCCGGGAGCTCGCCGGCGGCGAGGGCCACGCCGCCGTCGTCACCCGCGGCGCGGACGGAGTGTCGGTGGCCGCACCCCACGGCACCACCGAGGGCGTGCTCTACGAGCGAGGCCGCTACCCCGTCGGCAGCGGCGACGCGTTCCTTGCGGTCTGGTCGTCGCGCTCGACCGCGGCGAGGCGTGGCCGGATGCGTCGCGCCTCGCGCTCGGCGCGGCGGCGGCCAACGCCGAGCTCCCCGGCGCAGGAGCGCTCGACGCCGCGAGGGCGACGTCGCTCGCGGAGCGAACCGACATGCGGGAGATCTGACCGCGACCGGCGGCCGGTTCGCCGGGTCGCGACCTCAGGCGCGGCGGGCTTCGAACAGGTCGACGGGACCCTTCAGGCCCTTCAACTCGATCGGCCCGATCCCTACGAAGGTCACGCCCGGCACCGAGGCCAGCTCCACGACCGGCTGGCTCACCAGGACCTGTCCGGCCGCGGCGCGATCGGAGATCCGGGAGGCGAGGTTCACCGTTCGCCCGGTAGTCCCCTCCTTGACGGATCACCGGGCCCGCGGCGACCCCCACGTGAGCGGGCGGCAGGCCCGCGGCCGGGATCTCCTCCACCATGTCGAGGGCCGACACCACGGCGCCGCTCGGATCCCGGAAGCGGAACATGACGCCGTCGCCGACCCACTTCACCGCTTCACCTCCCTGCCGACGCGAGCCCTGCTGGACGATGTCGGAGAGCCGGCCCGCGAGCGCCGCGGCCTCCTCGTCACCGCGCTCTTCGGTGAGGCGCGTGTAGCCCGAGAGGTCGACGAAGCACATCGCCGTCGGCGGCGCCGCCGGCAGCGAGACGCCCGCGTCCTCCAGCGCCTGCTCGACGTGCTCGATCTGGTGCTCGGTCCAGGTGACTTCCTGCTGCCGTCGGTACGCGGCCATGACCGCGTCATCGAGCATGCCGGTCAGCGCCGGGCTCAGGCTCGACGCGAGCTCCATGGTCCTGCTCTCACCCAGGCCGGAGCGGAGGAGCGGCACCTCCACCCCGGAGTGGTAGACCTCCGTCTCGGCCAGGGCGATCCGTCGGAACGCCTCCGCATAGACGTGCCCGAGCCGCGCCAGGGTCGCCTCGTCGACGATCTCGAGCTCGGCAAGGCGCCCCGCGAGCAGCGCGATCGGACGCTCGGCCTCGACGACGACGTCCTTCGGCTCGGGTCTGGCGAACCCGAAGACCTCCACGAGCCTCTGCAGGGACTCGAATGGGAGACGAGCCTCCTCGGCGAGCTCGAGATGGTCTGGAGGCGGGGGAGCCCTCCGGCTCGAAGGGCCAGCTCTCGACGAACGCGAACGAGAGGAGCCCCGCTCGGATGGCCTCGGCCATACCCTCCATCGGCAGGCCTCCCGCCTCGCACGCGCGCGCGACCCGCACCTTCAGGACGTCGGCCGCTCGGAAGGGCCGGGGCCCTTCACGTGGGACCAGGATCCCGTACCCGATGAGGCGCTCGACCTCCTCGGGGGAGATGCCGGCCCTGGCCGCGAGCTCCACAAGTGCGAGCTCGTCGGGCCGCCCGGAGGGCGATCGGGTTGTGTCGTTTCGTATGTGGCGGTCGTCGCCGTGGTTCCGGAGGCTCGGGCTCGACCCGCCGGGGGTCCCACTGGTCATCCGGACGAACGCCGATCCGACTCGAGGATCCGCCTCAGCGTGTCGAGGTTCTCGGCGACGGCGGCCTTGACCCGGGAACCTGCGAGCGGAGCCAGGAGCTTCCCTACGGCCGAGGCCGGTTCGAGCTCGACACCGTTCACGAGCCTCGTCCCTCCCTCGATCGGTTCGAGCCGGTAGTCGAGGCGGGCGTGGAAGGGCCCGATCCCGCCCTCGACCGCGATCCGGGTTCCCGGTTCGAACACGGTCACCACGAAACCCTCCTCGCTCCTGTTCGGTTCCAAGCGGATCTGCCGATAGGCGCTCCCCACCCCGACCGGTCCCGCCGAGGTCTTCGTCGTCGACCCGATCGCGTGGTTCCACCTCGGGACGTCTCGAAGTCCGCAAGGTACGCGAAGACGTCGTCGGACGCCCGACGGATCGTACGGTCTTCTCGAAGCCTCGCGGGTCCACCCCACGACGCCTGGTCTTGCGAACTCGGCTTCCGCCCTTGGACACGATGCTCCGTCCTGCGTCCGCATGGGCGCAACCCCGGGATCCGGCTTCAACCGGTTGCCCGCGCCGCGATCGAGTCCGCGAGCTTCGGGCTGATCCGGCCGATCACCGCGAGCTGCTTGATGCGGCCGACGCGGATCTCGAAACGGTCCTTGCGCAACCCGGCGACGATCTCGGCGGCGACGCGATCCGGCGTGATCTTCGCTCCCGCGACCCCTTCCGAGAGCTCGCTCTCGACCCACGGCGGCAGGACGTCGAAGACCTTGACCTCGCCGTCGAGCTCCGCGCGCAGGGCGCGGGCGAGCGAGTGGACCGCCGCCTTCGTGGTCGCATAGACGGCCATCCGTGGAGCCGAGACGAGCGCGAGTGCCGAAGCCAGAAACACCACGGCGCCGTCATCCGAACGGCGGAGCAGCGGCAATGCCAGCCTCGTCATCCGCACCGATCCGAGTAGATTGATCTCGACGTCCGCCTGCGCGGCCCGCTCGGCTCCCGGCTCGTCGAACACCCCGCTCCGGAATACGCCGGCGCTGTTGACGAGCAGGTCAAGCCCGTCGAGCTGCTCCTGGACCCACCCGATCGCGCGACGCGCATCGTCTTCCGACGTGACGTCCAACCGAAGAGCCCGGAGGCCCGAGGTGCTCGCTCGCGCCTCCTCGAGCTTCCGCTCGTCCCTGCCCGCGATCACGACCGTGTTCTCGGGCGCGAGTGCCCGGGCAAGCGCGAGCCCGATCCCCGAGCTCCCACCGGTGACCAGGATCCTGCGTTTCGACGAGTCGCATCGCGCTCAGCTCTCGACCCGCTCGACGACGGGCTCGAGCATCGGCCGGAACGGCTCGCGCTCGAGCGCGATCGCGATCGGCTCCTCCTCCCGCGAACGGGACGGCAGGAACAGGAGCGCGAGCGCGGCGCCGGCGAGCGCCACGGCGCCCGTCACGACCGACCCGATCTGGAAGGCGTGGACGAACGCGACCTGCGCGGCGAGCGCGATGCCCCGCCCCGCGGCACCGCCCACCCCGCCGGCGATCTGGAGCGCCGCGGCGAGCGAGTCGCCCGCCGCGGTCCGCAGGCCCGCGGGCAACGGGGTGCCCGAGAGCGCGTCGAGGACCCGTCCGCCGTAGACCGAGGCCATGATGCTGCCGACCACCGCGACCCCCAGCGTTCCGCCGAGCTCACGCGTCGTGTCGTTGACGGCCGAACCGACGCCCGCCTTCTCCGACGGCAGCGAGCCCATGATCGACTCGGTGGCCGGGGCGATGGGGACCCCAGCCCGAGCCCATCAGCATCATCGCGACCGACGATGCCGTAGTCGGGCGTCGACGGCGTCGTACGTCGAGGCGACGACGAGCCCGACGCGCCATCAGGGCGAGCCCGGTCGCGACGACCCGCTTGGTGCCGAACCGCTGCACGAGCTTCGGCGAGGTCACGGCGCCACCACCATCGCGAGCGCGAACGGGAGCGTGCGCACACCCGCCGAAGCGGCCGAGTAGCCCTTCACGAACTGCAGGTACTGGGTCACCAGGAAGATGAACCCGAACAGGGCGAAGAAGCACGAGCGTGACCGCGAGGCTCGCCGCGGTGAACCGAGGGTCTCGGAACAGGGACGTCGAGCATCGGCGTCGTGGTGTGCAGCTCCCACCACGAGGAACGACCGACAGCAGCGCGAGCGCCCCGGCGAACCCGCCGACGGTCTCGCCGAGGTCCAGCCGTGGTCGGCGCCTCGATGATCGTGTACACGAGCAGCGACACGACCGGCGATCGAGAGCAGCGAGCGCCGGGCAGGTCGAGCCGTGGCGCGCGCGGATCGCGCGAACGTCGGGCACCAGCACGAGCCGGTCCGACGATCCCGGCGACCGATGACGATCGGAACGTTCACCATGAACACCGAGCCCCACGAGAAGTGCTCGAGCAGCAAGCCGCCCGATGACCGGTCCGAGCGCCGACCGCCGACGCCCGCGAACGCGGCCCAGATGCGATCGCGGCCGCGCGCTCGCTTCGGCTCGGTGAAGACGTTGATGATGATCGACAGCGTCGCCGGCATGATCAGCGCGGCGCCCACGCCCATGACCGCCCGGGCGGCGATGAGCTGCCCGGTGCTCGAGGCGACAGGCGCCGACCGCGGACGAACCGAGGCCGAAGAGCGCCAGGCCCGCTCATGAGCGCGCCCTTGCGTCCGAAGCGGTCGCCGAGCGCGCCGGCCGGCGAGCAGCAGGCCGGCGAACACGAGCGTGTAGGCGTCGACGATCCACTGCAGCTGGCTGGTGGTCGCGCCCAGCTCGCGCGACGAGCGGGGCAGCGCCACGTTCACGATCGTGTTGTCCATCACGATCACGAACAGCTGACGCAGAGGACGGCGAGGATCAGCCAGCGCCGCGCGTTCGGGCCGGCCTCCTCGAGGGCCGGGTCCACCGGCCGGATCTGGGTCGTGGTCATCGCGGATCCTCCTTCCGCTCGGTGGCTAGTGAACGATCACTACCTTCGAGGACGAAAAAAGAGAGGGCGCTGTTGGTTCGGCCGAGGCTCATCGCTTGTCCTCCATCGGAACCATCAGTTCGCGCGCCCACGGCTGCCGAACGCGGTCGAGCTCCATCGCGGCGACGACGTTCATCAGCATCCCGGTCTCGAAGAAGCGACGGACGTCCGCCGCGGGTGCGCCCGAGGCCTCGGCGACGAACGTCGCCAGACGCCCGAAGCCGTCGCGGACGATCGTTCGAACATCGGGGTCGTCGCACGCCACGTACGCCTGCAGCTGCAGCAGGAGCCGGGTCCGATCCTTCAGGAGCCCCGCGTACGCTCGCCCCATCGAGTGCAGGGCGTCCTTGCCCGCGTGACCCTCGGCCGCCGTTCGGAAGGTGTCGAGCGTGGTCTCGAAGCAGCGCTCGACGACCGCGAGGAACAGGTCCTTCTTCGTCCGGAACAGGCGGAACAGGTAGGGCTGCGAGATCCCGACCCGCTTGGCGATCGCCTCGGTCGGCGTGCCGTCGAGGCCACCGTGCGCGAACTCGTCCATCGCGGCGCGGAGGATCTCCTCGCGGCGCTCCTCGGCGGTGAGCCTGGTCTTCGAGGCGGTCGACGTCATGGCTAGGAAGTTAGCAGTCACTCACTTGTACGTCAAGGCCGATCTCGGTCCGGGATGCGATCAGGACCCGAGCTCCTCGAGCAGGGCCTGTGCCCGAGCCTGCTCGACGACGTTCCCCTTCTGCCGCAAGAGTTCGATCGCCTCCCTGAGCGACGACGCGGCCTCCTCGGGTCGACCCGCGAGCAGGAGCACCTCGGCCAGGCTCACGAGCGCGTGGGCGTGCAGCTCGAGGTAGTCGGTCCCCGCCGCGATGCGCGCGGCATCCTCCGCGACGGCCGCGGCTTCGTCGAACCTCCCGCGCCGGGCCAACACCTTCGCCCGCAGCTGGGTGCCCCGGACCTGGGCATCCCTGTCGCCCTCGATGGTGATCCGCTCGGTCAGCTCGGCCAGGGCGTCGGCTTCCTCGTAGCGCTCCTGCGCGTAGATCACGTCGCCGAGGTCCGGGGCGGCGCTCGCGAGATGACCGCTGTCCCCGATCCGTTCGAGGATCTCGAACCCATGGCGCGTACTCCGCCTCCGCGGCCGCCGGGTCGCCCGCGAGCATCTCGACGAACCCGGCATCGCGGAACACCGCGGCCAGGGCGACCTGGTCACCCAGCTCGCGGGCCACCGCCTTCCCGTGGGCGATGAGCTCGTGGGCAGCGGCGAAACGCCCGCGCATCGCCTCGAGCCCGGCCCTTGCCCGGGTCACGCCGATCTCGACCCTCCGGTCGCCCTGGCTCTCCTCCAGGACGGCGCGCAATCGGCGGATGCCCTCCTCGGCGGAGGTCGGACCCTGATCGATCGCCAGCGCCAGCCTGCGGAGGATCTCCGCCCTCCTGACGGCGATCGCCGGCGAGCCGCGCATGCTCGAGGGCTCGCTCGAGCGGCTCGCTCGCGGCCGCTCGGCCCTGCCAGAACCGGATCGTGCCGATCAGGCTGTTCGCCTCCGGCCATGCCCGAGGTCGTCCTGCCACGCCCTCGAACAGCCCGGGAAGCCGCTCGACCTCCGGCGAGCGCCCGATCGGTCGACGTTCGGGTCTGCAGCAGGATCGGACGAACGAGCGCCGGACGCCGGCGCGCGCCTCGAGCTGCGGGTCGCCGGCCGACCGGGCGCTCGTCGATGGCCTCGTCGAGCACGCCGTCGGCCCGCGGGATGTCCGACTGCGCGAGCGCCAGCCCGAGGTCGGGCAGCAGCGCCGACCCGAGCCGGGTCGTCGGCGGGCAGCAGCTCGACGCGCGCGCGAGAGCAGGTTCGCGGCGGCGGTCATGTCCCAGCGCGCGAGCGCCCGCCGCCCGGCCGACGGCGAGCCGCTCGCCGCCGCCCGGCCGCGAGCTCGCGTCGCGCTCGTCGCACCGGTCCAGCTCGGCCCGGTACCGGTACGCCTGCTCGAGGTGATAGCCGATGATCTCCTCGTACTCGGCGATGCGGTCGCCGGCGCACGCGCTCGAGCCAGCCGGCGAAGCGCTGGTGCAGCTCGGCCCGCGCCGCCTTCGGCATGCACTCGTACGCGGCGTCGCGGATCAGGAGGTGGTGGAACCGGAACGCGTCCTCGCCCTGCGAACCCGGAGCGATCCGGCCGGATGAGCTCCTTGCGCAGGAGCGTCTGCAGGTGGGCGCCGACGCCGCGGCGCGGTCGTCCTCGCGGCGAGAGCTCGGCCACCGCGCCCCACCAGAAGACCTTGCCGATGACCGACGCCCGCTGGATCACGGCGCGCTCGCCGTGCCCGAGCCGATCGAGCCGCGCCGCCGAGCAGCGCGTTGATCGTGCGGCGGGACGGCGACGTCGGAGAGGTCGCCGCGCGGCCGCCACTGCCCGTCGTCGCGCCGAGCAGGCCGTCGTCGATCGAGCATCGCGGAGCATCTCCTCGACGAACAGCGGGTTGCCCTCGGCGGCGTCGAGTGATGCGCGTCGCGACGCCGCCGGGCAGCTCCGCCGCGCCCAGCAGGTTCTCGATCAGGTCGCGCGCTCTCGTCCGTCGGTCGAGCGGCTCGAGCTGACGACGTCCGTCTCGCCGGCGCGCGCCCAGGCCGGCCGCGCGTCGAGCAGCTCGGGGCGGGCCGAGGCACGAGGAGCAGGATCGGCGCGTCCGTCGCTGCAGCCGGCGAGGTACTCGATCAGGTCGAGGAACGTCGGCTCGGCCCAGTGGATGTCGTCGAACACCAGCGACGAGCGGCCGCTCGCGCCGCCAGCGTGCTCGAGCAGCCGGCGCACCGCCCAGAACGTCTCCTCGGATGCGCCGACCGCGCGCCTCGCCGAGCCCGAGCAGCTCGGCCGAGGCCGTCCGGCCACGCAGCGCCGTCCTCGGCGTCCGTCGAGCAGCGCGCGCGAGCTTGGCGCGCGCCTGTTCGGCGCGAGTCGCGCGTCGCACGATGCCGGCCGCCTGCTTGACGATCTCGGCGACCGGCCAGAACGTGATCCCCTCGCCGTACGGCAGGCAGCGGCCCTGCAGGACGCGCGGCCCGGTCGCCCAGCGCGGCGACGAACTCGGTCGCCAGGCGCGACTTGCCGACGCCGGCGTCGCCCAGGACGGTGACCAGCGGCACGCGCGCTCGGCCACCGCCTCGTCGAACGCCCGCCGCAGCCGCGCCGAGCTCGTCCTCGCGCCCGACCAGCGGCGAGTCCAGCCGCCGCGCGAGCGCGCGGCGCGCCGGGCGACACGTCGACGCAGCCGGAACGCGCGGCACGGGCTCGCGACTTGCCCTTGAGCTCGAGCGGCTCGACGGGCTCGACCTCGACCGCGTCGCGGACCAGCCGGTAGCGTCGTCCTCGCCCGAACAGGATCTCGCCCGGGCTCGGCCGCCTGCTCGAGCCGCGCGGCCACGTTCACCGTGTCCCCGGTCACGAACGCCTCGCCGGCCGACGGGTCTCCGGCGACGACCTCGCCGGTGTTGACTCCCGATCCGTGACCTGCGAGCCGGACGCCGCAGTCGCGCTCGAGCTCGGCGTTCAGCTCGCCGAGGCCTCGCGCATCTCGACGCCGCGCGAACGGCGCGGAGCGCGTCGTCCTCGTGGACCGTCGGGACGCCGAAGACGGCCATCACGGCGTCGCCGATGAACTTCTCGACGGTCCCGCCGTGGCGCTCGACGCCGCTGCGCATCTCGTCGAAGTACCGGGACATGACGCCGCGCAGCGACTCGGGGTCGAGCCGCTCGCCCAGCGCGGTCGAGCCGGAGACGTCCGCGAACAGCACCGTGACCGTCTTGCGGACCTCCACGGACCGGGGAGTCTACGTTGGGGCGCAGCGACGTCGAAGCGGGCGCCATCTGATCGCGATCGGGCGGTTCGCGTCACCCGCGGAGCAGCGGGCGGGTGAGGCAGGTCGGTCCGCCCTCGCCCTTGTGCGCGATCTCGGAGCCCTCGAACACCGAGACGTCGACGCCCGCCGCCTCCATCCGCCGACGCGTCTGGGGGTTGCCGTCGACGGCCACCGCGACGCGCGGCGCGAGCGCGAGGACGTTCGGCCCCATCGAGGCGAACTCGTCCTCGGGCACCTCGACGATCGCGATCGCCCGTTCGGCGAGTAGCTCGAGCAGACGGATCGGCATCAGCGGCGGGTACGCGACCACGAGGTCGTCGTCGAGCGGCGAGAGCAGCGAGAGCAGGTGGAGGCATGCGTCGGGCCCCCGGACGCGTGGCAGGTCGAACGCGAGCACCTCGGCACCGGGCAGCGCTTCGCGGAGCGCGTCGATGCCGGCGTCGTTGGTCCGGTAGCTGCGACCGACCAGGAGCGTGCGTTCGTCGAGCCACATCGTGTCGCCGCCCTCGGCGGTCGCCGGCTCCCGCATCTCGAACGCGACCGGCACGCCGAGCGCCCGGAGGTCCTTGGCCATCGCCGCCGGCTCGCCGCGACGGCCCTCCTTGCCCGGTCGCAGCAGCAGCGCGCCGCGGTCGGACACGATAACCGGGTCGAACACGTAGACGGCGTCGGGATCTTCGGCCACGTCGCTCCGGGCGGTGAAGACCTCGGCGCCGGCGCCGAGGAGGAGCTCGCAGAGGGCCTCGTGCTGTTCGGCGGCGATCGCGGGGTCGGGTTCGGCGAGCCACCCGAACCCGCGCCACCGCACGAGCGCCGCCGGATCGGGCGCGCGGACGAGCACGCGGCGAAGCGGGGCGACGAACGTCTGTCCCCCGAAGGTCCGTTCGTCGGTGGTCGACATGAGATGTCCTGCTCGGGCTGGTCGAGATCGAAGAGAGGATGTTGACCGATGACAGCGACGTCAACACGCCGTCGCCTCTCTCACCACAACCCGTCAGACGAGGGTGGTGTCGACCTCGCCATCCTTCCAGCGGAGCTCGAGGCGGACGACCTCGCCGAGGCTGCCCGTACGGACAGGCTCGCCGTTCACCTCCAGCTCGACGGCTCCGGCGCTCCCCAGCTCCAGCTCCATGATCCGGTCGGCGCGGAACACGAGCCGGTCGCCGGGTTCCAGCGTCCTCCCCTGCTCCAGCGTCGTTCCATCGGCGATGGCCACCACCCAGCAGCGATCCTGCAGCTGTAAGACCGCCCTGATGCCTTCGTTCGGCGGAGGGGGCGGCGGCCGCGTCAAGGAGGACCGGCCGACAGACGCATCCGTCGACGCGGCCCGAACCGATGGCGCCGGTCCTTGGTCGCGTCCACCCTCGAGTTGCGCGACCGCCATCGCCAGGAGGGCCAGGATGGAGACGAACACCAGCCCGTTGACGACGGCCCGTCGCCGCGGTCGGGGATCGGGAAGCGGCTGGAGGATCGGATCCTCCCCTGCCGGATGGTCTTCGTCGAACCGGTTGACCATGAGGTCGGCCTCGAGCCCCAGGAACTCCGCGTACGCACGCAGGAAGGACCGGGCGTAGATCGGGGCGGGGAACTCCTCAAGCGAGGCGTTGGCTTCGAGCGCCTGCAGGTACCGATCCCAGATCCGGGTTGCGCTTGCGGCATCCGACAGGGTGAGTCCTCGCGCCTCCCTCGCCTGCCGAAGTGCGGAGGCGACGCCGGCAGACGTCACGCCACTCGAACCCCGGGTCTCCGGGAGATCGACCGGCTCGATCTGCTCGCCGGAGATCGCCGGCGGGACGGGTTCGGGAGCGGCCGCCGCCAGGGCGACCGCGGCCGGGGATCGATCGTCCGGCCAACGCAGACCGCACGACCGGCAAAGCCATTCGTCCATCGGGCCGCTCCCGCCCGTCGGAGCGCTGCCGCTCCGGAGCTGGAGCACGTACTCCGACGGACCGCCGGGCAGCGCGGGAACGACCAGCGCCGATCCGCAGCGTGGGCATTCGACGCTGGGCGCCGGTCGCTCAAGGCGGCGGGACGTCACCACGCCGGGTCTCCCACGGAGTCGCAGACACCACGCCGCTCAGGGGTCGTGCTTGACGTACGGAGTGCGCAAGTCACACCGAACAGATTCCCTCGCACGCGAAACCCCGGCCATGGGGACGTTCGAAGCTCGACCTTAGGCCGGTACCGCGCCGGAAGTCAACGGAGTCTCGGGCACTCCCTCGGATCCGTCCTCCCCGGTCCCACGGGACGCCCGGCATGCTCGCTCGATAGGTTGCCCATGGATCCCCGGACCACGGAGGCTGAAGGAGGCTCGGATGAGGTACTTCGACGACGATGCGCTGGCGTTCCTTCGCGATCTGAAGCGTCACAACGACAGGACCTGGTTCAACGAGCACAAGGACCGCTACGAGCGATCGCTCCGACAGCCGTTCCTCGACTTCATCTCGGACGTCGGCCCCGAACTGCGCACGATCAGCCCCAACCTCGTCGCGGACCCGCGGCCGTCCGGCGGTTCGCTGTTTCGGATCCATCGCGACGTCCGCTTCTCCAAGGACAAGAGCCCGTACAAGACCCACGCGGGCGCGCACTTCCAGCTCGGCGGCAAGGGCGTCCACGGGCCCGGCTACTACCTGCACCTCGAGCCCGGCGAGTGCTTCGTCGCCGGCGGGATGTGGATGCCGGAGCCCGAGGTCCTCCAGGCGATCCGGCAGCGGATCGCCGACGAGCCCTCGGCGTGGACGAAGGCCCGAGGCAAGCTCGACCACTCGGAGGAGACGCTGAAGCGGCCGCCTCGCGGGTTCGACGAGGATCACCCGATGATCGAGGACATCAAGCGCAAGAGCTTCACTGGGTCGGTCCGGCTCACGGACAAGCAGGTCACCTCGAACACGTTCATGGCGACCTTCGTGCGGGACTGCGAACGGATCTCGCCGCTGATGGCGTTCCTCGCGTCGGCCGCCGGCGTCCCCTGGTAGCGGGCGTGCCCCGTTCGGCGCCCGGGCCCGGTGGGTAGACCTATCCCGACGGACGCACCGCCTGACGGTCTCGCCGATGAGTTCCGTCGACCTGCTCCGTATAGGTTCTCGAGACCGACCGAACGGGGATAGCCTGCCAACAGGGGCAGGTGTCCTAGAGGAGGAAGGAGGCCGCATGAACCTCAACAGCGTCCTGATCGGGAGCGAGGATCCCGCCCCGCTGGTGGCGTATTACACGAAGCTCTTCGGGGCTCCGGCCGGCAGCGAGGGCGGATACACGTGGTGGCAGCTCGGCACCGGCGGGTTCACCGTCTCCCAGCACACCGAGGTCAAGGGCAAGAACGCTCATCCGGGTCGGGTCATCTGGAACATCGAGACCGCCGACGTGAAGGGCGACTTCGAACGCCTCAAGACGGCCGGCGCGATGGTCATCCAGGAGCCGTACGCCCCCGACGTCGGTGACGCGCCCGAGGCGCCCGAGATGTCTGTCGCCACGTTCGCCGACCCCGACGACAACTACTTCCAGCTCGTCAGCCCGATGTGAGCGAGTCGCCGCGACCCGCGCGTACGGCTACCGGTTGAACAGCCCGGCCACGACGTTGATCGTCATCGCGACGACGACGGTCCCGAACAGGTATGACATGTAGGCGTGGCGCAGGGCCGTTCGCCGGATCGCCTTCGATGCGATCGACGTGTCCGAGACCTGGTAGGTCATCCCGATCGTGAACGCGAGGTACGCGAAGTCGGTGTAGGTGGGAGCCCGGTCCCCGTTGAAGTCGATCCCCCCTCCTGCGGCGTAGTACAGCCTCGCGTAACGCAGCGTGAACACGGTGTGCACGGTCGCCCAGGACAGGATCACGCTCACCGAGGCGATCCCGACGATCATGGCTTTTGCCAGGCCCTCGGTGTCCGACGCCTCGAGGAGCGAGAGGCCCACCCCGACCAGGCTCGCCACGCTCGCGAGGATCAGGATCAGGTCGGCGGTAGGGCGCGAGAGGTCCTCGATCGCCGCGTGCTTCGCCGTGGCCGTGCCGTCCATCCCGGCCACCGTGAGCCAGATCCAGGCGATGAAGACCGTCGCCGCGACGTTCCATCCGATCAGGCCGGCCGCCTGCCACGGCGTCGCGAGCATGGCGACGCCGAAGGCTGCGACGCCCACGGCGAACGACACCAGCACCCGGATCCCTGCCGCGCCGTGCGCGGTCTCGACGCCACCCTGCCGATCGCTCGCGGCCGCCCCCTGCACGAGCCAACGATACGCGTGGGCCTCCCGGCACGCACCGGACACCGAACCGCGCCGATACGCTGGGCCGATGCCGTTCGGTCGCTACACGGTGCTGGAGGACGGGGAGCCGGTCGGGACCGAGGAGTTCCGGTGCGCTCCCGGTCCGATGGGCTGGCGCTCGTTCAGCCAGGTCCAGACCTCGGATCCGACACCGCACGCCGAGACGCTGGACTTCGCGGTGGACGCCGCCTGGCGCCTCGCCCGCATCCGGATCGACACCGGGGAGCACGACCTGCTGCTCGAGCCCGCGCCGGACGGCCACGCCCTGAAGGGCTTCCGAGACCGCGGGCCGATCGAGATCCCGTACGGCCCCGACGTCCATCTCGACTACTTCACGCCCACGACGAACGCGATCACGACGCACCGCCTCGCGGGCACGGCCGAGATCGACGTCGTCTACCTCGAACCGGTCACGCTCGAGCCGAGCCGCGTCCGCCAGCGCTACGAGCTCGTGGGCGACGAGCGCGTCGGGACGCCGGTCGGCACGTTCGACGCGACTCGGTGGCGCTTCACGGCGCTGGAGTCGGGCCACGGATCGGACTGGACCTCGGATCTGTGGGTGGCGGGCGACATCGTCGTGCGGTACGAGCGCCTGTTCGAGCTCGAGTGGCTCGACCCCGGCGCCACCGGTCCCCGCCCGATCGCCTGATATGGGACGGCGCTGGGTCACGGCCGCGGGCACGATCCGGGCGATCGCGGAGATCGATCCGGACGTCGCCGCTCGGATCTTCGGGTCCCGCGATGCGATCGCGCTGGGCGGCTGGCCGGGAGCGACGACCGGTCGCTCCTGGGCCAGCTCCGCGCGGTTCGCCGAGGACGTCGCGAACGATACGATCCAGGACGACCTCCAGGTCGCGATGTACGACCCGGAGCACTGGGACGCCACACCGCTGGACGAACGGCTCGACCCGCACGCGTCGATCGAGACCTTCGGCAGGCTCGCGCGCTCGAAGGGGTACACCGTCCTGATCACGCCCCACCCGAACCTCGTCTCGGTCCCGGGAAGCCCGCTCGCGCCGAAGGACGGGGAGGCGCGCGAGTCGGCGTACCTGCGCTCGGGCATCGTCGAGGTAGCCGCCGCGAACGCGGAGCTGATCGAGACGCAGGCGCAGACGCTCCAACGTGATCCCGACCGCTATCGAGCGTTCGTCGCCGAGACGGTGCGCATCGCGCGCGCGACCAAGCGGCACATCCAGGTGCTCTCCGGTCTGTCGACGCACCCCGGGTACCCGGCGACGGACGCGATGTTGCGGAACGCCTGGATATCCGTTCGCGACGTTGTCGACGGGCACTACCTGTCGCTCGCGCGCCTGCGCCTGCCCGAGGTGGCAACGGCGTTCCTCGCAGAGACGCTCAAGACGGACCCCTGACCGGCGGAGGTCAGGGCACTGGGACCGCGATCGGCGCCGGCTTGCGCCAGCTCGTGTTCGTTCGCCAGATCAGGTAGGTGATCGCTCCGAGCGGGATCTGGATCCCGTAGGTGAGCGCTCGGAAGACCAGCACGGCCGCCGTCACCTGGGCGTGGAAGACGTCGGTCGGTACGTCCGCATGACCCCGGCCGGCGAGGATCAGCCCGCCGATGTACGCGACCTCGACGATCCCGAGTCCGCCCGGCGTGATCGGCACCGCGGTGAGCAACCGAGCGAACGCGAACACGCCCAGCACCTGTGCCCAGTTGACCTCGGCGTCCGACACGCCCACGAACCGAAGCGCGAGCAGCAGCACGAGGTACAGCGAGAGGTGGCTGATGATCGTGGTGCCCGTCAGCCAGAACCAGCGTTCGACGAGGAAGTCGATCGTGTTCCGCCGGAACCGCACCGCCGCCTCGCCCCAGTCGAACGTGCGCGATCGGCGGAACCGGCGCGTGACCCACGTCGCCGCCCGCCCGAGGCCGGACCCGATCGCCCTCGCGAACCGTTTCTTCCACATCAGGAGCCCGAACAGCACCACCGCCCCGATCAGGATGAGGATCCCGACGATCGAGGCCCCGATCAACGACCCGCTCGCGCGGTGGGTCACGATGATCAGGAGCAGCGCGATCGCCGGCAGTGCGAGCTTCGCGAAGATGTTCAGCACGGAGGTCACGGCGACCGAGAGGCCGACGTCCGTCTTGGAGAAGCCCCAGGCGCGGTACATCTCGTAGCTGACGGCGATCGAGACGTAGCCGCCGCCCGGCATCGTGTTCGCGACCGTCGTCGACGTCTGGTTGTTGACCGCGGCCTGCCACAGGCCGAGGTTCGGGATCGACACCATGTTCGCCCACCAGTAGGTGACGAGGTTCAGTGCCGTCGCCGCGAACAGGAACAGGAGTTCGAGCCACGTCATGTCCCTGATCTCGGTCCAGACCTCGGAGTAGTTCGCGATCTTGGGGATCGCGTAGAGGAAGCTGATCGCGACGACCGCGATCGCGATCAGGATCTGCACGACGCGCCAGACCGGACGCTTGCGTTTGGGCGCGCTCATGCCGAGATCGCCGTCCTCCGGCGGTGCGACGACCTCGACGTCGGTCACCTCGAGGCTCGGAAGCGTCGAGGTTCCTCGGTCGCGAGCCCTACGCGTACCTGCCGCACGCGAGGCAGGCGTACCAGCCCGCCCGATCCTGCAGCGCGAACGTCGTCTGGCGTCCGCAGTGCCCGCACGTGCGCGTCTGGAACGCGGGGAGGTCGCTCCCCCGCTGGACGATGCGCTCGGCGTCGGCGCGAAGGCCTTCGAACGCAGGTGGGTTCGTGGTCCGAGCCATCTTCACCTCCGTTCACCTCGTCACGGTGGTCGGTCGGGCACCTCGGCCGTTCGGGGGCAGGTCCGTGTCCGCCATCAGGTGGTCGGTCGCCGTGAGCTCGAAGATCCTGCGAACGGGGGCGGGGGTGTTGACGAGCCGGAGCTCCTTGCCCCAGTCGTGCGCCCGATGCTCGAAGTCCATCACCGCGAGCCACGCGGCGCTGTCCATGAACGTGACGTCGCCGAGATCCATGACGACGTCGAGCCGCTGGGTCTGGCCGATCAGATCATCGAGCGACGAGACCGCCGCCAGGTCGAAGCGCCCGGACAGGCGCAGGTGTGCGGCGCCGTTGGACGACTCGACGCGAACGGAGAAGGCTTCCGTGGGAACCAGCATCGCGGCTCCCTTCCTGGAGGACAAGCGACCTCCGGCCTGGGAGCGAGTCTCTGGGCTCCGATGCGCCCGGTCGGCAGGCGCCCGCGGGCCGGGGATCTGAGGTCCGCGCACCCTACCCTACGCCTCGTTGTCCGAACAGGCAATGGGACGACCGCCCGATGGACGCACACGGACCGGTGCCCGACGCCTCAAGTGCTAAGCTGGGGGTTCCACCACTGGTGGAACCGCCCAAGACGGGGCGCACGCGCGAGGACCCTCGCGACCTTGCCTTTCCCGGTTCCCTGAGACCGAGGAGGCAGCCATGGTCCACTGGCCGAAGTCCATCGTGGCCAACGTCGTGACGATCGCGATCGCCCTCATCGCCGGACTCGCGCTCATCCAATCGGCGATCGCGCTGTCCGGCACGTTCGTCTGGATCTCCCTCGCCGTCGCGGCACTGGTCGTCTTCGTGGCCGTCGTGGTGCATCGCCGAGCCCAGGCCGCGAGCGACCTGGCCCTGGCCGACGCCCCATCGTTCGCGGACGTGCTCCCTCACTGGAACAGCCGCAGGGATCTCGAGGCCGCGAGGCTGGGGCGGCCAGTCGAGCGCTCGGGTTCGACCCCGCCCTCGTCCGCCGAGAAGGCCGACATCACGGGAGTGGACGCCGTCGTTCCGGTGTAGCCCGCGTTCGTCGGAGGACGAGGCTCAGAACACCGGGCCGGTGAGCGTGAACCGAACGGCCTCACCCGCCGCGACGAAGAACCCCCACAGCGCGAGCGAAGCGCCGAGCAACGCGACGTTCCGGTAGAAGTTGCCCGCCTGCGTCTGGCGTTGACCCTCGTCGTCCACCGTCCAGAAGCGGTGGAAGTACAGGGCCGCCAGCACGAGGAACAGGGCGATCATGAGCGACCCGACGTCGGCCCAGATGCCGAGCGCGATCGACGCGGCGCCCGCCAGGAGCCAGACACCGGCCGGCCAGCCGCCGATCTCAGGGAACGGGAATCCGGCGGAACGAGCGTAGCCCGTCATCGCGTCGTGCTTCCGCACGTGCGCGATCCCGGATCGGATGAAGAACACCGCGAACAGCACACGTCCGAGCAGGACGACGATCCCTTCGGTCGCGGTCATGACCCCTCCCTCGCGAACGCCCCGACCGTGGCGCTGGTCGAGGCGCCAGCCTTTCACGGAAGAACTCAAGCCTCCACGGAAGAAGGGGACCCACCGAGGTGGATCCCCCTCCTCCTGACGGCCACGCTCGTGGATCGCACGAGCGAGCCGGTCCTACGACCGGACGGTCGATCAGACCTTGGCGGGAACGCCTTCGTAGAAGGCGAGGTCGCCGACCTGATTCGTCCTCAGCTCGACCCGGTCGGCGATGTGCTCGCGGTCCCAGGTCTCGGAGATGCGGGTCGCGGCTTCGGCGTCCTTGCGTGTCTCCCACAGGCTGAGCGAGACGCAGGTCTTGTCGCCGGAGTCGGCCAGGCCGTACCGGATGAACCCGGGCTGGTTCCGGAACTCGCGCAGCATCCCGTCCTGTGCGACGTCGGCGAGCTCCTGGAACGAGCCCTTCTTGATCTCATACGTAGCGATGCGAACGTGCTTCATGCGTGTTCTCCTTTGCTCGTGTGCCCCTGACCAACCAGGGCCAACGGTGAGCGAGATCCGAGCGGAGTCGCTCGGGCATCAGGCCTTCGCTGGAGCCAGCGAGATGGGACCGGATCGGTGGGAGGCGATCCCCGTGCGTCCTCTTCTCCCTACAGGTACGGGGGTCGCGTCTACGTGGAGTGTACGTCTTTCCCTCGTGCACACGACCGCGAGCTTGCACGATCCGGAACCCGAACCTCGTCCGAGCGCGCACTCCGACGTGAGATGATGATGGCACCACCCACAGGGACCGTTTGCGTCGAGGCCGTGAGCAGCCCCTCCGATCGAGGAGGCACGATGACCACCCTCACGGATCCGGTCCACGTCGACGTTCCGGAGCGAGCCGCGGTCCAACCGGCGGCTCCGCTCGATCCTCCACGCGAAACGCAACAACCGGACACGACCGCCGAACGGCGGGCGGGGTGATGCGGCCCCGAGACCCCGAGGCGACGACGAACTTCTTCCGAACCGAGCTCGGCAAGACGCTGCGCGTCGACGAGACCGACGAGGGCGCGATCAGCGTCGACATCCTCAAGGACGGCGCGTGGTCCGAGGCACCGCGCGGGATGATCGGGCTCCGGTTGTCGCCGGGCAGTCGCGGGCTCACCGCCGCCGAGATCCTCGCGCTCCCCACGTAAACCCGACGCTCGTCAGAACGCCGTTTCCCCGAGTGGCCTCCGGCCGTCGCGGCGGCAGCGTCGCTCGGGACGTTCTCGGCGGGCGGGCCCTACGACG
>CAVQKV010000010.1:0-26177 GCA_963713185.1 uncultured Actinomycetes bacterium
CGGTCGCTGTAGCGACGTCAACGCCAACGAGGTCGGGCAGGTAGAGGTGCCGCTCGAACCGCTCGGTGCAGCTTGGCGAGAGACATCGTGGGTCTCACCGGCCTGTTCGACGACAGTTCGCCGATCGCGACGAGCGTCCCGTTGCCCTGGTCCTCGTACTCGATCCCGTCGATGATCCTGGTCTTCACGGCGCACCACCGAAGAGGTTGGGCTTCCTCGTCCGGCTCGACGTTGTCTTCGGACTCGTCGATCTCGTCGGGCATGTCCGCTTTGGGGGAATTCTAGGGGCGTGCTGGATGGCGTCTTCCCCAACGACCTCGATCAGCGTGCGTGCGACCTTCTCGGACGGTCGTTGAGTCGCAGCGCCAACTTCGTGGTCTCGATGGCCTGGGCGAGCGAGCCGCCGGCGGTTCTGGGACGCGGATACTGGGCCGAGGGCGCGGCCAGGTCGGCGATGCCTGCGGGCCGTTGCCCTTGAAGCAGCTTGTTCCACGCCGAGAGTGACGTGACGTACGGCTTGTTCCCGTGCTTGCGGTGGACGGCCTCCATCCGCAGCACGTGGGTGTGCGACTTCCCGACTTCCTTGCCCAACGCCCGAGCCCCACCCTCGCGTCGTTCCAGCTCCTCGAAGCAATCAGGCCAGCCGCCTCGTACTTGCACGCGATCGCCTCGTCCTCGGCGGCGTCGGCCCTTGCCTCGAGGTCGCGGATGCGTTGGACCGTGGAAACCTGGGTTCCACCCCTGAACCGGGGCTGCCACGGATCGGAGGACGGCGCTCATGCCGACCGCCGCCTGAGGTCCGCGATCGACGAGTGGGGCCGGGAGCGAGGCTGTGAGTTCACAAAGCGGCGCAGGTCCCACTCGGCCGGGTGCAAGCGATGGTTCGGGATCAGCGGGCGGTCTTGGAAAGGAACCTTTCCAAACTCCCCATCGGATCCTTATTCGTCCTGCTCGTCCTCGAACAGCTGAAGCTGTACCGCCGGTTGGTCGCCCCCGCGAAGATGCGAATGAGCGTCCCGCTTGGCGGCAGGGCTCTCGGTGGGGGCCGGGGAGACCCGGCCTTCGCCATGTCTGGCATCACCCATCGGCGGGCGCCTTCTTCCGCGCCGCTCGAGCCTTGGAAGAGAGCAGCGCCAGCCGGTACATGTCGGCCTGCTGCAGGTGGCGGACGCGGCGCTCGACCTCGGCGGGATCGAGCCCGGGGTCTCCTCCTCGACCTGGCGGCGGAACCTGGCCTTGGCGCTCCTCGCGCCTTGATGACCCGGCGGGGATTCTTGCTGGGCATCACGTGGGCAGCGAGCTTGGCGGTCGGCGTCGCGGTCCGCGGTCAGGTTCTTGCGGCGGCCAGGACGCTCCTTCCCCGGCGCCGAAGCCCAGATTGGAGGGTCTTCCCGACGGCCGACGATGTTGCTGCGTTCTCCCGTGTTCGGCTTTCTGCCGAGTGCTCGGGTGGAGGCTAGATTTCGAGCCCCAGGGCTCCATCGGGGCTTCGCGGCCTCGGGCTGCCTCCCCGCCGTATCCGCCGGGTCGACGACCGGCCGCTTTCACCCAGGTATGTAGGGCCGGAAGCTAACACGGCCTCCCGGGCCGTCGGACAACCTTAGAGCCGGTCCCCCGGGGAGAGCCTTCGGTGGGCGTCCTCCAGCGCTCGCTCGGCCGCGGCCGACGATCCGTAGCGCCCAAGCATGAGCGCAACGCCAGCCGAGCAGCTGCATCAGGTTCTCTCCCTCCACGCCGTCGGACATGCCATGTGCGCGAGGGTGTGCCGGAACCGATGAAGGTTGATCCGCTCGTCGATGCCAGCGTCCTTGGCTCGCTTGCGGACGATCTCCGCGATGCCGTTGTCGGTGAGCGGACCAGCCAGGCCCAGCCACAGGTGCGGCCGGTGGGCCGCGCGATGACCCTCCGGGACCAGAGGTAGCGGTCGAGCGCCTGCGCGCACTTGTGGCCGAACGCGACGGTCCTGTCCGCCGGCCCTTGCCCGTCACGGTCGCCTGTCGCAGCCGGAAATCATGTCGTCGGTCTCCAGGTGCGTACCTCGGCGCGCCGGCGCCGGTGTCCACGAAGAACGGACGATCGCCAGGTCCCGCCGGTCCTCGAAGGCCGTCCCCGCACGCCTTGAGAGCCCGCCAGTCGTCGTCGGAATCACTGGGACCGGCTGCTCGGGGACCATCGGCGGGTTCATGTTCACCATCGGGGAGGCCGAGTTCGCCGTCGTCCACCGCCCACTTGAAGAACTGCTGGAGTCCCCGGTAGCGGATGTGGACCGAGGTCGGATCACCGGCTGGAGCTCGGCGGCGACGAAGGCCTCGACGTGCTCGCGGTGATCGCGGGACCGTCGTCGGCATCCCGGCGCGCTCGAGGAAGCCGGCGAACGACCGACAGCGTCCAGGTAGCTCCGGACCGTCCGGGGGGACAGGTTCCGGCCGCGAGCCCGATCTCGAAGGTCTCGGCCAGCCTGCGGACCTCCCCGACCTCGGGGTGTGGTCACCAACGTGATCCCCCCTGTCCAGTTAGCGGCTCACTCTAGGCTGTACGAATCTGAGTAGTCAGACCCGATCGGCAGAGTAGGGCCTCTGACCTGGGTTGTGCGCCGGGCAGGACTCGAACCTGCGACCCGCTGCTTAGAAGGCAGCCGCTCTGTCCAGACTGAAGGCTACCGGCGCTGGCCCCGATTGTAGGGGCCAGCGCCGTCCGGTGGCCGCGTTCGGTTCAGAAGGTGACCGACGCGGTGTTCGAGCAAACGGTCGTGTTGTATTCGCAGACCTTGTAGATGATCGTTCCCCCGTGCCGGTTCACGGTGGAGAGGGGCAGACGAACACGGACGGCGGAGAGCACCTCGCCGTCGAGCATCGGCGATCCGAGGACCACACCCGGGACGTCGTCCGGGTAGCCGGCGCGCAGGTCGGTGGCGAAGCGCTCGTCCACGGCGTGACGATAGCCCGGCGACGCGTCCGAGCGCCGTCGATGGCTCGCCGGGGTAGCATCCGAACCATGCCGGCCGAACGGAAGCCCGCGTCAAAGAAGACGAAGGCGACGAAGCCGAAGACGCCGACGATGCCGAAGGCCGGGCCGAAGACCGTCGAGCGGTTCGACGAGCTCGCTGAGACCTTCGTCGCGCGCGGTGCCACGCGCGTCCCAGATGTTCGGGATGCCGGTGCTCAAGGCGGGCGACAAGGTGTTCGCAGGCACCTTCGGCGACGCGATGACGTTCAAGCTCGGCCCCGACGACCTCGAGCAGGCTCGCGCGACGAAGGGCGTCGAGCCGTTCGAGCCGATGCGGGGCCGCCCGATGAAGGAGTGGGTGCTGGTTCCCCTCGCGCACGCCAAGGGTTGGTCGGACCTCGCCGAGCGGGCGTTCCGGTACCTGGCGTAGCGACCCGGCATCCCTCGATCTAGCCGGCGTCGAGATGCATGGCCAATGAGGTCGCAGCGCGCTCGGTGAGTGCGTTCGCCACGACCACATCCCCGCCGGTGATCGGCGCCGCCACGGTGGGTGCGGACACGATCCGGCCATCGACGACGATGGCGATTTGCGAGCCACGGTAGGCCTCCGTCGCAGTCTCGAGGGCGGCGGTCCCGTCGGCGGTGAGGTGCACGGACACCGACTAACTGGAGCCCGGCGTGTATCGGTTTTCATCGCTCGTCGACCTCGCTCCCGTCGACGATGCGAGGTCCGAGCACGTACTTGTCCTCGCCGGCCTCCTCGGTCCGAGGAGGACGATGCGCGGCGCATCCAGGGCAGACGAGACGCAGTCTCGGAGGGGCTCCCCGGGTTCCGCGCAGGTGAGCTGCGTCGCATCCCAGCCCGCCGCGAATCGGGCATCGATATCGATTACCGGCCGCAGCTGGAGCGCGCCGCCCGTCGAGGCGTTCGAACCCGAGGTCGACGGCATGTCCTCGGTGGAGCTGCATGCCGAGGCGATCACGAGCGCGAGCAGCCACCCGGCCCACCGGTGATCTCCCCCCGTCGCCGTCGTTGCTCCGGCGCGCCGAACCATCGCAGCGGGTCGGGCGCTTACAGGGAAGGAGTGTCAGCGTCTTGCGGGTCCGCTTGGCCACGCCCGAGCAGGTGGACCGCGAGGTCGGGCTCCTTGCGCAGGAGCTTCCGGAATGCGGAGCGCTCGAGCCTGACGGGCTCGAGCGGCGTCTGGGCGACGACGGTGCGGGTCCGCGAGTCGCCGTCCAGCAGCGAGAGCTCGCCGAAGAACTCGCCCCGCCCGAGCTCGGCCTCCTTCTTCCGCCCGGGGTCTTGCCGGCGACCACCTTCGCCTTGCCGTTGGTGATCACGTAGAACGCCCGGCCCGGATCGCCGGCCTTCACGACGACCTGGCCCTCGCGGAAGACTCGGCTCCTCCGAGAGCGAGGCGACCCGCGAGAGGTCGAGGCGCGTGCAGCCCTCGAACAGCGGGACCCGCCCCAGGAGGTTGACCATGGGGCGTCGCGCGGTGGCCATTGAGGCATCGTCGCAGCCGTCGGCCCGAGGCGCAAACGGCGACCGTCTGGGGTGCGAACGGCGACGCTAGGATGGCGCGATGGCGCGGACCGTCTCCTCGTTGATCGCCCGCCGAGCGCGCGAGGACGCGCCGGGTGGCACCCAGGACATCCCGAACCCAGCCAGGCTCGACGAGATCGTCGTGACCGTCCGGCTGGCCGACGCCACGACGTTCGTCGAGGCCTGCCGCCGCCGCTCGGAGCGCGCAGCCCGGGTGGGCGGCGTCCCGGCGCCCGTGCGCGGTCGCGCGATCCAGCAGCTCGGCCGCCTCGTGGAGGACAACGACGAGGCACTCGGCCGCTGGTCACCCGCGAGATCGGCAAGCCATCGCGGAGGCCCGCGGCGAGGTGCAGGAGGTCGTCGACACCTGCGACTTCTTCCTCGGCGAGGGCCGGCGGCTGTACGGGCAGACGGTCCCGCGCGAGATGCCGGACAAGCAGCTGTTCACCTTCCGCGGTGCCGGTGGGCGTCGCCGCCATCGTCACCGCGGGGAACTTCCCGGTCGCGGTCCCCTCCTGGTACCTCGTGCCGGCGCTCCTGTGCGGGAACGCGGTCGGTCTGGAAGCCGGCCGAGAACACGCCCGCCACGGCCGAGGCGCTTCGCGCAGCTGTTCCTGCACGCCGGGTTCCCCGATGGCGCGTTCAACCTGGTGCTCGCCGACGGCCCGAGACGTTCGCGGGGCTCGAGCAGACCCTCGAGCAGGGCCTCGTCGACAAGGTCGGCTTCACCGGCTCCACCGACGTGGGCCGGCGGATCGGCGAGCTCTGCGGGCGGCACCTGCAGATCGCCGTGCCTGGAGCTCGGCGGGAAGAACCCGCTCGTGGTCATGCCCGACGCCGACCTCGACCTCGCGGTCGAGGGCGCGCTCTTCAGCGGTTTCGGTACGGCGGGGCAGCGGTGCACCTCGCTGGGCACCGTGATCGTGCACGCGCGCGTGCACGACGAGTTCCTGGCGCGGTTCGACGAGGCGGTCGGCGAGGCCGCGATCGGCGACCCCGCGCAGGACGTGCTCTACGGGCCGATGATCTCGCAGCGGTTCTGCGAGCGGTTCCTGAGGACTGGCTGGGGCTGGTGCACCCGCACCACACCGTGCACGGCTCGACCGCGACCGGGACGGATCACCGCGAGCAACCCGCGCAAGGGCTTCGTCGGGCGACCCGACGCGGGCCTCTTCGCCACCCGACGATCGTCGACGGCGTCAGGACCGGCGACGAGCTGTACGCACCGAGACGTTCGGTCCGCTCGTCGGCGTGGGGACCTTCGATGACTTCGACGAGGCCATCGCGCTCGCGAACGGGCACGGATACGGGCTGTCGGCCTCGATCTACACGCAGCGACCCGCTCAACGTGTTGCGGTTCCGCGAGCGCATCTCGGCGGGCATGGTGAGCGTGAACAACTCGACCACCGGCGCCGAGGCGCACCTGCCGTTCGGCGGGAACGGACGGAGCGGCAACGGCTCGCGACAGTCGGGCATCTGGGTGCTCGATCAGTTCACGCGGTGGCAGGCGATGAACTGGGACTGCTCCGGCCGGCTGCAGAAGGCCCAGATGGACGTCGCCGACGTGGCCTCGGACCCGTCGTTCCGTCTGATCGAGCCGTGAGCGACGACCTCACCCGCATCCGCGCCGGGTGGCTGGTCGACGTCGTGGCGGGCGAGGTCATCCGCGATCGCGTCGTCGGCGTCCGCGGCGACCGCATCGAGTCGGTCGGGGACGACGACGGAGCGCCGGTCGAGCTCGACCTCTCCGATCACACGGTGCTCCCGGGGCTGATCGACTGCCACGCCCACCTGATCGGCGAGATCGAGGACGGACACGGGTACGCGGCGCTCGTGCAACGGACCGGTGCGCAGGAGGCGCTCACCGGCGTTCGGAACGCGCGCGACACCGTGTTGGCCGGGTTCACGAGCGTCCGGGACGTCGGGACGTTCCGCGCGTTCGTGGACGTGGCGCTGCGGGATGCGATCGAGGACGGCGACGTGGTCGGACCTCGGATGCAGTGCGCGGGGGCGTACGTCACGAGCTCCGGCGGTGGGGGCGACGTGACCGGTCTCGCGCCGGACGTCGACGCCGTCGTCCCCCGCGAGCTGCGGTTCGGCGTCGCGAACTCGGTCGACGAGGTGCGCCGGGCGGTGCGCGAGATCCTGCACGGCGGCGCCGACTTCATCAAGGTCATCGCCACCGGTGCGGTCCTGACCGAGGGCACCGTCCCCTCCGCCCCCGAGTTCAGCGAGGCCGAGATCCGGGCGGCGGTCGAGGAGGCCGCGCTGTACGAGACGCACGTCGCCGCCCACGCCCACGGCGCCGAGGGCATCAAGCGCGCGGTTCGCGCCGGCGTACGCTCGATCGAACACGGCTCGCTGATGGACGACGAGTCGATCGCGCTCATGGCCGAGCACGGCACCTACCTGGTCGCGGACGTCTGGATGGGGGACTGGACGATCGAGCAGGGCGAGCGCGAGGGCTGGTCGCCGAACGTCATGCGCAAGCTCCGCGAGACCACCGACGTGCAGCGAGGTGGGTTCGCCAAGGCGGTGGCGGCGGGGGTTTGGATCGCGTTCGGGACCGACAGCGGGACCTATCCGCACGGGATGAACGCGCACCAGTTCGCCACCATGGTCAAGCACGGGATGACGCCGATCGAGGCGATCCGGTCCGCCACCGTGGTGGCCGCCGAGCTCCTGGGCTGGCGCGATCGGGTCGGCGCGATCGAGCCGGGCTGTTCGCCGACCTCGTCGCCGTCCGAGGCGACGTGCTGAGCGACGTCGGCCTGCTCACCGACGTGGACGTCGTGATGAAGGGCGGCGTGCTCCTGTCGGCGGGCTGAGCCCGGTTTCCCTCGGGTCGGGGTCGCGGAGTACGCTTGCGAGCCTGTCGCGAGCGAAAGGGGATTCGGCCAAACGGATACGGCCGAACGGATACGGCCAAACGGATAAGGAGGGAGTGCCGATGAAGACCTGCCCGTACTGCGCCGAGGAGATCAAGGACGCGGCGATCAAGTGCCGCTGGTGCGGATCGTGGCTCGTCGACGAGATCCCGGCCGCCGCGGAGACGGCACCCAAGCGGGCCGAGGCCCCCAAGGACGAGGGGCCGAAGGCGGAGGAACCCAAGGTCGAGGAGAAGAAGGTCGTCGCCGCACCCCAGGCCACGATGATGGCGCCGGTGCCGGCGGCCCAGCCCAGGGTCGAACCCACTCCGACGCTGCAGCCGGTGGCGCAGGCGCCGGCGGTTTCCGCCCCCGAGCCCGCCGCCGCGCGACCGGCCCAGGCGGCGCCTGCGGCGCAGGCGACTCCGGCGCCGGAGGCGAAGATCGAGTTCACGCACACGGGTTCGCGCTACCTGCTCGGGTACGCGCCGGATCACTTCGGGATCTGGGATCGGAACACGCCGCAGCAGCCCGTCGAGACGTTCCCGCGCAACGACGACGGGTGGGTGGCGGCGTGGGCCCGCTACGCCGCGATCGAGACGAGCTGGATGGACCTGCGGACGGGCCAGAAGTCGGATAGGCGCCGGAGCCCGCTCGAGGCACCGGGATCGAACGACGAGCCCGCGCGGCTCGACGAGCTTCGGGAGAACCCTCTCGGGTTCGGCATCGAATGCGAACCGTACCCGAAGGGTCATCCGCTCGAGCCGAAGCCGAGGGCTCATTGCCACAGCCATCGCTTCCCTGTCGCGCTCGTGCTCGTCACGGTCGTGAGCGGTCGCGCAATCGTCTCGCCCGCACGCGCGGGCTGAGGTCCGCTTCCTTCATCGCGCGGGTAGCCGTCGCAGCCTCGGTCGCACTGACCGGAGCCTTCTCGGCGATCGCCGCCGCCGCATTCCCGGGCCGCGCAGAGCGCGACAAGGGCTCGGACCACGCGACCGATCGTTCGTCCTCATCCCCGGCTCCGCTCGTCGCGCTGCCGCCCCCCAACGACGGAACGGGCGGCCTGCCGGCCCCGCCGCCTCAGGCTCCCGTTCCGGGCGTCGGCTCGGGACAGGTCGGATCGGGGGATCCTGATGGCATCGCCGGGCGTCACGACGTTCCCTGCGCTCGGAACGACCGCGACCGTGATCGCCTCGGATGTCGGACGACTGCTCGAAGCCGTCGCCGTCGTTCGCGACGAGGTCGACGAGATCGACCGGGCGTGCAGTCGCTTCCGCACTGACTCCGACCTCGCGCGGCTCCACGGCTCGCCGGACCGATGGACGACGGTGAGCCCGGCGCTCTTCGAAGCCGTCGAGGTGGCCCTAGGTGCCGCGCGAGCGACGGACGGTGCCGTCGACCCGACGGTGGGCGACGCCGTGCGACGGATGGGCTACGACCGGGACTTCGCGCGGATCGCACCGACCGGCCCGCAGATCACCTCTCGCCCTGCTCCGGGGTGGCGCGTCGTCGAGACTGATCCGGAGCGGTGCGCGATCCGCCTCCCGGCAGGCGTCCTGCTCGATCTCGGTGCGACGGCGAAGGCGTCAGCGGCCGACGGCGCAGCTGCCAGAGCGGTCGCGGTGACCGGCGTCGGCGTCCTGGTCTCTCTTGGGGGCGATCTGGCGGCGTTCGGAGACGCCCCAGCGGGAGGGTGGACGGTCTCGATCTCGGACGATCACCGCGACGCGATCGACAACGGCGAAGTCGTGAGCATCTCGAGCGGCGGGCTCGCCACGTCGAGCACCACGGTTCGGCGCTGGATGCGGGGCGGCATGCCCGTGCACCACGTCGTCGACCCGATGACCGGCCGGCCCGCGGCGGAGGTCTGGCGGACGGTCTCCGTGACGGCGGCTCGGTGCGTCGATGCGAACACGGCGACGACCGCGGCGATCGTGCTCGGGGAACGTGCCGTCGGATGGATCCGAGCGCTGGGGCTCCCGGCCCGGCTCGTGCGCGCCGACGGCCGGATCGTTCGTCTGTGCGGCTGGCCAGAGGCGGTGGCAGCGTGGCCTGTCGGCTTCCTCGATCGAGTCACGAGCGCTCTGGTACCTGACTCGGGGAAGCGGTGCCGTCTCGCTCCTGTTGTTGACAGCGATCGTCGTGCTGGGTGTCGCGAGCGTCGCCCGGTGGTCTCCCGGGCGCACCCCTCGGTTCGTGGTCCAGCGGGTCCATCGCGATCTCTCGCTCCTCGCCCTGGTGTTCATCGCGATCCATGTGGCGACGATCGTGATCGACGGGTTCGCGCCGATCCGATTGATCGACGCCGTCGCGCCCTTCGGCTCGGCGTACCGTCCCATTTGGCTGGGGTTCGGAGCGTTGGCGTTCGACCTCCTCCTGGCGATCGCCATCACGAGCCTGCTCCGAGCTCGGCTCGGCTACCGGCTCTGGCGGGCGGTCCACTGGACGACCTATGGAACGTGGTGGTCGCGGTCCTCCACGGCGCCGGTGTCGGTAGCGACCGAGTTCACCCTGGATGTTGGGGTTGGTCGCCGTGTCGGTCGGCGCTGTGCTGATCGCGGCCGTGTGGCGGATCGCTCGCGGGTGGGATGGCTGGGAGCCTGCTCGCGTCCTTCTCGTGGTGGGCGCCGTCCTGATGCCGCCGGCGCTCGCCGTGTGGATGGTGACCGGTCCGCTGCGAGGAGGGTGGGCCGTGCGTGCCGGCACGCCGCCCAATCTGTTGGCCGCCGCCGCCGCGACCGCGTCCGCACCATCCGTCGCCGCCATCGTGCTGCCTGAGCAGGCAGCCTTCTCTGGCTCGGCGAACCTCGACCGCGCCTCGACGGGCGAAGCCGCGACGCTGTCCACGTCGGTGCAGACGTCGGACCCGACGTCCCTCTCGCTCAGCATCCTGCTGGACGGCGATCAGGAGGAGGAGGGTTTCGCGGTACGTTCGGGCACCATCCGGCTGATCCCACCTCAGGGGGCGGCGACCTATCGGGGCGAGATCGACCGGCCTGGACGAAGGCACGCTCCGGGCGCGACTCTCGGACGGCTACGGGGACGTGATCGCATCGCGGTCCAGATGTCGATCTCGGCCTCTGGGCAGGTGCAGGGCCAGCTCCTCATCGGCGCCGTTTCGAGCCGCGAGGTCGCGCAGTGAGCGACTCCGGTACAGGGGATCCGAGCGCCAACGTCGTCAGGTTGAGCTCGCATCTCGATCGAGCCGCACCGATGAGCCTGCGCGAACACCGGGCCGTGTTCCCGCCTCCTCCGACGCCGCGTCGAGCGCCCCGCACCGAGCTGATCGACGCGATCGACGCCGCTGGTCTGCGAGGCCGCGGCGGCGCCGCGTTCCCGACCGCCGTCAAGATGCGCGCGGTCGGCGGTGGGAAGCGCCGTCCGTTCGTCGTCGTGAACGGGAGCGAGGGAGAGCCGGCGAGCGAGAAGGACAGGGTCCTGATGACGTTCGGCCCGCACCTCGTGCTCGACGGCGCGGAGCTCGCCGCCGCCGCCGTGGATGCCGACGAGGTGATCGTTGGTGTGGACGCCGCCGCGCCGTGTGCCCGGCGCTCGATCGAGGCGGCCATGCGGGAGCGTTCGGCGGTCGCTCGGGGAGGTGTGCGCGTCCGCGTCTGTGGGATCTCGATCGGCTACGTGGCGGGGAGGAACGTTCCCTCGTCCATCTGCTGAACGGTGGTCCGGTCATCCCGACGTCCGGCCCGCGGCCGTTCGTTCGCGGGGTTCGGGGTCGACCCACCTTGAATCCAGAACGTCGAGACGCTCGGACATCTCGCCCTGATGAACGCCTTCGGACCGACATGGTTCCAATCAATCGGGCCCGATGAGATGCCGGGCTCGATGCTCGTCACGGTGTCGGGCGGCGTCGCGCACCCAGGCCTGTACGAGATCGAGGTCGGCGCGAAGATCGGCGACGTGATCCGCGGAGCCGGAGGCGCGCCACAGGGAGTGGGAGGCGTCCTCGTCGGCGGCTACTCGGGGACCTGGCTCGCGGCCGAGACCGCCGCTACCGTTCCGCTGCAGCCGAGCGGTCTGGCGGCGGTCGGAGGCATCGTCGGAGCGGGTGTAGTCGCGGTCGTCCCCGGGGACGCGTGCGGTTGGACCGAGCGGCGAACGTCCTGCGTTGGCTCGCGGGACAGACCGCGGGCCAGTGCGGGCCCTGCGTGCACGGCCTCGCGGCCATCGCCGGGGCTGCCGAACAGGTCGTGGCCGGACGCGGCGGCGACGTGACCTTCGGCCGGTTGAACCGGTGGCCGCGACGTCCCGGCCGAGTCGCGTGTGATTTGCCGGACGGCGCGGTCCGGATCCTGCGGAGCGCGCTCGAGGTGTTCGGTCCCGATGTCCGCGCTCATCTGCGCGGGCGGCGAGGCGCGGGGTCACGCGGGCCACGCATCATCCCGTGCCCGAGCCCGGGGAGGCGACGTAGATGATGCGGTTACGAGTGGACCCGATCGCGTGCACGGGTCACGGGGACTGCGCGGAGCTGCTCCCGGAGATGATCAGGCTCGACGACTGGGGCTACCCGATCCTGGACGACGCAACCATGCCCGCCGAGCTGCTCCCACTGGCGCGACGGACGTTGAACGCCTGCCCGGCCTTGGCGCTCCGGCTCGAGCGCGAACCGAAGGCTACAAGGGGCTGAACGCGAGCGGGCGACGGTGTCTGGTTTCACGACATAGTTCACACCTGTCTCGGGACATCGTTCACACCTCGACCGAGGGAGGTGGGCGGTGTCGCTGGGACGGCTGGTGGTCACGGCGGTCAAGGAGCTCGGCCGTTCGAAGTCCGAGGTGGCCCGGGACTACCGAGTGTCCAGGCGGTGGGTCCATGAGATCGTCAGACGCTACGAGGCCGAGGGTGAGGCCGGGCTCGAGCCCCGCTCCCGTCGCCCGCTGAGGAGCCCTCAGCAGACCTCGGTCTCACTGGAAGAGGAGATCGTCGAGCTCCGCAAGGCTCTCTCGGAGCAGGGGTTGGACGCCGGCGCCCACACGATCGCCTTCCACTTGGAGCGGCGTCACGGGAGCGCTCCTGCCCCCTCCACGATCTGGCGGGTCCTCACCCGCAGGGGCTTCGTCACACCCCAGCCCCAGAAACGGCCCCGCTCTTCCTTCATCCGGTTCGAGGCCGATCAGCCCAACGAACGGTGGCAGGCCGACATCACCCACTGGGAGCTTCTGGACGGGTCCGAAGTGGAGATCCTGAACATCATCGACGACCACTCCCGGCTCTGTGTTGCGTCCGACGCGAGAGCGATCACGAAGGGCGCCGACGTCGTGCAGAGCTTCCACACGGCCTTTGCGGCGCACGGGTTCCCCGCATCGGTGCTCACCGACAACGCCGCGGTGTTCGCGGGCGGGCCACGAGGAGGCGGTCGCTGCGCCATCGAGGTCGAGCTGGGTGCGCTGGGGGTCGCCCATCGTCACTCCACGCCCTACCACCCCCAGACCTGCGGCAAGGTGGAGCGGTTCCACCAGACCGAGAAGAAGTGGCTCGCCAAGCACCCGAAAGCGAAGGACATCGAGGTGCTGCAGGAGCTGATCGATCGGTTCCGCTCCTACTACAACGCCGAGCGTCCCCACCGGGCCCTTCGTCGGCGGACGCCGCTGGAGGCGTTCGAGGCGAGACCGAAGGCCACACCGTCGCGTGCGGGGTTCGTCGCTCCGGTGCACTACCGGGTGCGCAAGGACCGCGTGGACACTGCGGGGAAGATCACGCTGCGCTACAAGAGCCGGCTGCTTCACATCGGCCTGGGCCGTCGACACGCACGGCGGAGGGTCCTCGTCCTTGTCGCGGATCTCCACGTCAGGGTCCTCACCGAGGACGGCGAGCTGCTTCGCGATCTCATGATCGATCCGACCCGGAGCTACCAGGGGCAGGGATGAACATGGAAGGATGTCCCGAGACACGTGTGCACGATGTCTCGAGACATCACACGCCGGAGCGGGCGACGGGAATCGAACCCGCACCACCAGCTTGGAAGGCTGGAGCTCTGCCATTGAGCTACGCCCGCGTGGGTTCGGCGCAAGCCTAGCAACCTCAGAGCAGCGCTCGGGCGAGCGCCGTCGCTACGGTCGCGAGGATCACGACGAGCAGGAGCGGCGCCTTCCGCCAGATCGCGATCGCCGCGACCGCCACGCCGAGCACACGCTCGTCGACCGCGAGCGCCTGCCCGTTCCCGAAGGTCTGCACCGCGACGAGCGCGCCGAGGAGGGCGGGCGCGAGGAGCTCGATCACGCTCGAGAGCCGCTCGGGGAGCGGACGGCCGCCGAGCAGCACCGGGCCGATCGCCTTGATCGCGATCGTGCCGGCGCCCACCAGCCCGACGACGAGCCACGTCTGACTCATCGCCTCAACCCCAGCAGGCACGCGGCGCTCGCCGCGATGATCGGCACGCCGGCCGGCGCGAACGGCGTGAGCGCGAGCGCGATCGTCGCCCCGAGCAACGCCGCCGCGACGTGACGACGGTCCCGCGCGATCGGCACGAGGAGCCCGAGGAACAGGGCGGCGAACGCCGCGTCGAGCCCGAAGGTGGCGGGGTCGCCGATCCCCTGTCCCGCGAGCGCGCCGACCGTCGTCCCGGCGACCCAGGACGACGTACAGGACGACACCCGCACCGAGCAACACGCTCCGCGAGAAACGGCCCTCTCCCTCGGCGGCGATGGCCCATGACTCGTCGACCACGAGCTGTGCGTGGACGAACCGCGACCACAAGGAACCGGTCAGGTACGGCGCGACCGAGATGCCGATCGGCGCGTACCTCGCGTTCAGCAGCAGTGCCGCCGCGACGGCCGCGGCGACCGTCCCGCCGTCCCCAAGGACCGAGACCGACGCGAACTGGGCCGACCCCGCGAACGTCGTCGCCGACATCACGATCGGCGCCAGCCAGCCGAACCCGACCGCACGCGCGAGCACGCCGAACGAGATCCCGAACCCGACGACGGCGACCGCGAGCGGGCCGACGGCTCGAGCCCCGTCCCGGAAGGTCCGCTCGGCCATGAACAACGGTAGCAATGGGTGGGTACAGTGCCCGGCGTGAACGTGCCCTTCCGGCTCGTCGACGTGTTCACGCCACGACCGCTCGCCGGGAACCAGCTCTGCGTCGTCCCCGAACCCAGCGAGCTCGACGACGCCGAGATGCAGGCGATCGCCAAGGAGATCGGGTTCTCCGAGACGACCTTCGTGACCGAGGCGGCCGGCGATCGCTACGCGATGCGGATCTTCACGCCGGGGCAGGAGCTGCCGTTCGCGGGACACCCAACCCTCGGGACCGCGTTCGTGTTGGTGAGCGAGGGCCGAGTCTCGACGCCGGCCACGCAGGTGATCGCCGCGGGAGAGATCCCGGTCGAGGTGGACGTCGAAGCGAACACAGGGTGGATGACACAGCTGCCCGCCGAGTTCGGGCCCATCTTCCCCGACCGCGACCTGATCGCCAGAGCGATCGGGCTCACGATCGCAGAACTGGATCCGGGTCGTCCGGTTCAGATGGTCTCGACCGGCCTACCCACCACGATCGTGCCTGTACGGGACCTGGACATACTTCGACGAGCGACAAGGAACGAGCACCTCGTCGGAGAGGCCGTAAGGGCAAGCGGCGGGCAGGACCTGTACCTGTTCGCGCCCACGGCCGAGGGCGTGACGGCTCGGATGTTCGATTCGGAGTTCGGGATCGGCGAGGATCCCGGCGACCGGGTCTGCGGCCGGCCCGCTGGGGGCCTACCTCGCCGAATACGGCGACCTGGGCACGACGCGGTCGGTGAGCATCCATCAGGGCGAGCAGGTTGGTCGTCCCAGCGAACTTCATGTGGAGGCTCGGCGTGAGGACCGTGCCTGGCGCGTCCGGGTCGGTGGAGGGGTGCACGTCGTCGGTCGGGGGGAGTTCGAGCTCTGAGGCGGAGGCTCGTTCCGTGCCTCGACGGAAACGGAGGCACCCTCGTAGGCTCTGTCCGTGCGCGTCCGCGTCGTCGTCCTGCTCGTGCTGATCACCGGCAGTCTGGCCTGGGTCGGGACGCAGGCCCTGTCCGGCAGCCTCGTCTACTACGTCACGCCGACCGAGCTCCTCCAGCAGCACCCAGCCCCCGACGAGCGCCTGCGGCTCGGCGGGCAGGTCGTGCCGGGATCGCTGCACGACGTCGCCGACGGCGTCGACTTCGTCGTGACCGACGGCACCACCAGGATGAGCGTGGTCCACACGGGCTCGACGCCGTCGCTGTTCAAGAGCGGCACCGGCGTCGTGCTCGAGGGCACCTACGGCGCGGACGGCGCGTTCCACTCGGACAACATGCTCGTCAAGCACGGCGAGCAGTACCGGCCGCCGGCGCCCGGCGAGACGCCGCCACCCGACGAGGTGAGCTGATGCCGGCGCTCGTCGGCACGCTCTCGCTCGCGCTGGCGCTGGCGCTCGCGGTGTACGGGGCGACGGCGGCGATCGTCGGCGCGCGGACCGGCCGGCCGCGCGTGGTCGAGAGCGCGCGGACGGCGGCGTACTCGCTGTTCGCGCTCGTCGTCGTGGCGAACCTCGCGATGCTCGCGGCGCTGCTCTCGAACGACTTCTCGCTCCGCTACGTCGCGTCGAACTCCAGCCGCGCGACCCCCACCTTCTTCAAGATGCTCGCCCTCTGGTCCGCCGACGAGGGTTCGCTGCTGCTGTGGAACCTGGTCCTCGGCGGCTACCTGGCGGCCGTCGCCTTCCGGTTCCGGCGCCGGCGCCCCGAGACCTTCCCGTGGGCGCTCGCGGTCATGTTCGGCATCTCGGCGTTCTACCTGATCCTCGTGCTCGGGCCGACGACGCCGTTCGCGACGCTCGCCACGGCCCCGCTCGACGGTCGGGGTCCGCTCCCGTTGCTGCAGAACCACCCGCTGATGGCCGCGCATCCCCCGTTCCTGTACCTCGGGTTCATCGGGTTCACGGTGCCGTTCGCGTTCGCGATCGCCGCGCTGATCACCGGGCGGGTCAGTGACGCGTGGATGCGCATCACGCGCCGGTGGACGATCTCGGCCTGGATCTTCCTCACGATCGGCCTGGTGCTCGGCGCCCTGTGGTCCTACAGCGTCCTCGGCTGGGGCGGGTACTGGGCGTGGGACCCGGTCGAGAACGTCGCGCTCCTGCCGTGGCTGATGGGCACCGCGTTCCTGCACTCGGTGATGGTGCAGGAGCGCCGCGGGATGCTGAAGGTCTGGAACCTGTCCCTGATCGTCGGGACCTTCGCGCTGACGGTCCTCGGGACGTTCCTGACGCGGGGGAGCATCCTCGCGTCGGTCCATGCGTTCGCCGAGTCGATCGTCGGGCCGCTGTACCTCGCGTTCCTCACGCTGGTGCTGCTCGGAGGGTTCGGCCTGATCGCGTGGCGTCGCGAGTCGCTGCGCGCCGAGGCGACCTTCGACACGCCGCTGTCGCGCGAGAGCGTCTTCCTCGGCAACAACGTCCTGTTGCTGGTGCTCACGTTCACCGTGCTGGTCGGCACGATCTACCCGCTGCTCGCCGAGGCGGTCACCGGCGGCAAGGTCTCGGTCGGCTCGCCGTTCTTCAACCGCAACACCGCGCCGGTCGCCTTGCTGCTCCTGTTCCTGATGGGGATCGGGCCGCTGCTGCCGTGGCGGGCGGCGTCGCCTTCCGCGGTCCTGCGCCGGCTGCAGGTCCCGATGTGGGCCGCCGCGGTGACCGCCGCGCTCCTCGCGCTGACGGGCGCGGGCGTCGTGGCGGTGATCGTGTTCGGGCTGGCGGCGTTCGTCGCGGTCGCGACGGTCGCCGAGATGGTCCGCGGCGTCCAGGCGCAGCGGCGCGCGCACGGGATCTCGGTCGGTGCGGCGATCGGGAGCGCGGTCGCGCGGAACCACCGCCTCTACGGCGGGCTCGTGGTCCACCTCGGGCTGATCGTCGCGGTGGTCGGCGTGTCCTGGGCCGCGCTGGCGGACCGCTCCTCGGAGATCACGATCGCCCGGGGCGAGATCGTGCACGCGGAGGGCTACGACCTCCGCTTCGACGGGCTCACGACCCGCGAGGAGCCCCAGCGACGGGTCCTGGTCGCCGAGCTCACGGTCCTCGACCCCGAGACGGGGGATGAGGTGGTCCGCCTCCAGCCGTCCCTGAACCTGTACCCGTCGGCGTCCGAGCCGATCGGGACGCCGTCGATCAGGACCGGCACGCCGTTCAACGGCATGGTCGACCTGTACGCGTCGCTCGTCACGGTCGAGAACGACACCCGCGCCTCGTTCCGGTTCTTCGTGAATCCGGGGATCGGGCTGCTGTGGTTCGGCGGCGCGGCCATGGCGCTCGGCGGCATCGTCGCGGCCTGGCCGACCCGGCCGCGGGCGGCGAGCCCACGGGGCCCCCAACACCTGGCCGAGCGTCGCGAGGAAGTGACGGTGTGAGCGCCGGCGTCGACGAGACGGACGAGGTTCGGGTCGACGAGGCCGTCGAACCGGGCGGCAAGGTGCGCTCGCGGCATCGGTGGCGGGCCGTCGCGCTGGTGCTCGCCCCGCTGGTGCTGTTCGCGCTCCTGCTCGCCACGGGGCTCGGCCGGGACCCGCGTGAGCTCCCGAGCGAGCTGATCGGACAGCCGGCGCCGACGTTCTCGCTGCCGAGGCTCGACGCGGGCGGCACGATCGACCTCGGCGACCTCCACGGGCAGGTGGTCGTCGTGAACTTCTGGGCGTCGTGGTGCGTGCCGTGCCGCGAGGAACACGACGCGCTTGCCGCCGCCTGGGACCGGTACCGGGAGCGAGGCGTCGTCGTCCTCGGCGTCTCGTTCGAGGACACGCGCGAGGCGGCGCTCGAGTTCCGCGACGAGCTGAAGGGCGACTGGCCGCTCGCCGACGACCCGGGCTCGCGGACGGCGATCGCCTACGGGGTGTTCGGCGTCCCCGAGACCTTCGTGATCGCGCCGGACGGAACGATCGCCGCGAAGACGACCGGCGCCGTGACCTACGAGTGGCTCACCGACGGGATCGAGGGAGCGCTCCGGGCCGGGAACGTCGAGTGAGCGGCCGAACACGTTCGTTCGTCGTGCTCGCGGCGGCGATCGCGGTCGTCGCGCTCGCCGCGCTGGTCGCGTCCGGTGGTTCGGGCGGGCATCAGACGCTCGACGAGCGCGTGCACGAGATCGGTGCGGGGTTGCGGTGTCCGGTGTGCCTGAACCTGTCCGTGGCCGACTCCCCGTCGAAGCTCGCCGGCGAGATGCGCACCGAGATCGAGACCCAGCTGCGCGCCGGCCGGAGCCCCGAGCAGATCCGCGCGTTCTTCATCGATCGCTACGGCGAGTGGATCCTGCTCTCGCCGCCCCGTCACGGGTGGAACCTCCTGCCGTGGGCCGTGCCGATCGTCGGCCTGGTCGCGGGCGTCGCGCTGTGGGTCGCGTTCGTCCGCCGGCGAGCGCCGAGGACCGCCGGCGAGGTGACCGAGACCGAGCATCGGCGGATCGAGCACGAGCTGGCGGATCTCGAGGAGCCCGGATGAACCGGGGGATGTCGGTGATCGGGAGGAGCGGGTGAACCCGATCGCGATCTCGTTCGCCGTCGCGGGGCTGGCGCTCGTCGCCGGCGTCGGCGTCATCGCAGGCTTCCTCCGCGAGGCGCCGGCGCCCGTCGAGCCGCTCGCCGACCCGCTCGACGACCGCCGCGAGGCGCTCCTGCGATCGCTCGCCGACCTCGAAGAGGCGCACGCGTCGGGCGCGCTCGACGGGGCCGGCTACCTCCGGCTGCGCGAACAGACCGAGGGCCGGATGGCGCGCGTGCTGCGCGCGCTCGACCGACGCGATGCCGCGCCGCCGGGGAGCGCCTCCGCGGTCGCGCTCGAGGACGCGCCGGCCGGAGGCGGTCGAACGAGCGCCGCCGAACCTCGACGCGTCCCGCCGTGGGCGGTCGCGGTGTTGATCGGGGGAACCGTCCTCGCGGTCGTGGTCGCGTCCCTGGCCCGCGACGCCGAACCCCAGCTGCAGGCATCCACGCCGCAGGCCTCGGACGACCCGCTCGGGTTCTTCGAGCGACGTGTGAAGGAGCACCCGGACGACCTGGCCGCTCGGTTGGACCTCGCGCATCGCTACCTGGACGCGGGCATGATCGAGGACGCCCTGTCCGAGTACGCGGTGGCGCTCGAGCTCGACCCCGACGACGCGGAGGCGCTCGCGCACGTCGGGATCATCCTGTACCAGAACGGGCGTCCGGAGGAGGCGCTCCGGTCCGTCGACCGGGCGCTCTCGACCGACCCGCGGTACCCGGAGGGGCTGTTCATCCGGGGCGTCATCCTGCTGCGCGGGCTCGATCGTCCCGAGGACGCGATCTCGGCGTTCGAGACCTATCTGGACGCCGCGCCGTTCGGCGTCGAACGCCAGACGGCCAAGGACCTCATCGCGGAGGCCCGAGCCGAGACCGACGGGACCTGATCCGGCCGGAAGCGCTCCGCGACGCTCCGCGCGGGTGCCGCAGGTCGGAGACTCCGCGACCGGTTCAGCCGTCGCGACGCCGGTCGGCGATCGTCCGGGCCCGGCGCTTGGCGGTCCTGGCCCTCGCGAACAGCCGGAGCGTGTACCCGCCGAGCGCGAGCGCGGTGACCAGGTACCCGGCGATCACGTAGCCGGCGTTCGCCGCCATCAGCGCTCCGCCCCGACGAGCGGTGACAGCGCCTCGCGCGCGGCGCGCTCCTCGAGCCGCCCCACCCGGAGGCGGAGGGTCATCAGGTACGCGTACGTGATCGTGAACGCCGCGACCCCGGCGAGGAGCGCGAGCAGCATCGTCCCCTCGATCTCGGGCCCGCCGAGCCGGAACACCGTCGGCCCCTGGTGCAGGGAGCGCCACCACACGACCGACAGGTGCACGATCGGCACGTCGATGAACCCGACGATCCCGACCACCGCCGCCCAGCGAGCCCGCCGGGACGGGTTGTCCGTGATCCGGCGGATCGCGAGATAGGCGACGTAGATCAGGAGCAACACCGCGGTGGTGGTGAGGCGCGGGTCCCACGTCCACCAGGTCCCCCAGACGGGCTTGCCCCACAGCATCCCCAGGACGATCGCCAGCGAGGTGAACAGGACACCGATCTCTGCGGATGCGGCCGCGACGCGGTCCCATCGCGTCTTCTTGGTCTTCAGGTACGCGATGCTCGCGATGAAGACGACGAAGAACGACAGATACGCGAGCCAGGCCGCCGGGACGTGGACGTACATGATCCGCTGCACCTCGCCCTGGACCGCGTCCGGCGGCGCCACGACGAGGGAGAGCACGGCCGAGACCCCGAGCGCGACGAGCGTGGCGATCCCGAGCAGGTGCTCCCCGCTCCGAGACGTCGCCTTGCCGAGCGCGCGCTCCGCCGTCGCCGCCATCAGTCCTCCAACAGGTAGCCGAACACCAGGACGCCAACCGACAGGAACACGACGTCGAACGCGGCGAGCAGCCCCAGCCACGAAAGCACCTCGCTCGAGCGACCCGCCGCCGCGAGATCGGTCGCGCGAACCCCTGCGATCAGGACCGGCGCGACGAGCGGGAGCACGAGCATCGGGAAGATCGCCTCGCGCGTGCGGGCGGACTCGGCCACGACGCCGAACAGGCTCCCCACCGCAGCGAGCCCGATCGTGCCCAGCACGAACGCCGCCAGGACCAGGAACGGGTTCGCGACCGACAGGTCGAACAGGACGATCACCAGCAGGAGCACCGCGATCACCAGCGCGAGCAGCTCGACCGTCACGGCGAACGCCTTCCCGAGGAACACGGCCGCCTTGTCGATCGGCGCGAGCAGGAGTCCCTCGAGGGCCCCGTCCTCCGACTCGGTCTGGTACGCGCGCCTCGAGGCCATCACGGCGGAGAAGAGCACCGCCATCCACAGGAGGCCCGGCGCCACGCGTTCGAGCACGTCGCGGCCGGGCCCGAACGCGAACCCGAACGCGACGAGGACGGTGGCGGCGAAGGGGAGCAACGTCCCGAGCGCGTGTCGCCCGCGGACCTCGATCAGGAGGTCCTTGCGCGCGATCAACGTCGCCTGGTGCGCGAGCGTCACGAGCCGGCCTCCACGGAGCCGTCGCGCAGCGTGACGACGCGCGCGGCTAGGCCGGGTGCCACGGCGTGGTGGGTGGCGATCACGAGCGTCCGACCCTCGCGGGACGCATGCAGCATCATCTCGTCGACCGCGCTCCTGGCCGCGTCGTCCAGACCGGTCGTCGGCTCGTCGAGCAGGAGGAGCTCGGCATCGCGGACGATCGCGCGAGCGACCGCGACCTTCTGACGCATCCCGGCGGAGAACGTTCGGACCCGTTCGTCGGCGGCATCCGCGAGCGCCACGCGTTCGAGCGCCCCTTGCACGAGGTCGTGGTGGATGCCGAGCAGGTCGGCGAACAGCTCGAGGTTCTCGCGCGCGGTCAGCTCCTCGTACAGACGGGTGCGATGGGTGAGCAGCTCGGAGCGCCGGCGGATCTCCTCGCGCGCGTCGGCGAGGTCGAACCCGAGCACCGAGCCACCGCCGTAGGTCGGGGACAGCGCCGTCGCGACGATCCGGAGCAAGGTGCTCTTGCCCGCGCCGTTCGGTCCTCGCAGGACGACGGCCTCCCCCCGCTCGATCGCGAGGTCGACGCGCACGAGCGCCGGTGCGGCGCCGAACAGTCTCGTCACCCCGCGCAGGTCCACCGCGGCGTCCTTCAGACCGATGGGTGATCGAGGGAGGGTGCGCATCGGGTCCCCTTTCTATCACCGGCGCGATCGGGACGGCGCGGGCGTCCGTGGCGGACATCGCCGGGTCGACCGTGCGCGGATCCGCGCCCGAAGCGAGATGACCCGTGAGGCGCCTAGTTGCCCGTGGTGAAGACGGCCCGACCGAGTCATCACCGACGATCAGGGTGCTAGCGTCCGACCCCGTGGACCTGGAGCAGGTCGAGCGTCAGCTCCGTGAACGCCTCGATGCCCTCGGGCCAGCTCCCCGTGCGGAACTGCTTCACGTCCTGATGCTGCCCGACTTCGAACGGGTGTTGCCGAGCAGGCGGCCGCCGCGAGGGGAAAAGGTAACGTATCGCCCCAACGCGGCCAATTGTGCGTGGTTCTCTGCGAACGACGTAGGAAGAAAGGCCAATGTGCCATCTCGTCGCATTCGGAGAAGCTTCCGTCATACGAGACGAGGTGCGAAGGAGGACCGTGCGCGCGATCACCAGCAGGTCGGGTCGCCGAGTCCGAACGCTCGTGTGGACCGTCGTGCTTTCAGCTCTTCTCACCGCATCGTCGTCGACTGCACAGACGACGCCGCATCTGAGGCGCGTTGGCGTCATCCGCACCACGCCCTTCGTTCACACTCGGATCTTGATGCACGACGGTGAGGGCAGCGCCTACGTTCCGAGGGACCACTCCCTCTGGCTCGCAGATGACGAGACGGACGCGATCTTCGAAGTAGCCCCGAAGACCGGGAAACTCAAACGAGTGATAGGGGAACAGGCATTCCAGTCCACCCATCGATTCGGCGGCGGTCCTCGTGCCGGAGGAAACCGGACCGAGGACTTCGAGAGCATGGCCTACGACGCGGCAAACGATGTTCTGTACGTCTTCTCTGGGAAATGCTGCACGGCAAAGGTCCGACCGACGGTCTTCCGCCTGACGCGCCGTCGCGGCGTGCTTCGGCTCGACTCGTGGCAGCGGTTGAGACGGACCAGCGACTTCACGGCCGCCGGATGGAACTCCGCCGATCATCGTCTGTACGTGGCCGTGGGACCTGATCTTCGGACTTACAACTACCCACGCAACGCGCTCGGCCAGCCCTTCCAGATCTCCGATCTGACCGACATCCTCGGCCTCGGCTTCTCGCGAGATGGATCGGAGATGTACGCCGTCACGAGCCGCGAGGTGCTACAAGCCGTCGGCTGGCAGAGCCAGACGATCATCCCGGGGTGGTCGTTCGATCTGACGCCGTTCGGTGTACGGGACAGTCGCGCCGTGGAGCGCATCGGAGGCCGGTTCTTCGTGTTGGACGGTGCCAGTCGGAGTGGCAATGACCGCCTGGAGTTCGCCGTGTTCAAATTCGACGTCGAGCGATGAACGACCATCACACCAGTGCCAGCATTTCAGCGACGGCGCATCGAGAGCCCGCGCCGCAGGGCGAGCCTGCGGTCTCGAGAGACCTCGCACCCACTCGCGAGGGCTGCTACTGTCCCGCCGCGATGAGCGAATCGGCGATGGTCCGCTTGAGGATCGCCCTTGTGGTCGCTGCGCTCCTGTTCGCCGCACCCCTCCTCGCCTCCCCGGCAGTCGCCGGGGCTCCGGTGATCACGGCGGCCGGAGACATCGCGCATGAGGGAGAGTCAGACGCACCACAGCGACGGACTGCTCGACTCGTTCTTTCGATCGAACCGACAGCAGCGCTGACGCTCGGGGACAACCAGTACGCCGACGGTGAGCTGGCCGACTTCATGGCCTCGTACGACCCGACGTGGGGCCGCTTCAAGAACATCACGCGACCGGTCCCGGGCAACCACGACTATCACACGGCGGGCGCCGACGGGTACTTCGACTACTTTGGCCAGCGCGCGCATCGCAGTAATGGCGGGTACTACAGCTTCGACCTCGGCGCCTGGCACCTCGTTGCGGTGAATTCCGGACCGGGGAGCATCTCTAACGCACAACTCGACTGGATCCGGGATGATCTTCTTCGGAGCGACGCGATGTGTGAGCTCGCCTACTGGCACCACCCCCGCTGGTCCTCCGGCACCAATCACGGATCCGACCAGGACATGGCCTCTCTGTGGCAGGTGCTGTACGGACAGGGAGTTGACGTCGTTCTCAACGGGCACGAACACAACTACGAGCGATTCGCGCCCCTGTCGCCGAGCGGCGACCGCGAACCGCGTACGGGTATTCGGGAGTTCGTCGTCGGAACTGGCGGAGCGGGCAGCTATCCGTTCGGCGATCCGATCCCCGGGTCGCAGAGACGGATTACCGACGTGTTCGGAGTGCTTCGGATGACCTTGCAAGACGACGGCTACACCTGGGCGTTCGTGCGTGCGAACGGCAGGGTCAGTGACAACGGCCACCACGGATGTCACGGATGATGGCGGCTCGAACTCAGACGGTCGTCTCAACTGCTCCAAGTGCGGTCAGACGGTGCCCTGGGTCAGCGGTCTCAAGGATCACGACGGGTCACGGGGGCGGACCGGGAGCCCGCGCCGCACGGCGAACCGGCGGTGCAGTACGCCACCTAGTCGATACGGGGCCATCGTCAGTACGTACGTCGAGTGGATGATGCTCCGTCCAGAAGACATCCTTACGCTTCGGGTGCGGTCGAGGGACACCGGGGTCGTCATGGCATAGGCCGCGTGAAGAAGAGAACTCGGCTTCCCCATGGACCCGACGTCGCAGGTCCCCCCTCGGTGTCCCTGATCGCACGAGCAGGGCCTCTCAGATCAGAGAAGGAGGATTCGCGCCAGGCCGTTGACCAGGGCATTTACCCCTTGGACCGTGCGCACCCGTGCGCACCTGCCCAAATAACGGACCGAGGCGCGCGCAGTGGGTCGCGCCTCGGTCCTTGCCCGCTCCCATCTTCGCCGCCAACCGGCCGCCAAACCGGAGGAGGACCAGATGGTCCGTACAATGCGCCAAAGCGGAAGAATCAAGCAATGGTAGATGTGCGGGCATGGTCCGATGACATCAACCGTCGGGAGTTCCTGCGGCGGATGGGCCGCGCCGCCCTGGTCGGCGGAGTGCCGGCCTTGGTGACCGCGTGTACGCGCCAGCAGAGCGGCGGCAGGAGCCCGGCGCCCGCCGGCTCCGGTGGGGGTGGAACATCGACCGGCACGCTCGCACCAGTAGCACCGGGTCACGGCGCGAGGACCACTGTACTTACCGGTACGACCGACGAGGGCTATGTCGATCCCAAGCCCGCTCTGGGCCAGCGATACGACGCGACTAGGTGGACATCCACGGCGTCCGGTGACACGAGCCCGATCTGCGCGGAGGTGGGCTCGGATGCGTCCCTGGGCGCCGAGATCGAGTGGCTGGGAGGGCTCTTTCTCGGCCGCGTCCCGACGAGGTGGACGTGGGATCAGGCGCACAGCTACGGAGGAGCGGCGATCAAGTCGTACTCGCGCGGGCTGACGACGTATTCCTACCTCCGCGTGCACAACATCGAGGACGGGATCAAGCCTCAACAGGTCGCAGCGAACATTGGTTCGTGGATCCTTCACGACTCCTACTTCTCGGCGATCCGCGACGACTGCATCGAAGATGACGACTTCATGCCGGGCGCGGTCCAGGACTGCTTGATGGATGGGGTGCGAGCCTTCATCTCCGAGCAGAACGAGTCACGGTCTCTGTTCGCTTCCATCGGGCCGGGCGAATCCCGCTTCATCAATGTCGCGCGTTGCTACGTGCGGATCCACACTGCGAACGCCGGGAACGATGGCCCGGGGTACTTTTTCAAGTGGCAGGGCCGCGGAGTACAGAACCACACGCCCGTCATCGCTGACTCCGTCTTCGCGCTTGCACAGGAGCCGGCGGAAGGCTGGGACGCCGCAGGCTTCCCGCCGGACGCGGTGTTCATCGGCACGAACTATGTGTGCTGGCTGGGGCCCGGGACCTACCCCGGCCCGGCTCCGGCGGCCGTGACTGTGCTCACCGGCGATCAGGCGTATTCCATGTGGACCGGGGTTCGGAACGCCTGGCTCACCGCCCACGGGATGTCGAGCTCGAGCCTGCCTGCGACCGTTGACCCCTTCTTGATCACCCACGACGCTCGTGTCCCCGTCCCCTCGCCCTCCTCGGACTGAACGGCCGTTCAGTCGGGCGCTATGCTCCGGGCGGAGGTGGCGAGATGACCTATCCGATGTCCGATCGGGACCGCGAGATCCAGGAGGAACCGC